>NZ_LHVL01000024.1:0-39217 GCF_001269775.1 Pseudomonas sp. Pf153 | reverse complement strand
TTGCCTCAAGATGAGATCTCACTGGAGCCTTGAGCTCCCTGAAGGGCCGTCGAAGACTACGACGTTGATAGGCAGGGTGTGTAAGCGCTGTGAGGCGTTGAGCTAACCTGTACTAATTGCCCGTGAGGCTTGACCATATAACACCCAAGCAATTTGGGTCTCGATAGAGACCAGATTGCGGTGTTGTGAAGACGAAACGAACCGAAAGTTCGGACTTGTTCGTAAGGCACACACAAACTATCGCATGCCCATTCGCTGGAACGTGACCGTATGGCACGCGCCGGCTACCGAATTTCTTGACGACCATAGAGCGTTGGAACCACCTGATCCCATCCCGAACTCAGAAGTGAAACGATGCATCGCCGATGGTAGTGTGGGGTTTCCCCATGTGAGAGTAGGTCATCGTCAAGATTAAATTCCGAAACCCCTATCTGCTGATGCAGGTAGGGGTTTTGTTTTTAGTAGAAGTTACTGATTTTACCGGCACGTTACTGTTGAACGGGCTGGTTACAGAATTTCTTGACGACCATAGAGCGTTGGAACCACCTGATCCCATCCCGAACTCAGAAGTGAAACGATGCATCGCCGATGGTAGTGTGGGGTTTCCCCATGTGAGAGTAGGTCATCGTCAAGATTGAATTCCCAGAACCCCTGTCTGCTGACGTAGACAGGGGTTTTGTCGTTTCAGGGCCGGTAATCGGATGATCACCTGAATGTGCGACCGCCACCGGCAAACCCCGTGGCCATTGCTATGCTTTGAATGTCGAAGGCTCTGCCAGAAACGGAGCCAGCGAGGTCAATGCGTCACTGGTCATGGGGATTCCAATAATGAAAAACCCTTATGCTCCTGGTTTCTGGTGTGCCATCGCAGCATTGGTGCTGCTTTCAGCGACGTATTTCTATGGCGTCATGCTGACTCACCAGATCGAAAAAGCGCTGATATTTCTCGACAGTGCAGCCGCTCTGATCGGTGTAATCTCCATTGCTGTCGTGGCCTGGGCATCGCTACAGGGCCAACGCATCAAGAGAAAACACCTGGGACAAGGCAAGACTCTGCTGTTGATCTGGGACACCAAGGTTGCGCTACGTCGGGTCGAGACGGTGTTTGACCGTTACTTCTGGGGCAGCTACTGGCAGCCTGGTCGTACCTTCCAGGAAGTCATGGGAGAGCTGACTGGCACCCCGCTGGAAAAAAGTCTCGAGGCTCTGAAGATCCAATGCGCCGCTTTGGACAAGCAAGTTGCACAGGAGGACTGGCACTGGTTGAACAATGCTCGTGAACTGTGCGATGTCGCCAATGCCATGGCCCGTGAACGCTATCAGCTGGACTTCTGCGACCCCCGCACAGAATCATCGGGCGCAGCGGTGATCAATCGTGATTTTGAGGTGTTGGTGTACACCTGGACGGCACGCCTCAGGACCTTCGACCATCAACTGGATGAGATCGAAGTCCAATATTCGTAGACCACCTCTCAAGAATTCGCTTTTCCCCCTTTAAACATTGGGCCTCTACCGGGGCCTGATGGTAATCTCCCCGCACTTCACGGCGTCGAGCCACCCCCTTCGCGGGCCAGGGAAGACGACGACTTTTTAAACCATGGATATCGATCGGGTCACTCATGAATAAATCAGCAAGCGTACTCTTGGGAATCGTCGTGGTTGTCGGTGCGATCAGCGCGGGCGGCGCCTGGTACACCGGCACCAAGCTCGAAGGTGTACTGCAGAACGCAATTGCCGACAGCAACAAGCAGATGACGATCGCCTTGACCGGTTCCAACAGCTCGTCTTCCATCGAGCTGGTTTCGCTGGAGCGGGGGATCTTCAGCAGCACCGCTCGTTATCGCCTCAAGGGTGAAGGCGAAATGTTTGGCGGCGAAGCGGTTGAACTGCAGTTGGTAGACAATATCGAACATGGTCCGCTGCCATTTTCGCGTCTGATGACACTCAAATGGCTACCGGTCATGGCCACAAGCCACACCGAGATCGAGCGCAACCCGTTGACTGAAAAATGGTTTGCCGCCGCCAAGGACAAATCGCCGGTCAAGGGCGTGTTTAACCTCGGTTACGATCAGTCAGTCAACGGTACCTTGGAGTTCCTGCCTCTGGACACCAAGCTGGATGAACAATCCCAGCTTATCTTTTCCGGCCTGAAAATCGACCTGGCTGCCAGCGCCCAGGCCCAGAAGATCAAGCTCGACGGTTATATGGACAGCCTCAAACTGACCACCGTCTCGGAGGAGGATCAGAGCCCGGTACAAGTCGAAGTCAGCGGTCTCACGCTCGCCAGCAACTTGAGCAAGAGTTCGTATGGGTATTACCTGGGTGAAAACGCCCTGATCCTCAGTAACACCAAAGCCAGCTTCGGTGCAGAGAAGTCAGTGGTGGGCCTGAAGAATCTGGAAATGAGGAACAACAGTACCGAGAGCGGTGCCAGTGCTTCGGGGCGTGCCGATTACAAGATCGGCGAATTGTCGTTCAACGATAAGGCTATCGGCTCCGCACAAATGGCGCTGAGCCTGAAGAACCTGGATGTCCCCGCTACGATGTCGCTGATGCAGCTCTATCAGGCCAAGCTACCGTCTTATGAGAAAGCCGCCGCCGAGGCCGCTGAAGCCGGTGAGCCAGCTCCTGAGCTGAACCTGACCGAAGCCGAAGAGAAGCAGGTCAAGGCTGATCTGGAAAAGATCCTGGCCGGCACGCAAGTGGCGGTGGAAAAGCTGTCCTTCAGCACTCCTAACGGCGAAAGCAGCGCGAGCCTGATCATTAACCTGGCCAAGCCTCAGTCCATGGACCTGCCACCTGATGAGCTGGGTCGGCAGTTGCTTGCTCTGTTGGAACTCAATGTGAAGGTGTCCAAGCCGATGCTGGCGGATCTGGCAACCGTGCAGGCGCAAATGGAAGGCCAGACCGACGCCAAGTTGATCGCCGATCAGGCCTCCGCCACCAGCGACATGTTCAGTGCAATGGCGGTGGGGACACAATTGGCGACTCTGGAGGGCAATGACGTGGTGAGCAAACTGCGCTATGCCAACGATCAGGTTGATTTCAACGGCCAGAAGATGACGGTTGAGCAGTTCATCACGTTTGTGATGAATCAGATGGGTGGCGGCGTCGCCGTTCAATAATCCCCAGCAGCGTCATCCAGAACCGGCCCGTGCATTGCGCACCGGCCGGTTTTTTTTGGCCCGCTGAAAAGCCGGCAGCAAATCTGATCGATTCTGAAGAATTGTTGCGCTGCGAAAAGTGACCCGCACGGGGATGCAAGACTAAGCCCATTAGAGCTTGGCTGGGTTCCGTTGATCCGGCTTCCTGTTTGATGGGCAAGGGGGCACTGCGACCCGGCTGGCCATGTAAGGGTGCTGACGAATGCCGCGTACCGTAGGTCCTTTTATTCAATGTGGTTTGCGCCCGTTGTTTAGTGTCGTGCTGTGCAGCCAATTATGCTGGCCTGCGCTGGCGTTTGCCGATACCGCCTATGACGAAGCGGTTCGTGACGCCCGCGCCGGTCGCTACACCCCCGCCCTGGCTGTATTGCGCCAGGTGCCGGCTGACCAGGCCAGCACGACGCAGGTCAGCGATCACCTGCAAATCGCCAGTTGGGCCGGCCTCGATGCCGAAGTGGTACAGGTCTACGAAACCCAGGGGCGCCATCGGACTTTGCCCATCCAGGCCTTGAGCGCAACGGCTCGTGCTTATCGCAACCTCAAGCGCTGGGATTCAGCTACGCAGCTGTATCGCCAGGCGTTAGTCCTCGACCCGCAAAACCCTGACCTGCAACTCGGCCTGGCGTTGACCCAGGCCGACGCGGGCAAGCCTGACGAAGCTGTCAGTCGCGCCAGGACCTTGGTCGCCACCCAACCCCACGACCCGATGCGCCGGATGGCCCTGGGCTACGCGCTGACCCGTGCCGACAATCCGCATGAGGCACTGTTCGAATACGACCAGGCCTTCACTCGCGCCGGCAACAACCCGGAGATTGCCCGGGAATACATCAACGCCCTGCAACGGGCTCGCCTGCCGGAGCCGGCCCTGCGCCTGGCCCGTCTACAGCCGGGATTGGTGGACCGTGGCGTACAGCGGCGGCTTGAAGGTGATGTGGCCGCTGAGCGGGTTCGTCTGGCGGACATGGCGACCCGTGGCGAAAAAGAGCGGTTTGTCATCGCTGACCGTGCCTTGGCCGACTACGACAAATTGCTCGCGACCTGGACGCCGGTGGCCGAGGCTCACGATGATGTGCTCCGCTGGCGAATCGACCGCATGGGGGCCCTCAACGCGCGTGCGTATCGGTCGGAGGTGATTGCCGAATATCAGAAGTTGCGCGCCGAGGGGGTCAGCATTCCCACTTACGCGCTGCGCTGGGTGGCGTCCTCCTATCTCGAGCAGCGTCAGCCGGAAATCGCCGTCGAGCTCTATCGCCAGGTCCTGACGGCGCCGGACGCCGATGCGGCGGATCGCTTCGAGGACAGCACGGCACTTTATTACGCCCTGCTGGAAAGCGAAAAGTCAGAGGAGGCCCGGGCCTTGGCCGAGGATCTGGCAAAGTCCCAGCGTCCGCGCGTCGAGCTCAAGGGGCTGCCCATCGGTAACCCCAACGACGAATGGATGGATGCCCAGCTACTCGCCGCCCAGGCCGGTACCTACGGTGCGGATTACCCGTCCGCCGAAGCGCGCCTGAACGCCTTGGTCAACCAGGGACCCGGCAACATCGGCTTGCGCCTGGCCCAGGCCGATCTGTATCGGGCCCGCGAATGGCCGCGACGCTCGGAAAGCCTGCTCAAGGAAGTTGAAACCACGACCCCGCGCAACCGTGACCTGGAGGTCGCCCAGGCCCGTACCGCCATGGAGTTGCAGGAGTGGCGGCAACTGGATGCGCTGACTGACGATGTGGTGGCCCGCTACCCGGAGAACGCTCATGTCAAGCGCCTGCAACGTCAGCGCGACGTGCATGATATGGCCGAGCTGCGCGTCGAAGCCTACACCGGCAAGAGCTACGGTGGTGGCAACGGTGAGGCCGGTGCGGTGACCGGTAGCCGGGATTTCGGCATCGAGACCTTGCTCTACAGCCCGCCCATCGATGAAGACTGGCGGCTGTTCGGCGGCGTCGGCTATGCCACGGGCGATTTCGAGGAAGGTACCGGGCATCATCGCTGGCAGCGCCTTGGCGTGGAACGACGTACTCGGGACATGACGCTTGAGGCGGAGGTTTCCAACCATGCGTACGGTTCCGGGAGTAAACAGGGCGCACGCCTGGCGGTGGCGCGGGATATCGACGATCACTGGCAGTACGGCGGCAGCCTGGATTACCTCTCGGCGAACACACCGTTGCGGGCGCTCAATAGCGGTATCCGCGCCAATGGCGGCACTGGCTTTGTTCGCTGGCGTGCCCATGAAAGTCGCGAGTGGCGACTCACCGTGAGCCCGTCCCATTTCAGCGATGGCAATAATCGTCTCGAGGCATTGCTCAGCGGTCGCGAGGGCCTATACAGCGCGCCTCGACTGCAAGTGGAGTTAGGCCTGGAAGTAAGTGTCAGCCGCAATAGCGGAACCGATGAAGTACCGTACTTCAATCCCAAGTCGGACCTCGGTGTGATGCCGACCCTAAGCGCCAATCACGTCTTGTACCGCCGGTATGAAACCACTTGGAGCCAGCAATTTCAGATCGGCGCCGGTACCTACAGCCAGCGCGACCATGGCACCGGTGCCATGGGGTTGCTCGGCTACGGACAGCGTTTCATCTGGAACGACGTACTCGAGGCCGGTGCCGCGCTGAGCTGGCTCAACCGCCCTTACGACGGCGATCGCGAAAGTGATCTGCGCCTGCTCGTCGACCTCACCTATCGCTTCTAGAAGAGTTTGAAGATGCCTGTCATTTCGCGATTCATCCTTCTGCTGGGCGTTTTGCTGGTCAGCGCCTGCGCCCAGCAGGCCCCGGCGTTCACGCCTCCTTTGCAGCGTCCGTTGGCCGCCAATGAAACCCCATGGCCGAAAAACCATGTGCTCGGTATCGCCTACCACGACGTGAACGATCGCGATCCGGACCAGGCGCTGGTGGCCGTGCGCACCGAGCGTCTGATCGAACAGCTGGCGTGGCTGCGGGAGAATAACTATCAGCCGGTCACGGTGGACCAGATCATCGCCGCCCGCAATGGCGGCCCGCAACTACCACCCCGGGCGGTGTTACTGAGTTTCGACGACGGCTACTCCAGCTTCTACACCCGCGTGATGCCGATTCTGCGCGCTTATAATTGGCCGGCGATTCTGGCCCCGGTGGGCAGCTGGGTCGATACACCGTCGAACCAGGCAGTGGACTTTGCCGGAGTGCCGCGCAAGCGTTCAGAATTCCTGACGTGGGAGCAGATCCGCGAGGTCTCCCAGTCTGGCCTGGTGGAAATCGCCGCTCACACCGATGCCAATCACAAGGGCGTGCTGGCCAATCCGCAAGGTAACCAGCAACCCGCGGCGACCACCCGCCGCTACGATCCTTCCACCGGGCGCTATGAAACCGAGGCTGACTTCCAGGCTCGCCTGCGCAAGGACGTGACAGCGATTTCCGAAAAAATCCGTAAAGTCGCAGGCTATAGTCCGCGCGTTTGGGTCTGGCCGTATGGGGAAGCGGACGGCACCGCGCTACAGGTGATTGGTCATGAAGGCTACCAAATGGCCCTGACCCTGGAGGATGGCCTCGACAGCCTCGATAACCTGATGAGCGGGCCGCGTTTTCTGGTGTCCTCCGATCCGGATGGTGCGCACTTCGCTGAAAGCATCGTTTCCGTGCAGACGATGGACCCGATGCGAGTGGTTCATGTCGATCTGGATTACGTCTATGACCCGGACCCCGTCCAGCAGGAAGCCAACGTTGGCAAATTGGTCCAGCGCATCTATGACTTGGGCGCGAACACCGTGTTCCTGCAAGCCTTCGCTGACCCGAAAGGTGACGGCCTGGTGCACTCGCTGTACTTCCCTAACCGTCACCTGCCGGTACGGGCCGATCTGTTCGATCGGGTGGCATGGCAGCTGAAAACCCGAGCGAACGCCAAGGTCTTCGCCTGGATGCCCGTGCTCAGTTTTGCCCTGGACTCGAAGCTGCCGCGCGTGCAGCGTTGGGACCCGGAGACTGGCAGGACCGGCATCGCCAAGGATCAGTACGTCCGTTTGTCACCCTTCGACCCGAAGGTTCGGCAAGTGATCGGCGAGGTCTACGAGGACATGGCGCGAATGAGTTCGGTAGACGGCGTTCTGTACCATGACGACGCGGTGTTCTCCGACTTCGAGGATGCCGGCCCCGCTGCCTTGAAGGTCTATGCCGACAACGGCCTGTCGACCTCCATCGCAGCCTTGCGCGATGACCCGGCGGCCATGCAACGCTGGACCCGCTTCAAGAGCCGCTACCTGATCGACTTTACCCACGAGCTGACCGCCAAGGTCCGGGCGATTCGCGGGCCGCAGGTACTGACAGCACGCAATCTGTTCGCCGAGCCGATGCTCAATCCCGAAAGCGAAGCCTGGTTTGCCCAGAATCTCGACGATTTCCTTGGCGCCTATGACTGGACGGCACCAATGGCCATGCCGCTGATGGAGAAACAGACCCGCCGGCAGTCCGGTCCCTGGCTCGAACGCTTGGTGAGCACCGTCAAGGCTCGCCCCGGCGCGCTCAAGCGCACGGTGTTCGAACTGCAGGCCCGTGACTGGCACAGCCAACCGGCCACTGACATCGACGGCGCGCAACTGGCCGAATGGATGGGGCTGCTGAAACGCCAGGGCGTGACCAGTTTCGGCTACTACCCGGACAACTTCATCGAAGACCAGCCCGCCGTGAAAACCGTGCGTCCTGCGCTCTCCAACAAGTGGAATCCTTGACATGCTCGACAGACTGCTCGCCCTGTTGGTACTGGCGATTGTCCTTGGGGTACCCCTGGGGCTGATTTTCCTGGTCACCGGGCAATTCCTGATGGACTTCGTATTTTTCTATCCGCTGTTCATGTCCGGGTTGTGGATCGCCGGCGGCCTGTATTTCTGGCTGCATTGGGAACGCCACTGGCCGTGGAAAGATGACACCCTGCCGCCACCCCTGGCCGGTGAGCCGCTGATCAGCATCCTGGTGCCATGCTTCAACGAAGGCGACAACGTCGCCGACACCATCCACGCCGCTTTGGGGCAGCACTATCCGAATATCGAAGTGATCGCCATCAACGACGGCTCCAAGGACAGCACCGGCGCGGTGTTGGATCAGTTGGCGACGCAAGACCCGCGCTTACGCGTGCTGCACCTGGCAGAGAACCAGGGCAAGGCCGTGGCCCTGCGCATGGGCGCCATTGCCGCACGCAGCGAATACCTGGTGTGCATCGATGGCGATGCGCTGCTGGCGCCCAATACCTGCGCCTACCTGGTGGCGCCGATGCTGGACAACGCCCGCCTTGGCGCCGTGACCGGCAACCCGCGCATCCGCACCCGCTCCACCTTGGTGGGCCGGGTCCAGGTGGGTGAGTTCTCTTCGATCATTGGTCTGATCAAGCGTACACAGCGGGTCTTCGGGCGGATCTTCACTGTCTCCGGCGTGATCGTCGCCTTCCGGCGCACGGCCCTGCACCGGGTTGGCTATTGGAGCCCGGACATGATCACCGAAGACATCGACATCAGCTGGAAGCTGCAACTGGATCACTGGAGCATCTTCTACGAGCCTCGCGCGCTGTGCTGGATCCTGATGCCCGAAACCCTGCGCGGTCTGTGGCGGCAACGGCTGCGCTGGGCCCAGGGCGGTGCCGAGGTGCTGTTCAAGAATATTCGCGGCATCTGGCAATACCGGCATCGTTACCTGTGGCCGCTGCTGTTCGAATATTGCCTGTCCACCGGGTGGGCGTTCACCTTCCTGCTGTCGGTGGTTTTCTGGGGCGCCGGCAAATTCGTCGAGATGCCGGCGGCCATCGCCGTGGACCACCTGATGCCGCCGGCCTTCACCGGACTGTTGCTGGCGGTGGTGTGCCTGATGCAGTTCGCCGTGAGCATCCTGATCGATCGCCGCTACGAAAAGGGCCTGTGGCACATCATGTTCTGGGTGGTCTGGTATCCGCTGGTGTTCTGGCTGATCAGCCTGCTCACGACCTTGGTGAGCTTTCCGAAAGTGTTGTTCGGGCAGCATCAGAAGCGTGCGCGCTGGATCAGTCCGGATCGCGGCATCAAACCGTTCGGTGAGGAAGAAGAGGAAGTGATCCGATGAAGATTATCAGGACCCGGCAACGCCCTTTTCTGGTGGTGATCGATGTCTGTTTCACCGTGTTGGCATGGATCGGGCTGTTGTATCTGCTGATCACCGGCTTATGGCCGCTGTTCGACAGTCAGGCGGGGCCGCGATTGGGGGGCGCATGGCTGGAGACCCTCGGGACGTTGCAGATCTACGGTTGGGTGGCGCTGGTCAACGCCGCCATCCTGATCGGCTGGGCGCGATATCAGCAGCGCAAGAGCGGCCGTTTCGCCCAGCGTCGGCTGCCGGCGCCGGTGGTGGATGATCAGGATTTGAGCAACCGCTTCAAGTTGTGCGACGAGCGCCTGGGCACCTTGCGCCAGCCGGGCTCGAAAGTTATCCACAACAACCAGGACGGCGACATCAGTCACGTAGTGCCTCACCTCCAACACCTACCGTCCGTTGTGGGAGCGGGCTTGCTCGCGAAAGCGGAGTATCAGGCGACATCATTGCAGGCTGAACCGACGCCTTCGCGAGCAAGCCCGCTCCCACAAGCGCTCGACGACAACACCATAGGAGCCTAGCTTGCTCGCGATGGCGCTTGCAAATCCCTGTCCTCAGGACGTCGAGAAATCGCGAACCAGCCGCCACGCCTCATCCACCGGCAACGGTTGTTTCATACGCTGGGCGAGGGCCGCCATGGCCCGCCCTTCGTCGCAGGCTACCGCGGCGGCAACCAGGCCATTTCTGCCCAGCAAGCCAATAAAGGGCGGGTGCTCGGGTGAGCCTTTGAACTGCACCTCGTCCCACTGCTCGGCATGGCCGAGGTAGTCGTAGCGTTTGCCGAAGTGATAGGTCCAGAAAAAAGGCACGTCCAGGTAATGTTCGTCGGCGCCGAGCATGTTCGCCGCGGCGATGCGCGCCTGTTGCTGGGCCAGGCGCCAATGCTCGATGCGCAGGGGCTGGCCGTCGAGGGGAAAAGTCGCGATATCACCGACCGCCCACACCCCATCGGTCACGCGCATGCCCGCGTCGACGCGCAAGGACTGGTCCTTTTCCCCGGGCAGGTCGGTAAACGGCTCGGTGGCCGGGCGCACGCCGACGCCGACAATCACCAGATCTGCCCCAAAGCGCTGGCCGTTATCCAGCACCACGGCTTCCACCCGGCCGGTGCCTTCGATGCGCACCGCCTCGCCATCGGTGTGATAAACGACGCCATTGGCGCGATGCCGGGCCAGGATCGCCTGACCGACGCTCTCGCCCAACTGCTTGGCGAACGGCACGGGATGACGGGCCAACACGGTTACGCTCAGCTCCCGCTTGCGCAATGACGAGGCGACTTCCATGGCAATGAAGCTGTCGCCGATGATCACCGCCCGTTGTCCTGCCCGGGCGTGGTCGACGATCTGTCGGGTATGTTCCAGGTTTCGCAGTACGAACACCTGCGGCAAATCGATGCCTGGCAGATCCGGGATCCTGGGCGTGCCGCCGGTGGCGATCAGGGCGGCGTCGTAGTTCAGCGACTGGCCGTCGGCGAGGTGGATCTGACGAGCGGTGGTGTCGAGGCCCGTGACGTCGCCCTGGATCCGTTCGATACGTTGCTGGGTGAAATAAGCTTCATCACGCAGAGACGGCCTCTCATCGACCTTCATGTCGCCGGCCAGGACGTACTTGCTCAGCACGGTACGGTCGTATCCGGCCTCGGCTTCGCGATCGATCATCTGGATGCGACCGCCAAACCCTTTCTCTCGTAACGCCGCGGCGCAAGCCGTGCCGGCAGCCCCGGCGCCGATGATGACAAACGTGCGCGAGTCATCGGCCGGTGGGATCTTCTCGGCCGGCAGCGGTTGGTCGTCGACCCAGACATCGTCGCCCCGCATCTCGACGTGATAGCGCGCCAGGCTGTCCAAGGCCGGCGGCTCGCACAGGGCGCCGTCTTCAGCCCGGAATGCCGCTTTGTGCCAGGGACAGATCAACCTGCCATGACACACCGCGCCTTTGGCCAGCGGTGCTCCGGCGTGCGGGCATTTGCCCTGGAAGGCACGTACTTGGCCGCCTGCGCGCAGCAATAGGATAGCGGTGTCGTTGATGTTGACTTCGAGGCCGCGGTCCTCGCGCACATCAGCGAAACGGGCGACATGATGCACAGGCATGATGGCTCTCCGACAGGCGTTTCCCATTGGAACCGGGGGAGGGCATGAGGTTCAGCGTAATTGTCACTGCAACCCGGCGGGCGCTGCGGCTATAGTTCGCAAGCCGTCCATGGCCTGAACCGCATAAGGTGCCCGGTATGACTCGATTAACCTCCCTTGCTCCCTGGCTGGCCGCCGTTGCCCTCGTGTTGTGCGCACAGGGAACCGTCCAGGCGCAGGAGCGCTTCACCCTCAGCATTCCCGGTGTGTCGGACGACCGCCTCTTCACCGCAGCGGCCGCCAGCGATGCGAACAATTGCGGCGGCAAGAACGTTTCCCCGGCCCTGAGCTGGAACGCCGGCCCGCCCGGCACCCTCAGCTACGCCATCGTCATGCATGATCCGGATGGTCAGAAGGGCCAGGGCGTCGACCATTGGGTGCATTACGGCATCAAGGCCTCCACGCGGCAGATTCCGGCAGGCGTGGGTGCCAAGTCGGCGTTGGACGGAGTGAGCGGCACCAACAGCAAGAATACCCTTGGTTATATCGGTCCTTGTCCACCTGTCGGTGATAGCGCCCACCATTACCTGATCCAGATCTACGCCCTGGACTTGCCACCGGAAGCGCTGCCTGCCGGTCTGACCCGTGCCCAATTGATGGAAAAGATCAAAGGCCACGTACTGCGCAACAGCAGCGTGGTGCGTCGCTACCACCGCTGACGGCCCGCTGGCCACCCTGTGGCGAGGGGCATTCCCGTTGGGCCGCTCAGCGGCCCCAACCACAACATTGGCATCGCGCGCCAAAAGCGAGCACTATCGAGCCCCTGTTCACATGCCGGAGGACGGCGATGACGCAGAAAACCGACGGCATTGCCCGGCTGAAGAACTGCCCCACCAAAGGCGACGAAATCCGCCGTGCCATCGCGCGCAGCCGCAAGGACTTTCTGCCTGAAGACGAGGCCGAAGACGCCGGACCGGGCCAACCGCCGGTTCCGCCCATGGACAACCGAAGCGACGACTGAACGGTCGTCCTCTCTCAACCTTTGTGCTATCTGCCTATGACTGACACAACGCATCTGCCAGGCGACCGATTCAGCCGGTCCGACTACAAGACCCTGGGCCTGGCTGCCCTGGGCGGCGCGCTGGAAATCTATGATTTCATCATTTTCGTTTTCTTCGCCCTGACCCTCAGCCAGTTGTTTTTTCCGCCGGAAATGCCCGATTGGCTGCGTTTGCTGCAAAGTTTCGGGATTTTCGCCACCGGCTATCTGGCGCGCCCATTAGGCGGCATCCTCATGGCGCACTTTGCCGATCGGTTGGGACGCAAGCGGGTATTCAGCCTGAGCATCCTGATGATGGCGCTGCCCTGCCTGCTCATCGGGGTGATGCCGACCTACGCGCAAATCGGCTATTTCGCCCCCCTGTTGCTGTTGGCGTTGCGCATCCTGCAGGGCGCGGCAGTGGGGGGAGAGGTGCCGAGTGCCTGGGTATTCGTGGCCGAACACGCACCGCCGCAGCATCGTGGCTACGCGTTGGGGTTCCTTCAGGCCGGGCTGACTTTTGGCTACTTGCTGGGCGCCCTGACCGCTACGGCGCTGGCACGGCTGTTCACCCCCACCGAAATCCTCGATTACGCCTGGCGGCTGCCTTTCCTGCTGGGTGGCGTCTTTGGCGTGATCGGTGTCTGGCTGCGTCGCTGGCTGAGCGAAACGCCGATCTTCATGGCCCTGCAAGCCAACCGTGACGGCGCGGCGGAACTGCCCCTGCGCACGGTACTGCGTGACCATCGCCACGCCTTGTTGCCTGCCGCTATTCTCACCTGCGTGCTGACCTCCGCCGTGGTGGTGTTCGTGGTCATCACCCCGACAGTCATGCAAAAGAGTTTTGGCATGACCCCTGGCCATACTTTCGCCTTGAGCAGTCTGGGTATTGTCTTTCTGAACATCGGCTGCGTTCTGGCCGGCCTCATCGTCGACCGCTTCGGTGCCTGGCGCACCGTCATGCTTTACAGCCTGCTGCTGCCGGTGGGTATAGCGTTACTCTACGCCAGCCTGATCGGCGGCGGTGCCTGGCTGGGCCTGGCCTACGCCGTGGCTGGCCTGGGATGCGGTGTGGTGGGCGCGGTGCCTTCGGTGATGGTCAATCTGTTCCCGGCGAAAATCCGCGTGTCCGGCATTTCGCTCACCTACAACATCGCCTACGCCCTCTGGGCCAGCATGACGCCGCTGCTACTGATAGCGCTGGTGCCCTGGAGCCCGTGGGTGTGTGTGGCCTACTGCGTGGTCATGGGCGCGGTGGGGGTGGGTGCGGCAGCGTATTTTCCGGGGCGGGCCACGAAGTCGGCGCCATCGCCTCTGGTGTGTGAGTCCTAGATTTGCGCGTCCGGTCAGTCTCATCAGAGGCGTTCGCGCAGAAAGTCCACGAAGGCCCGCGTACGTGCCGAGCGTCGGCGGTCGCTGCTGAAGACCGCATTGATGGGCAGGGCGGTTGGCTGGTAATCCCCAAGCAGCTGCGACACGGTTCCCTGACGCAGGTCGGCGGCAAACAACCACTGGGGTGAAAGGCAAATGCCCAGCCCCGACAGCACCATTTCCCGAATGGCCTCGCTACTGTTGCTGGTGACGTTGCCCTTGATCGTCACGCAGTGTTGCCTGCCTTCCTGGTCGAAACGCCAGGTGTCGTAGTGCTCCAGCAGCGTGAAGGCCAGGCAGTTATGGCGGGTCAGATCCGCCGGTTCGAGCGGCGTGCCGTGTTGTTGCAAATAGGCGGGAGCGGCGTAGACCCGGCGCGGACTGTCGCCGAGGGAGACGGCCACCAGCCCTTCGTGCTTCACCGTGCCGATGCGAATGGCCAGATCGATGTTTTCCTTCAGCACATCTTCGTTCTGGTCATTGAGCCGCAGGTCGATCCGCACCTTGGGGTGGCGCGCCAGGAACTCGCCCAGCAGCGGCGCGATGCATAGCCGCCCGAAGCTGACTGGCGCCGCCACACGCAAGGGGCCGGCGATCTCTTCCTGTCCGCTGGCGAAACTGAGCCGGGCCGCGTCCAGGCTGGCGAGTATCTCCTTGCTTTGCGCGTAGAAGCGCTGGCCCTGGTCGGTCAGCGCAAGCTGGCGGGTGCTGCGGGCAAGCAACGCGCCACCCAGATGCTGCTCCAGCGCTCGGACCTGCTTGCTCACCGCCGGTTGGCCCAGGTTCAGTTCCCTGGCGACAGCCGAGAACGAGCCGCGCTCCACCACCCGTACGAATACCTGCATCGCGTCGAACAGATCCATCGGAATTTGGCCTCTTCATGGAATAAAACCTATCCGTACTTGCTTACTTATCGGAATGCATCGTGGGTTGCAACATGTGCTCCACCCACTCATTGGAGGTCACTGACATGAACGACACCATGCTCGCCGCCATCGCTGAAACCGCCCAGGCCCCTTTGGTCATCCGTCCTGTTGCCCGGCCCGTGCCTGGCAAGGGACAGGTCTTGATCAAGGTCCATGCCGTCGGCATCAATCCGCTGGATACCAAGATTGCGACGGGAGGCGGCGCCCATGCCCGCCAACCGCTTCCCGCAGTGCTGGGAATCGACCTGGCCGGCACGGTCGTCGAGCTGGGCGATGGCGTCACCGACTTCATCCTTGGCGATGAGGTATTCGGCATGGCTGCAGGAATCGGCGGAATCCAGGGCGCCCTGGCCCAATACGTTGCCGTCGATGCGTCGCTGATCGCACCCAAGCCCCGGTCGATGAGCATGCGTGAAGCGGCGGCCTTGCCGTTGGTCTTCATCACGGCCTGGGAAGGCCTGGTCGATCGCGCCAACGTCCGGGCCGGTCAACAGGTGCTGGTCCATGGCGGCGCCGGTGGTGTCGGCCAGATGGCCGTGCAAATCGCCAAGGCCCGAGGCGCCAGGGTCTATGCCACTGGCTCGGCCGGTAGCCTGGATTTCATTCGCGAGCTGGGGGCCACCGCCATCGATTACCGGACCCAGGGCACCGACAGCTACGTGCGCCTGCACACCGATGACGAGGGCTTCGACATTGTCTACGACACGGTTGGCGGCTCGACCCTGGATGCGTCGTTCAACGCCGTGAAGGCGTACACCGGCCACGTGCTCAGTTGCCTGGGGTGGGGCCAGCACAGCCTGGCACCGCTGTCGTTTCGAGGCGCGAGTTATTCTGGGGTGTTTACCTTGATGCCGCTGCTGACCGGCAAGGGGCGCGAGCACCACGGGCAGATCCTGCGGCAGGCGACGGCACTGGTCGAAGCCGGACAATTGCGAATCAAGGTGGACGAACATCGGTTTGGCCTGGACGACGTGAACGGCGCGTTCAGGCAAGTGGCCGAGGGGCTTGGCGCAGGGAAGACGGTGGTTGACATGTGAACCATGGAAGCCAGCAAAGCCCAGTCTCCAGGACCTGGGCTTTTCTGACTTGATGACGTTTCGCTGAAAGAAATGCGTACACAAATGAAAAAGGTGACGTGAGAAACGCTCGGCTCCCTTAAAATGCCGCCGGTTTTTTACTCTTCATTTCCCAGGGACGAATTCAGACATGCGCGTTTTTGCACTGTTGCTTGCTGCTTGCCTCATGGCAGGCTGTGCCTCCAAGCCGGACTACTATATTTCTCCCGCCCCCGTGACCATCCCCAAGACCGCCACCTATTGGATCGACACGTTCAATGTCGAAGTCGTGGGCAAGAACGAACGTTTTCTTCCTGACGAAAAGGTCCGCGATCAACTGCACTCCGACCTGATCGTCCGCCTGCTCGACGGCAATCGTTATGCCGACAGCAAGGAAACCGCCGATTACCTGCTGGATGTGAACGCCGTCTACACACGTCGTATCCAGGACACTCAGGGCGGCTTCATGAGCAAGATCGTTGCCGACGGCACGTACCTCGCCAGCGTCGATTTCAGCTATCAGGTCAAGGTCAAGAAGGCCGGCGCCGAAGTACTGCACTTTGCCCAGGCCCGTGAAGGGCTGATGCCTGCAGGCGCGATAGGCCAGATGCAGAACATGAAAAGCATGATGGGGGCGCTGACCAACAAAGGTAATGCCGACGTCGAGGGTTACTACACCGGTGTGCTGAGCCGCTTTATCGCCGATGACCTGCAGGCCATTCCGTCCCGTTAGTCGGTTTGCGGCCTGGTCGCCTTCGGGGGGCCGGGCCTGCGATTGCAGTGCGCCGTAAAATAATGTCCGGCCCTTAACCCGAATCCCCGATACCCCTCGTCTGAGCTTGTGAACGGATCATTCATTCACGAGGTTCAGCCCATGTCCCTTCCCTGTCCATTCCTGCGTCCCGCTGCCCAGGGCTTTGCAATGACCTTATTGGTGGCGCTGGCCGGTTGTGGGTTGTCTTCCCGAGAGGCCCCCAAGCCGGTCGAACCGGTAGCTCCCAGCCCGGTTCTACAAAGCGAGGCTGCCTATACTCGCCAACCGCTGACCAAGCGCATGGCTGCCCCGGCATCGGTGGTCGCGCCGAGTGTGGCGAACGATGCCATCGTCGGGGATTACCGTACCGAACCGCGAGAGCAATACGAGAAGCTGCCGGATAACCCTGTCCATAGCGTCGCCGAAACCCCCGTGTCGACCTTCGGTGCGGATGTCGACACCGGCAGTTATGCCAATGTGCGACGTTTCCTCAATCAGGGCAGCCTGCCGCCTGAAGGCGCTGTGCGACTGGAGGAGATGGTCAACTACTTTCCCTACGATTACGCGCTGCCCACCGACGGCTCGCCGTTTGGCGTGACCACCGAGGTGGCATCCTCGCCCTGGAATCCTCACACCCGTCTGCTGCGCATCGGCATCAAGGCTTCCGATCGTGCGGTGGCGGAGCTGGCGCCGGCCAATCTGGTATTCCTGGTGGATGTTTCAGGTTCCATGGACCGTCGCGAAGGCTTGCCGCTGGTCAAGAGCACGCTCAAATTGCTGGTGGATCAACTGCGCGACCAGGACCGCGTCTCGCTGGTGGTGTATGCCGGCGAATCGCGGGTGGTGCTCAAGCCCACTTCGGGGCGCGACAAGGCCAGCATTCGTAACGCCATCGATCAACTGAACGCCGGCGGCTCCACTGCGGGGGCCTCGGGTATCGAGCTGGCGTATCAAATGGCGCGGGAAAGCTTCATCGACAAAGGCATCAATCGCATCCTGTTGGCGACCGATGGCGACTTCAACGTCGGCATCAGTGACTTCGACAGCCTCAAACAGATGGCGGTGGACCAGCGCAAGAGCGGTGTATCCCTGACAACGTTGGGCTTCGGTGTGGATAACTACAACGAGCATCTGATGGAGCAACTGGCCGACGCCGGTGACGGCAACTATGCCTACATCGATAATCTGCTCGAAGCGCGCAAGGTCCTGGTGGACCAGCTCAGTTCCACCCTGGCGGTGGTGGCGAGAGACGTGAAGTTGCAGGTGGAGTTCAACCCCGCCCAGGTCAGTGAGTATCGCCTGCTGGGTTATGAGAACCGGGCGCTGAAGCGTGAGGATTTCAACAATGACAAGGTCGATGCCGGGGAGATCGGCGCCGGGCATACGGTGACGGCATTGTATGAAATCGTGCCGAAGGGCGAGCAGGGCTGGCTGGAGCCGTTGCGTTACGGCAGCACGCCCCAACTCGAAGGCCCGTCAGGGGAACTGGCGATGTTGCGTGTGCGCTACAAACCTGCCGAGGGTGGCAGCAGCCGCTTGATCGAACATCCCATTGCCGCCACACAGAGCGAAGGCAAGGCCAGCGACGATCTGCGTTTCTCGGCCGCCGTGGCCGCTTTCGCCCAGCAGCTCAAGGGCGATGGACGCTACACTGGCGCCATGAGCTTGAAGGACACCGCTCAACTGGCCCGCTCTGCCCGGGGCGATGACCCGT
Organism: Pseudomonas sp. Pf153; assembly: GCF_001269775.1. Lineage (NCBI taxonomy): Bacteria > Pseudomonadati > Pseudomonadota > Gammaproteobacteria > Pseudomonadales > Pseudomonadaceae > Pseudomonas > Pseudomonas sp. Pf153. The sequence continues at coordinate 21,048 of NZ_LHVL01000024.1, read as the reverse complement.
TCGGGCTGCGTGCCGAGTTCGTGCAGATGGTCGAGCTGGCCCAGAGCCTCAAGCCTGCGGCCAGATACTGATCCCAAGCACAACGAGGACCGATTGTGGGAGCGAGCCTGCTCGCTCCCACAGTTGGCCCTTGTTGTCTGCAAGACCGCGTTCACACGAAAGGAGTTCGCCACCCACATGTCCGCTCAGATGGACCCATCCAGCGACGAATCGCTGCTGGCTCGCTATCGAAACGGCGACAGGGCCTGCTTTGAAGCCCTGTACGCCCGTCATCGGCAGGGGCTTTACCGTTTCCTCCTGTCCTTGAGCAACAAAGCCGAACTGGCCGAGGAAATCTTCCAGGACACCTGGCTCAGTCTGATCCGCAGCACCACCCAGCCACAGGGGCGGGCGAGTTTTCGCACCTGGTTGTTCCAGATTGCCCGTAATCGCTTGATTGACCACTGGCGCAAACACGGCGTCCACAACCCGCTGCATGACAGCTACGACGAGCAGCTTCACGTCCAGCCCGACGACACCGGCAGCCCCGAGCAGCAGTTGAGCCTGAGCCGCGACCAGGCTCGCCTGGAGGCCGCGTTGCAAGCTTTGCCCGAAGACCAACGGGAAGTCTTCCTGTTGCGCCTGCACGGTGACCTGGAGCTGCCACAGATCGCTGCCCTGACCGGCGTCCCGCTGGAAACGGTGAAAAGCCGCTTGCGTTACGCCCAGCAGAAATTGCACCGCCTGCTGGCCGAGGAGGTACCCGCATGATCGATTCCAAACACACCCAGGATCCCAATGAAGACGCGATGATCGAGCATTTCCGCCAGCACGCCGGCGGCGAACCGCCCGCGCACCTGGATGCCGCCATCCTGGCCGCCGCGCACCGCGAAGCGCCGGCTCCCACGCCAAGCCTGTGGCAACGCTGGCTGCAGGCCTGCCAACGGCCACGCTGGCAAATGGCATTCGCCACGGTCGCCGGCGTCGCGCTGATAATCGGGCTGGTGATTCGTTCACCGGTGCCCCATGACGAACTGGCCGCGCCGGTTTCGCGGGATGATTCCACCGACCGCCAGGCGCCGGTCACTGCCGCCGCGCCAGCACCCGCCATGCCGGCGCCCGCGCCGATGGTCCGCATGGCGCCCCAGGCCGAAATGGCCCAGGCTCCGGACAGCCTCGCCGGCCAGCTTCACGCGGACAAACCTGCGGCGAAGATGAGCAAGCGCGCACCCGTTGCGCTGCCGTCGTTGGAAGAAGAATTGACGGAGGTCCTACGCCTGCGCCAAGCAGGAGAGGTCAGGGCGGCGGATGAAAAGCTGCTGGCGCTGCACAAGCGCTTTCCCAAGGAGGATCTGCCTGCGCGGTTGGAGGCATTGCGAAAGCGTTGAGAAAAAACATCGCCCACAAAAAAGCCCCAAGTCTTACGACTCGGGGCTTTTTGATTCTGTATGGCGCACCAGGCGGGATTCGAACCCACGACCCCTGCCTTCGGAGGGCAGTACTCTATCCAGCTGAGCTACTGGTGCAATGCGGGCGCCATGATACTCATAAGCATGCCGGGCGTCCATGCTGCTGATTCGCCGGTGTTTTCCTGCCCTTGGGCGGGCATCGGCTACGCTGATCAGAAAAAACAGGCAAATGCGGCTTTTTTGTTCTTTTTTTCGAACAGACTATTGTCCTTCACCCCTATCGGCCCTAGGATTCGTTTGAGATTTCAAACGCTCTTGTCTGGGTGCTGAACCGCACGTCTATGCTTGTTGTGCGTTATTTCTGTGCTTCAGCCCGGTGAATGATTTCCCTGACGGCAGCCCATAAGGCGCCTTTCTACAACTCTAATTCGCTCCGCGTGCGCGCGGTGCTGTTAAGGAAAGCCGACATGCAGCTTAAAGACACCCAGTTGTTCCGCCAGCAAGCCTTTATCGATGGCGCTTGGGTCGATGCGGACAACGGTCAGACAATCAAGGTCACCAACCCGGCCACGGGTGAAGTATTGGGTACCGTGCCGAAGATGGGCGCTGCCGAAACCCGTCGTGCAATCGAAGCCGCCGACAAGGCGCTGCCGGCCTGGCGTGCGCTGACCGCCAAGGAGCGCGCCAACAAGCTGCGCCGCTGGTACGAATTGCTGATCGAAAACCAGGACGATCTGGGTCGCCTGATGACCCTGGAGCAGGGCAAGCCGCTGGCCGAAGCCAAGGGCGAAATCGCCTACGCGGCATCGTTCATCGAGTGGTTCGCCGAAGAAGCCAAGCGCATTTATGGTGACGTGATTCCCGGTCATCAGCCTGACAAGCGCCTGATTGTAATCAAGCAGCCCATCGGCGTGACTGCCGCCATCACTCCGTGGAACTTCCCGGCCGCGATGATCACCCGCAAGGCCGGCCCGGCCCTGGCCGCCGGTTGCACCATGGTCATCAAACCGGCCTCGCAAACCCCGTTCTCGGCCCTGGCCCTGGTGGAGCTGGCACACCGTGCCGGTATCCCGCAAGGCGTGTTGAGCGTGGTCACCGGCAGCGCTGGCGACATCGGTGGTGAACTGACCAGCAACCCGATCGTGCGCAAGCTGTCGTTCACCGGTTCGACCGAGATCGGTCGCCAGTTGATGGCCGAATGTGCCAAGGACATCAAGAAAGTCTCCCTGGAACTGGGCGGCAACGCGCCGTTCATCGTGTTTGACGACGCGGACCTGGATAAGGCCGTCGAGGGCGCGATCATTTCCAAATACCGCAACAACGGCCAGACCTGCGTCTGCGCCAACCGCCTGTACATCCAGGATTCGGTGTACGACGCCTTCGCCGAAAAACTCAAGGCCGCGGTAGCCAAGCTCAAGATCGGCAACGGTCTGGAAGACGGCACCACCACCGGTCCCTTGATCGACGAAAAAGCCGTGGCCAAGGTCCAGGAACACATCGCCGATGCCGTTGGCAAAGGTGCGACCGTGCTGGCCGGTGGCAAGCCGATGGAGGGCAACTTCTTCGAGCCGACCATCCTGACCAATGTGCCGAAGGATGCCGCCGTGGCGAAGGAAGAAACCTTCGGCCCGCTGGCGCCGCTGTTCCGCTTCAAAGACGAAGCCGAAGTGATCGCGATGTCGAACGATACCGAGTTCGGCCTGGCCTCGTACTTCTATGCTCGCGACCTGGGCCGAGTGTTCCGTGTGGCCGAGGCCCTGGAATACGGCATGGTCGGCGTCAACACCGGGTTGATTTCCAACGAAGTCGCGCCATTCGGCGGTATCAAGGCCTCGGGCCTGGGCCGTGAGGGTTCCAAGTACGGCATCGAGGATTACCTGGAAATCAAATACCTCTGCTTGGGTATCTGATCCTGCTGCAAGCGCGAAGGGCACGAGAGCGCTGTCCCTTTGCGCCGTTTCAAAACGTAATTTCTCTGCGGCCGGGAACGCCGTGGCAGTCGATCATCGCATGCTGCCGCCGTTGACTTCTCGCCGTGTAATCCTTGACCCACGCCGACCGATGAGCGGCGAATGAGGACTGTAATGAGCAAGACTAACGCTGATCTGATGGCCCGCCGTACCGCCGCTGTTCCACGCGGTGTTGGCCAGATTCACCCGATCTTCGCTGATTCCGCGAAGAACGCTACGGTAACCGACGTCGAAGGCCGTGAATTCATCGACTTCGCCGGCGGCATCGCCGTACTGAACACCGGCCACGTGCACCCCAAAATTATCGCCGCCGTGACGGAACAGCTGAACAAGCTGACCCACACCTGCTTCCAGGTCCTGGCCTACGAGCCGTACGTGGAACTGTGCGAAAAAATCAACGCCAAGGTGCCCGGCGACTTCGCCAAGAAAACCCTGCTGGTCACTACCGGTTCCGAAGCGGTCGAGAACGCCGTGAAGATCGCCCGCGCCGCCACCGGCCGTGCCGGCGTGATTGCTTTCACCGGTGCCTACCACGGCCGGACCATGATGACACTGGGCCTGACCGGTAAAGTCGTGCCGTACTCGGCGGGCATGGGCCTGATGCCAGGCGGTATCTTCCGTGCGCTGTACCCGAACGAATTGCATGGTGTGAGCATCGACGATTCCATCGCCAGCATCGAACGCATCTTCAAGAACGACGCCGAGCCGCGTGACATCGCTGCGATCATCATCGAGCCGGTTCAGGGCGAGGGTGGTTTCTATGTCGCGCCGAAGGAATTCATGAAGCGTCTGCGTGCCCTGTGCGACCAGCACGGCATTCTGCTGATCGCTGACGAAGTCCAGACCGGCGCCGGCCGTACCGGCACCTTCTTCGCCATGGAACAGATGGGCGTCGCTGCCGACCTGACCACCTTCGCCAAATCCATCGCTGGCGGTTTCCCACTGGCCGGTGTGTGCGGCAAGGCCGAGTACATGGACGCCATCGCACCAGGCGGCCTGGGCGGCACCTACGCCGGTAGCCCGATCGCTTGCGCTGCTGCGCTGGCGGTAATGGAAGTGTTTGAAGAAGAGCACCTGCTGGACCGCTGCAAGGCCGTGGGCGAGCGTCTGGTAACTGGCCTCAAGGCCATTCAGAAAAAATATCCGGTGATCGGTGAAGTCCGCGCCTTGGGTGCAATGATCGCAGTGGAGCTGTTCGAAAACGGCGATTCCCACAAACCAAACGCCGCCGCAGTGGCCCAGATCGTGGCCAAGGCTCGGGAAAAGGGCTTGATCCTGTTGTCTTGCGGCACCTACGGCAACGTCCTGCGGGTGCTGGTGCCGCTGACCTCGCCGGACGCGCAACTGGACAAAGGCCTGGCGATCATCGAAGAGTGCTTCGCCGAGCTTTGATCCTGTGCGCTGATTCACAAAAAAACCCGCTTCGGCGGGTTTTTTCATATCCGCCTGCCGGTACGGATTTTTTGGATTGTCTGGAATGGCTGCCATTGTCTAAGGTGCATGTATGGCAAGGGAGCGATACTGCAATGACTGCTGTGGATTTACCCGCTGTACCTCGTGTGCTGATTGCCGAGGCCGATCCGGCGTCCCGGGAGCTGCTCGAGCAGGTATTGTCGCAGGTGCGCTGTGATGCGCGGGTGGACACCTGTGAGGAGGGCAAACAAGCCCTTGAGCTGCTGGCGCACAACCCCTACGACCTGGTCATCGCCGACTGGGAGCTGCCGGGAGTGGATGGCTTGAGCCTCCTGCGTGGACTTCGCCACCAACGCCGCACGCCGGTGCTGCCGTTTATTCTGATGAGCCGACGCAACGACGCTGCCAGTGTGCGTGAGGTATTGCCGTTGGCGCCGACGGCGTACCTGACCAAGCCCTTGAACCGGGAAAACCTGGCCCAACGTTTGCGAGGCTTGCTGTTGAGCGGTGCTGAAGAAACCTCCAATGATGCGCCGGTTCCCGGTCCGGCGCAGACCTTGGCAGCCTTTCTTGAGCGTCGGCGCGACTTGTCCGAGGGGGCGCCGCTGCTCACCGATGTTCAGGTGGCGGTCAAGCGCAGTCTCAACCCCAGTGGCCTGGACCTGAAACTGCTGGAAGAAGAAATTCGCACCGATCCGCAGATCACCGCCGTATTGATCGCCGCAGCCAACAACGCTGCTCAGCATCAAGGTGGCGGTCCGGTCCAGACCGTGGCCCAGGCGCTGCACCAGCTCGGCACCGGGCAGAGCATGAACCTGATTCTCGGCCTGACCCTCAAACGCTGCGCCCGGCTCAGCGTTCCGTGCCTGGCGGACTATGCCGAGCGTTATTGGACGTTATCGCTGCACACTGCCGAATATGCCCGAATGATGGCCCGGTTGCTGGATCTGGAGCCGGAGCGCTGCTACTGCGCTGGGCTCTTGCATCGCCTGGGCGAGCTGGCGGTGTTGCGATGCCTGGAAGAATGGAAACAGGCGGGTGGCGAGCTGGATGAACCTGAGGAGGTCGGAAACTCTCTCCACCAGTATGGCGCAGGTTTCGGTTCGGCATTGCGTACTCGCTGGCGCCTGCCACTGGAGCTGCGAGAGTTGATTGCCGCAGTCTACAGCCTCGGTGGCGGGGTGTATTCGCGGGAAGCTCTGGTGATGAACATGGCGGCGCAGATGGCCCGCCTGACCGAACACGAAGGGCTCGAAGAGTTGGCCCGAGGTCGCACGGCGCGGCTGTTGAAGATCGGGCTGCCGGAATTGACGCGCTTGCGCAGGAAGTAAGCTATCGCCCCCCCTTTATTCAGGCGGTGATGATGCGATTCTTGCCTTGGCGCTTGGCTTCATACATGGCGGCGTCGGCGCGGGAATAGAGGCTGTCGAGGGACTGATCTTCGGCGGTGATGCCAGTCAGACCCTGGCTGACGGTAATCCCGAAGCCCTGCTCTGCGTTGCGGAAGGTCATGCGTTGGATTTCCCGTTGCAGACGCTCAGCCACTTGCAGCGCCATGTCCGGAGGGCAACCGGGGAATACCGCCGCGAACTCTTCGCCGCCGATGCGCCCGAACAGGTCGCCACGCCGGAGCACGGTCCGCCCGCACTCAGCGATTTTCTGCAGCACGATATCGCCTTCCTGGTGGCCGTACGTATCGTTGATCACCTTGAAGTCATCGATATCCAGCAACAGGAACGCTATGGGGGTTCCTTGTAGCCGTGCCTGCTCGAATTCGCGGTGGGCGCACTCGAAGAAGTGACGGCGGTTGCTGCTCTGAGTCAGTACGTCGGTGGTCGCCAGCCGTTGCAGTTCGCTTTCCAGCAACTTCTTTTCGGTAATGTCTTCGGCGATGCCCACCACGATCACGGGTTGTTCCGAGTCAGCCTGGCGGTTGATGAAGCACTTGTCGCTCAGCCAGCGAATCTGGCCATCGGCGGCAATGATGCGGTACTCACGGTCCTCCACGGCCCCCTTGACCAGTACTTCGGCCAGGCTACGTTCGGCGTAGTCGAGATCATCGGGGTAGATTGCATCGCGCCATTCGTTGAAATCAGCCAGGACCAGGCCTGCGGGACGGCCGAAGATCCGCTCATAGGCAGGGCTCACATACAGCAGTTGCCGGGTTTCCCAGTTGAACGCCCAAAGCACTGCATTGACGCTGTCCAGCAACGAGCTGAACAGCTGCTCGCGCTCACTCAAGCGTGCTACCTCGCCTTTGGCATGCATGAGCGCCATGAGCATCTGGGCCGCTTCGGGCCAATGAGGTTGGGATGAATCCTGCAGGTTCTTGTCGACCATCGGCACATATCTCAAAGAGCGCGCAGTGTTGTAGGTTCGCACGCGCTCACTCCAAAGCCCGCCTGGATGGCGAAGTGCTCTTGAGATAGGGGATTCCGGGCGAAGTTCCTTCCCAGGCGACGAAGTGCGGGGACTTGGCGAGCCAGTCCGATGGCGACGGGATTTTACTCCCTGGTCAAAGGAAAACCCCGCCGGATGGCGGGGTTTGTTATCAGGCAGTGGCGGGCCGCAGCGAGTAGGTTTTGAGCTGGTCGGCGAAGTCACGCAGGGACTGGATACCACTGGCCTCGGCCTCGTGTACCCATTCCTTGATGGCCGTGAGCATTTCGTGACCGTTGCTGCTGGTCTTGACCCAGATCTGTTGCAAGGCCAGGCGTTTTTCGTAGATCACCTTCAGCGCCTGGCTGTGTTCCAGGATGTTCTGGATGCGCAGGTGATGACGGTCGTCCAGCAGGCTGGTTTCCCGTGACAGCAGGCGTTTGGCCCGGTGGAACTGGTGACGTACAGAGTGATCGACCTTTTCCAGCTCCTGTTTGACCAACGGCGCGATGACCAGGCGGCGGTACTGAGCCATGATCTGAAAGCGGTTGTTGAGAATCGCCATGGCGGTGTCCATATCCAGGTGCCCCTTGCCTTCGACCCGATGGGCGATCGGCGCGACCCGCTGGACCTTGGCCAGACGCAGGAAACTGAACACCCGTATCCAGGCCCAGCCGAGGTCGAACTCCCATTTGCGTACCGACAGCTTGGCCGAATTGGGGTAGGTATGGTGGTTGTTGTGCAGCTCTTCGCCGCCGATCAGGATGCCCCAGGGCACCAGATTGGTCGCCGCGTCACGGCACTCGAAATTTCGGTAGCCCACGGCGTGGCCCAGGCCATTGACCACTCCGGCGGCCCAGACCGGGATCCACATCATCTGGATGGCCCAGATGGTGATGCCGATGGTACCGAACAGCAACAGGTCGATCAGGCCCATGAGTGCCACGCCCAGCAGCGGGAAGCGACTGTAGAGGTTGCGTTCGATCCAGTCTTCCGGGCAGTTCTTGCCGTAGATGCGCAGGGTTTCCGGGTTCTCCGCTTCGGCGCGGTACAGCTCGGCGCCTTTGCGCAGCACGGTGGACAGGCCCTTGACGACCGGGCTGTGGGGATCGTCGACGGTTTCGCACTTGGCGTGATGTTTGCGGTGGATAGCGGTCCATTCGCGGGTGTTCTGCCCTGTGGTCAGCCACAGCCAGAAGCGGAAGAAATGTTTGAGACCTGCGTTGAGCTCCAGGGAGCGGTGAGCCGAATAACGGTGCAGGTAGATCGTGACGCTGATGATCGTGACGTGGGTCATCAGCAGGGTGACTGCCACCAGCGACCAGGGCGACAAGCCAAGAAAACCTTCGTACCACATAGGCTATGGGGCCCTCGATAAAGTAGAAACAGCCGCTGCATTATCGCCAGCCCCACGGATAAAACCAGTCGGCCTTTCAGATAAGAGTGGCAGGATGTTTCTTCCTTTATAATTCCGGCCTCTTTGTAAGGACATGGACGACCAATGACTGCTTATCACCGTATTGCCTTGCGGGGCACGCTGCTCTATCTCGTGCTGTCAGTTGTCTGGCTGCAGTTGGTTGGTTATTTATTGAGCAGTTTCTTCGATGAATCCGCCGACAGGCTTCGCTGGCAACTGATCAACGGTTATACCTGGATCCTGATCAGTGCCGGTGCGATGTTCCTGGTGTGGATACGCAGGCCTCGAACGATGGAGGCGGGCCTGCCTTCCTCCGATCGGGAACGTCTGCGCCAGGCGGCCGCTGTCTTCGATTGCACTCGCGAAGGCGTGCTGGTGACGGATCGCAACGGCCTGATCGTACATGTGAACCGGGCTTTCATGGCGATCACCGGCTATGGCCGGGACGAAGTACTGGGCCGTCGTCCCAGCTTGTTCAAGTCGGGTCGCCATGGCCTGGACTTCTACCAGGATATGTTTGCGTCCCTGGCGAACGTGGGCGAATGGAGCGGCGAAATCTGGAACCGGCGCAAAAGCGGCGAGATTTACCCACAATGGCAGACCATCCGCACCATTACCGATGAGAGTGGCCAGGTCAGCCAATACGTCGCGGTGTTTTCCGACATCAGTGCGATCAAGGATTCGCAACACGAACTGGCGCACCTGGCCCATTACGATCCACTGACCGGCCTGCCTAACCGAGTGCTGTTCACCGACCGAGCGGAGCAGGCCCTGGCTTCGGCGCAACAACACAAGCGTGGCTGTGCCCTGCTGCTGGTGGACCTGGACCATTTCAAAAACATCAATGACAGCCTGGGGCACACTGTTGGCGATGAATTGCTCAAAGGGGTGGCCGAGCGTTTTCGTGGGCTTTTTGCGCCGGGCGTAACCCTGGCGCGCCTGGGGGGCGATGAATTCGCGGTATTGGTGGAAAACTGCTCCCAGCCTGGCCAGGCGGCGGTCCTGGCCCAGCGCATCCTCGACGGTTTGAGGGAGCCACTGCGGCTCGATGGCCATGCCTTGTTCATCAATGCCAGCATTGGCATCAGTCTGTTTCCCAGTGATGCCCTCAACGCCGGGCAACTGCTGCGCAATGCCGACTCGGCGCTGTTCAAGGCCAAGAGCGCCGGGCGTGACGGTTACGCCCTGTACACGGAAGAACTCACTGCCCACGCCCAGCAACGGGTCGAAATCGCTACCGAACTGCGTCGTGCCCTCGAACAGCAGGAGTTGCGGGTGCACTACCAGCCAGTGCATGACCTGGCGTCCGGCCGCCTGATCGGCGTCGAGGCGTTGGTGCGTTGGGAACATCCAGTTCGAGGACTGATTTCACCGGCCGGGTTCATCCCTGTCGCCGAGCGCATCGGGTTGATCGCCCAGATCGATGCCTGGGTCATGGCCCAGGCCTGCCGGCAGATGTGCCAGTGGCGAGAAGACGGCGTTGTGCTGTCATTCGTCGCGGTGAACGTCTCCAGTCGCTTGTTTGCCCATCGCGAGTTGTATGAGCAGGTCGCCAAGGTGCTGCATGACACTAGGCTGGATCCGGCGCTTCTGGAACTGGAGGTGACCGAAAGCGCGGTGATGGAAGACCCCGAGGTGGCGCTGGAACAGATGCATCGCCTGCGGGAGTTGGGCGTGCGTCTGGCGATCGACGATTTCGGTACCGGGTATTCGTCGTTGTTGCGGCTCAAGCGCTTGCCGGTGCAGAAACTCAAGATCGATCAGGGTTTTGTCGCCGGGTTGCCTTGGGATGAGGACGATGCGGCGATCGTCCGGGTCATCATTGCTCTGGCCCGCAGCATGGGCATGCAGGTGCATGCCGAAGGCATCGAGCAGCGCGAGCAGGCGGCTTTTCTGCTGGAACAGGGTTGTGGATTGGGGCAGGGCTACTGGTTCGGACGGCCTGGGCCCGTGCAGCAACTGAATTGGGCCGATGCGCCAGCCATCGCCTGAGAATGCAAGCCGCCTGGCTCAAGCGTGCAGGCTCGTTTCTTACGGATGTGTAAAAACGGTTATATAAAAATTCTTAAATAGTATTTTTAAGAATATCCCGCCTTATCTAGTATGGCTCCACGCCACGCGCAGTGCCGCCCACTGCCCGGCATTCATTCAAGGAGCAGCACCATGAGCGCATCCCTACGTAGCGTTGACGGCCAGGACGAAGCAACCATTTTGCGCGAGATTCAGAGCGCGCTGCGCGATCTGCGCTTTGGCGCGGTGGAGATCACTGTGCATAACGCGCAAGTGGTTCAGATCGAGCGCAAGGAAAAATTCCGTCTGCAGCAGCCGAGTCATAAGCCGGGCTGAAACAGCCTGGTTGTGGGAGCACAGCGTGCTCGCGAACAGGCGCCTCGATTTTTGGGGAAACGTGTCGCCTTCATCGCGAGCAGGCTGTGCTCTCACAGGTTCGATTTGTTCAGGTTTCACGATTTATAAGCCAAAAGAAAAAACCAGATTCCAGGAGCTTTCACCATGTCGTCGATTCGTCGTTATGCCTTGGCCGCACTGGCCAGTGCTGTTTTCACGGGTTCCGCGGTTGCCAAGGATTACGAGCTGCTCAACGTTTCCTATGACCCGACCCGCGAGCTATACCAGGATTACAACGCCGAATTCGCCAGTTTCTGGAAGAAGGCTCACCCGGACGACACAGTGAAAATCCAGCAATCCCACGGTGGTTCGGGCAAGCAAGGCCGGGCGGTGATCGATGGGCTGCGGGCCGATGTGGTGACCCTGGCCCTGGCCGGCGATATCGACGAAATAGCCAAGCTGGGCAAATCCCTGCCGGCGGACTGGCAGACACGCCTGCCGGAGGCCAGCACACCCTATACCTCCACCATCGTCTTCCTGGTGCGCAAGGGCAACCCCAAGGGCATCAAGGACTGGGGCGACCTGATCAAGGATGACGTATCGGTCATCACGCCGAACCCGAAGACCTCCGGCGGCGCTCGCTGGAACTTCCTCGCGGCCTGGGCCTATGGCCTCAAGGCCAACGGCGGGGATGAGGCCAAGGCCAAGGAATACGTGCAGGCGCTGTTCAAACACGTGCCGATCCTCGACACCGGCGCTCGTGGCTCGACCATTACCTTTGTGAACAACGGCCAGGGCGATGTGTTGCTGGCGTGGGAAAACGAAGCCTTCCTGGCCTTGAAAGAGGATGGCGGCGCCGACAAGTTCGACATCGTGGTGCCGTCGTTGTCGATCCTTGCCGAACCGCCGGTGGCCGTGGTGGACAAGAACGCCGAGAAAAAGGGCAACCTCGAGATTGCCGAAGCGTACCTCAAGCACCTGTACAGCCCGGCTGGACAGGAAATTGCCGCGAAGAACTTCTATCGTCCACGGGACAAGGACGTGGCCGCCAAGTATTCCCGCCAGTTCCCGAAACTGGACCTGGTGACCATCGACAAGGACTTCGGTGGCTGGAAAACCGCTCAGCCGAAATTCTTCAACGATGGCGGCGTGTTCGACCAGATCTATCAGGCGCAGTAAGCTGGAAAAGATCAACTGATAGCCAGCCAAGCGCAATTCATGTGGGAGCGGGCTTGCTCGCGAAAGCGGTAATACAGTCAATAACAGCATTGCCTGACACACTGCTTTCGCGAGCAAGCCCGCTCCCACAGGTATGCAAACCTGATGGGCTGACACTTGCTTAACAGGTCTCGATTTATTGGGACTTTTGCGCGTTCTCAACCAAGGACTTCTATGTCGCGTCGCATCTCCCCCGTCATACCCGGCTTCGGGCTGACGCTGGGCTACACCCTGGTGTACCTCAGTCTGATTGTGCTCATACCGCTGGCGGCCATGTTCGTGCATGCCGCCCAACTCACCTGGGATCAGTTCTGGGCGATCATTTCGGCGCCACGGGTGCTGGCTGCCCTGAAGCTCAGTTTCGGTACCGCGCTGTACGCCGCGATGATCAATGGCGTGATCGGCACGCTGCTGGCCTGGGTGCTGGTGCGCTACACCTTCCCGGGTCGCAAGGTCATCGATGCGATGATCGACCTGCCGTTTGCCCTGCCCACCGCCGTGGCCGGTATTGCCCTGACCGCGTTGTACGCGCCGACCGGTCTTGTGGGCCAGTTCGCTACCTACCTGGGCTTCAAGATCGCCTACACCCCGCTGGGTATCACCCTGGCGCTGACCTTCGTGACGTTGCCGTTCGTGGTGCGCACGGTGCAGCCGGTGCTGGCGGATATTCCCCGTGAGGTGGAGGAAGCTGCCGCCTGTCTCGGCGCCAGGCCCTGGCAAGTGTTTCGCCACATCCTGATGCCGGCGTTGTTGCCAGCCTGGTTGACCGGTTTTGCCCTGGCGTTCGCCCGTGGCGTGGGCGAGTACGGCTCGGTGATTTTCATTGCCGGCAACATGCCGATGAAAACCGAAATCCTGCCGTTGCTGATCATGGTCAAGCTCGATCAATACGACTACACCGGCGCCACTTCCATCGGCGTGCTGATGCTGGTGGTGTCCTTCGTCCTGTTGCTGCTGATCAACTTGCTGCAGCGGCGCATCGAAACCCCTTGAGGAGGCGCGAAAAATGTCCCAATCGTCTATTTCCGCCGCTTCCACCAATGCCGCCCGTCGTGGCAGCGCGGTTTCGCGGCGCATCCTGATCGGCCTCGGCTGGTTGATCTTCGCGCTGTTCTTGCTGTTGCCGCTGTTCATCGTGGTATCTCAGGGCCTGAAGTCTGGCCTGGGGACTTTCTTCGAGGCGATCCTCGAACCCGATGCGCTGTCGGCGCTCAAACTCACGGTGATTGCGGTGTTGGTCTCGGTACCGCTGAACCTGGTATTCGGTGTCAGTGCCGCCTGGTGCGTGAGCAAATACTCGTTCCGCGGCAAAAGTATGCTGGTGACGCTGATCGACCTGCCGTTCTCCGTGTCGCCGGTGATTGCGGGCCTGGTCTATGTGTTGATGTTCGGTGCCCAGGGCCTGTTCGGCCCGTGGCTGGCGGACCACGACATCCAGATCGTGTTCGCATTGCCAGGCATTGTGCTGGCGACGATTTTCGTCACCGTGCCGTTCGTGGCCCGCGAACTGATTCCCTTGATGCAGGAACAAGGCACCCAGGAGGAAGAAGCCGCGCGCCTGCTGGGCGCCAACGGCTGGCAGATGTTCTGGCATGTCACCGTGCCGAACATCAAATGGGGCCTGATCTATGGCGTGGTGCTGTGTACCGCACGGGCCATGGGCGAGTTCGGCGCGGTGTCGGTGGTGTCCGGGCACATTCGCGGGGTGACCAACACCCTGCCGCTGCACGTCGAGATCCTCTACAACGAATACAACCACGTGGCCGCGTTCGCTGTGGCGAGCCTGTTGCTGATCCTGGCGCTCTTCATCCTGCTGCTCAAGCAGTGGAGCGAAAACCGAATCAACCGCCTGCGCGCCAGCGCCGCGGAGGAATAAGTCATGTCGATCGAAGTCCGTAACGTCAGTAAGAATTTCAACGCCTTCAAGGCCCTCGACGACATCAGCCTGGACATCCAGAGCGGCGAGTTGGTGGCGCTGCTGGGCCCGTCGGGCTGCGGCAAGACCACGTTGCTGCGGATCATTGCCGGCCTCGAGACGCCGGACCAGGGCAGCATCGTGTTCCATGGCGAGGATGTGTCCGGCCACGACGTACGTGATCGCAACGTCGGTTTCGTGTTCCAGCACTACGCTCTGTTCCGCCACATGACGGTGTTCGACAACGTCGCCTTCGGTCTGCGGATGAAACCGAAGGGCCAGCGCCCGAACGAAAGCCAGATCGCGGCCAAGGTCCATGAGCTACTGAATATGGTGCAACTGGACTGGCTCGCCGACCGCTATCCCGAACAGCTTTCCGGCGGCCAACGCCAGCGTATCGCCCTGGCCCGCGCTTTGGCGGTGGAGCCAAAGGTACTGTTGCTGGACGAACCTTTCGGCGCCCTCGATGCCAAGGTCCGCAAGGAGCTGCGCCGCTGGCTGGCGCGGCTGCACGAGGACATCAACCTGACGTCGGTGTTCGTGACCCACGACCAGGAAGAGGCCATGGAAGTCGCCGACCGGATCGTGGTGATGAACAAGGGCGTAATCGAGCAGATCGGTTCGCCGGGCGATGTCTACGAAAATCCGGCCAGCGATTTCGTGTATCACTTCCTGGGCGACTCCAACCGCCTGCACCTGGGGGAAGATCGGCATGTGCTGTTCCGTCCCCATGAAGTCTCGCTGTCGCGCTCGGCGCTGGAGGACCACCACGCCGCTGAAGTACGCGATATCCGCCCGCTGGGCGCCACGACACGGGTGACCCTGAAGGTGGAAGGCCAGAGCGAACTGATCGAAGCCGAAGTGGTGAAGGATCACGACAGCCTGGTAGGCCTGGCGAAGGGCGAGACGCTGTTCTTCAAACCGAAGGTCTGGCAGAAGGTCGCCAACCTTTAAATCAAGAGCATCGCGAGCAGGCTCGCTCCCACAGTGGCAGCGTCGATCAGCGGATTTGTGAACGACACTGAACCCTTGTGGGAGCGAGCCTGCTCGCGATGGCGTCTTCCATGACACCGCTTTCTGAGTCCGAATAATACCGCCCGGCTTTGCTTCGATTGGTTCTACCTTCATGTCTCTTCTTGAATCAAACCCTACCTAGACTCTGACTTGCCAGGAGGCAAGTGAGAGTCCATGACGGACCGGTGTTTTCTCCTGGCGCCCTGATGCCAAGGAGAGAAAGCATGAGAATGGAAGTCAGTCGGCATGGCCCGCTGGGCTGTGCCTTGTTGAGCGTGTTGCTGTGCCCGTCCGCCAGTGCCGCCCCCGCGTTATCACCGCAGATACCCTTCGATGTCACGGCCACCCAACCGATTTCGCTGGCCAGCCTGCAAGGCAATTTCGACACGCTTTCATGGCAGACCTTCATCGCCCTGAACTGGCCGGCGCTGGACAATGGCAATCCCAACACCGGTACCACTATCGGCCAACAGGACGGGGCCACGGTCTGGGAGAGCTGGAAAGAGAGTTATCAGATTTTCCGCGCCAAGGGCCAGACGCCCTTGCCCTGGGATGCGCCGGCGACGCTTCCCGAAGTGTGCAAGCAGCTCAAGCCGGGCCGCCTGTTACAGCAGATGGGCAAGGTCCCCGACGTACTGGATGAATTTATCCAGCCCTTCGAGAGCGGCCCGCTGGTGGATCAGAACGGCGTTTATACGCGCAACGAAATCGTCGTCAACCAGTCGATGTTCAACGGGATCGTCGACAACGGCCTGTACAGCATCGAAGGCCAGCGTAAATTCTTCGCCGCCAGTCAGAAAAACACCGTGGCCTTCAGCTGCGGATCCACCGATACCCAGCAGGTCGGTTCGGTGATGGTGAAGGCATCCTGGAAGGTGCTGGGCGCCAACGACCGTCCCCAGGATTTCCACACGGTCGACGCGCTGGTCTATACGCCGGGTAACAGTGATCCGAGTCACGGGCCTATTGTCGAGGAGTCGTGTGCGTCACAGTCGGTGGGTCTGGTGGGCTTGCACATCGTTCACAAGACCGCCAGCGCGCCGCAGTGGGTCTGGTCGACCTTCGAGCATGTGAACAACGTGCCGGAACAATCCACGCCGGTGGCGCAGCGCAAAGGCCCCTACCTGTTCTACAACGCCAGCAGCGACAGCACGATCAACCAGCCACCCCCACGACCGTGGAACCCGGCCGTCAAGGCGACGCCCTCGCAGATCGTGCGCGAGGTGCCGCTGACCGATGCCACCAAGACCTTGAATGCCAGCTACCAGGCCTTGTTGCGCACGGTCAATCCGCAGAGTGTCTGGGCCAATTATCAACTGATCAGCACGCAATGGCCGACCGCCGCACCGCCGCCTGATTGCCAGATATCGGCCGCCAACCCGTTGGGCAACCCCGCCCCTTCGTTCCTGGCCAATGCCACGCTGGAAACCTACATCCAGGGCACCACGCCCCAGGCATCTTCCAGTTGCATGGCCTGTCACGGCAACGCTGCTACTCATGTCACCGAATCCCCGCGTACCAGCTTCGCGGACTTCACCTATTTGCTCGAACGCGCGCAGTCCACTACCGGACAAGGAGCCAAACAATGAGCACTGACCTGGACAATTTCGTCGGCCTGTCGTCAGCCCTGACTGGTATTCCCATCGAGCGCCTGGCGCCGCAGCTCGATCCGGTGGGGTTGCCGCCGCTTTTTCTCGATTACGTCACCCCACGCATCACCACCGATGTGCTCAACCCGTTGCTGACGCAGTACGCCACGTTGGCGGCCGACAACGTATCCCCGGATAAGATCGCCCAGCAGGTGCTGGTCACCACGCAACCGACCCCCAACTCCGTGCTGGCGGCGCGTTCGATCATGAAGCTGTGGTATCTGGGTGTCTGGTACCAACCCTATGACGCCGGGAATTACAAAAAGGGTGACTCGGCGGTGGTATCCGACCAGGCCTATATCTACAGCTGGGCCTGGAAAGTGGCTCAGGCCCACCCCATGGGTTACAGCGAATCGTTCTTCGGTTACTGGAATGAACAGCCGTCGAGCCTTGAGGACTTGACCGGCGTACCCGCCAACACGTCTTTCAAAGCCCAGCAAGGAGACCGGTCATGACTATTGAACAAGCCGAAGTGGTGGTCGTTGGCGCCGGGCTGGCGGGCAGTATCGTTGCCTATCAACTGGCCATGGCCGGGGTGGAGGTGCTGGTGCTCGAGTCGGGACCGGAGATCCCGGTCAACCGGGCGCAATACATGGAACGCTTCTATACCACCACGCTGAAAACCCCGGAATCGCCCTACCCACCGGTCACTACACTGGACCCGCCCCGCAACCCGGCCGGCCAGAACGCCCCGCGTGCGACCATCGCTGACCTGATCCTGGGATGGGACAAACCGGAGACCAGTTACCTGGTACAAAAGGGCCCGATGCCTTTCACCAGCACTTATGAGCGAGTCGGCGGCGGAACCACCTGGCACTGGGTCGGGACCTGCCTGCGCATGGTGCCGAACGATTTTCGCCTGAAGACTCTGTACAACGTCGGGGTGGACTGGCCTATCGGCTACGATGACCTGCAGAGCGCCTATTGCCGGGCCGAAGCGGAGATCGGCGTCTCGGCCAACGTTGCCGATCAGGCCTACCTGGGCATGACGTTTCCCGAGGGTTACGAATTTCCCATGCACAGCATTCCGTTGTCCTTGGTCGATGGCAGTTTTGTCGCGGCGGTGACGGGGCAGGTATTCGACGGCTTGCCGTTGGTTGTCAGCCCGACGCCGGCCGGACGCAACTCCCAACCCTATGCAGGGCGCCGCGTATGTGCCGGCAACACCAACTGTACGCCGATCTGCCCGATCCAGGCCAAGTACGACGCCACCGTGACGTTGAACAAGGCCCTGGCCACCGGCAAGGTCAAGGTGCTGTACAGGACGGTTGCCACCAAGTTGAACGTAGGGTTGGAC
The DNA here is from genome assembly GCF_001269775.1 of Pseudomonas sp. Pf153. NCBI lineage: Bacteria > Pseudomonadati > Pseudomonadota > Gammaproteobacteria > Pseudomonadales > Pseudomonadaceae > Pseudomonas > Pseudomonas sp. Pf153. Next base: position 3,042 of record NZ_LHVL01000024.1, on the reverse strand, counting down.
GGCACTATCTTCGGCGTGGAATTCAAGCAGTATCAATTGGGTGATGGACCGGTCACCGGCTTTGGCGAGGCCATTGCTCAACGTTATGTCATCGCGGCCCATGCCATCGAAACCCCCAAGCTATTGCTCAACTCCGCCACGCCCGCCTGGCCCAAGGGCGTGGCCAACAGCAGCGGTCAGGTGGGGCGCAACCTGGCCGACCACCCGATCTACCTGGCGTGGGGGCTGATGCCTGAAGGCAAGGCGATTTTTCCCTACCGTGGTCCCCTGTCCACCGCGGGCATCGAGAGCTTGCGTGACGGTGCCTTTCGCAGCGAACGCGCGGCGTGGCGTATTGAGATCGGCAACGAGGGCTGGAACTGGCCGGCCAACGATCCCTACGACACGGTGGCCGATTTTATCGACGGTACGAACAACAACGGCGTCAACCCGGTGAAGTCGGACCAGGACCCCATACCCCCTACCGAGGCGCTTTATGGAACAGCGCTGGTGCAGAAACTCAACGACATTTTCATCCGGCAGTTCCGCATCGCGTTCCTGGTGGAGCAGGTGGAAGACGATCCCGATAACGCCAAGTGTTACATCGTGCCATCGGCCGACTACAAGGACCTGCTCGGTATTCCCCGGCCGGAAATTCACTATGAGTTGTCCAAGTACACCCAGAAGGGGTTCCTGGAGGCAAAACGGTTGGCCACTCACATTATCAAAGACCTGCTCGGCGCCGTGGAACTGACCAAACCCCTTACGCCAGGGACGTTCACTTACGGAAACGAACCTATGAGCTTCCAAGGTGCCGGGCACCTGATGGGCACTTATCGCATGGGCAGTGACCCGGCCACATCGGTGGTCGACAAGGACCAGCGCAGTTGGGATCACAAGAACCTGTTCCTGGTGGGCGATGGGGTTTTCCCCAGCAGCGGCACCTCGAATCCGAGCCTGACGATCGCCGCCTTGTCGTTCCAGGCCGGGGACACCGTGGCCAACGATCTGAAGGCGGTGACTCTGACGGTCCAGGCCAATAAAAGCTGGCAGGGCACCGGCGTGCAGGTCAATGCGCTGGTACCACGCCTGGTTCGCTACGTCTCTGGACTTTGGTGTGCCAGTCCGCAAGGCGGGAATGTCGATGGGAATGGTGGTTCGAGGCACATCGACTACAGCAGCTATGCCTTGCCCGGGGCTGCCGAAGGTGCCTTGATCGGTCGTGTGGGCAATGGTGGCACGCCGTTTCTGGTGGGTGATCTGGGGCAAGTTCCAGGAAACCAGCAAGGGGAACTGCAACTGTGCATCAATGATGATTTGACCGGGCAGCACGGGGCTGGCTTGAGCGATAACACCGGCGCTCTGACCATCCGGGTCGAGTTCGGTGCGCTGTAATGCTTGAGAGGTGAGGCCCGGCTCTTGTGGGAGCGGGCCTCACCACGTTAATGACATGGCGCTGTTTTCAAACCGCCGAACGCTGGTTGCGCATCGCCACCGGCCCGGCGCGTTCTTCGATAGCCTGCTTCAGCTCGTTGCGCAGTCCCAGTAGAAATCCCGCTTCGACCACCACGAACAAGGGGCCGACGATCAGTCCTGTCAGATCGTCGACGAACGCCGGCTTGCGGCCTTCGTAATAATGGCCGACAAACTGAATGATCCAACCCACCACAAACAGGCCCAGGCCGCTGCCGAGCCACACCGATGTGCTTTGCGTGGCCAATACCTGCCCCAGCCATACGGCCAGACCCAACAGCACCGTCATCAGCACACCCAGGCGTAACTCCAGGCGCAGGTAGAACCAGGCACTGGCCGCCGCCACCAGCAAGGCTGGCGACAACAGAACCGCGCCCAACGGCCAGCCCGGCCGTGACAGCAGCACGGCAACGGCGACGAATATCAGCGGAATGCCAATGAAGTGCGTGGCGATGTTGCGAGGGTCGCGATGGTAGGCGGCGTATTGACTGAGATGATCGACGAGGCTTTTCATTGTTGTTCCTCCTGATGTGATACCTGCATGATGCCCAGGTTCTACGCGGCGCTCTGTCAGCTAGCCGACACTTGTCCCGGAGTTTCCATGAATTCGCATCCCTGGCACTCGCACCTGATGACCGGTCACTGGTACAGCCATTTGCCCGTCCCGTTACAGGATAGTCTGCTGGGGATCTCGCGGGTGCGTCGCCTTTCTCCGGGGCATCGACTCTTTAAGCGCGGTGATCCGCCGTGCGGCCTGTACGCCGTACTGGAAGGCGCGGTGCGGGTCGGCGCGGTCAACGAACAGGGCAAGGAAGCGTTGTTGAGCGTGATCGAGGCGCCGCACTGGTTCGGTGAGATCTGCCTGTTCGACGGCCAGCCGCGTACCCACGATGCGGTGGCGGTAGGTCAATGCACCTTGCTGCATTTGCCTCAAGCGGCGTTGCTGGCATTGCTGGAGGAACAACCGGTCCATTGGCGGCAACTGGCTTTGCTGATGAGCCACAAACTTCGCCTGACCTTCATCAATCTCGAACAACTGAGCCTGATGCCCGCACCGGCCCGCGTCGCCCACCGCTTGCTGATGATTGCCGAGGGCTACGGCGAAATCGAAGCGACCCGCCAGGTCCTGCAACTGCCCCAGGAACAACTGGCGCTGATGCTGTCGCTCTCGCGCCAGACCACCAACCAGATCCTCAAGGACCTGCAAGGCCAGGGCATCCTTCACCTTGGCTACGGTGAAATCGAGATCCTCGATATTGAGCGGTTGCGGGTGCTGAGTGCCACCTGAAGGGCTATATCGACTGATCCGCCGTCATCGCGAGCAGGCTCGCTTGTATGTTTAGACTTGAAGGGGTGGGCGGGACTAAAAGCTCGATTCCGACTCTAGCCAGTACGGACCGTGGGAGACTTCTCGTCCCGCCCCTTCTACCCAAAGCGCCAATATGGAATTCATCGACAAGATCGACGATAGATGCAAGCCAGCGCAAAGGTAGACCCCGACAAGCACCTAAACCCTAGCCCCGAGGATTTGTTATGACAATCCTTACCTCGCAAACGGTTGTTGGCATTGATGTCGCTAAGGCCGAAATC
>NZ_LHVL01000023.1:0-11600 GCF_001269775.1 Pseudomonas sp. Pf153 | reverse complement strand
AGCGATTTCGGCCTTAGCGACATCAATGCCAACAACCGTTTGCGAGGTAAGGATTGTCATAACAAATCCTCGGGGCTAGGGTTTAGGTGCTTGTCGGGGTCTACCTTTGCGCTGGCTTGCATCTATCGTCGATCTTGTCGATGAATTCCTTATTGGCGCTTTGGGTAGAGGGGGCGGGACGAGAAGTCTCCCACGGTCCGTACTGGCTAGAGTCGGAATCGAGCTTTTAGTCCCGCCCACCCCTTCAAGTCTAAACATACAAGCGAGCCTGCTCGCGATGACGCCGGGTCAGACGCTGCGAGGCCGTCAGCCCAACAACTCATTCATGGCAATGATCTGTTCCGCCACCTGAATCAGCTTCTGCTGGCGGCTCATGGCCTGGCGGCGCATCAGGGTGTAGGCCTGTTCTTCGTTGCAGGCTTTCATCTTCATCAGCATGCCCTTGGCCAGTTCGATGCGCTTGCGTTCGGCCAGTTGCTGGTCCCTGGCCAGGAGCTGGGCGCGCAGGGCCTGGTCGCTTTCGAAGCGCGCCATGGCCACGTCGAGGATCGGCTGCAGGCGTGCGGCGTGGATACCTTCGACGATGTAAGCGCTCACGCCGGACTTGATCGCCTGGCGCATCACATCGGGGTCGTGCTCGTCGGTAAACATGACGATCGGTCGTGGCTGGTCGCGACTGACCAGTACCACTTGCTCCATCACATCCCGTCCCGGTGACTCGGTATCGATCAGGATCACGTCCGGACGCACTGTTTCGACGCGTTCTGGCAAATCGATGGTCAATCCGGATTCGTCGATGACATCGAACCCGGCTTCCGTCAGGGCAGCCTTGAGACGACCGACTTTTTTCGCGGTGTCGTTGATCAGCAGGATACGCAACATGCTCAAGGCTCCTGTCAGCGGCTGGCGAGAAGGGGAGCCGCATCGCTCAAGGCGTGCAGTTTGAAGCAGCGGGCATACCCGGCCGGATCCGAACCGTCCCAAGTAATACCGTCGATCAATTGGCTGCTGCGCATGTCCTGACGGGGAGATGCGATGCCCAGTGCTGCACTGGCCTGGCGATACAGCGCCAGCTGTTGGACCTCTTGCGCCACGGCCAGGTAATCCGGGTCTTCACGTAACAGGCCCCAACGGCGGAACTGGGTCATGAACCACATGCCGTCGGACAGGTAAGGGACGTTCACTTCGCCGTCACCGTGGAAACGCATGGCGTGGGGATCCTGCCAGCTATTGCCCAAGCCGTCGGCATAGATGCCAAGCAGGCGGGGCTCGATGCAGTCCAGCGGTGCGTCGAGGTATTCGGGCGCACTCAAGAGTTGTGCGGTGCTGCGGCGATTCTCGCTGCTCTGTTCGATGAAGCGACTGGCCTCAAGGACCGCCATCACCAGGGCACGTGCGGTATTGGGGTATTGTTCGACAAAAGCGCGGGTGCAGCCCAGGACTTTTTCCGGGTGATCGGGCCAGATGGTCTGCGTGGTCGCCAGGGTGAAGCCCAGGTTCTGTTTTACCGCACTGGCGCACCAGGGTTCGCCGACGCAGAGGCCATCGATACGGCCGGCCTGCAAGTGGGCGATCATTTGCGGTGGCGGTACCACCACGCTGTCCACATCCGACAACGGATGAATACCCTGGGCGGCGAGCCAGTAGTAGAGCCACATCGCATGGGTGCCGGTTGGGAAGGTCTGGGCGAAGGTCAGTTTCGTGCGAGTTTGGTGCACATGGCGTTCCAGTGCCTCAGGACTGGTCACGCCCAGCGCTTGCAGCCCATGAGAGAGGTTGATGCTCTGGCCGTTCTGGTTCAGGCCCATCAGCACGGCCATGTCAGTCGGCGCGACACCGCCGATGCCCAGGTGCACCGCATAGATCAAGCCGTACAGGCTGTGGGCCGCATCGATTTCGCCGCTGACCAGCTTGTCCCGCAGGTTGGCCCAGGATGCCTGGCGCTTGAGGTTCAAGGTCAGGCCGTAGGGTTGGGCGAAGCCCTGAGTGGCGGCCACCACCACCGGGGCGCAATCACTCAAGGCCATGAAGCCAAGATCGATCGCGCTCTTTTCCGGAGCGTCGCTGCCATTGACCCAGGCCAGGGGGTTGGCTGGAATTTCATTCATCGGGCATCACCTTGCACATAAAAAGCGCCGTACCCGACAACTGCCAGAGCAAGGCCGGAGGACGACGCCGTTGTCCTTTAAATCAGTGTGGCACTCATTCCGTCGTTGGCATGAGCGTCGATGAGCACAAACGGTGCAAGGCATATGCCATCGGCACTGTTTTATGCAGGCGCCTCGCTGAACCGCCGCTGCGCGGCTATAATCCCCGCCTCATTTTGTCGCCCGAGTCAAAATCGCCCATGTACACCCTGGCCCGCGAACTGCTGTTCAAACTTTCCCCGGAAACCTCCCACGATTTGTCCCTGGACCTGATTGGCGCGGGCGGGCGCCTGGGCCTCAATGGGCTGCTGTGCAAGGCACCGGCGAAACTCCCGGTGAGTGTGATGGGATTGCAGTTTCCCAACCCGGTGGGCCTGGCCGCGGGGCTGGACAAGAACGGTGCAGCCATCGACGGCTTCGCGCAGCTGGGTTTCGGTTTCGTGGAAATCGGCACCGTCACGCCACGGCAGCAACCGGGTAATCCCAAGCCGCGCCTTTTTCGCTTGCCGCAAGCCGAGGCGATCATCAACCGCATGGGCTTCAACAACCTGGGCGTCGACCATTTGCTGGCCCGTGTTGCCGCCGCCAAGTACAAGGGCGTGCTGGGCATCAACATCGGCAAGAATTTCGACACTGCGGTGGAGCGCGCCGTCGACGATTACCTGATCTGCCTGGACAAGGTCTATGCCCACGCCAGCTACGTGACCGTCAATGTCAGCTCGCCGAATACCCCGGGGCTGCGCAGCCTGCAATTCGGGGATTCCCTCAAGCAGTTGCTGGCGGACCTGGCCCGGCGTCGCGCGGAGCTGGCACTGATTCATGGCAAGCATGTCCCGCTGGCGATCAAGATCGCTCCGGACATGACCGACGAAGAAACCGTGCAAGTGGCCCAGGCCCTGATCGAGACGGGCATGGACGCGGTGATCGCCACCAACACGACGCTGGGTCGCGAAGGCGTCGAAGGGATGGATCACGGTGATGAAGCGGGCGGGTTATCCGGCGCGCCAGTGCGTGACAAGAGCACCCACACCGTGAAGGTGCTGGCCGCCGAGCTGGCCGGGCGCTTGCCGATCATCGCCGCTGGCGGGATTACCGAAGGGCGCCATGCGGCCGAGAAAATCACCGCCGGGGCGAGCCTGGTCCAGATTTATTCGGGCTTCATCTACAAGGGACCTGCGTTGATTCGTGAGTCCGTGGACGCCATCGCGGCGTTGGGCTAGAGCCGGGCAAGAATCCCTCGCCACAAGGGTGTGTTTGAATGTGTGAAAGCCGCCCATTAAAAAGGGCTCCTCGAAGGAGCCCCTGGGCCGTAGCCCGCCGTCCGGATGGGACGCGCGTGGTTAAGTCGATGGTCGGATCAAATTGTCGAGTTCTGGAGTATTAAGCCCTGTGTCAGCCGACGGCGTGAAGTTCGTTGAGTCTATGGATACCCGCAGTGCCGGTCATACCGTCCCAGTTGTCGCCGCGTCCTTCTCGCCAGCCATTGATCCAGGCTTGACGTACTGACGGTAGAGTAAAGGGGCAAAGCTCACGGGATTTACCACCAACGCCATATTGGTAACCGCGTAAAAATGCTCTTTCCAACGGATCACGCTTAAGTCTTCTCATAGGGTGTTGCCCTCACTTGTTGACTGTTGCTTCGCGTCGACCTCTATCGAGGCCGGGGCAGAATCATTCTGCCGTTGGTGGCTCGTTGCCGGCGTGACGAGCCAAGGTGTTGGCGCCGTTGCGACGTCAACCTGTGTTGAGTTCTAACCAAAGCGTCACATGGATGGAATGATCTTTTTGTCATAAGCACGTAACAATAAAGATGCCAGAGCGATAAGTAACAAGCTGTTCACTGACCGCTTTTGAGCAAGACCCCTGTATGATCGGCCCTGCGTTGAAGAGGGCTGCGCTGGTTCGAATGAGAATGTCCTCCCGTTGCACTCGGGTACTATTCGACGAAAGGGATGAGTTTTCACAATTTGTTTTACAGAATTTTTAACCTGCCCCTGCATCTAAGCTCTTTTAACCTGAGCGGCGAGGGTGGAACGGCATACTTTCATGCCACCGGGTGCTCTTGAGAAAAGTACCTGATTGAACCCGACCGGCAATGCGTTGCCCGGTCCACTTGGCCAAAGGCTCTGGAAACTCCCATGTCCGACCGTTTTGAACTCTTCCTCACCTGCCCCAAGGGCCTCGAAGGCCTGCTGCTCGAGGAAGCCACCGGGCTTGGCCTTGAAGAGGCACGCGAGCACACCTCCGCCGTTCGCGGCATGGCCGACATGGAGACGGCGTATCGCCTGTGTCTGTGGTCTCGGCTGGCCAACCGTGTACTGCTGGTCCTCAAGCGCTTTTCGATGAAAAACGCCGACGACCTGTACCACGGCGTATTGGACGTCGACTGGCAGGATCACATGTTGGCCGATGGCACCCTGGCGGTGGAGTTCAGCGGGCACGGTTCGGGCATCGATAACACCCACTTCGGCGCACTGAAGGTCAAGGATGCCATCGTCGACAAGCTGCGTACGCCCTCTGGAGAGCGACCGTCCATCGACAAGCTCAACCCGGATCTGCGCATTCACCTGCGCCTGGATCGCGGCGAAGCGATTCTCTCCCTGGACCTTTCCGGCCATAGCCTGCACCAGCGTGGCTATCGCTTGCAGCAAGGCGCGGCGCCGCTGAAGGAAAACCTCGCCGCGGCCATCCTGATCCGTGCCGGCTGGCCGCGCATTGCCGCCGAAGGTGGGGCTTTGGCCGACCCGATGTGCGGTGTGGGCACGTTCCTGGTGGAAGCGGGCATGATTGCCACCGACATGGCGCCGAACCTGCGTCGCCAACAATGGGGCTTCACCGCCTGGCTAGGCCATGTGCCAGCGTTGTGGAAAAAACTCCATGAAGAAGCCACCGCCCGCGCTGCTGCCGGGTTGGCCAAACCACCGTTGTGGATTCGCGGCTACGAAGCCGACCCACGGTTGATCCAGCCGGGCCGCAACAACGTCGAACGTGCGGGCCTGAGCGAGTGGATCAAGATCTATCAAGGTGAAGTCGCCACCTTCGAGCCCCGTCCGGACCAGAACCAGAAAGGCCTGGTCATCTGTAACCCGCCCTACGGCGAGCGTCTGGGCGATGAAGCCAGCCTGCTGTATCTCTACCAGAACCTCGGTGAACGCCTGCGCCAGGCCTGCCTGAACTGGGAGGCCGCGGTGTTCACCGGCGCGCCGGACCTGGGCAAGCGCATGGGCATTCGTAGTCACAAGCAGTATTCGTTCTGGAACGGCGCCTTGCCGTGCAAGCTGTTATTGATCAAGGTGCTGCCGGATCAGTTCGTGACCGGCGAGCGCCGCACCCCGGAACAGCGTCAGGCCGAGCGCGATCTACAGGATCGGGTACCGGAAGTGCCGCAAGAGCGCCAGTACAACAAGAACGGCAATCCGATCAAACCGGCGCCGGCCCCGGCGCCCGTGGTCGAGCAGGCGCGCCTGAGCGAAGGCGGGCAGATGTTCGCCAATCGTCTGCAAAAGAATCTCAAGCAGTTGGGTAAATGGGCCAAACGTGAGGGCGTCGATTGCTACCGGGTCTACGATGCCGACATGCCCGAATACTCCATGGCCATCGACCTGTACCACGATTGGGTGCATGTTCAGGAATACGCCGCGCCGAAGTCCATCGACCCGGAAAAGGCCTCGGCCCGGCTGTTCGACGCGCTGGCGGCCATCCCGCAGGCGCTGAACGTCGACAAGAGTCGCGTAGTGATCAAGCGTCGTGAGCGCCAGAGCGGCACCAAGCAATACGAACGTCAGAGCGCCCAGGGCAAGTTCACCGAGGTCAACGAAGGGGGCGTGAAGCTGCTGGTCAACCTCACCGACTACCTGGACACCGGACTGTTTCTCGACCACCGTCCGATGCGCCTGCGTATCCAGAAAGAGGCAGCCGGCAAACGCTTCCTCAACCTGTTCTGCTACACCGCGACCGCCAGCGTCCACGCCGCCAAGGGGGGCGCCCGTAGCACCACCAGCGTCGATCTGTCGAAAACCTATCTGGACTGGGCACGGCGCAATCTGTCGCTCAATGGTTTTTCCGATAAGAACCGCCTGGAGCAGGGCGATGTGATGACCTGGCTACAGGACTGTCGCGACGAATACGACCTGATCTTCATCGACCCACCGACCTTTTCAAACTCCAAGCGCATGGAAGGTGTGTTCGACGTACAGCGCGACCACGTCCAGTTGCTGGACCTTGCAATGGCCCGTCTGGCACCGGGTGGCGTGTTGTATTTCTCCAACAATTTCCGCAAGTTCCAGCTCGAGGACAATGTGTGCGAGCGCTACGCGGTGGAGGAAATCACCGCCAGCACCATCGATCCGGACTTTGCCCGCAATGGCAAAATCCATCGCGCCTGGAAAATCATGTCACGTTGAAATGTCCCGATTGGATCCACGAAGCCTTGTATTTCAAGGCTTCCAGCCGTTTTCAGGGCTGGTCAAAGTGATGGCTAATAGCTATAACTAAAGCTGTGGTCAGGGCTGTATCCCATGCCTGCCCCTTTTCGAGTTGTCGTTATGGCATTGCATCCGGTACGTCCCAGGATCCTGGGTTTTATCAGCGAAGATGTCTCGGCCTGGCTGGTGGCTTCACTGGTCTTCCTGGCCGGCACCTGCATGACCGGTTTGCTGACCTGGGCAATGACCAATCTGTTCAACCAGCAACTGCGCCAACGTTTCGAGCTGCAAGCCGAGGAGCGTTTCAGTCGCATCGAGGAGCGGTTCCAGGACCAGGAGCAGCGCCTGGACAGCCTGCGGCGTTTCTTTGCCAATTCCTCGGGGGTTTCCAGCGAGGAGTTCCATGGCTACGCCGAAGCGTTGTTGCACCGTACCCAGGCGTTCGGTTGGGCACCACGCGTGCTTCGGGACGAGCGCCAGGCATTCGAGCAGCAGGCTCGCGCCGAGGGGATGGATGGGTTCTCCATCCGTGAGGCGGACGGTCACGGTGGCCTGCGACCAACTGCCGAGCGGGACGAGTATGTCCCCGTTCTGTACGTCCAGAGCCAGCCGTCCTCCGCCTCGCCAGTGGGCTTCGATCTGCTGTCCCAACCCTTGCGCCGGGCTGCACTTGAAGGAGCGCGTCAGCGCGATGCCCTGGTGGTCTCGCAACCCCTGGATTTGATGGGCACCGATCCGGCCTTCGCCCGTGGGGTCTTGCTGGTTGCACCGGTAAAAAGAGCAACGTCCCCGGAACCGTTCGGTTACGTGGTGGCCGCCATCAACATGCGCCGTCTGGTGGGCGATGGGTTGCCGGCGTCCGGCCATGAAAACCTGTCCTTGCGTGTCCTGGACCTGTCTACCGACGATCGGGAAGAAATCTTGTTCGAGTCCGCCGAACCGCCAGGTGAAAGCGATTTGTCAGCGATCCGCCTGCTGCGCCTCGGGAGTCATGATTACCGGATAGAACTGCGACCCAGTCGGATATTCCTGGCGGCCAATCATTCCTCGGTGTCGAGCCTGGTGGTGTTGGGTGGCTTGCTCAGTTTCCTGCTCAGCGCCTTGCTCTATGTGCTGGTCAGCCAGCGGCAGCGGGCGCTGACACTGGTGGAACAACGCACCCGGGAACTGCGTGCCCGGGAGCAGGAACTGCGCGGGACCCATAATCAATTGCGCGGTGTACTGGATGCCGCGACCCAGGTGGCGATCATCGCCACGGACTTGCGGGGCGTCATCACCACCTTCAACGCCGGCGCCGAACACATGCTGGGCTACCCAAGCCAGGAAGTCTTGCAGAGCATGACTCTGGAGAGCCTGCACGTTCCCCGGGAACTCCAGGCTCGGGCCGCTCAGCTCGCCGCACGCTTTGGCAAGCCGATCCCCACGTGCCACGCGATGCTGTTGGAGGGCAGCGAGCGTGGAGGGCAGCAAGCCCGGGAATGGACCCTGGTGCGTCGTGATGGCAGTCACCTGACAGTCAACATGCTGGCCACGCCGATGCTCGACGATCAGGGGCTGTGGGTCGGGCACCTGGCGATCTGCATCGATATCACCGAGCGCAAGCGTGTCCATGAAGCACTGGCCGCCAGGGACATGTTGCTGAAAAAACTCAGCGCCCACGTTCCCGGCGGTATCTATCAGTTCAAAATGGATTTCAATGGCCGGTTCAGCGTGATTTATGCCAGCGACGGCATCCGCGATATTTACGAGCTGGCACCCGATGTGCTGGTCCAGAACGCGGAGGCAATTTTCTCGCGCATCCATCCGCTGGACGGTGCCCGGGTTCGCGCTTCGATCCGCACTTCGGCCGATACCTTGAGCCCATGGCGTGAAGAGTATCGGGTACAACTGCCGCAACGGGGGTTGCGCTGGGTACGTGGCGAGGCGACGCCCGAACAGCTTCCGGGCGGTGGCGTGCTGTGGCATGGCTACATCTCGGACATTTCCGATCTCAAGCGCGTGGAAGAAGAGCTGCGGGCCTTGTCAGTGACCGATGCGCTGACCGGCATCCGCAACCGGCGTTATTTCCAGGAACGCCTGACCTCGGAGATGACGCGAGTCGAACGCGGCCCCGGCAATCTTTCGGTCATCATGCTGGACATCGATCATTTCAAGCGCATCAACGACCAGCACGGTCATGCGGTGGGCGACCGGGTGTTGCAGGCCGTCTGCCAGCGGATTACCCAGCGGTTGCGGCGTACCGATGTGTTCTGTCGATTGGGCGGTGAAGAGTTCGTGGTGCTGTGTCCCGACACTGACGGCGAAAGCGCCTACGCCCTGGCCAGCGGGCTATGGGAAGGTCTGCGCACTGCGCCGATCGACGACGTGGGTGTCGTCACGGCCAGCTTCGGTATCGCCAGTTGGCGCGCCGGAGAGGGGGCGGATGCATTGCTGTTGCGAGCCGACTCATGCGTGTACGCGGCCAAGCAGGCCGGGCGCGATCGGGTGGAAATGCTGTTGGGGTAGCGCGCTGGACGCGGTCAATGTGGGAGCGGACTTGCTCGCGAAGGCGATATGACATCCGACATTTGTATTGGCTGACACAACGCCTTCGCGAGCAAGCCCGCTCCCACAAGGGTTACAACACCGAAGCCGTCTGAGGCAGTTTCGGCTGCCGGTACAGGTCCAGCAGCACCTGGTCCAGCACTGACGAAGCGCCCCATGGCTTCGGATCGTTGAGAATCGCCACCACCGCCCAGGTATTGCCATTGACGTCCCGGCTGTAGCCGGCGATGGCCCGTACGGTGTTCAGCGTGCCTGTCTTGACATGGGCTTCGCCGGCCATGGCGGTGGTCTTGAGGCGTTTGCGCATGGTCCCGTCCGTGCCGACGATGGGCATCGAACTGATGAATTCCGCCGAGTACGGGCTACGCCAGGCCGCTTGCAGCATGGCGGCCATCTCTCGGGCGCTGACCCGTTCGGCACGGGACAGGCCGGAGCCGTTCTCCATTACCAGGTGTGGCGCGGTGATGCCTTTCTTGGCCAGCCACTGGCGCACCACGCGCTGCGCCGCCTTGGCGTCGTCACCGTCGGCTTCGTTGCGGAACTGCGCGCCCAGGCTCAGGAACAGTTGCTGGGCCATGGTGTTGTTACTGTACTTGTTGATGTCGCGGATGATCTCCGCGAGGTCCGGCGAAAAGGCCCGGGCCAGCACCTTGGCGTTGCCTGGTGTCGACGCCAGGCGATCCTTGCCCTGGATGCTGCCGCCCAGTTCCTTCCAGATCGCCCGTACCGCACCGGCGGTGTAGGTGGCGTGATCGAGCAACGACAAATAGGTCTGGGAACTGCACCCATCGCCGAGCTGGCCGCCAACGGTCACCGTCACGCTGCCGTCTGCCTGGGGCACCGGATTGTACCGCACGCCGCCGGCGCATTGCTTGGAGTTGACGGCCTTGACCTGGTTTTCGATACGGATACTGGCAATCGGCGGCTCCACCGACACCAGCACCCGGCCACCGTCGTTGCGGGCGACGAAGCGCAGGGCCTTGAGGTTGACCAGCAAGGAGTCGGGCTTGACCAGGAAGGGTTTGTTTTCGTCATTGCCGTCGTCGTTGAACTCGGGCAGTTGCGGCTGGATGAAGAAGCCACGATCCAGCACCAAGTCACCGGTGACTTGCTGCACGCCGTTGGCTCGCAGGTCGCGCATCAGCAGCCAGAGTTTTTCCATGTTCAGCTTGGGATCGCCGCCGCCCTTGAGGTAAAGGTTGCCGTTCAGAATTCCGCCGCTGAGCGTGCCATCGGTATAGAACTCGGTTTTCCACTGGTGATTGGGGCCGAGCATTTCCAGGGCCGCGTAAGTGGTCACCAGTTTCATGGTGGAGGCGGGGTTGACCGAAACGTCAGCGTTATACAGGGTCGGCGTACCAGGGCCGTTGAGTGGCACCAGCACCAGGGACAGGGCATTGTCTTGCAGCTTGCTGGCCTTGAGGGCCTTTTGCACGTTGGGCGACAGGGCGGTGTTGATCGTGGCGGCGCTGGTGGAGACGGGGAGAGCCAGGGGAAGAAGAAGGCTGGCTAGAAGCAGTGGACGAAAAGACTTGATCATTTGAAATAAAACCCTGCGGGCGAGGGAAGAAAAAACGAGGACACGAAAATTGAACGTCCTCAACGGTCATGAATGTGTCGGCATTATGCCCCAAGGTGCAGCGGCTTTGCCGAGCACGAGCCCTTCCAGGCGCTATTTTTTTACCGACGGTAGGCTGGCGCGCCGATCAGACGGGCAATCGGTGCTTCAAACTGGTAAAGTGCCGGCCGTTATTACTGATGAGGATTGTTTCAATGGCGACTAACCGTTCCCGGCGTCTGCGCAAAAAACTTTGCGTGGATGAATTTCAAGAGCTGGGTTTCGAATTGAACCTGGATTTCAAAGAAGATCTGGCCGATGAGGCTGTTGACGCTTTCCTCGACGCATTCCTGAAAGAAGCCATGGAAGCCAATGGCCTGGGCTATGTGGGTGGCGACGACTACGGTCTGGTCTGCCTGCAGAAGCGCGGCTCGGTAAGCGAAGAACAGCGCACGGCCGTTGAAACCTGGCTCAAGGCTCGTCCTGAGCTGACCAGCGTCGAAGTCAGCCCGCTGATCGACGTGTGGTATCCGGAAAAGCAGATCAACGCTCAAGCGTGATGGTCTGGAACCGGCGACCCGATGAGGGCGCCGGTTTTTTTGTGCCTGTCTTTTGAGGTCGGGTTGCTCTCTCGGCCGCCTTCGCGAGCAAGCCCGCTTGTATGTTTAGACTTGAAGGGGTGGGCGGGACTAAAAGCTCGATTCCGACTCTAGCCAGTACGGACCGTGGGAGACTTCTCGTCCCGCCCCTTCTACCCAAAGCGCCAATAAGGAATTCATCGACAAGATCGACGATAGATGCAAGCCAGCGCAAAGGTAGACCCCGACAAGCACCTAAACCCTAGCCCCGAGGATTTGTTATGACAATCCTTACCTCGCAAACGGTTGTTGGCATTGATGTCGCTAAGGCCGAAATCGCTGTATATCG
>NZ_LHVL01000022.1:0-1316 GCF_001269775.1 Pseudomonas sp. Pf153 | reverse complement strand
CGGTGTGCATACCGGGATCGCGGCAGGTGATACCTACACCGACATCGAGGCGATCAGGGGGTCGAACTTCAACGACACGTTCGTTGGCGATGGTGGCGGTATTGATTTCGACGGCGGTGCCGGTGTCGATACGGTCGACTACTCGGGTTCGACAGCCGGGGTAAACATCAATATCCGTACCGGGACGGGAACTGCAGGAACGGGTGGAGAGGCCGAAGGCAGCACGTTGGCGAATATCGAAACCGTCATAGGCTCTGCCTTCAACGACGTGCTTTCCGCAGGTCCATACACCACAGCCGCAGCGTTACGGTTGGAAGGGGGGGCTGGTGATGACATCTACACCATCGGCATGGGATACACCCCCACCATCATCGAACAGGCCGGTGGCGGTAACGATGAAGTCCGCGTGTCGGTGATCAATGCCAGCGGCACCATCCTGGCAGCCAACGTCGAGCGCCTGACCTACGTCGGTACTGGCACCTTCATCGGTTACGGCAACGACAGCGACAACGTCATTACCGGCGGTTCGGGTAACGACACCCTATACGGTGGCGCGGGAGCGGATCAGTTCATCGGCGGTGCCGGCTATGACATAGCGGGTTATACCGACAGCAAGGAAGCGGTGACCATCAACCTCAAGACCGGCGTGCATACCGGGATCGCGGCAGGTGATACCTACACCGATATCGAAGCGGTCAGAGGCTCGAACTTCAACGACACGTTCATTGGCGATGGCAGCGGTATCGATTTCGACGGCGGTGCCGGGGTCGATACGGTCGACTACTCGGGTTCGACAGCCGGGGTAAACATCAATATCCGTACCGGGACGGGAACTGCAGGAACGGGCGGAGAGGCCGAAGGCAGCACGTTGGCGAATATCGAAACCGTCATAGGCTCGGCCTTCAACGACGTGCTCTCCGCAGGTCCATACACCACAGCCGCAGCGTTACGGTTGGAAGGGGGGGCTGGTGATGACATCTACACCATCGGCATGGGATACACCCCCACCATCATCGAACAGGCCGGTGGCGGTAACGATGAAGTCCGCGTGTCGGTGATCAATGCCAGCGGCACCATCCTGGCAGCCAACGTCGAGCGCCTGACCTACGTCGGCACTGGCGCCTTCATCGGTTACGGCAACGACAGCGACAACGTCATTACCGGCGGTTCGGGTAACGACACCCTATACGGTGGCGCGGGAGCGGATCAGTTCATCGGCGGTGCCGGCTATGACATAGCGGGTTATACCGACAGCAAGGAAGCTGTGACCATCAACCTCAAGACCGGTGTGCATACCGGGATCGCGGCAGGTGATA
>NZ_LHVL01000021.1:0-1200 GCF_001269775.1 Pseudomonas sp. Pf153 | reverse complement strand
GCCGGCAGCGATGGTGATGACCGCGCCATTGCTCAAGGTCACGATGACTGGCGTCTGCGCTGGGTTGGTCAGCGTGGCGGTGTAGGTGATCTGACCGCCTTCTGTCACTTCATTGGAAGCAGACAAGGTCAAGCCAGTGTTGTCCGCCGAGTCAGTAATCGTGGTGACCGCAGGCGCGGTGCTCGGTACCAGGTTTTCGAAGTTGCCGCCGGTTGCGCCAGTGATGGTAGTGCTGACAGTGCTGCCGTTGTTGTAGACGTCATTGGCCGGGGTATCGACGGCCACAGTGCCGGTAGTTTGCCCAGCAGCGATAGTGATGATCGCGCCGTTGCTCAAGGTGACGGTGACTGGCGTCTGCGCCGGGTTGGTCAGCGTAGCGGTGTAGGTGATCTGACCGCCTTCTGTCACTTCGGTAGAAGCCGACAAGGTCAAGCCAGTGGTATCCGCCGAGTCAGTAATTGTGGTGACCGCAGGCGCGGTGCTCGGTACCAGGTTTTCGAAGTTGCCGCCGGTTGCGCCAGTGATGGTAGTGCTGACAGTGCTGCCGTTGTTGTAGACATCGTTCGCCGGAGTATCGACCGCAACAGTGCCAGTGGTTTGGCCCGCAGCGATGGTGATCACCGCGCCGTTGCTCAAGGTCACGGTGACTGGTGTTTGCGCTGGGTTGGTCAGCGTCGCGGTGTAGGTAATCTGACCGCCTTCGGTAATGGTTTCGCTGGCGCTCAGCGTCAGGCCGGTAGTGTCCGCCGAATCGGTGATCGTGGTGACCGCAGGCGTGTTGCTAGGCACCAGATTTTCGAAGTTGCCGCCGGTTGCGCCGGTAATCGTAGTGCTGACAGTGCTGCCGTTGTTGTAAACGTCGTTCGCTGGGGTATCGACGGCGACGGAGCCCGTGGTTTGGCCGGCAGCGATAGTAATGACCGCGCCATTGCTCAAGGTGACGGTGACTGGCGTCTGCGCCGGGTTGGTCAGCGTAGCGGTGTAGGTGATCTGACCGCCTTCTGTCACTTCGGTAGAAGCCGACAAGGTCAAGCCAGTGGTATCCGCCGAGTCAGTAATTGTGGTGACCGCAGGCGCGGTGCTCGGTACCAGGTTTTCGAAGTTGCCGCCGGTTGCGCCAGTGATGGTAGTGCTGACAGTGCTGCCGTTGTTGTAGACGTCGTTCGCTGGGGTATCGACGGCRACGGTGCCCGTGGTTTG
>NZ_LHVL01000020.1:0-2424 GCF_001269775.1 Pseudomonas sp. Pf153 | reverse complement strand
CCAGTCACCGTCACCTTGAGCAACGGCGCGATCATCACTATC
This sequence comes from Pseudomonas sp. Pf153, assembly GCF_001269775.1. NCBI lineage: Bacteria > Pseudomonadati > Pseudomonadota > Gammaproteobacteria > Pseudomonadales > Pseudomonadaceae > Pseudomonas > Pseudomonas sp. Pf153. The sequence continues at coordinate 2,382 of NZ_LHVL01000020.1, read as the reverse complement.
GCTGCTGGGCAAACTACCGGCACTGTGGCCGTCGATACCCCGGCCAATGACGTCTACAACAACGGCAGCACTGTCAGCACTACCATCACTGGCGCAACCGGCGGCAACTTCGAAAACCTGGTACCGAGCACCGCGCCTGCGGTCACCACGATTACTGACTCGGCGGACAACACTGGCTTGACCTTGTCTGCTTCCAATGAAGTGACAGAAGGCGGTCAGATCACCTACACCGCTACGCTGACCAACCCGGCGCAGACGCCAGTCACCGTCACCTTGAGCAATGGCGCGGTCATTACTATCGCTGCCGGCCAAACCACGGGCTCCGTCGCCGTCGATACCCCAGCGAACGACGTTTACAACAACGGCAGCACTGTCAGCACTACGATTACCGGCGCAACCGGCGGCAACTTCGAAAATCTGGTGCCTAGCAACACGCCTGCGGTCACCACGATCACCGATTCGGCGGACACTACCGGCCTGACGCTGAGCGCCAGCGAAACCATTACCGAAGGCGGTCAGATTACCTACACCGCCACGCTGACCAACCCAGCGCAGACGCCAGTCATCGTGACCTTGAGCAATGGCGCGGTCATCACCATCGCTGCCGGCCAAACTACCGGAACTGTGGCCGTCGATACCCCAGCGAACGACGTCTACAACAACGGCAGCACCGTCAGCACCACCATCACCGGCGCAACCGGCGGTAACTTCGAAAATCTGGTGCCTAGCAACACGCCTGCGGTCACCACGATCACCGATTCGGCGGACACTACCGGCCTGACGCTGAGCGCCAGCGAAACCATTACCGAAGGCGGTCAGATTACCTACACCGCCACGCTGACCAACCCAGCGCAGACGCCAGTCACCGTCACCTTGAGCAACGGCGCGGTCATCACCATCGCGGCGGGTCAAACTACCGGCACTGTCGCGGTCGACACCCCAGCCAATGACGTTTACAACAACGGCAGTACCGTCAGCACTACGATTACCGGCGCAACCGGTGGCAACTTCGAAAATCTGGTCCCGAGCACTACGCCTGCGGTGACCACGATCACCGATTCGTCGGACACCACTGGCCTGACCCTGTCTGCATCTACCGAAGTGACCGAAGGCGGCCAGATTACTTACACCGCGACGCTGACCAACCCAGCGCAGACACCGGTCACCGTGACTTTGAGCAACGGCTCGGTCATCACCATCGCTGCGGGCCAAACCACGGGCTCCGTCGCCGTCGACACCCCAGCGAACGACGTTTACAACAACGGCAGCACTGTCAGCACCACCATCACTGGCGCAACCGGCGGCAACTTCGAGAATCTGGTGCCGAGCACCACGCCTGCGGTCACCACGATCACCGATTCGGCGGACACCACTGGCTTGACCCTGTCTGCTTCCAATGAAGTGACAGAAGGCGGTCAGATCACCTACACCGCGACCCTGACCAACCCGGCGCAGACGCCAGTCACCGTGACCTTGAGCAACGGCGCGGTCATCACCATTGCGGCGGGCCAAACCACGGGCTCCGTCGCCATCGATACCCCAGCGAACGATGTCTACAACAACGGCAGCACCGTCAGCACTACGATCACTGGTGCAACCGGCGGTAACTTCGAAAACCTGGTGCCGAGCACCACGCCTGCGGTGACCATGATCACCGATTCGTCGGATACCACTGGCCTGACCCTGTCTGCTTCTACCGAAGTGACAGAGGGCGGTCAGATCACCTACACCGCTACGCTGACCAACCCGGCGCAGACGCCAGTCACCGTGACCTTGAGCAACGGCGCGATCATCATTATCGCTGCCGGCCAGACCACCGGTTCCATTAACGTCGACACCCCAGCCAACGACGTTTACAACAACGGCAGCACTGTCAGCACTACCATCACTGGCGCAACCGGCGGTAACTTCGAGAATCTGGTACCGAACACCACGCCTGCGGTGACCACGATCACCGACTCGGCGGACACCACTGGCCTGACCTTGTCGGCGTCTACCGAAGTGACAGAAGGCGGTCAGATCACCTACACCGCCACGCTGACCAACCCAGCGCAGACACCGGTCACCGTCACCCTGAGCAACGGCGCGGTCATCACCATTGCGGCTGGCCAAACTACCGGCACTGTGGCCGTCGATACCCCGGCCAATGACGTCTACAACAACGGCAGCACCGTCAGCACCACTATCACCGGTGCAACCGGCGGTAACTTCGAAAACCTGGTACCGAGCACCACGCCTGCGGTTACCACGATCACCGATTCGGCAGACACTACCGGCCTGACGCTCAGCGCCAGCGAAACCATCACCGAAGGCGGTCAGATCACCTACACCGCCACGCTGACCAACCCAGCGCAGACACCGGTCACCGTCACCTTGAGCAAC
>NZ_LHVL01000002.1:0-662 GCF_001269775.1 Pseudomonas sp. Pf153 | reverse complement strand
CTACGCTGACCAACCCGGCGCAGACGCCAGTCACCGTCACCTTGAGCAACGGCGCGATCATCACCATCGCTGCGGGCCAAACCACTGGCACTGTTGCGGTCGATACTCCGGCGAACGATGTCTACAACAACGGCAGCACTGTCAGCACTACCATCACTGGCGCAACCGGCGGCAACTTCGAAAACCTGGTACCGAGCACCGCGCCTGCGGTCACCACGATTACTGACTCGGCGGACACCACTGGCTTGACCTTGTCTGCTTCCAATGAAGTGACAGAAGGCGGTCAGATCACCTACACCGCTACGCTGACCAACCCGGCGCAGACGCCAGTCACCGTCACCTTGAGCAACGGCGCGATCATCACTATCGCTGCTGGGCAAACCACGGGCTCCGTCGCCGTCGATACCCCAGCGAACGACGTTTACAACAACGGCAGCACTGTCAGCACTACGATTACCGGCGCAACCGGCGGCAACTTCGAAAATCTGGTGCCTAGCAACACGCCTGCGGTCACCACGATCACCGATTCGGCGGACACTACCGGCCTGACGCTGAGCGCCAGCGAAACCATTACCGAAGGCGGTCAGATTACCTACACCGCCACGCTGACCAACCCAGCGCAAACACCAGTCACCGTGACCTTGAGCAACGGCGCGGTGATC
>NZ_LHVL01000019.1:0-31634 GCF_001269775.1 Pseudomonas sp. Pf153 | reverse complement strand
TCCACGACATAAACCTGATGCCCCATCGTATGAGCCAAGTCGACGGTGTCCAGGTGATAAATGTTGGTAGCTTCAATGGCAATGGCGCTTTGGGCGGGCAACGATTTAAGCCAGCGTTTTAGGGTTGTTCGATCATTCTTAACGGTATCTATCGTTTGCAGATCAGAGCGGTATACAGCGATTTCGGCCTTAGCGACATCAATGCCAACAACCGTTTGCGAGGTAAGGATTGTCATAACAAATCCTCGGGGCTAGGGTTTAGGTGCTTGTCGGGGTCTACCTTTGCGCTGGCTTGCATCTATCGTCGATCTTGTCGATGAATTCCTTATTGGCGCTTTGGGTAGAGGGGGCGGGACGAGAAGTCTCCCACGGTCCGTACTGGCTAGAGTCGGAATCGAGCTTTTAGTCCCGCCCACCCCTTCAAGTCTAAACATACAAGCGAGCCTGCTCGCGATTGGCCCTTTGCCCCTGCCCCGTTGATGCAAATCAACACGCCACCAAACCCGTGCCCCTAGACTCGCGCCCATGCCAGCCTATCCGGGGAATGCCCGCATGCTCGACGCCATACGTTGGGACCCAGACCTGATCCGCCGTTATGATCTGGCGGGACCTCGCTACACCTCGTACCCGACCGCAGTGCAATTCACCAGTCAGGTCGGGACATTCGATCTGCTTCATGCCTTGCGCGAAAGCCGCAAAGGTCTGCGGCCGCTGTCGCTGTATGTACACGTGCCGTTCTGCGCGAATATCTGCTACTACTGCGCCTGCAACAAAGTCATCACCAAGGACCGTGGCCGTGCCCACGCCTACCTGCAGCGTCTCGAGCAGGAAATCCAGCTGATCGGCTGCCATCTGGACCCGGCCCAGCGTGTGGAACAGTTACATCTGGGCGGCGGCACCCCGACGTTTCTGAGCCACGACGAGTTGCGCCAGTTGATGGCCAAGCTGCGCAAGCATTTCAAGCTGCGGGACGACGATTCCGGCGACTACGGAATCGAGATCGATCCGCGGGAAGCCGACTGGTCCACCATGGGTCTTTTGCGAGAACTGGGGTTCAACCGGGTCAGTATCGGCGTACAAGACTTCGACCCTGCCGTGCAGCGTGCCGTCAATCGCCTCCAAAGCCTGGAGGAAACCCGCGCCGTGATCGAGGCGGCCCGCACCTTGCAGTTTCGCTCGATCAACATCGACCTGATCTACGGCCTGCCTAAACAGACACCGGAGAACTTTGCCCGTACCGTCCAGGAAGTCATCCAACTGCAGCCGGACCGCCTGTCGGTATTCAATTATGCTCATCTGCCGGAACGCTTCATGCCCCAGCGGCGCATCAATAGCCATGACCTGCCGAACCCGGAGCAAAAGCTGGCAATGTTGCAAGGCACCATCGAACAACTGAGCGCCGCCGGCTATCGCTACATTGGCATGGACCACTTCGCCCTGCCCGACGACGACCTGGCGATTGCCCAGGAAGAAGCCACTTTGCAACGCAATTTCCAGGGTTATACCACCCATGGACATTGTGATCTGATCGGCCTCGGTGTGTCGGCCATCAGCCAGATTGGCGATTTGTACTGCCAGAACAACAGCGACTTGAACCAGTACCAGAACACCTTGGCCGATGGCCGACTGGCAACCAGTCGTGGTCTGGTGTGCACCGCTGACGACCGTTTGCGGCGAGCGGTCATCCAGCAACTGATCTGTCATTTCGAGCTGGTATTCACCGAAATCGAGCAGGCTTTCGACATCGTGTTTGCCGACTACTTCGCCGCTGTATGGCCATCACTGCAACGCATGGCCAAGGACGGCCTGATCGAGGTCGATAACGAACGCGTCAGGGTATTGCCCGCCGGTCGCCTGCTGGTACGCTCGGTGTGCATGGAGTTCGATGCCTATTTGGACCAGCAGAACCGCCAGCGTTTCTCACGCGTCATCTGAGCGCGACAATTTGACGATGAAAGCACACTGGCCGGAGTGCCATTGCTAGGTTACCCTTACGGCTGATGTGTGTTTTCCCACAAGGATTAAAGAAATGCCCGATCCCGTCAAATTGCGCGCCCACAGCCAGGCCCATTGCAAGGATTGCAGCCTGGCCCCCCTCTGCCTGCCACTTTCCCTGAATCTGGAGGATATGGACGCGCTGGACGAGATCGTCAAGCGGGGCCGCCCGTTGAAAAAAGGTGAATTCCTGTTCCGCCAGGGCGATGCCTTCGATTCCGTCTACGCCGTGCGCTCGGGCGCCTTGAAGACCTTCAACCTGAGCGACAGTGGCGAAGAGCAGCTCACCGGCTTCCACTTGCCCAGCGAGCTGGTAGGTCTGTCAGGCATGGACACCGAGAGTCATCCGGTCTCGGCCCAGGCGCTGGAAACCACGTCGGTGTGCGAAATCCCCTTCGAGCGTCTCGACGAACTGGCGTTGCAACTGCCGCAGTTGCGTCGTCAATTGATGCGGGTGATGAGCCGCGAGATCCGCGACGATCAGCAAATGATGCTGCTGCTGTCAAAGAAAACCGCCGACGAGCGCATCGCCACCTTCCTGGTCAACCTCTCGGCACGTTTCCGTGCCCGTGGTTTTTCGGCCAACCAGTTCCGCCTGAGCATGTCGCGCAACGAAATCGGCAACTACCTGGGCCTAGCGGTGGAAACCGTGTCCCGGGTGTTCACGCGCTTCCAGCAAAATGAGCTGATCGCCGCCGAAGGCAAGGAAATTCACATCCTGGACCCGATCCAGCTCTGCGCCCTGGCCGGCGGCTCGGTCGAAGGCTGACGGACGTGCGCGGCTGAGGGATTCGCTCGGCCGCGCTATACTCCCGCGTTTGCAGCCCTGCCAGGATACGTCCACGATGGTCTTTGACTCCTTCGACATCAAATCCCTGATCCGCCCCGTCATCGATTTCCCCAAGCCCGGCGTGATCTTCCGCGACATCACTCCGCTGTTCCAGTCTCCCACTGCCTTGCGGCTAGTGATGGACAGCTTTGCCCACCGTTATGTCGAAGCCGACTTCACTCACATCGGCGCCATGGATGCCCGGGGTTTCCTGATCGGTTCGATCCTGGCTTACCAGTTGAACAAGCCATTGGTGCTTTTCCGCAAGCAAGGCAAGCTGCCGGCGGATGTGCTGGCCGAGGGTTACCAGACCGAATACGGCGAAGCGTTCCTCGAAGTCCATGCCGACAGCCTGTGCGAGGGTGATTCGGTGGTGATGTTCGATGACCTGATCGCCACCGGCGGCACGCTGATCGCCGCCGCCAACCTGATCCGCCGAATGGGCGCCAAAGTCCACGAAGCCGCAGCGATCATCGACTTGCCGGAGTTGCTGGGCTCCCAGCGACTGGAAGACATGGGCATCCCGACGTTCTGCCTGACGCAGTTCTCCCTGAGCGAACGATAACCCACCCTGTGGGAGCGGGCTTGCTCGCGAAAGCGGTGGATCAGCTAAGATTTATTTGGCTGACACATCGCTTTCGCGAGCAAGCCCGCTCCCACAGTGGGTTTTGGGTGGCTTTTAGAGGGAAATCGGCTTGCGTCCGGCAAACGAATGCGCCAGCGTCCCGCCGTCCACCAGTTCCAGCTCGCCCCCCAGCGGCACGCCGTGGGCGATGCGGGAAGCGACCAGGCCTTTGTTGCTCAGCAACTGGGCGATGTAGTGGGCCGTGGCTTCACCTTCCACCGTTGGGTTGGTCGCCAGGATGACTTCCGTGAAAGTCCCCGCCTCTTCGATACGCGCCATCAGCTCCGGGATACCGATGGCTTCCGGCCCCAGGCCGTCGAGCGGCGAGAGATGGCCCTTGAGGACGAAATAACGACCTCGGAAACCGGTCTGCTCCACGGCATACACATCCATCGGCCCTTCCACCACACACAGCAAGCTGTCGTCCCGACGTGGATCGGCGCATTGCGGGCAGAGGTCATCCTCGGTGAGGGTGCGGCACTGGCGGCAATGCCCCACGCCCTCCATGGCCTGGCTGAGGGCCTGAGCCAGTCGCGAACCGCCGCTGCGATCACGCTCGAGCAATTGCAACGCCATGCGCTGGGCAGTTTTCTGACCCACACCTGGCAAGGTTCGCAGGGCATCGATCAGTTGGCGAATCAAAGGGCTGAAGCTCATCGAGGAAACGTCCGACATAACAACGAGACGCGGTTTATACCCGCGCCTCTGACCAGCGTCAAATACTCAATCTCGCGCAACCCGCACCACCAGCTTGCCGAAATTGCGCCCTTCCAACAGCCCGATAAAGGCCTGCGGCGCATTCTCGAGGCCATCGACCACATCCTCGCGGAATTTGACCTTCCCCTCCCGCACCCACGGCGCCATGGCACTGAGGAATTCAGGCTGACGGTCACCGTAGTCGTCGAACACGATAAATCCCTGCATCCGCACTCGCTTGGTCAACAAGGTTCGCTGTAATAGCGGCAAGCGATCCGGCCCACTCGGGGCTTGTTGATCGTTGTAGGAAGCGATCAATCCGCAGAGCGGGATTCGCGCCCTGGCGTTGAGCAATGGGACGACAGCATCGAAGACCTTGCCGCCGACGTTTTCATAATAGATGTCGATGCCCTTGTCGCAGGCCCGTGCCAATTCCTCGGCAAAATCCGAACGCTTGTGATCGACGCAGGCGTCAAACCCCAATTCATCGACCACATACTTGCATTTGTCACTGCCTCCGGCCACGCCGACGACCCGCAATCCTTTGATCTTGGCCACTTGGCCGACCACCGACCCCACCGCGCCCGAAGCCGCCGCCACCACCAGGGTTTCCCCGGCCTTGGGCTGCCCGATGTCCATCAACCCCATGTAGGCGGTCATGCCCGGCATACCTAATACGCCGAGGGCCATCGACGGGCTGGGCAGCCCGGACGGAATGGGGATGACATTGCGACCATCACTGATGCTGTGACTCTGCCAACCCGTAACGCCTACCACCAAATCGCCTTCCTGGAATTTCGGATGCATGGAGCGCTCCACGCGGCTGACGGCACCACCGGTCATCACTTCGTCGATTTCCACCGGGGCGGCGTAGGACGGCGCATCGCTCATGCGTCCGCGCATGTAGGGATCCAGAGACAGGAACTGTGTCTTGAGCAGGATTTGCCCTTGCACAAGGTCAGGCAACGTCACTTGCTCGATACGGAAATTGTCCTGGGTGGGCGCGCCTTTGGGGCGGGAAGCGAGAACGATACGCTGATTGGAAATCGATGCTTGTGACATGGGCGTTCTCCTTGATCGTTAGTGGTAGACCTATAGGGAGCAGACCTTCTTGAAGGGGATAGCGTTCGATGTTCTTGCCGTTGGACTGCGCTGCTCGCGATAGCCCTCTCAAGCACAAACAAAAATGCCAGGCGCGATGCCTGGCATTGTGTGTAGCCCATCCCTGCCGGGATGGCGAATCAGAACGGCAGTTTCATGCCCGGCGGCAGTTGCATGCCAGCGGTCATGCCGGACATCTTTTCCTGACTGTTGGCTTCGATCTTGCGCACTGCGTCGTTGACGGCGGCGGCGAACAGAGCCTCGAGCATTTCCTTGTCGTCTTCGCTCAAGCCTTCAACCACGCTCGGGTCGATGCTGACGCGCTTGATGTCGTGGCGACCGGTCATGACCACGGTCACCATGTCGCCGCCGGACTTGCCGGTGACTTCGGCGTTGGCCAGTTCTTCCTGCATCTTGGCCATTTTTTCCTGCATCTGCTGCGCCTGCTTCATCAGGCCGGCCATGCCACCTTTCATCATGGGAATCACCTCGAAAGTACTTGGATAGACACGGCGCCCGGCCCATTCGGCCCGGCGCCTTCAGTTATGAGCCCTGGGTGACCGGGGCCTCGACAGGTTCGATAGTATCGTGACGGACCACAGCGCCGAACTGTTGCATCATCTGCTGGATGAACGGATCGTTGTGGATCGACTCCTCGGCCTCACGCTGGCGATCGGCACGGCGACGGGACGCAGCCTGGGCCGGCGTCTCCTGTTCGGGCTTGATCAGCTCGATGCTCAAGGTCAGCGTGCGCTGATGGTACTGGTTCAATGCATCGTTGAGACGGCGCTGCTGGGTCGCGTTGAACAGCGCGCTATGCGCCGGATCCAGATGCAGCAACCAATGGTCGCCCTCCACCGCGATCAGCGTGCAGTTGGCGGCGATGCTGCCGGTCATGCCGGAGATCGGCAGCTTCGGGAACAGCTCCAGCCATTGCAGTGCCAAACCGGTGGCCGGCATCGCAGCAGGTTCCGGCTCGGGCTCAGGCGTCGGCTCGGCGGTGTGCTCGCTGGCGAGATCGTCCAGGTAGCTGTAGGCCGAATCCATGTCCGGCTCGATGTAGTCCTCATCCAATGGAGGCTCATCATCCAGGTCCATGCCGGGCGTGGCGACGTCGACGTCGGCCGCCGTTGGCTCGGGCATCGGTGCGGCGACCCATTCGGGCGCATCGGGCACCACGCTGTCGGGCGTCGGCATGGGCATCGGTGGCAATTCGGGCTGCTCGGCGGCGGTGTCCAGCATGGGTTCCACAGCGGGCTGCTGGACGATCTCGGGCTCGACCGGATCGTTCCAGGGCAAGTCGATGACTTCTGCAGCCACGGGCTCGGGAACCGGCTCGACAACGGGCTCAGGCGTCGGGCTCGCGATGACAGGTGCCGCGACCGGTTGCGCAACGGGCGCTACAGCCGGAGCCGCAGCGACTGCCGCCACCACAGGCGCGGCAGCCACTGGCTTGGCGGAATCAGCTGTGGCCTGGCTGATCCCCACTGGCTTTAGCGTCGGCCTCGGGGCGTCCGCCGTGTCGGCGGGCCGGAACGCCAACATCCGCAGCAGCACCATTTCGAAGCCGCCTCGCGGATCCGGTGCCAAAGGCAAGTCACGACGGCCGATCAGGCCCATCTGGTAATAGAACTGCACATCTTCGGCCGGCAAAGCCCGGGCCAGGGCCAGCACGCGATCACGGTCGCCATGGCCGTTGTCGACGCCGTCGGGCAGGGCTTGGGCGATAGCGACACGGTGCAACACGTTAAGGATTTCCGACAGCACGCCATTCCAGTCAGGCCCTTGTTCGGCCAAGTGACGTACCGCCTCGAGCAACGCCTTCGCGTCGCCTTCGATCAGCGCATGCAGGACGTCATAGACCTGGCCATGGTCGAGGGTGCCGAGCATGGCCCGCACGTCGGCAGCCATGACCTTGCCCTCACCAAAGGCGATGGCCTGGTCGGTCAGGCTCATGGCGTCGCGCATCGAACCGTCGGCGGCGCGGCCCAGCAGCCACAGCGCATCGTCTTCGAACGGTACGTTCTCGACACCCAGCACGTGCGTCAGATGTTCGACGACCCGCTCTGGCGTCATGTTCTTCAGGGAGAACTGCAGGCAGCGGGACAAAATCGTTGCGGGAAGCTTCTGCGGATCCGTGGTCGCCAGGATGAACTTGACGTAGGGCGGCGGTTCTTCAAGGGTCTTGAGCAGCGCATTGAAGGAATGGCTGGAGAGCATGTGCACTTCGTCGATCAGGTAGACCTTGAAGCGCCCACGGCTCGGCGCGTACTGCACGTTATCGAGCAGCTCGCGGGTGTCCTCGACCTTGGTGCGGCTGGCGGCGTCGATCTCGATGAGGTCGACGAAACGGCCCTCGTCGATCTCACGACAGACCGAACATTCGCCACACGGCGTCGAGGTGATACCGGTTTCGCAGTTCACGCATTTGGCGATAATCCGCGCAATGGTGGTCTTGCCCACGCCCCGGGTGCCGGTGAACAGATAGGCATGGTGCAAGCGCTGGCTGTCCAAGGCATTGATCAGAGCCTTGAGCACATGGGTCTGGCCGACCATTTCGCGGAACGAGCGCGGACGCCATTTACGTGCAAGAACCTGATAACTCATCGAAAACCGTCGCAACGAAGGAACAGAAGCGGCTAATGCTAGCGGAGCAGGGGCGAAATTGCATCCGATGCGCTCGTCTAATCTGACTAAGCTGTGTTTAAGGGCTCGGTTGTCGACACGGTTTGCAGGATCAGGAGAGTTTATGCACGGGACCTTGGGGGCGTTGCTGTTATGGAGTACCAGTTGTCTCGCTGCCGAAATACCCTTGCGCTTCGCCATTACCGATGGCTGGGCCATGCCCATGGTGCAGATCGAACGTGGCCGCCCGACCCAGGGCATACTCCCTGACGTCATGACCAGCCTGGCGACTCAGGTGGGGATGCCGGCGGAGTTTCACGTCCTGTCCCGCGCCCGGCTGAGCGCTGCCATGAGAAACGGCGAGGTCGATATACGATGTTACGTCAGCCCCACCTGGGTGGATGACAGGGACGATTACCTGTGGAGTGTCCCGCTGTTCTTCCAGCGTGACTTGCTCGTCGGCACGGCCAGCGCGCCCGCAAGCGTGTCACCGGCGGCCCTGACACAACAGCCGGTCGGTACCGTACTCAGCTATACCTACCCGACCTTGCAACCGCTGTTCGACAGCGGCCAGCTGCGGCGCGACGATGCCCGCAGCCAGGAACAGGTGCTGGCGAAGTTACTCGCCGGTCGCTATCGCTACGGTGTCAGCAATCAATGGGCGCTGGACTGGTTCAACCAACGGCATACCGCTGACCGCCAGCTGCATGGGGTGGCCGTTCTCCAGGAGCAGGAGCTGAACTGCTACTTGCGCAAGGACCCTGACATTCCGGCGCAACGCATCCTGGACACCTTGCAAAAAATGAAAGCGTCAGGGGAAATCGACGCGATCATCCAGCTCTATACCGGTCGCAACGCCGAATCGGAGGCCGAAACCGATGCACCTTGAAGGCCGGGTCGCTGCTTCCATTGCGGTGGCGGAACAAACCGGGCCACCCATCCCGGGATTTGCTCGGGCGGCATAGGCCGGGCGATGAAATAGCCCTGGGCCACTTCGCAGCCCAGTCGTAACAACAGTTGCCCATGTTCGAGGCTATCCAACCCCTCGGCCACCACTTGGCGGCCAAACGCCTGAGCCAGGCCGATTACGGCCCGGGTCAAGGCCAGGTCGTCGCGGTTTTCGAGAATATCGCGCACGAAGGTCTTATCGATCTTGATGGTCTGAGTGCGCAGGTGCTTGAGGTCATTGAGCGAGCAATGCCCCGTACCGAAGCCCCCCAGTGAAAATCCTACGCCCAGGGCCTGACAAGCCTGGAGGCAGGCGCTGACGTGCGCAAGGTTCTCCACCGCGACGGATTCGACGATTTGCAGGTCCAGCAGGCGCGGCGACACCGTCGGGTACCGCTCCAAAACCTGCCGCAGCCGCTCGACGAAGTCCGTGCGCTGGAAATGCCGCGCCGAGATATTGATACTCACCGGCCACCCCTGCCCCGCTTGCAGCCACTGCTGCAACAGGGCCATGACCTGTTCCATGACCCATTCACCGATCTCGACGATCAGGTCGTTTTCTTCCACCAACGGCAGGAAATCGCGGGGCGGTACGAGACCGCGTTGCGGATGTTTCCAGCGCAGCAGCGCTTCGAGCCCCACCACGGTGCCGTTACGCATATTGACCTTGGGCTGGAAATGCAGCCGCAATTCGTTGCCAGCCAACGCCTGGCGAACCCGTTCGACAGACTGATAAGTGGCTCGCACCTCCTTGTCCCGGGATACATCGAACAAATGGAAACGATTGCGGCCACTTTGCTTGGCCACGTACATCGCCTGGTCGGCATGACGCAACAAGGTCTCGGCGTCCTCGTCGTCCCCAGGAAACAACGTGACCCCAATGCTGGCAAAGACCTTGATGCTTTTGCCATCAATGGCATACGGCGCCGAGACGGCGATCAACACGCGGTTCAGCGCCCCACGCAACTCATCCAGCCCGCGCACGTGGCGCAACACCAGTACGAACTCATCCCCGGCCAGCCGGGCGACCACGTCTTCACCCCGCACGATACTGCGCAGCCGCCTGGCTACCTCCACCAGCAGCCGATCGCCACTGGCATGGCCGTGCCCATCGTTGACGGCCTTGAAACCGTCCAGGTCGAGCATACAGACCGCCAGCGGAATATCCTCCGCCCGGGAAAACGCCAGGGCCTCATCCAGCAAGTCAGACAGGTAAGTACGGTTGGGCAGTCCGGTCAGCACATCGTGCCCGACCCGCCATTGCAGGGCATGCAATTGCCGACGCTTTTCGCTGACATCGAAGCGAATCGCCAGATAGCGCTCGATTTGCCCCGTCGCCTCATCCGAGACCGGTACCACCGTCGTATCGACCCAGTGCAACGTACCGTCCTTGGCCCGGTTACAGATTTCCCCCTTCCAGACCTGCCCCAGGGCTATGGTGTTCCACATCGCGCCAAAGAATTCGCCTGGGTGATGACCGGAATTGAGCAGTCGATGATTGGCCCCCAGCAACTCATCGCGTCGATAGCCGAAGAGCTGACAGAACTGATCGTTGACGTAGGTGATACGCCCGCACAAATCGGTTTCGGAAAAAACAACGGCTGCATCAACGGCTCTGCGGTACTTCTTATCCATCGAAGCAGTCATCCATGAATCATGGCTCATCTGTCGCGCGCGGTTGCAGCACCTGCGGAGCGGCGAAAACCCATCCGCATCTGACACCGGGCAATCAGGTGGGGCGCAGGCGGTACAGGCGAGAGGGTCAGGCTTCTACCGTTCGTCGCCACAATAAACGCAACGCCCATCTTTTCGCACATCCCGGTGTCTGTAACAGGCCATCAAAGCCACGTGCCAAAGCCAGATTCTACGAAACACATCACATTTTGCAAAGCAAGGTGATGGAACATGCGGTTGCCTAATGCAAAAATCTATCGTTAAGTTCTTGATTCTAAATGGGAATTGAGCGATGCAAATTTCGAGCTTGGGTGCAGCCATCAGACGCTATCGCAAAGTAGCGGGGCTGACTCAGGCTGAACTGGGTGAAAGGGCCGGGTTTGACCCCAAAACCATCAGCCGTTTCGAAACCGGCACCTACACCCCCAGCATCGAAGCCCTGTTCCTGCTTGCCAACGTCCTGAACGTGCAATTGAAGGCCTTCTTCGCCGACATGAACGACGAAGACGAACAGCGAGCCTACCTGTTTGGCGTCATACACAGAGCCACCTCGAAGGACCTCGGGAAGTTGATCGCTGCGGTTGATCAGGCGTTATCCAAGCCTTGACGTGAAATATTGACATCGTTTTCTGTCGTAACTTGGACAGTCGCCGTTCGTCCGGCCTGTAAGAGTTAACAGTAGTTACTTCAAACCTGCGCAGGCCAAATGGAGCGCGAGACAATCTTCTATTACCGAACGCCTATGACTCGAAGATAAAACCTCGCAATCCAACATTCAGGTGATAAAAATGAATAAGCACTCAATAAGCGCGTCAAACAAAACCCCCTTCATCATCGTGGCGCATACTAACGAAATACTGGCGCTATCCCCAAGCCTTTACACCAGAACCAGTTTGACCAACCCTGCCTACATGCTTATCGACCAATGGCAGGGTGGCAGCATAGCATTTCAGACAACCACCGAAATACGTCAGAACAAATACGACCTTGAAGTCGCCTACATTTCCGAATCAGCAACTTTATTGACCATAACCGGTCCCTCGCTGAAATGTGTCTTCAGGTTGGACAAACACGGAAGTGAAGTAGCTTATACGGCGATGACCCCGAATGCGCGGGTTGAGCTTGAAGGCTTTTTTTATGACGATATCATAGCCTGCGTTGCTTTGATCATAGGCGAGTCGGAGACTCCTGCTCCAGCCAATAAGAAAAAATTCGAACCATCCATGCGTTACATCCATTATCAAACGACGACTGTAGACACTCAAACTGTTTCTGCAACCGGAAAAAAATCCATCGTTATCCCGAACAATCAGTATTTTACCTTTACCACCAACAGCAACATGTATTTCTTCAGAGGAGCCCATCAGTCCGGAATGTTCCATCAGATGAATTTTGACACCAACAAACTGATCAAGGTGGATAGGCGTATCTTAGGCGCCTTAGCTTCCTCTGGTGGCAGTTATGCTCTTACCAACGACATGCAAAATCTTTATCCCGAGGGTATATCGACATTTCTTATCGAGGATGGCTTCCTGGAAAATTTTGCGATGATCCAGTTTAATCATGAAAAAAACAGCAGAAGCGTTGAAATAACCATAACAGCACATAATTGCCGGGCATGCGATATCAGACAATACAGTTCTGGCACCCCCAATATATGCTTCGGGATATGACAACAGCCCTGAAATGTTTCGAAATCAAGATTTGAGAAATGAGACAGAGGCAGTCAACCCATCGACAACATCATGGTATGACTGCCCTATCTTGAGCGACCAGCCGCCTGACAAGACACGACTCAGCGGCCACCTTTTACTCGATCCACCGCGACCACCACCAAAGACACCACCACAAATCCCAGCAGCATCATCGCCGCATTGCCAATCGACTGTGCATACCCCAACAGATCCACTTCGATGAATGGATAGGGATAGGCGCCAACGAAGCTTCCGCGAATCAGGACATAGCTGAAATAGGCCAGCGGATACAGCAACCACGGCCAGATATTGCTCCAGTGCAGCCCCTTGGGTACGCAGAACCACCAATAAACCACGAACACCACCGGCATCACGTCGTGCAGCAGCTCGTCGGCAAGCCATTGCCAGCCCTGGGGATCCCACACGTTGCGCAGCAGCAGGTTGTACGCGATCGAGACCAACACAATCGCGGCCGCCACGCCGCCTTGTGTCGAGGGCTGCAGAAAGAAACGCCGCAGCGCCGAATCCCCCGTGGTCGCGGCACAGGTCAACACCACCGCCACCAGGATATTGGTGAGTATCGTGAAATAACTGAAGAAGATGTCCAGGCCACCCAGCAGGCTTTTGTCGCCCTGCCATCGCGAAATCATGATCAGGCAGAGTTGAAGGAACAGGGCAAACCATGCCAGCACAGCTGCCAGCATCACAGTCGCATTACCCCGCCTTTGCGTTAACGCCATGTCGTCGCTCATCACGTTGCCCTCCGGCTACGTGGCAGCTGCGACTGCGAAGTCCCGAAGGAGGGGCATTCATGACAGGCTGCCGGTTGAGCGAGACCGTAGGAAAGGGTGGCAGTGGATTCTACTGTCAGTTATGACAGTTCCGACCGATGGTCATGGCTCGGACAGCACGATACATCGAGCGAGGCTCGATCAAAAAAGGAAGATATAAAGAAAAAAAGCCTCGCGAATGCAGGCTTGGACGTTCTTTGGCGCTATGGAGGCAACCCCACCAGCCACACCCCGGCACACAATGTTCCCGCTGTGGCTGCTTCCTTCCGGATCTGACCAGGTTCACGGGTAATCGTTGCGGGGGGACCGATGGGGTCACCATAACGATGCCCGCCTGACGGCGAGCCGCGCCATTGTACCTATCTGACGGGAAGTTACAACCGTTCGGGACGGATTAAAAAAGCGAAGGTGTTCAAGTACTTGCCATGGAAGCTACAACAGCACCTCATCCGCCCGCCCGCCCTCTTCCTGGATCACCAGATGGATGAAATGCAGTTTAGTGATGACGGTCGACGGGAGAACGAACGGGTAGAAGTCCGGTTGACCCATGCTGCGGGACAGTTCGTTGAGCATGCCGGCCAGTTCGATCCAGGCATTGACGAATGAGAGGAAGGCCGTGCCTTCGGTGTGTTCGGGGTCGAAGAGGGTTTCGGGCGGGAACGGTTGGTAGTCGAAATCCAGTTCCCGGGCGCTCATGCCAAAACCCAGGGCTGTGTCCACCGCGTCCACCATGTGCAGGTAGTGGGCCCAGGTTTCGGCCCAGTCTTCCCAGGGATGCATGGTGGCGTAGGCGCTGACGTAATGGGTTTGCCAATCCTGCGGCGCCCCTTGTTGGTAATGTCGTTCCAGGGCGTCGGAATAACTGGCGCGCTCGTCGCCGAACAGCCCGCGAAACGCCTCGATCCAGTGGCTGTTGGCGATCAGCCGATCCCAATAATAATGCCCCACTTCGTGACGAAAATGCCCCAGCAGGGTGCGATACGGCTCGCGCATTTGCTGGCGGACATGTTCGCGGTGGGCGTCATCGGCTTCCTTGATGTCGAGGGTGATCAAGCCGCTGGCATGGCCGGTGGTTGGCGGCGTGCCGTCGGGGTCGACGCCGATGAAATCGAAAGCCAGCCCGATGTTTTCATCGACGGTTTTAGGGACAACCGGCAAACCAAGGGTAATCAGCTGCGCCACCAGACGGCGCTTGGCGGTTTCGACCTTGCGCCAGCGTTCGGGATTTTCCGGAATCGACAGATCGGGGATGGTGCGGTTCAGGCTGCAGGCGATGCACAGGGTGTCGTGGTCATTGGCCGGCAACAGCCAGTTACAGGCTGCCGGCGTGTCGAGGTTGGCACAGCGCCGGAACAGCCCGGCCTCTGGATCGGCGTCCAACGTCCAGGTGCCCGGTTGCTCGCCGGGCTGCAGGGACGAGAGTCGGCTCTGCTCCGGCTGATACCCCAACGCCGCCAGGCAGGCCAGGCACTGGCTGTTGCGAAAGAACAAGGATTGGCCGCAGCGACACGGCCAGACCTTGCTGTTGCGCGAACGGTCGCCCACGAACGGCGCGGCGATGCGTGAACTCAGCTGTTCGAAGAAGCGGAACATGGCGATCTCTCCCTGGAGCCTGCAAGACTAGATCATTGCCTGCTCCTGATCGTTCCCACACGCTGCTTCATCTGCGCTGGAACCGTGGCAAGGGAAGCCTCATACATTGCTCATGCCTGAACGTTGATACCGTGCTTGTTCAGAAATGCCACGAACGCCGCTTCATCCAACACCTTGACCCCCAGCTCGTTGGCCTTGGCCAGTTTCGAACCCGCGCCCGGCCCGGCCACCACGCAATGGGTTTTCGCCGACACGGAGCCGGCCACCTTGGCGCCCAGGCTTTCAAGCTTGTCCTTGGCGACATCGCGACTCATCAGCTCCAGGGACCCGGTCAGCACCCAGGTACGCCCTGCTTCTGGCAACCCTTCGACAACTTTCTTCTCGCTCTGCCAGTGCATGCCGAAGTCCCGCAGTTGCTTCTCCGCGGCCTCGGCCTGCTGGCGGTTTTCGGCAACGGCGAAATAATCCCGCACGGCGTTGGCCTGCTTCTCCGGCAGGGCTTGGCGCATGTCCAGCCAGTCCGCGCTTATGACCGCTTCGAGGGAGCCGAACTTGTCCGCCAGTTTCTGCGCCCCGCCCGGCCCTACCGAGGGGATGTTCAGCTTGTCCAGGAAACTGCCCAGGGTAGTGCTGGCGGAGAATTCGGCGCCCAGCTCGCCCTGGTCCTGGATATCGAGGCCATGGCGCAACAGACCCTCGATCACCTGACGGTTGTGGGGGTCCTCGAAGAAGCTGTGAATCTCGTGGGCCACTTCCAGGCCCACGTCCGGCAGATAGGTGAGCACCTGGGGCAAGGCCGCCTGCACGCGCTCCAGCGAACCCAGGGAGCGAGCCAGAACCTTGGCGGTTTCCTCACCAACGTCCGGGATGCCGAGGGCGAAGATGAAACGCGCCAGGCTCGGCTTCTTGCTGTCGGCGATGGCCGCCAACAGATTCTTGCTCGACAGTTCGGCGAACCCTTCCAGGTCGACCACTTGTTCGAAGGTCAGCGCATAGAGGTCGGCGGGCGAGCCGACCAAGCCCTCGTCCACCAATTGCTCGACGCTCTTTTCCCCCAGACCTTCGATGTCCATGGCCCGGCGCGACACAAAGTGAATGATCGCCTGCTTGAGCTGCGCCCCGCAGGCCAGGCGTCCGACGCAGCGGTACACCGCGCCTTCGCTGACGGTTTCACGCCCCTTGCTGCGCTTGATCAGTTGCGTGCGCTCCACGTGGGAGCCGCAGACCGGACACTGCTTGGGCACGTCCACCGACCGGGCGTCATCCGGACGGCGCTCGGTGATCACCTGTACCACTTGCGGGATGACGTCCCCGGCGCGGCGGATGATCACCGTGTCGCCAATCATCAGCCCCAGGCGCGCCACTTCGTCCATATTGTGCAGCGTGGCATTGGCCACGGTCACGCCGGCCACCTTGACCGGCTTGAGCCGTGCGACAGGCGTCACCGCCCCGGTGCGGCCGACCTGGAACTCGACGTCCAGCAATTCGGTGAGTTCTTCGCTGGCCGGGAATTTATGGGCGATGGCCCAGCGCGGCTCTCGGGCACGGAAACCCAGCTCGCGCTGGGAGGCGATGCTGTTGACCTTGAACACCACGCCGTCGATTTCATACGGCAGCGCGTTGCGCCGCTCGCCGATGTCGCGGTAGTAGTCCAGGCACTCGTCGATGCCATGGGCCAGTTTCAGTTCGCGGCTGATGGGCAGGCCCCAGGCCTTGAGCTGCTTGAGGTTGCCAATGTGGGTATCGGCGATGTCCGCCGTCACCTGGCCGATGCCGTAGCAGCAGAACTCCAGGGGCCGGTTGGCGGTGATCCTGGAATCGAGCTGGCGCAGGCTGCCGGCCGCTGCGTTGCGCGGGTTGGCAAAGGTCTTGCCGCCTGTCTCCAACTGCGAGGCGTTGAGCCGCTCGAAACCGGCCTTGGACATGTACACCTCGCCCCGCACTTCCAGCACGGGCGGCCAGCCGCTGCCCTGTAGCTTGAGAGGGATGTTGCGCACGGTGCGCACGTTGACGCTGATGTCTTCGCCCGTGGTGCCGTCACCCCGGGTGGCACCGCGCACCAGCAAGCCGTCCTGATACAACAAACTGACCGCCAGGCCATCGAGTTTCGGCTCGCAGCTGTATTCCACCGCGGCACCGCCACCCAAGAGATCCCCCAGAGGCAGGTCGAGGCCCTCGGTCACCCGGCGGTCGAATTCGCGCATGGTGTTCTCATCGAAGGCGTTGCCCAGGCTGAGCATCGGAATTTCGTGACGCACCTGGCTGAACGCCGACAGCGCTACGCTGCCAACCCGTTGAGTCGGGGAATCGCTGGTCACCAGTTCGGGGTGCTGTTCTTCCAAGGCCTTGAGTTCATGGAACAGCCGGTCGTACTCGGCGTCCGGAATGGTCGGCTCATCGAGGACGTGGTAGCGGTAGTTGTGCTGATCCAGCTCTGCACGCAGTTCTAGGATGCGGGTTTCGACGGCATTCATGGTGTTCTCTCATAAAACAAAAGAGCAGCCGAAGCTGCTCTGTTTTCAATCATGGCGGGGCGCTTCGCACTGGAGCGCCAGCCCGGCCCAGCGGGCGCAAGCTCCCTCGCCACAAAAAGCTCTCATCCCGCGAGAGCTTTTTCATCTGTCAGCGCTTCTGCGTCAGCGCCCGGCGTTCGAATTCGACGATGCGCTGGCGGTAATGTTCGATGGTCTGGGCCGTCAGCACGCTGCGCTGGTCGTCCTTCAGCTCGCCGTTGAGCTCCTGGGACAGCTTGCGCGCCGCCGCGACCATGACGTCGAAAGCTTGCTTGGGATGCCGCGGGCCAGGCAGACCGAGGAAGAAGCTCACCGCCGGGGTGCTGAAGTGGTCGATGTCGTCCAGGTCGAACACGCCAGGCTTGACGGCGTTGGCCATGGAGAACAACACCTCGCCGTTGCCGGCCATGCTTTCGTGGCGGTGGAAGATGTCCATCTCGCCGAAACGCAGGCCGCTTTCCAGGATGTTCTGCAACAATGCCGGGCCCTTGAAGCCGCCCGGATCGCGGCAGATGACACTGATGACCAATACTTCTTCGGCCTGAGCCTGTTCCTTGTCGCTGCTGGAGGCCTTGCCCTCGTCCGGGAAGTCATCGCGGCTGCTGAAGCTCGGCCCGCCGTCCAGATCCAGGTTCAGGTTCAGGTCGCCCTGGGACGGCTCGCTGTTGCGCTTGCCACGCTTGGAACCCGACTCCCGAGGTTCACGCACCGGCGCACTCACCGAAGGCAGGTCGTGCTCATCCAACTGCGGCTCCTTGTGGGTGTCCAGCACCCGGGGCGGGCCCAGCAGTTCGGCATTGTCATCTTCATCCGGCAGGTTCGACAGGCTGTGGTCAAGGCGAAACTTGAGCTTGCCCTTGCCGCCGCGCATGCGACGCCAGCCGTCGAAAAGAATACCGGCAATGACAATGATGCCGATGACGATCAGCCACTCGCGCAGACCGATTTCCATGTAATCCCGTGCCTCTATAAAAATGCTGAAAAATAAGGGGCTTAGCTATTTGCAAACCGCTTTAAAACGTGGCGCCAACTCTATGTTCTGAATGGCGTTTTGCCCACGAACAGAAAAAAATTGCTCTTAAACTAGCATGACCAACAGCCACAAGCTACAAGCGGCAAGTCACAAGCTCAAAACCACCCTGCTTGCCGCCGCTCGCGCTAGGCGTCCACCATCGCCATGGCCTCCTCGACATCCACCGCCACCAGCCGCGAACAGCCCGGTTCGTGCATCGTCACCCCCATCAACTGATCGGCCATTTCCATGGCGATCTTGTTGTGGGTGATATAGATGAACTGCACCGTTTCGGACATTTCCTTTACCAGCCGTGCGTAACGGCCTACGTTGGCGTCATCCAGCGGTGCATCGACCTCGTCGAGCATGCAGAACGGCGCCGGATTCAGTTTGAAGATGGCGAACACCAGAGCCAACGCCGTCAGCGCCTTTTCACCGCCGGAGAGCAAATGAATGGTGCTGTTCTTCTTCCCTGGAGGACGCGCCATGATGGTCACCCCAGTATCGAGTAGATCTTCGCCCGTCAGTTCCAAGTAAGCGCTGCCGCCACCGAAAACTTTCGGGAAAAGCGCCTGCAAACCGCCGTTGATCTGATCAAAGGTATCCTTGAAGCGATTGCGGGTTTCCTTGTCGATCTTGCGGATGACGTTTTCCAGGGTTTCCAGCGCTTCCACCAGGTCGGCATCCTGGGCGTCGAGATAACGCTTGCGCTCGGACTGCTGCTCATATTCGTCGATGGCCGCCAGGTTGATCGCCCCCAGGCGCTGGATACGTGCGGCGATGCGCTCCAGTTCTTCTTCGGCCTCTTTCTCGTTGGCACCGGCCACCAGGGTGGCGAGCACGCCATTGAGGTCATAGCCGTCTTCCAGCAGCTGATCCTGCAAGGCTTTGCGGCGCACCGTCAGGGCCTGCCATTCCAGGCGCTGCTGCTCCATCTGGCTGCGGATCAGCTGGGATTGCTGCTCGGCCTGGCTGCGGCGCTTCTCGGCGTCGCGCAGTTCACGGTCGGCGTCTTCCATGGCGATCTGCGCGGTCTTGAGTTCTTCGTCGACACTCATGCGCTTGTCGAGCAGTTCTTCGAGCTTGAGGCGCAACTCTTCCAGCGGCGCCTCGCCCTCCTCCAGGTTCAGGCTCAGCTGTTCGCGCTTTTCGGTCAGGCGCTCGGATTGCATCTCCAGGCGCTCCAGGGCCTGGCGCGTGGAATCGTACTGCGCCTTCAGCGAGCCAAGGCGCACCGCCAACTGATGGGCATGGTCCTTGTGCTGACGGGCTTCCTGGCGCACTCGGTCGAGGCGCTCGCGCAAACTGTCACGCTGGGCCAGCAACAGCTCACGCTGTTCGGTATCCACCGCCATGGCATCGAGAGCCTCTTGCAATTGCAGGCGCGCTTCGCCGATCTGCTCGTGCTCCAGTGCCCGTTGCTCGCCCAGCTCGGCGATTTCCTCTTCCAGGCGAGCGCGACGCAGGGTCAGTTGTTCGACCTTGGCCTTGCCGGCCGATAACTGGGCCTTGAGCTCACCCTGCTGACGCGCTTCGTCCTGCAACAATCGACGCAGATGTTCGCGGCCGTTCTCCTGCTGACGCTGCTGCGCCCGCAGGTTTTGCAATTCGGTTTCCAGGGCTTCAACGCTGGCCTCGCGCTCCTCGCGTTCGGCACCCAGGCGCTGAATTTCCTGCCCCCGGGCAAGCATGCCGCTCTCGGCTTCGCTGGCCCTGCGCACCCGCAGGAAATGCCGGCCGACCCAATACCCATCGCGGCTGATCAGGCTCTCGCCGGCTGCCAGTTGCCCGCGCAAGGCCAAGGCCTGTTCGAGGCTGTCCACCGGCTTGACCTGTCCCAGCCACGGCGACAGATCCACCTGGGCCTCGACTTTATCCAACAGGCTACCCGGAATCCGCACGCCGTCGCCGGCCGGGCTGAGCAGGCGCAGATCGCCCTGGGTGAAGCCCGACAGGTCGATGCCACCGAAGTTGTCCACCAGCACCGCTTGCAGATCGGCACCCAGCACGGTTTCCACCGCCAGTTCCCAGCCGGCATCGACCTTCAGGCCCTCGGCCAGGCGCGGCCGCTCGGCCAGATGCTGGTCGCGCAGCCATTGCGCGGTGCCGGTACCCGGGTCGAGCGCGGCTTGCTGCAAGGCTTCCAGGGAGGCAAGACGACCGTTGAGCCGTTGCAAATCACCCTGAGCCTGCTGCTGGTTCTGCAATGCCTGCTGCAAGGCCTGACGCAGCTGTTCCAGGCGTTCGACCTGAGCATCTTCGCTGGCCTGCAAGTCTTCGAGGGTGGCCTCGCTGGCGGCCAGTTGTTCGCTCAAATCCTGGATTGCCGCGTCTTCCGGGTCCGCCGCGAGCAGCGCCCGCTCTTCGGCCAGGCGTCGCTGACGTTCGGCCAGGCGTTCCATGCTGGTGTCCAACTGCTGGATACGCGACTGCTGGACCTCGGCCTGACGGCGCGGCTCGGCGGACGTCAGGTTGAAACGGTCCCATTGCTCCTGCCAGCCGTGCATGGACAGCTCGGCCTCTTCAAGGGCCGCGGCGGCCTCTTCGGCGGCGGCGCTGGTGATCTCCTGCTCCGGCGTCAGCCTGTCCAGTTCTTCGCCAAGGGTCAGCAGCAAGGTCCGGTCGTGACCCAAGTGGGATTCGGTTTCCAGGCGCGCTCGCTCGGCTTCCTTCAAATCATCCTGCAATTGGCGCAGCCGTTGCTGGCCGTGCTGGATGCTCTGTTCGACCCGGGCAATGTCGCCACCGACCGAATAGAAGCGTCCCTGCACCAGGTTGAAGCGCTCGGACAGTTCATGATGGCCGTCGCGCAAACGTTCGATGGCGGCATCGGCGTTGCGCTGTTCGGCCACCAGGGCTTCGAAACTGACTTCCTGGTTGCCGATGATCGCCTCGCGCTGGCCGACCTGCTCGTTCAACGCTTGCCAGCGCAGGGCCGAGAGCTGGGCCTTGAGCTGGCGCTCTTCGCCCTTGTATTCCTGGTATTTTCGTGCGGCTTCGGACTGGCGGTGCAGGCGTTCGAGCTGGCGGTCGAGTTCTTCACGCAGGTCGGTGAGGCGAGCGAGGTTTTCCTGGGTGCGACGGATGCGGTTCTCGGTTTCCCGGCGTCGCTCCTTGTATTTGGAGATGCCGGCGGCTTCTTCGATGAAGTTGCGCAGGTCCTCGGGCTTGGCCTCGATCAGCTTGGAGATCATGCCCTGTTCGATGATCGAATAGCTGCGCGGCCCCAGGCCAGTGCCGAGGAAAATATCGGTAATGTCGCGACGCCGGCATTTGGCACCGTTGAGGAAGTAGCTGTTCTGGCTGTCGCGGGTCACTTTGCGACGAATGGAAATCTCCGCATAGGCGGCGTATTCGCCCACCAGGGTGCTGTCGGAGTTGTCGAAAACCAACTCGATGCTTGCCTGGCTCACCGGCTTGCGACTGGTGGAGCCATTGAAGATGACATCGGTCATCGACTCGCCGCGCAGGTTCTTGGCCGAGCTCTCACCCATCACCCAGCGCACGGCGTCGATGATGTTCGACTTGCCGCAGCCGTTGGGGCCCACCACCGCCGCCATGTTACTGGGGAAGTTCACCGTGGTCGGGTCGACGAAGGATTTGAACCCCGCCAGCTTGATGCACTTGAGTCGCACGTTCAGGTCGCCGTCAGGGCAGAAACCACCAGATCGCAACTGCGCTGGGCGTAGGCCGTCAACACGGTGCGAATCTGCGGCAGATCACGGGCCAACACGGCGGCGAGCAGACGCTCGAACAGATCGAGGTACTCGTTCATTTCCGCCTTGCGTTGCTCCAGGGCCAGGAAATACGCACGGCTCATGGCCGGCTGCAGGTTCTCGACGGTCTCCTGCAAGTACGGGTTATTGGCGAACGGATAGGCAGCACGCATTACGCTGAAGCTTTCATCGACGAAGGTACGGATGTCCTGGCGAGCGTAGGCGTCCTTGAGACGTTGCTGGATCTCGAGGAACGGCGCCATGTCGGCCGATTCCCGCCAGCCATGCGCCACGGCATTGCCCAGCAGAATGTACAGTTCGCTCATCATCGTGCAGAGGCTGCGCACATTGTGTTCGGTGAGTTCGGTGACGTGGGCGCCGCGGCGCGGCAGGATCGCGATCAGGTGGCGACGCTCCAGGATCAACAGGGCCTCGCGGACCGAACCACGGCTGACATTGAGCGCCAGGGTCACTTTCTGTTCCTGGATGCGCTCTCCCGGCTTCATCTCGCCTCGAATGATGCGTTCGGCGAGGTGATGGGCGATTTGCTCGGCGAGGCTGTCCGGGGCCTTGAACGTCATGGTTGTCCTTCAAACTCTTCGATTTGCACAAGCGGCGCAGTGTAGCGCACTCGATACGTCATGGCGCAGGGCCTGCACCGGGTTTTTGGCACGATATAAGCAAAAATTTAACCGTTCACGCTGGAAAAAACCTGTGGGAGCGAGCCCGCTCGCGATGGCGTCAGGTCAGTCACTCATTTATTGGCTGAGCCACCGCTATCGCGAGCAGGCTTGCTCCCAAAGAGCGTACATACTGAGGGTATGAACACCCTGGTTGATCGACAAAAGGAATTTTCCTGACCTTTAAGTCAAAAAATTATTGACCGAAAAGTCAGAGCTGATAAATTCAGCCCACGTCGATACAACAATAATGAATCTGCGAGGCCTTCCGTGATCCAGTTTTTACTCAACCAGGAACTCCGAAGCGAGCACACCCTGGACCCGAACCTGACGGTGCTCAATTACCTGCGTGAGCATGTCGGCAAGTCCGGCACCAAAGAAGGCTGCGCCAGCGGCGACTGCGGTGCCTGTACCGTGGTGACCGGCGAATTGGACACGGATGAAAATGGCCAGGAGCGCATCCGCTACCGCAGCCTCAACGCGTGCCTGACCTTCGTCTCGTCCCTGCACGGCAAACAACTGATCACGGTCGAAGACCTCAAGCATCAAGGCCGATTGCACAGCGTCCAGCAGGCCATGGTCGATTGCCATGGCTCCCAATGCGGCTTCTGTACCCCCGGTTTTGTGATGTCGCTGTTTGCCTTGCAAAAGAACAGCGAGCACGCCGACATCCACCAAGCTCATGAGGCCCTGGCCGGAAATCTGTGTCGTTGCACGGGCTACCGGCCGATCCTGGCCGCCGCCGATCAGGTCTGCTGCAGCAGGCAACCGGACCAGTTCGATGCTCGCGAAGCCGAAACCATCGCCCGCCTCAAAGCCATCGCACCGAAGGAGACCGGCGAACTCAACAGCGGCGACAAACGCTGCCTGGTGCCGTTGACCGTCGCCGACCTGGCCGACCTCTACGACGCCTATCCGCAAGCGCGGCTGCTGGCCGGCGGTACCGACCTGGCCCTGGAGGTCACCCAGTTCCACCGCCCCCTGCCGGTGATGATCTACGTAGGCAATGTCGCCGAACTCAAGCGCATCGAACGGTTCGACGACCGTCTGGAGATCGGTGCCGCCACCACGCTATCGGATTGCTATGAGGTCCTGAAAGCCGAATACCCGGACTTCGGCGAACTGCTGCAGCGCTTCGCTTCGTTGCAGATCCGCAACCAGGGCACCCTGGGCGGCAATATCGGCAACGCTTCGCCGATAGGCGACGCTCCTCCCCTGTTGATCGCCCTCGGTGCGCAGATCGTGCTGTGCAAGGGGCAGGCCCGCCGCACGCTGGCGCTGGAGGATTACTTCATCGAGTACCGGGTCACTGCCCGCCAGGAAAGCGAATTCATCGAGAAGATCATCGTGCCCCGCGCCAGCGCCGGGCAGGCCTTCCGTGCCTACAAAGTGTCCAAGCGCCTGGACGATGACATTTCCGCCGTATGCGCTGCCTTTAACCTGCGGATCGACAAGGGGATGGTCCGCGACGCCCGCGTGGCCTTCGGCGGCATGGCCGCGACGCCCAAGCGCGCTACCCATTGCGAGACGGCCCTGATCGGTGCCCCGTGGAACGAAAACACCATCGAACGCGCCTGCGCCGCCCTCGGCGAGGACTTCACACCGCTGTCGGACTTCCGCGCCAGTAAGGAGTATCGCCTGCTCAGCGCCCGCAACCTGCTGCGCAAATACTTCATCGAACTGCAAACGCCGCACATCGAGACTCGGGTGACCGCATATGTCTAACCATCACGCCGTAGAAAAGACCCAGGCTGAACTGGCCGAGTTGTTCGCCCGTGACCTGACCACTGGCGTGGGCCGCAGCGTCAAGCATGACAGCGCCGCCAAGCACGTGTCCGGCGAAGCGCAGTACATCGATGACCGCCTGGAATTCCCCAACCAATTGCACGTCTATGCCCGGTTGTCGGACCGCGCCCACGCACGGATCCTGCGCATCGATACCACGCCCTGCTACGCCTTCGAAGGCGTGCGCATCGCCATTACCCATGCCGATATCCCGGGCCTGAAGGACATCGGTCCGTTGCTGCCCGGCGACCCTCTGCTGGCCATTGATGACGTACAGTTCGTCGGCCAACCGGTGCTGGCCGTCGCTGCAAAAGACCTGGAAACCGCTCGCAAGGCCGCGATGGCGGCCATCGTAGAGTACGAAGACCTGGAGCCGGTACTGGATGTGGTCGAAGCACTGCGCAAGCGTCACTTCGTGCTCGACAGCCACACCCATCAGCGCGGCGACTCGGCCACGGCGCTGGCGAACGCCGAGCATCGCATCCAGGGCTCGCTGCACATCGGCGGCCAGGAGCATTTTTATCTGGAAACCCAGATTTCCTCGGTGATGCCCACCGAAGACGGGGGGATGCTCGTCTACTGCTCGACCCAGAATCCCACCGAAGTGCAAAAGCTGGTGGCCGAAGTGCTGGGCGTGTCGATGAACAAAGTCGTGGTGGACATGCGCCGCATGGGCGGCGGCTTTGGCGGCAAGGAAACCCAGGCTGCCAGCCCGGCGTGCCTGTGCGCGGTGATCGCTCACCTGACCGGCCAACCGACCAAGATGCGCCTGCCCCGGGTCGAAGACATGCTGATGACCGGCAAGCGCCACCCCTTCTACATCGAATACGACGTCGGCTTCGATAGCACCGGGCGCCTGCAGGGCATCGCTCTGGAACTGGCCGGCAACTGTGGCTGCTCGCCGGACCTGTCGGCTTCGATTGTCGACCGGGCAATGTTCCACGCCGATAACGCCTATTACCTGGGCGATGCGACCATCAACGGCCATCGCTGCAAGACCAATATCGCCTCGAACACCGCCTATCGTGGCTTCGGCGGCCCCCAGGGCATGGTCGCCATCGAAGAAGTGATGGATGCCATCGCCCGCCACCTGGGGCTCGATCCGTTGGCCGTGCGCAAGGCCAACTATTACGGCAAGACCGAACGCAACGTCACCCATTATTACCAGACCGTCGAGCACAACATGCTCGAAGAAATGACCGCCGAGCTGGAAGAAAGCAGCCAGTACGCCGAACGCCGCGAAGCGATCCGTCGCTACAACGCCAATAGCCCGATCCTGAAGAAAGGCCTGGCGCTGACGCCGGTGAAATTCGGCATTTCGTTCACCGCCAGTTTCCTCAACCAGGCCGGTGCCCTGATCCACGTCTACACCGACGGCAGCATCCACCTGAACCATGGCGGCACCGAAATGGGCCAGGGACTGAACACCAAGGTCGCGCAAGTGGTGGCCGAGGTGTTCCAAGTGGAAATGGACCGGGTGCAGATCACCGCGACCAACACCGACAAGGTGCCGAACACCTCGCCCACCGCCGCCTCCAGCGGCGCCGACCTGAACGGCAAGGCCGCGCAGAATGCCGCCGAAACCATCAAGCGGCGCCTGGTGGAATTCGCGGCGCGCCAGTACAAAGTCAGCGAAGAAGACGTCGTGTTTCATAACGGCCATGTGCGAGTACGCGATCACATCCTGACCTTTGAAGCGCTGGTGCAGCAGGCGTATTTCGCCCAGGTCTCGCTGTCCAGCACCGGCTTCTACAAGACCCCGAAAATCTACTACGACCGCAGCCAGGCCCGTGGCCGGCCGTTCTACTACTACGCGTTCGGGGCAGCCTGCGCCGAGGTGATCGTCGACACCCTCACCGGCGAGTACAAGATGCTGCGCACCGACATCCTCCATGACGTCGGCGCCTCGCTGAACCCGGCCATCGACATCGGCCAGGTCGAGGGCGGCTTCATCCAGGGCATGGGCTGGCTGACCATGGAAGAACTGGTGTGGAACGACAAGGGCAAGCTGATGACCAATGGCCCAGCCAGCTACAAGATTCCGGCCGTGGCGGACATGCCCCTGGACCTGCGGGTCCGGCTGGTGGAAAACCGCAAGAACCCGGAAGACACCGTGTTCCATTCCAAGGCCGTGGGCGAACCGCCGTTCATGCTCGGCATCGCCGCATGGTGTGCCATCAAGGACGCTGTGGCGAGCCTGGGGGATTACCGGCATCAACCGAAGATCGATGCCCCGGCGACGCCGGAGCGGGTGTTGTGGGGGTGTGAGCAGATGCGCGGGTTGAAGGTAAAGGCTGTAGAAGCTGAAACCGAGTTGGCTTCGCTCTAGACCACGGCGCGGCCTTCGCGAGCAAGCCCGCTCCCACAGAGGAACACGATCCGTGTGGGAGCGGGCTTGCTCGCGAAGACGCCAGAACGAACAACCCAGATGTCGAGGTGAACATGTACAACTGGATCAGCGCCCTCGCCGACCTGCAAACCCGCGGTGAACCCTGCGTGCTGGTGACGATCATCGAAGAGCTGGGCTCCACGCCGCGTAATGCCGGTTCAAAAATGGTCATCAGCGCCAGCCAGGCGTTCGACACCATCGGTGGCGGACATCTGGAATACAAGGCCATGGAGATCGCCCGGCAGATGCTCGCCAGCGGCCAGCAGAACACGCATCTGGAGCGTTTCAGCCTCGGTGCCAGCCTGGGCCAGTGCTGCGGCGGCGTCACGGTGTTGCTGTTCGAACCCATGGGCCAGGTGCAGGCACAGATTGCCGTGTTCGGCGCCGGCCATGTCGGCCGGGCGCTGGTGCCGCTGCTGGCCAGTCTGCCGTGCCGGGTGCGCTGGATCGACTCGCGGGAGGCGGAGTTCCCCGAACACCTGCCCCACGGCGTGCACAAGATCGTCACTGAAGACCCGCTGGATGAGGTCGACGAACTGCCCCCTGGCAGCTACTGCATCGTCATGACCCACAACCATCAGCTGGATCTGGAACTGAGCGCGGCGATCCTCAAGCGCAACGACTTCACCTACTTCGGCCTGATCGGCTCGAAGACCAAGCGGGTCAAGTTCGAACATCGCCTGCGCGACCGAGGCTTCGACAGCAGCACCTTGCAGCGCATGCGCTGCCCGATGGGGATCGGCGAGGTCAAAGGCAAGTTGCCCGTTGAAATCGCTATCTCCATCGCCGGCGAGATCATTGCCACCTATAACGCGGATTTTGGCCAGCACACCTCACGCGCCGAACCCATCGCCAAGCTGCTGCCGGCTTCACGCCGCAGCCAGCGTTGATACCTCAATTGAGACAAGCTCATGCCCCTGACACGCAAAGCCTACCGCGCCGCCCTGCTCCACAGCCTCGCCGACCCGGCCGAAGTCGGTCTCGAAGCGTCCTATGAATATTTCGAGGACGGTCTGTTGGTGGTGGAAAACGGCCGGATCAGCGCCATCGGCCACGCCCATGACCTGTTGCCGACCTTGGCGGCGGGCATTGAAATAGCCCATTACCCGGACGCACTGATCACACCCGGCTTCATCGACACCCACATCCACCTGCCCCAGACCGGCATGGTGGGTGCTTATGGGGAACAACTGCTGGATTGGCTCAACACCTACACCTTTCCCTGCGAAAGCCAGTTCGCCGACCAGGCCCACGCCGAAGCCGTAGCCGATATCTTCGTCAAGGAGCTGCTGCGCAACGGCACCACCACCGCCCTGGTGTTCGGCAGCGTGCATCCGCAATCGGTGAATGCGTTTTTTGAAGTGGCCGATAAACTCGACCTGCGGATGATCGCCGGCAAGGTGATGATGGACCGCAACGCCCCGGACTACCTGACCGACACGGCCGAATCCAGCTATATCGAGAGCAAGGCGCTGATCGAGCGCTGGCACGCAAAGGGTCGCCTGCATTACGCCGTCACCCCCCGCTTCGCGCCGACCAGCACTCCGGAGCAACTGACCCTGGCCGGTCAACTGCTGCAGGAATACCCGGATCTGTACATGCAGACCCACATCAGCGAAAACCTTCAGGAAGTGCAGTGGGTCAAGGAACTGTTCCCCGAGCGCAAAGGCTATCTGGACGTCTACGACCATTATCAACTGCTCGGCGAGCGCTCAGTGTTCGCCCACGGCGTGCATCTGTGTGACGATGAATGCGCACGCCTGGCCGAAACCGGTTCGGCCATCGCGTTCTGCCCAACCTCGAACCTGTTCCTGGGCAGCGGCCTGTTCAATCTGCCGATGGCGGAGAAACACAAAGTGAATGTGGGGTTGGGCACCGATGTCGGCGCCGGCACCAGCTTTTCGCTGCTGCAGACCCTGAATGAAGCCTACAAAGTGATGCAGTTGCAAGGCGCGCGGCTGAGCCCGTTCAAATCCCTGTACCTGGCCACCCTGGGCGGTGCCCGGGCCCTGCGCCTGGAAGACAAGATCGGCACCTTGCAGCCGGGCACCGACGCGGATTTCCTGGTGCTGGACTACCACGCCACGCCGCTGCTGAGCTATCGGCTCAAGCAGGCGCAAGACATTGCCGAGCGGTTGTTCGTGCTGATGACCCTGGGGGATGACCGGACGGTGGCGCAGACCTACGCGGCGGGGCGGTTGGTGCATCAACGGTAGAGTTTTTTCGTCTGTCAGACCGCTTTCGCGAGCAAGCCCGCTCCCACATTTGTTCGGCGTATAGCTTAACAACGCGGTCGAATGTGGGAGCGGGCTTGCTCGCGAAGGGCGCGATTCAGCATCACTGATTCACTCAGAGCTTAGCGGTCGACCGCCCCGGCTTCTTGCTCTGCATCAAATGCGAGAACACCGCATGCAAGTCATCGGAAGCGCCTTCCTCGTCGAGGTTGAGCTTGCTGTCGATGTGATCCATGTGGTGCATCATCAGGTCCACCGCCAGGGTGGCGTCCCGGGCTTCGATGGCGTCGATCAACTGGGTGTGTTCGTCGTAGGAGCAGTGGGAGCGGTTGCCACTTTCGTACTGGGCGATGATCAGCGAGGTCTGGGACACCAGGCTGCGCTGGAAGCTGATCAGCGGAGCGTTCTTCGCCGCTTCGGCCAGTTTGAGGTGGAACTCGCCCGACAGGCGGATACCGGCGCCACGGTCGCCACGGGAAAAGCTGTCGCGTTCGTCGCTGACCATCTGGCGCAACTCAGCCAATTGCTCGGCGGTGGCGTGCTGCACCGCCAGTTCAGTGATCGCCCGCTCCACCAGACGCCGGGCCATGAATACCTGGCGAGCTTCTTCGACACTCGGGCTGGCGACGACGGCGCCGCGATTGGGCCGCAGCAGCACCACGCCTTCATGGGCCAGGCGTGACAGCGCACGACGGATGATCGTGCGGCTGACTCCGAAAATCTCCCCCAGTGCCTCTTCGCTCAACTTTGTGCCGGGCGCCAGGCGCTGTTCGAGGATGGCCTCGAAAATATGCGCATAGACAATATCGTCCTGGGTTCCGCTGCGGCCGGCTTTGCCTGCTCGCGGTTGTTTCTTGAGGGGTTGCAACTGTTCGTTCATGGGCACTCGAGTCGGGAAAACTGCGGCGAATTGACCGTGACTGTAATACGGCACAGCAGGTCGCTGGCAAGTATCGCGTAAAAATCACGGCGATTGTACACAACCTCTGATGGCAACACGACTGTACGGCCGTTTGCGGGCATGGCTGTATCGCAATCGCCCACTGCGTTGAGTTTAGGCTTAAACCCTCGAACCTGTGGCAACTGCTGTGGGCAAAGCTTGTGGGAGCACGGCTTGCCCGCGATGAACGATCACGCAGTTCTCTGACAGACCGAATCGCCTGGATCGCGGGCAAGCCTTGCTCCTACAGGCACTCAATCTATAACAAGGATCACCGCCCACCATGACCGAAGTCACGACCGCGCCACTTCGTCCATTGGCCGATACTTCACCCTCGGCCATCGTCGCCGGGTTCATCGCCATGATGACCGGCTACACCAGTTCCCTGGTGCTGATGTTCCAGGCCGGCCAGGCCGCCGGCTTGACCAGTGGTCAGATTTCATCCTGGATCTGGGCGATTTCCATCGGCATGGCGGTGTGTTCCATCGGGCTGTCGTTGCGCTACCGCACGCCGATCACCATCGCCTGGTCGACGCCCGGCGCGGCGTTGTTGATCACCAGCCTGGGCGGTGTGAGTTATGGCGAAGCCATCGGTGCCTACATCACCTGCGCAGTGCTCGTGACGATCTGCGGCCTGACCGGCAGCTTCGAACGGCTGGTCAAGCGCATTCCGGCATCGCTGGCGGCGGCATTGCTGGCCGGGATCCTGTTCAAGATCGGCAGTGAGATTTTCGTCGCTGCGCAGCATCGCACCGGCCTGGTGCTGGGTATGTTCTTCACCTATCTGATCTTCAAGCGATTGTCGCCCCGCTACGCCGTGCTCGCGGCGCTGTTGATCGGCACCGCACTGTCAGGCCTGATGGGTCTGCTGGACTTCAGCGGCTTTGCCCTGGAAGTCGCGACGCCGGTCTGGACCACGCCGCACTTTTCCCTGGCGGCCACCATCAGCATCGGTCTCCCCCTGTTCGTGGTGGCCATGACCTCCCAGAACATGCCGGGCATCGCGGTCCTGCGGGCCGACGGCTACCACGTACCGGCCTCGCCGCTGATCACCAGCACCGGCATCGCCTCCTTGCTGCTGGCGCCTTTTGGCTCCCACGGAATCAACCTGGCGGCCATCAGCGCAGCGATCTGCACCGGGCCACACGCTCACGAGGACCGCAACAAGCGTTATACGGCGGCGGTCTGGTGCGGGGTTTTCTACGGCATCGCCGGGGTCTTCGGCGCGACGCTGGCGGCATTGTTCGCGGCGCTGCCCAAGGAACTGGTGCTGTCCATCGCGGCGCTGGCGTTGTTCGGATCGATTATCAACGGTTTGAGCATCGCCATGAGCGAAGCCAGGGAACGGGAAGCGGCGCTGATCACCTTCATGGTCACAGCGTCGGGGTTGACCCTGTTTTCCATCGGTTCGGCGTTCTGGGGAATCGTGGCGGGGGTGGTGACCTTGCTGATCCTCAATTGGCGCAGCGCTTGAAAGCCTTTTAAGAACTTCGCGAGCAAGCCCGCTCCCACAGGGGGCTCAGGCTCTCTGTGGGAGATTCTATGTTGCAGGGCAACCCTGCAACATCGGCTTCGGCTGGTATTCGCTCTGATTTTTCATCAGAGCGAATGCAACTCGGCAGAGCTTACGGGCAAGCACCACCAATGCCTGAGTTTTTGAAAAGCCTCTTGCCAGGTATGACTCGTAGAAGGGTTTCCATCTAGGCGAGCGAGAGGCCGTCATCGCAGCGATGTGAGCTAAGCGCCTTATCTCTGGATCGCCTTTCTTGGTTAGATACCGGGGGCCATTCTTTT
>NZ_LHVL01000018.1:0-625643 GCF_001269775.1 Pseudomonas sp. Pf153 | reverse complement strand
TGCTCGCGAATGCAGTGTGTCAGGCAATGAAAGTCGACTGACACACTGCATTCGCGAGCAAGCCCGCTCCCACACGTTTTATGAAACTCCCAAGTCAGGCGATATCCCGCAACTCCCGCCGCAGGATCTTGCCCACCGGCGTCATGGGCAGGGACTCTCGCAAGACGATGTGCTTGGGTATCTTGTAACCGGTGAAGTTCTCCTTGCAGTAAGCCTTGAGTTCTTCAACGCTTACACCTGCCTCGCGAGCCACCACGAACAGCTTCACCGCCTCCCCCGAACGCTCGTCCGGTACACCGATCACCGCGCAGTTAGCGACCTTCGGGTGAGCCATGACCACGTCTTCGATTTCGTTGGGGTACACGTTGAAACCCGAGACGATGATCATGTCCTTCTTGCGGTCGACGATGCGCACGAAACCGTCCGGGTCGATCACGGCGATGTCGCCGGATTTGAACCAACCCTCGCTGTCCATTACTTCAGCGGTGGCTTCGGGCTTGTTCCAGTAGCCCTTCATGATCTGCGGGCCCTTGATGCACAGCTCGCCGCGCTCGCCCAAGGGTTGTTCGACGCCGTCGTCGTTGATCACTTTCATCAGCGTGCCCGGCACCGGGAGCCCCACCGTACCCAGCCGGGACTTGTTACCGTAGGGATTGGCACTCGCCACCGGCGATGTTTCGGTCAGACCGTAGCCTTCGGTAATGCTGCAACCGGTAAGTTGCTTCCAGCGTTCGGCGGTGGCCTTGACCAGAGCGGTACCGCCAGAATTGGTGACCTTGAGATGGGAAAAATCCACGGTCCTGAAGTCCGGATGGTCCATCAGTGCCACAAACAACGTGTTCAGGCCCAGCAGCAGCGAGAACCGCCAGTTCTTCAGCTCCTTGATGAAGCCACCGATGTCTCGCGGATTGGTGATCAATACGTTGTGGTTGCCGGTGACCATCATGCACATGCAATTCGCTGTAAAGGCATAGATGTGGTACAGCGGCAATGGCGCGATCATCACTTCCTGGCCTTCGCGCAGCAGCGGATGACCATCGTCGCCGAACTGCCCCAGGCACGCCCTGGCCTGTTGCATGTTGGCCACCAGGTTGCCGTGGGTCAGCATCGCGCCCTTCGCCAGCCCGGTCGTGCCGCCAGTGTATTGCAGCACCGCGATGTCATCGAGGCTGACGTTCAGTGGCCGGATGGCCTGGCCGCGCCCCAGGCGCAAAGCGCTCTTGAAAGAAATGGCCTGGGGCAGCGAATAGTCCGGGACCATCTTCTTGACCTTGCGCACCACGGTGTTGACCAGCCAGCCCTTGGCGGTGGGCATCAGGTCGCCCATCTTCGCTTCGATCAGGTATTGCAGGTCCGTGTCGGGCAGCACTTCCTGGACTTTGCTGCCGAACAGGTTCATGTACACCAGCGCCCGGGCACCGGAATCCTTGAACTGATGGCGCATCTCCCGTGGGGTGTACAGCGGGTTGGTGTTGACCACGATCAGCCCGGCGCGCATGGCCCCGAACACGGCGATCGGGTATTGCAGAACATTGGGCATCTGCACCGCGATGCGATCGCCGGGGGCCAGGTCAGTGTGGGTTTGCAGGTAGCCGGCGAATGCCGCGCTGTAGCGCTCCAGCTCGGCATAGGTCAGGGTCACGCCCATGTTGCTGAACGCCGGGCGATCGGCGAATTTCTTGCAGGAACGCTCGAACACCTCGATGACCGACTTGTAGGCCCCCACGTCAATGTCGGAGGGCACGCCGGCCGGGCGTTTGTCATTCCAGAAATCAGGCTGCATTGTTTTTGTCCTCTTTACCTGAACTGTCCCGGGCCGCCTCCGAGCTGTGCGAGAAGCGGAGCTCTTGGGACACTAGCAGCTCTGGCCAATCAGGCAAATACGGCAATTTGTGTCATAGATTGTGTGAATCTTGCTGCCTTCGCATGGCCTGATCAGGCGGAACGCAACGGATGGGCTATACAATGCAGCAACAGCGCGCATGCTCCCCTGCAAAGGAATCGTCATGATTCATGAAACGTTCTGGCTGACCACGACCGACCACAGCCGCCTGTTCGTCAATCAGTGGCTGCCCGAAAGCGCGCCCCGGGCGGTGATCATGGTGGCCCATGGGATGGCCGAACACAGTGGCCGCTACGCACGCCTGGCCCAGGCGCTGTGCAACGAAGACTATGGCGTCTACGCCCCGGACCTGCGCGGCCACGGCCGCACCGCCGAGAACGCGATCCTGGGCCATTACGCCGACCATGACGGTTGGGCTAAAGTGGTGGGCGACCTGGCCAGTCTCAATCAGCACATCGGCCAGCAACATCCCGAGACCCCCATCCTGCTGCTGGGGCACAGTATGGGCAGCTATATCGCCCAGGCTTACCTGCTGCATCACAGTGCAAGCCTGCATGGGGCGATTCTCAGCGGTTCCAACTTTCAACCGGTGACGCTTTATCGCGCCGCTCGCCAGATCGCCCGTTTCGAACGCTGGCGCCAGGGTGCCACCGGGCGCAGCGCCTTGATCGAGTGGCTGTCGTTCGGCAGTTTCAACAAGGCATTCAAACCGACGCGTACGGCCTTCGATTGGCTCAGTCGCGACCCGGTCGAAGTGGACAAATACGTTCAGGACCCACTGTGCGGCTTTCGTTGCACCAACCAGCTATGGGTGGATCTGCTCGGCGGATTGCAGCAAATCAGCAAAGCGTCCAATCTCGCCCAGATCGATCCGGGCCTGCCGCTGATGGTTATTGGCGGCGAATGTGATCCGGTGAGCGAAGGCAAGCGTCTCAAGGATCTGGCCGATGCCCTGTGCGACGCTGGCAACCGGCACTTGCAATTGAAGATTTACCCGCAGGCCCGGCACGAATTGTTCAACGAAACCAACCGCGATGAAGTGACGACCGACGTGCTTGCCTGGATCGCCCAGGCGTTGAGCCACAAACGGCCGCCACGAAGCGAGTAGTGTTCTTGACGCGGCCCGCTGGCTGCGTTTCTCCTTTTTACCCGTTACAGGATTTGAGACAGATGACCCAGGTTACCAACATCCCTTACGAAGCCCTCGAAGTGGGCCAGACTGCCAGCTACAGCAAGACCGTCGAAGAGCGTGACATCCAGCTGTTCGCAGCGATGTCGGGCGACCACAACCCGGTGCACCTGGACGCCGAGTTCGCGGCGGCGAGCATGTTCAAGGAACGCATCGCCCACGGCATGTTCAGCGGTGCACTGATCAGCGCGGCGGTGGCTTGCGAATTGCCTGGGCCGGGCACCATCTACATCGGCCAGCAGATGAGCTTTCAGAAACCGGTGAAAATCGGCGACACCCTGACCGTGCGCCTGGAAATTCTGGAAAAATTGCCAAAGTTCCGCGTGCGCATCGCCACCCGCGTGTTCAACCAGCGCGACGAGCTGGTGGTCGATGGCGAGGCCGAAATCCTTGCGCCGCGCAAACAGCAGACCGTGACCTTGCCGACTTTGCCGGCCATCAGCATCGGCTGATGATGCACGCACCTGTGGGCGCAAGGCTTGCTCGCGATGAACGATGATACTGTCCTGAAGTTGAACCGTGTCGCCTGTATCGCGAGCAAGCTTTGCTCCCACAGACTCCCGGTTTTGTTCCCACAGGCCAATCAGCGGGCACCGTCCTGCACCTGCACACTCGCGGTCATGCCTGCACTGAGGCTGACCCCGTCCGGCACCTTGTCCAGCTTGATCCGCACTGGAATCCGCTGGGCCAGGCGCACCCAGTTGAAGGTCGGCTCAACCTCGGCCAGCAACTGGGTATCGGGGTTGGTGTTGCGGTCGGTGATGCCGCGGCTGATGCTTTCCACGTGTCCCTCCAGCGCATGGTCGGCGCTCATCAACCAGACCTTGACCGGATCGCCCACGCGGATCCTCGGCAGTTTGGTTTCTTCGAAATAAGCCTGGACATAAAACGTCGAGTCGTCGATCAGCGCCATGACCGGCTGCCCGGCGTTCACGTAGTTGCCTTCGGCCAACCGCAGGTTGGTGATGTGGCCGCTGCGTGGGGCCAGCACCTGGCTGCGGGCCAGGTTTAGCTCGGCGACCTTGGCTTCGGCCTGGGCTTCGCGCAGTTCGCCCCGGGCGATGCCCGCATTGATCTGGGCGTTTTCCCGCAGCTCGGCGCTGATGGCCTGGGGTCCAAGGGCGGCGCGGCGACTGGCTTCGTGTTCGCGCAAGCTCAGTTGCTGCTGACGGGTCTGGACCACGGCCCGGGCCTTCTCCACTGCAGCCTCGAACCGCTCGCGGTCGATGCTCAATAAAAGGTCGCCCGCCTTGACCTGCTGGTTGTCCACAGCCTTGAGTTCGCGCACCCAGCCCGATACATCAGGGGCAATCACCACCACGTCGGCGCGGATCCGCGCATCCCGGGTCCAGGGGGTGAGCATGTAGTATTGCCACAGATGAAAGCCGGCGAAGATGGCCACCGCCACCACGCTCAACGTGACGGCGACGCGTACGGAGGTCCGCATATTCAACTCCTTATAACGGCCCGAGGACCACTGTAATGACAGTCAGGACGCAGACATACAAGGCGCAGTCGAACAGCGCCTCATGCCAGATCCAGCGCCCGGCCGGCACGAGGCTGAGCAACAGGCGCAAGGCACCGGTCACCAGCAGAGCCAGCACGACATAAATCAGAAACGGGCTGAGCAACACCCCGCCGATCGACCATTCACGCAAGCCCATGGCTGTGCTCCCGTCGTTCAGGTTCGTGCTGGCGGCACCAGGCACGCCAGCTGTTTTGCAATTGCACCACCGCGCCCTGGGCCAACTTCAACGCATCGCCCGGCGGCTGCGCCGACAGCACCTTCAGGAACTCGGCGCTCGCCGGAGCCAATGCCTCGGCCTGCTCACCGTTGGGGCCCCGTTCGAGCACCCGCTCCAACGCGTCGAAATAACGCTTCTGCGCCAAGTGATCGGGCACCTGGGCAACAGCCAGGCTCAGGCGCAGGTGCAACAACTCATCACCGATGTCCAGGCCCAACAACCCATCATCCCAACGGCTGCGTGCCGGTACCGGCAGCTCAGGATAATGCCGCGCCAGCTGCAGCAACCGGTCGGCCATGCGTCCACCGAACCAGCTCTCGGCGCCGCGCAGGTTGCGATGGGTCAGGCGCACCAGGTCGTCGAGCGTCGCCTTCAGCAGTCGACGGCTGTGCCAGGCAGGATCGCGCAAGATCAACAGATTGAACGCCAGCACCGCCGCCCCCACGCCGATCATCATGGCCTGAGCATTATTGAAGAACGCGGCAACGTCGTACTTCATGGTATTGAGCGGCGACACCAGCACGATAAAGTGCAGAACGAACGAGGTGGCCGTGGCGAAAATCGGCGGCTTGGCCATGCCCAGCGCCCCCAGGAACAGCGGCACGCCCATGGCCATGCAGAGCATCGCGAAACTGCTCCACTGCGGCAGCACGATCTCGCCAACCACGAAGGCCGTCGGCACGGCCAGCAGGATGCCCCGCAGGAAACTCAGGCCGATCTGCGCACCGTTTTCGCGACTGGCAAACAGGCTGCACACCACGCAGGTGAGTAACAGCGCACCCGATGCGGCGGGCCAGGCCGTCGCCAGCCAGAAACAGCTCACGGCGAGAAACGCCAGGGCGCTGCGGGCGCCGAACACCATCGCCAGGGACAGGTCACGGTGCGGCGTGAGGGTACGTGGCGGATCCGCCGCCTCCCTGCCCTCCTGCACCGCCGATAGCGCAGCGCAGGCAGCCAGGGCGGTATCGAGCAACAAGGCGAAGCGGGCCAGGCAATAGCTTTGCGCCGAGCTGATCTCTGGATCATGGGAGGCGTCCAACACCCTGGGCCGCAAGGCGTGCAGCGTTGCGCTGTCGGCGGCGAGGGCGTGTTGCACATCGTCCATCCAAGGCTTCAAGGCCTCGGCTTCCTGCGGCTCGAGCTGCTTCCATTGCCGGCGCACCGAACGGGATATACGCAACAGCATCAGCAGCTTCTGGCTCAAGCCGCTGATGGCCCGGGCACGCTGACGGCCGAGGCGGCCTTCGAACCAGGCATGTTCACGCTGGGCGTCCACGGCGACGATTTTGCCGAGGATTTCCAACAAGCCTTTTCGCGCCTGGGCGTCGCCGGCCAAGGTGGCACGGGCGGCCTGCATCCCACTTTGCCAGGCGGCACGGGCCTGATCCGCCAGTTGCCGCTCGACCCGTAACGGCCACAGCAAGGCGCTGGTCGCCGTCGCACAGACAATGCCCAGACTGATCTCGGTGCAGCGCGCCACCGCTTGGTCGAACACGGTCAATGGATGGGAAATGGCCGGCAAGGCGATGATCGCCACCGTGTAGCCGGCCAGTACGAACGAATAGGACCAAGCGCTGCGCAGCAACGTGGAGCAGGCCGTGCACAGCCCCAGCCATAGTGCCAGCGCTAGAAGGAACAACCATGGCGCCTGGGCGAACAGCCCCATGAACACCACTGACATGACCGTTCCCACCAAGGTGCCGAGCAAACGCGCCAGTCCCTTCTGCACCACCATACCGGACAAGGGCTGAGCCACGATGAACGCGGTCATCAGCGCCCATGACGGCTGCTCCAGGCCCCAGCGCAGAGCCAGCCATAGCGCTAGCCCACCACCGAGCACGGTTTTGATGGCGAATTGCACAGCGAGGCGGTCGGGGGCAAACAAGGCCTGCAAAGTAATGGGCACGCAAGAAACTCTTCGAGGATTGCAGTAACAATAGTCGCAACGACAAATGCAGGGAGAGCGCAATTATTAGCTAGCTATCTACTTGAGTCCATAGGCAATTACCCCAGAATCGGGCAACACACTTTTACGTATCCGGAGGCAAACGCCGTGGCGCAATCGCAACCACAAAAAAACGCCAGACTAGCTGGCGTTTTTTGGTCAAGAAGCGTACTCAGCTGGCTTTCGCCCGATTACGCAGGGCCTTGACCTGATCATGGTTGCGTTGCACGCCGTGATACTGGCGCTCTACCAGGTCACGAATCCCGACCAGATTGTGCTTGTTGATCTTTTCAAGCGCTTCCTGATAGGCCTTCTTCGCATGGTCTTCGCCACGCTCGGCCTCGTTGAGCACCGCCTCTTCATCCTTGCCGGTGAACATCGACTTCACATCGACCCAACGGCGGTGCAAGTCACCGGCCACGCTGGTGGAGGTTTCCGGATCTCCGCCCAGGGAGCGAACAGCGGCTTGAAGCTCAGACGCAGCAGTGGCGCAATCGGCGGCGCGCTGAACGAACAGAGCCTTGAGTTCGGGGTGCTTGATATCTTCAGCACAGGTCTTGAAACCTTCCTGACCGTCCTTGCTGGTTTGGATCAGGTCGTTGAGGACGGAAATGGCTTCTTTGTTCATATCGGTCATTTTTCAGTTCCTTTGCTGGTGAATAAAAAACCTGCAAGGAATGTTGCATCGGCCATGCCAGGTCAAATCAAAACTCAAATCCATTAAAAATCAAATAGTTAATTTATAACCAGCCAACTGTATCCGCGTTATTTGCATGATCTGTCATTTGGCCTGCATGCAGAATGCCTGTATTTTTCAAGGCTGTTGAATCAAGACATTTGCCATGAATCCGGAAACCCTCGAACTGCTGGTTACGCGCCAGATGCCCTTTGGCAAATACAAGGGCAGAATCCTGGCCGACCTGCCCGGTCCATACCTCAACTGGTTCGCCCGCGAAGGCTTTCCGCACGGAGAACTGGGTGGCTTGCTGGCATTGATGCAGGAAATCGATCACAACGGTCTTTCCGAGCTGCTCGATCCCCTGCGCCTCAAACACGGCAAACCCAAGCCCCATCCATGACTGAGCCCCACCATGCCCGAGAATACGCTGCGCGCCCACGATGAAGCTTTCTGGCAGACCTTTGTCGGCCGCTACGATGTTGACCCCGATGGGCCGTTGAACCTGGAGAACGGCTACTTCGGCCGCATGTCGCGGACGGTGGTGGAGGAATACCAGCGCAACATCGAATTCATCAACCGCAGCAACTCGGTCTATGTGCGCCAGCATTTCGACCGTGAACATGGCGAGGCGATTCGCCGTCAGGTCGCGGAGCTGATCGATGTCGCCCCGCAAACCGTGGCGCTGGTCCGTAGCGCGGTCGACGCCCTCCACTCCTTGATCCGCAACTATAACGGCCTGGTGCCAGGCGATCAGATGCTGATATGCGACCTGGAGTACCCATCGGTCAGGGACGCCATGCGTTGGCTGGCCCGCCAGCGTGGCGTGGAAGTGATCGAACTGGTCCACCAGCACCCCGCCAGTTTCGAGAGTCTGGTAGGGACCTATCGCGAAGCCTTCATCCGCTACCCGCGCCTGAAGCTGATGACGCTGACCTACGTCAATCACCTGACCGGGCTGGTCATGCCGGTCCAGGCCATTGCCGAAACGGCGCGGGAATTCGGCGTCGACATCATTCTCGACGGCGCCCATGCCCTGGGGCAGATCGACTTCGATCTGAAGAAACTGGGGATCCCGTTCGCCGGCTTCAATTTGCAGAAATGGATCGGTGGCCCGCTGGCCCTCGGCTTCCTGTATATCGCCCCACAGCGGCTGGCCGACATCGACCCGGACATGGGCGATGCCAGTCATCCGTTGAGCGACATTCGCTCCCGCACACCCCACAGCACGCCCAACATTCCGGCCCTGATGACCCTGCCCCTGGTATTCGAAGAACACCATGCCCTGGGTGGCGCTCCGGCCAAGGGCGCACGGCTCGCCTACTTGCGTGACTTGTGGGTGAGTGCCGTGCGTGACCTACCGGGCATCGAGGTGATGACTCCGGATGACCGGCGACTCTACTGCGGCATCACTTCCATGCGCTTTACCGCTCGGACAGACCAGCAGGCGATGGCCGATCGATTGCTCAACGATTACGGAATCTTCACGGTGGTACGCAACACCCATGTTGGACCCTGCATCCGTATCACGCCGGGGTTGATCACGCTGGCCAGCGACATCGAGCGGCTGACCCAGGCCCTGATCGAGCT
The DNA here is from genome assembly GCF_001269775.1 of Pseudomonas sp. Pf153. Lineage (NCBI taxonomy): Bacteria > Pseudomonadati > Pseudomonadota > Gammaproteobacteria > Pseudomonadales > Pseudomonadaceae > Pseudomonas > Pseudomonas sp. Pf153. The sequence goes on along the minus strand of NZ_LHVL01000018.1, from coordinate 616,655 downwards.
GAGCCATACGTAGCGGTTGCTTCCACAGCGTTTTTTCAGGGCGAACTCAAGCAAAACTCAGGGCAAAAAAAAACGGTGCGCCGACCAAGCGCACCGTAAAGCCGTAGATACACCCAACGAAATTCGGTCGGATTCAGTCCAGCAGCGCCAGGGCTTCGGCGGTGCATTCCTGGATGCGGGCCCAGTCGCCGTTCTTGATCCACTCGGGATCGAGCATCCAGCTACCGCCCACGCACATCACGTTCTTCAACGCCATGTAGCTCTTGATATTGGCCGGCCCCACACCGCCGGTAGGGCAGAATTTCACTTCGCCGAACGGACCGCCCAGCGCCTTGAGGGCCGCGACGCCGCCGCTGACTTCCGCCGGGAACAACTTGAAGCGGCGATAGCCCAGGCCATAGCCTTCCATGATGCCGGATGCGTTGCTGATGCCCGGCAGCAACGGGATCGGGCTCTGGACGCTGGCTTCGAGCAGATCGCGGGTGATGCCCGGGGTCACGATGAACTGCGAGCCGGCCGCTTCGGCAGCCGCCAGCATGTGGCGATCGAGCACGGTGCCAGCGCCGGTCACCAGCTCCGGGCGCTGCTCGCGCAGGACCTGAATGGCCTTGAGGCCATACTGGGAGCGCAAGGTCACTTCCAGCGCCGTCAGGCCACCGGCGGCCAACGCATCGGCCAGCGGCAGGATGTCCTGTTCACGGGCAATGGTAATCACCGGCAGGATCCGCGCCTTGGCGCAGAGGTTGTCGATCAGGGTAACTTTGTCCGCCATGGAAACGGTCGGGGATGGGTTTTTCATAGCGGCTGATCCTTGGTTCATGGGCACCAGTAAATCTCTAACGTAGGTTGCAGAAACGCACGGATCGGCATCTCGGCGACATTGTCACCGGCCACCGCGGTGTTCAGGGTGGTCAACTTCGATTGACCGGAAATCGACAGCACCTTGTGCTTCGCCGAAGCCAGCAAGGCGCGGCTCATGGTCAGACGCTGGTGCGGCACGGTCGGTGCCAGCATCGGCCAGCAACGACGGGATCCTTTGCGGTCCAGGGCTTCGGCCAGGTTCGGGCTGTCGGGAAACAGGGAAGCGGTGTGCCCGTCATCCCCCATGCCCAATACCAGCACGTCGATGGGCGGCAACTCGGCCAGCAAGCGATCCGCCTGTTCGGCAGCCGCCTCCAGGTTGGCGCTGGCGCTGTAGAGACTCAGGAACTGAGCCTTGGCTGCGGCCCCCTGCAACAGGTAACGCTTGAGCAAGCCGGCGTTGCTGTCGGCGTGCTCGACCGGTACCCAACGTTCGTCGGCCAGGCTCACCACCACTTTCGACCAATCCAGCGCCTGCTTGGCCAGGCTTTGGAAAAACGCCACCGGGCTACGACCGCCGGACACCACCAGGGTTGCCGCACCACGTGCCTGGATCGCTTCGCGCAATTGCTCGGCCACTTTCAACGCCAACCCTTCGGCCAGCAGCACCGGGCTCTTGAATTCAAGGGCGCTGACGCCCTGGGGCAGTTTCAGTTCAGATATCGCCATACCATGACCTCCCGTCCCGCGTGATCAGTGCGATAGAGCTCATCGGCCCCCAGGACCCGGCCGCATACGGCTTGGGCGCATCACCGGATTTCTTCCATCCAGCGATCAACTGGTCACACCACGTCCACGCGGCTTCGATTTCATCTTTACGGACAAACAGGTTCTGATTGCCGTTCATGACTTCCAGCAACAGCCGCTCATACGCATCGGGAATCCGTGCGCTGCGCCAGGTGTCGGAAAAATTGAGTTGCAACGGACCGCTGCGCAATTGCATGCCCTTGTCCAGGCCTTGCTCCTTGGTCATCACCCGCAGGGAAATCCCCTCGTCCGGTTGCAGGCGGATGATCAGTTTGTTGCTGATCTGCAGACGCTGCTCGGGAGCAAAAATGTAGTGGGAAGGTTCCTTGAAGTGGATGACGATCTGCGAAAGCTTTTGCGGCATGCGCTTGCCGGTACGCAGGTAGAACGGAACGCCGGCCCAGCGCCAGTTGCGAATGTCGGCGCGCAGGGCGACGAAGGTTTCGGTGTCGCTCTGGGTATTGGAATTGGGTTCTTCGAGGTAGCCAGGCACCGCCTTGCCCTCGCTGTGACCGGCGATGTACTGACCGCGCACCACTTGGGTGGTCAGGCCTTCCGGGCTGATGGGCGCCAGGGCCTTGAGCACCTTGACCTTCTCGTCACGGATGCTGTCGGCGGACAGGTCGGCCGGCGGGTCCATGGCGATCAGGCATAACAGCTGCAACAGGTGGTTCTGGATCATGTCCCGCAGTTGACCGGCCTTGTCGAAATAGCCCCAGCGGCCTTCGATGCCGACTTTCTCGGCCACGGTGATTTCCACGTGGGAAATGTAATTCTGGTTCCACTGGGTTTCGAACAGGCTGTTGGCGAACCGCAGCGCGATCAGGTTCTGTACGGTTTCCTTGCCCAGGTAGTGGTCGATGCGATAGGTACGGTTCTCCGGGAAAAACTGCGCCACGGCATCGTTGACCTTGCGCGACGATTCCAGGTCCGAGCCGATGGGTTTCTCCAGCACGACACGGGTGTTTTCGCTCAGGCCGACCTTCGCCAGGTTCTCGCAGATCGCGCCGTACACCGCCGCCGGCGTGGCGAAATAAGCGATGACTTGTTGGGCGGAACCGGCCTGCTCGGCCAGGGCGACGTAATCGTCAGCCTTGAGGAAATCCACGTGCAGGTAGGTCAATCGTGCCATGAAGCGCTCGACGACGGTTTCGCTCAGGTCCTTGTCGCCCACGTAGCGGCGCAATTCAGTGCCGATGAACGCCAGATGCTGCTGCTCGCTACCCGGTTCCCGCGCCAGGGCGAGGATCCGCGTGTCCTCGTGCAGCAGGCCCGCCGCATCGAGTTGGTAGAGGGCGGGGAACAGCTTGCGCAGGGCCAGATCGCCCAGCGCGCCGAACAAGGCAAAGGTGCACGGTTCAACCGTAATCGGAGGCATGATGTTTGTTCTTTTATCAAGTTAAGCTACAAATACCTTTTTTCAAGGCATCACTCAAGGAAAAATGTAGTAATAACCACAACATTTTCCGAAAATACTGATTCCGAGTGGTGGTCCGCCGGAGCCAACAGTAGGATAGGCCACCACAAAGGGTCGTATCAAAGACCCGTCTTTCCTAGGAATCTTTTATGGACCGCGTGCGAAATCTCCTGGAGCAGATCCAGAGTCGCCTTGAAGACCTCAACAAGGCCGAGCGCAAGGTGGCCGAGGTGATCCTGCTCAACCCACAGCAGGCCACCCGCTTCAGCATTGCCGCCCTCGCCCAGGCCGCGTCGGTGAGCGAACCCACGGTAAACCGTTTCTGCCGCTCGTTCGGCGTCAGCGGTTACCCGGAACTTAAGCTGCAGCTGGCGCAAAGCCTGGCCAGTGGCGCGGCTTACGTCAGTCGTGCAGTAGAAGCCGACGACAATCCGCAAGCCTATACCCAGAAAATATTCGGCAGTGCCATTGCCTCGTTGGACAGCGCCTGCCAGGCACTCGATCCAAATTTGATCAGCCGTGCCGTGGACCTGTTGATCCAGGCCCGGCAGATCCACTTCTTCGGTCTCGGCGCCTCGGCCCCGGTGGCGCTGGACGCCCAGCACAAGTTTTTCCGCTTCAACCTGGCGGTGACCGCCCATGCCGACGTGCTGATGCAACGCATGATCGCGTCGGTAGCCCATACTGGCGAGCTGTTCGTGATCATTTCCTACACCGGTCGCACCCGTGAACTGGTGGAAGTGGCCCGCATTGCCCGGGAAAACGGCGCTTCGGTGCTGGGCCTGACCGCCGAAAATTCACCCTTGGCCAAGGCCAGCACCCTGAGCCTGAACATTCCGTTACCCGAAGACACCGATATCTACATGCCGATGACTTCGCGCATCATCCAGCTCACCGTGCTGGATGTACTCGCCACCGGCATGACCCTGCGCCGTGGCGTGGATTTCCAGCCGCATCTGCGCAAGATCAAGGAAAGCCTGAATGCGAGCCGGTATCCGGTGGGGGATGAGTTCAATTGATGCGGCTCAGGAGCTTTGGCGTCTGTTAATCCCTCTTCGCGAGCAAGCCCGCTCCCACAAGGGAATGCATTTCAAATGTGGGAGCGGGCTTGCTCGCGAAGAGAGCGGTAGCAACACTACAAATCCTGAATCAAGCCCCCACCCGCGCCTGCAAGCTCAAATGCGCCCGCTCCCCCGGCGCCAGGCATAGGCTGTCCGTGCCGCCACTGGCCGCCTCGACGCACACGAACTCATTGACTTCATCCCAACTCACCCCCAACAACGGCCGGGCACCGGGATGCCACACCACCGTGTCGGTACCGTCGCCTGTGTCGATGCACAATTGGCGCTGCCAGGCACGGTCCTTGAGCTGCAACTCCCCTTCGTGCTGGAACACACGCTGACAGCCGCCTTCGATCCGCAACTCGCCTTCCTGCCGACAAACCGCGCGGCTCAGATGGTCGTAACCCTGCGCGCCATCGAGCCCAGACAGCGCTACCTCACCGACGTCACCAATACGCCAATAAGCGTGCAACGCCTGGCTCAACTGACAGGGCAGGCTGTCCTGATGCTCGGTGCTCAAGCGCAATTCCATGCGCTCGCCCAGGTCTGCATGCAGGTCGACTTGCCAATCGCACAGCTGTAACTGCCAGTGCAGGTGCACGCCGTCATCGTCGCTGCGGCTGTCCATCAACTTCCAATCGATCAAGCGCGCCCAACCATGGGACGGCCAGGCGTTCTCGCTCGGATGGCGGCCATACCAGGGCCAGCACACTGGCACTCCGCCCCGTATCGCGCCGACTTGCGGCCATTTGGACGCGCACCACAGCCACGGCTTCTGGCCACGAGGCTGGAAATGCAACAACTGCGCACCCTGGCGACTGAACACCGCCTGGCACAGCGGATGATCGATCACCAGCACATCGCGCTGGCGATAGCGCTCCCACGCAAACACCGGGCGCTCGCGCAAGGATCTGAAAAAGCGTTGTAGCGGATGCTCATGCATGTGCCGCATTCCTGGAAATCATTGAACTCTCAACCGGACAACCGGGTGAAGCGCGTTGCGGTGGCGAGGGGATGTATCCCCTTGCCCCACAGGGTGCTGTTTCAGCCAAGTGCTTCACAAAAAAAAGCGGACAGCCTTGGCCGTCCGCAAATATGCGCACATAGAGAGGAGCTTATCGCAACAGCGTTAGAACACCGACTGAATTTTCAGGCCGGCCACCAGTGCGTTATCGACTTCATCGACACCGCCCGGGTGAGTGACGTATTGCAGGTTGGGACGAACGGTCAGCCAGTTGGTGACATGGAAGCCGTAGTTGATTTCATAGTTGTACTCGGTGTTGCGCAACGGCGAGAACAGCGGATCGTCGTAGTCCGTGACACCGTTGGCCACGTTGGTCAGCTCGGCGTTTTTCTTCACGTCATCGTTGACATGGATACGGGAGAAGCCGATGCCGACGTCATCTTTCGGACGTGCGTCGAACGGCCCCTTGTACACGAACATCAGCGACTGGTAGTTGTCGACGACGTTGGTGTCCTTGTCGTGGAAAGTCGCGTTGGCCGCGATGTTCAGGCCGCGGGAAGCATCGCCATTGTGGGTGGTGAGCTGCTGCTGCACCACGAGCCAGTAGCCATGCTTGCTGCTGTGGCTGCGATAGGCGAGACCGGTGGTCGCGGCATCGTTGCCGTTTTCGTCCTCGCGTACGTCATCGGCCTTGGCCGTGCTCTTGTAGTAACCCACGCGGTATTCGCCCGGCAGGTTATTGAGTTTAGGCGACCAGACCAACTCCACCGGAATCAGCGTACCTTCAGTGCCGCTGCCGCTGAGCTTGTAGCGGTTGTTGTTTTCCAGTTGCGAAGGGTTCTGGTTGTAGGCGCCGATCTGTGCATAAAGTTCAGGCGTGATGTTGTACTTGAACCGGATGGCCGCCTGCATGATTGGCCAGTTGTACCAGATGTTGGTCGCCCAGTTGCCTGCTTGCGAACCGCAGAACGCCAGGTTCTGAAACTCGCAAGGGAAGGTGTTGAAGTCTTCACCCACGCCGTAGTAACCGGCCTTGACGTCCAGTTTGCTGTCGAAGTACTTCTGCTTGATCCACAACTGGGTCAGACGGGTGGTTTGCCCACGACCCCAGACTTCCTGGGAAGAACTGAGGGTACCGGCACGTGGATCACCGATACGGTCGTTGGAAATGTTGCGACCGTCCCGGCGAGTGAATTGGATCTTGGCTTCCGTGTCGTCCCAACCTGCCAGCTTTTCAAGATCGAGCGCTACGCCCAGGCCAAACTGGCCCGACCAGCGCGCGGTCTTGTCGTCGTTGTAGCCGCCATGGAGATTGGCGCCCATTTCGCCGACGTAATCGGCCTTGATGTCGATACCTTGCTCAAGCAGCCGGGTCCGCTCGCCGCCCCAGTCACCCGTCATCCACTTCGAATTGGCGCTGAACGCTTCGTCAGCCTGTGCGCTACCCACCAGCATCATCGCCGCAACGGCTGACAACTGGCAGATAAGCTGGGCGTTGTTTTTCTTCTTCATCCCTACTTCCCTCGTCTTTATTGTTATTGACTGTTTTTATTTTTTCTAACGCGGTTTACAACGATTGCGGTGGACGGTTTCCCACCCACCGCATACTCCTGTGGGAGCAGGCTTGCTCGCTCCCGCATTGATCTCTCATCGACCCTTGAACTGCGCAACGTTCGCCGTGCGGGTATCGCCTTGTGGCTGAGCAGTTACCCCCAGGCGTTCACCGGTCTGCGCATCAAATAGTAATACTTTTTGAGGGTCAAACTGAAGCGTCATTGTTTCCCCGGCCTGTGGAGCCACGTCCGGAGCCAGGCGACAGCAAACCTTGGTGTCATTTAGACTGACAAATACCAGGGTATCGGGGCCGGTGGGCTCGGTGACCTGGACTTCGGCGCGAATGGTCGGCAGGCCATTCGGCTCGCTACCCGCCAGCGCGATCTGCTCCGGACGCAGGCCCAGGATCACTTCGCGATCCTCCAGACCGGCGTCCTGCATGCCCAGCGGCAGCTCGCAACGGGCCTGGCCGCTGTCGAGCAAAGCCAGCAGGCGACCGTCCTTGCGTTGCAGGCGCAACGGGATGAAGTTCATCGGCGGCGAACCGATGAAACTCGCCACGAACTGGTTGGCCGGGTTGTTGTAGATCTCCTTCGGCGTGCCGAACTGCTGGATGATCCCGTCCTTCATCACCGCCACCTTGTCGCCCAGGGTCATGGCTTCGATCTGGTCGTGGGTTACGTAGACCGTGGTGGTCTTGAGGCGCTGATGCATCAGTTTCATTTCAGTGCGCATCTCGACCCGCAGCTTGGCGTCGAGGTTGGAGAGCGGTTCGTCGAACAGGTAGATCTTCGGTCGCCGCGCCAGCGCACGGCCCATGGCCACGCGCTGTTGCTGGCCGCCGGAGAGCTGGCCGGGCTTGCGGTTGAGCAGGTGTTCGATCTGCAACAGCTTGGCGACCCGGGCCACTTCTTCGTCGATGGCCGACTGCGGCATCTTGCGGATCTTCAGGCCGAATTCGATGTTCTCGCGCACACTCATGGTCGGGTACAGCGCGTAGGACTGGAACACCATGGCGATGTCGCGATCCTTGGGACTCATGCCGCTGACATCCTGGTCACCGATCATGATCGCGCCGCCGGTAATGGTCTCCAGGCCGGCGATGCAGTTCATCAAGGTCGACTTGCCGCAACCCGAAGGGCCGACGAGGATCAGGAACTCACCGTCCTTGATGGACAGTTCGATGTTCTTCAGGGTGTCGGGCAGGCCGGCGCCGTAGGTCTTGTTTACATTGCGAAGTTCGAGCGTTGCCATGATTACCCCTTGACCGCGCCGGCCGTCAGCCCGCGCACGAAATACTTGCCTGCGACCACATAGACCAGCAGGGTCGGCAGCCCGGCGATCATCGCCGCCGCCATGTCCACGTTATATTCCTTGGCCCCGGTGCTGGTGTTGACCAGGTTGTTCAGCGCCACCGTGATGGGCTGCGAATCGCCGCTGGAGAACACCACGCCGAACAGGAAGTCGTTCCAGATCTGCGTGAACTGCCAGATCAGGCAGACCATGATGATCGGCGTCGACATCGGCAGGATGATCCTGCGGAAGATCGTGAAAAAGCCCGCACCGTCCAAGCGCGCCGCCTTCACCAGCGCATCGGGAATGCTGACGTAGTAGTTGCGGAAGAACAGCGTGGTGAACGCCAGGCCATACACCACGTGTACGATCACCAGGCCGGTGGTGGTGCTGGCCAGCCCCATCTTGCCGAGGGTGAACGAAGCCGGTAGCAGCACGGTCTGGAACGGCAGGAAGCAGCCGAACAGCAACAGGCCGAAGAACAGCTGCGAACCACGGAAACGCCACATCGACAGCACGTAGCCATTCAACGCACCGATGGCGGTGGAGATCAGCACCGCCGGAACGGTGATCATGATCGAGTTCCAGAAGTAACCGTTCACCGTGGCCCAGGCCTTGGCCCAGCCGATGCCACTGACCACGGTCGGCCAGCTGAGCAGGTTGCCGGTGCTGATGTCTTCCGGCGTCTTGAAGCTGGTCAGCAACATGACCACCAGCGGCACCAGGTAAAGCAGTACGGCGAGGATCAGCACTGCATGGATCGCGATGCGACTCAGGCTGATACCCGGTTTGGCGACGAGACTAGTCATGGCGCTTGGTCCTCAGCTCGGAATACAGGTAAGGCACGATGATCGCGAGGATCGCACCGAGCATCAGGATCGCACTGGCCGAGCCCATGCCCATCTGGCCACGACTGAAGGTGAACGAATACATGAACATGGCAGGCAGATCGGACGAGTAGCCGGGGCCACCGGCCGTCATCGCCGCCACCAGGTCGAAACTCTTGATTGCGATGTGCGCCAGGATCATCACGGCGCTGAAGAACACCGGACGCAGGCTCGGCAGCACCACTTTCCAGTAGATCGTGGGCATGCTCGCGCCATCGATCTGCGCTGCACGGATGATCGACTGGTCGACACCCCGCAAGCCGGCAAGGAACATCGCCATGATGAAGCCCGAGGCCTGCCACACGGCCGCGATCACCAGGCAATACACCACGCGGTCCGGGTCGATCAGCCAATCCAGGCGAAAGCCCTCCCAGCCCCAGTCACGCAGCAGCTTGTCCAGGCCCATACCTGGGTTGAGCAGCCACTTCCAGGCAGTACCGGTGACGATCATGGAGAGCGCCATCGGGTACAGGTAGATGGTGCGGATGAAACCTTCGCGGCGGATGCGCTGATCGAGCAATACCGCCAGCAACACGCCAATGACCAGTGTGATGCCGATGAACAGTCCGCCGAAAACGGCCAGGTTCTTGCTCGCCACCCACCAGCGGTCGTTATCGAACAGCCGCGCGTACTGCGCCAGGCCGACCCATTTGTAGGTCGGAAGAAAAGTCGAATTGGTGAACGACAGGAGAAACGTCCACAGGATGTAGCCGTAAAAGCCCACCAGGACGATGAACATGCTGGGTGCCAGCACCAGTTTTGGCAGCCAGCGTTGCAGTGCATCGAACGGCGAGGCTTTGCTGAACACAGCAACAGAACTCATGGGAAGATCCAGTACTTGAAAAACTACAGTGGCATCCCTTGTGGGAGCCGCTTGTGTGGGAGCCGAGCTTGCTCGCGATGAAGGCGCCTCAGTCTTTCGACGGACCGCGTTATGTTCATCGCGAGCAAGCTTTGCTCCCACAGGCCCGCTCCCACAGGGACAGCGTTGCTACCCGTTTACTTCGCCGACTGAACCGCCGCGCCAAGCTTCTTCGCAGCATCGGCCGGGTCGGCTTTCGGGTCGTTGATATAGTTGGTCACCACGTCAAAGAACGCGCCTTGTACAGCCAGCGTGGTCGCCATGTTGTGCGCCATGCTCGGTTGCAGGCCGCCGGTCTGGGCGTCCGCCAGGAAGTCCTTGGCCGCGGTCTGGGCACAGGAGTCGAAACCGTGCTTGGCCATGTCCTTGAGCATGTCGTTACGCACCGGGATCGAACCCTTGTTGATGCTGAAGACCTTCTGGAAGTTTTCACCCAGGACGACCTTGGCGATATCCTCCTGACCGGCCGAAGTGCCCTTGTCCTTCTGCTTGAACACCGCAAGGGAGTCGATGTTGTAAGTGAAGGCCTTGTCGGTGCCCGGGAAGGCTACGCATTCGTAATCCTTGCCGGCGACTTTCTTGGCAGCGGTCCACTCGCTCTTGGCCCAGTCGCCCATGATCTGCATGCCGGCCTTGCCGTTGATGACCTTGGCCGCTTCCAGGTTCCAGTCCTGGCCCTTGCCGTCCGCGTCCATGTAGGTCGCGACTTTCTTCAGCTGTGTCAGCGCCTCGATCATGTCAGCCCCAGTCAGAGCGTCCTTGTCCAACTCGACCAAGGCCTTCTGGTAGCCCTTGGGGCCCATGACCGACAGCACCACGGCTTCGAACACCGTGCTGTCCTGCCAAGGCTGGCCGCCATGGGCCAGGGGAATGAAGCCCGCTGCCTTGAGTTTGTCGCCGGCGGCGTAGAATTCCTGGAGGGTGGTCGGCGCTTTTTCGATGCCGGCCTTCTTGAAGACTTCAGGGTTGATCCACAGCCAGTTGACGCGGTGGATGTTCACCGGCACGGCGACGTAATCACCCTCGTACTTGACGGTGTCGGAGACTTTCTTGTCGAGCAGCGAATCCCACTTCTCTTGCTTGGCAACGTCCTTCAGGACGTCGCTGTCAAGCAGGCCTGTAGATGCCCACTCCTGAATGTCCGGACCTTTGATCTGGGCAACGCCTGGCGGGTTGCCGGCCACCGCGCGGCTTTTCAGCACGGTCATGGCCGTGGCGCCACCGCCACCTGCGACGGCACCGTCTTTCCAGGTGAAGCCGTCTTTCTCGACCTGGGCCTTCAGGACATCTACAGCCGCCTTCTCACCACCCGAGGTCCACCAATGCACCACTTCGACCGTCCCTTTCGAGTCGGCGGCAAAAGCACTGAGGGGGAACAACGAGGCAATGGAAACAGCAACGGCGAGGCGATTGATCGCGTTCATCTGAGTACCTTTCTTGTTGTTATGCATGCAAGTCTGATGCTTGCGCTGCATGGATTCTAATCAGGGGAAATCCCTTCGCAGGTAACGAAGGGATGCGTCTATGTCACGACACGGTTACACAGCGACCAGGCTGGAATATTCCGCCAGGGCCGACGCCATGCTGGGCGCCAGGGGCAGTCGCGGAATCAGTACCGCCTGCCAGGCGTGATACAGGTCCGGCTTCCCCGGCCAGATATCGGCGCTTGGGCGGTTCTGTGGATCGAGCTCGTGGTGCCAGCTGCCGTTGCAACGGTCGATGAAATGGCGCTCACAGAACTCCCAGAAGCATCGGTACCAGGTTTCGTATTGAGCTTCATCGGTCCGTTTGAGCAAGGCACTGGCAGCGGCGGCCGCTTCGGCATGCACCCAATGCAGCCGATGGCGGACCACGGCGCGATTATCCCAGTCCAGCGTGTAGACAATGCCGGGCGCACCATCGACCTCCCAGCCGTGGCGGCAGTTCCGTTCGAAGAGTTTTTGCGCGTCCTGGACCAGCCAACCCGGGGTCAGCATGCCGATCCGCACCCGCGCCGCTTCGAGGTGCAACAGCAGGCGCGCCCACTCGAAACCATGGCCGGGCGTGGTGCCGTAGGGCCGGAAGCCATCAGCGGGGTTGTCGTGGTTGTATTCGCGCAGCGGTTGCCAGTCGCGGTCGAAATGTTCCACCACCAGGTAGTCGTTGGCGGCGGCATGGCCATGGATCACCCGTTCGACGATACGCAGCGCACGGGCCAGCCAGCGGGGGTCATCAGTGGCATCGGCCAGAGCAAGAAAGGCCTCAGTGGCGTGCATGTTGCTGTTGGCGCCGCGATAGGCCTCTTCGTCACGCCAGTCACGGGAAAAGGATTCGCGCAGGGCGCCCTCCTCCTCGCTCCAGAAATGCTCGTCGATGACCCGCACGGCTTCGTCCATCAACGCTTGGGCGCCGGGACGCCGGGCCACCACGGCTGAACTGGCAGCCAGGGCGACGAACGCGTGGAGATAAGCGGCTTTGCCGGCGTTGTCCTCGGTGGGTTGCGCAGTGGCGAACCAACCGCCGTGCTCGGCGTCCCGCAGCGGGCCGCTGAGGGCCTCGATGCCGTGATCCACCAGCTCGGCGAAGCCTGGCAGGCCCTGGATGTGGGCCATGGCGAAGCTGTGGGTCATGCGTGCGGTGTTCATGGTTTCGGCCTGGGCCCCGGCCGGCAAACGGCCCAGTTCGTCAAGGTTGCCGAAGCCGACCGGCAGCCTCGACGCTCTGGCGAATGCCAGCAGCCGCAAGCCTTCGGCGGCGAGCCATTGCTGGTGGGCAGGAGCGTTCAGCCAACTGCTGAAAGCCGGTTGGAAGGTGTCCATCGGGAATACCTTTTTTGTTGTTTTGACGCAGGGAGTCTAAACAAGGGGTCGGTGCGGGCAGGTAACGAAAGGGGGGAGTTATGTCACCGTCTTGTGACATTTACCTGAGAAGAGTGGTGAGGCTACTGACGTCATCGCGAGCAGGCTCGCGATGAACGATAACGCGGCGTGATCAATCAGCACTGCGCGGCAACTGCAATGTCACTCGCAACCCCCCTTCGCGCAGATTCTGCAAGCTCACCTCGCCACCATGGCTATGGGCAATGTTGCGGGCGATGCCCAGGCCCAGACCATAGCCCTGCTGTTGCCCGGCCAGGCGGAAGTGTGGTTCAAAGACTTGTTCCAGGCGCTGCTCCGGTACACCCGGCCCCTCGTCGTCGACGTGCAGGATGAATGCGGTTTCATCGTCATCGATGTGCAGGTGGGCGTTCTGCCCGTATTTCAGCGCGTTGTCGATCAGGTTACCAATGCAGCGCTTGAGGGCCAGCGGCTTGCCGGGATACGGCGCCAGCGCCCGGCCATCCTGGGTGACGCGACCGTTGCCGTTGGGTGCCACGTAAGGTTCCACCAGGCAATCGAGCACATGGTTGAGGTCCACCGGTTCGATGTTCTCGTGGATATCGGTGTCCTTCACACACTGCAGCGCGCCCTTGACCAGCAGTTCCAGCTCGTCCAGGTCACGGCCGAACTTGGCTTGCAGGTTCTCGTCCTCCAGCAGTTCGACCCGCAGCCGCAGGCGCGTGATGGGTGTCCGCAAGTCGTGGGAAATGGCGCTGAACAATTGGCTGCGTTCGGTCAGGTAACGGCTGATGCGCTCGCGCATGGCATTGAAAGCCCGCCCCACCTCTACCACTTCGCTGCCGCCGCCCTCGGGCACCGGCTCCACTTCAGCGCCCAACGACATGTTCCGCGCCGCCCGGGCCAAGCGCTTGAGGGGCCGGCTCTGCCAATGCACCAGCAAGCCGATGAACAACAGCAACAGACTGCTGGTGAGCACGATAAAGCCGACCTGCTGCTTGGGCAGGTCTTGCTCTTCGAGACTGGTGTAGGGTTCGGGTAGCAGCGAAGCGATGTACAGCCATTCACCCGGCGCCATCTGAATTTGCGTGACCAGTACCGGCGGGTTCACCGGCTCAAGGGTCAGGGCGTAATGAGCCCATGAACGGGGCAACTCATCGAGCTTGAGTCCACCATTGAAGATCCGCAGGTCTTCGGGGCTGACAAACTTGACGGAAATATCGGCGTTATTGCCCAGGGAGCGTCGCAGCACCTCGTCCACCGCCTGGAGCACCGCCAGTTTACGCGGTGTAACGGGCAGGACATCCATGCCCAGGGGTTTGTCGTTGAGCGTGACGACAAACCGCGTTCCGCCCATGCTGCGCAACTGGTCCAGCACCAGCGGCCGGTACGCGACCGGCAGCGAACGCAAATAACTGACACTGGCGGTCATCGAATGAGCGAGGCTGCGGGCGCTGGTCACCAGGCCCTCAAGCTGAGTGGCGCGCAGTTGCGACACCCAGATCAGGCTGGACAAGGTCTGGGCGAACAACACCACCAACAGGGTCAGCAGCAGCATCCGTCCCAACAACGAACGGGGCACCGGCAGCCGTCGGGCGAGTTTCCGAAGCCAGTCAGTGACCATTGCTGGCAACCACATTGGCCGCCAATTGATAACCGCTGCCGCGCACCGTACGGATCAGCCGTGGCGGTTTGTCGGTATCGCGCAGACGCTGGCGCAGCCGACTGACCGCCATGTCGACGATCCGGTCCAGCGGCATCAACTCCCGGCCGCGGGTCGCGTTGCCGATGGTGTCGCGGTCGAGGATTTCCTGGGGGTGATCGAGGAACAACTTGAGCAGGGCAAAATCGGCACCGGAAAGGATCACCTCTTCCCCGTCAGCGTGAAACAGCCGATGGCTGACCATGTCCAGCCGCCACTCGTCGAAGGCCAACACTTCGCTGCCCCCACGCTCCTGTCCGAACTGGGCCCGCCGCAGCAAGGCCTTGATGCGCGCCTGGAGCTCCCGCGGGCTGAACGGCTTGCCCAGGTAGTCGTCGGCCCCCAGCTCCAGGCCGATGACACGGTCGGCTTCGTCGGAGCTGGCGGTGAGCATGATGATCGGCACATGGGCCTGGCGCGGGTGCTGGCGAACCCAACGGCACAGACTGAAACCGTCCTCGTCGGGCAGCATCACGTCGAGGATCACCAGGTCGCTCGGCGCTTCGTTCAGCGCCTGGCGAAACCCGGCTCCATCGGGGGTAGTCCGCACCTGGAATCCCGCACGGCTGAGGTAAGTGTCCAGCAGCTCGCGAATCTCCTGGTCGTCGTCGACCAACAAAATCGATTTGTTCACTGAACTCACGGGGCCTCATCCTTGTTGTTTGGGTTGGGGCGGATTATGCCTGATGAGCCGGATCTATAAACACCGCAACCCCTTGTGGGAGCGGGCTTGCTCGCGAAAGCGGCGTGTCAGTCGACGAAAATGTTGAATGAAACACCGCTTTCGCGAGCAAGCCCGCTCCCACAGGGGATTGCATTTCAAATCTTAAACTTGTGCGGACTGCTCCAAGGCCACCCCAGCCCCCATCAGGCCAGAGTACGGTGCGGTGACCAACCAGACCGGAATCCCCTTGAAGTAATCGCTCATGCAGCCCTTGTCGGCGAAGCAACGGGCGAAACCGCTTTCGAGAAAGAAATCGGCAAAGCGCGGAACCACGCCACCGACGATGTAGACACCGCCGCGTCCGCCCAACGTCAATACGTTGTTGCCAGCCACGCGCCCCAGCCAGCGGCAGAACTGCTCGAGCACTTCCAGGGCGATGGGGTCGCCGGCCAGGCCGGCCGCGGTAATGGATTCGGGGGTATCGAGTACCGGCACATGGCCGTCCACTGCGCAAATGGCCCGGTACACCCGAGGCAAACCGCTGCCGCTCAAGGCGGTTTCGGCGCTGACGTGGCCGATCTCGTTGTAGATGTGCTGCCACAGTTGGGTTTCCCGCGGGCTGCTCAGGGGCAGGTCGACGTGGCCGCCCTCCCCCGGCAACGCGGCGAAACGGCCCTCACCCAGGTCCAGCAGCGTGCCGACGCCCAGCCCGGTGCCCGGCCCGATCACCACCGCCGGACGCATCGGTTCCGGGGTGCCTTCGCACACGACCCGATATTCGTCGGGACGCAAACGGGTCATGCCCAGGGCCATGGCCGAGAAATCGTTGACCAGCAACAGCTTCTCCACCTGCAGGGTCCGGCAGAACGCCAGGTTACTCAGGCGCCAGTGATTGTTGGTAAAACGAAACTCATCGCCGCTCACGGGACCGGCCACCGACAGGCACACCGAACCGATGGCGCCCGGCTTCAGGCCCAGGCCGCTCAGGTACACCTGGATCGCATCTTCCGGGCAGGCGTAATCCGCCGTCGCCAGCACCTGGATGTTTTCCAGGGTGTCGTTTTTCCACAGCGCAAAGCGTGCGTTGGTCCCACCGATGTCACCGACCAAAGCCAGTTTCAATTAAGCGTCTCCAGGGCAGAAGTGAAGGCGCTGGCGCCCTGCTCTGCCGAGCTGAACGCCATGCGCATGAAGCCGAACAGCTCGCGACCGGTGCCGATGTTGTTGCCCAACAGGCCCTTGGCAGGTTCGCGTGCGGCGAATTCCTCGGCGTCCACCTTCAGTTCCAGGGTGCCTTTGACGCCATCGACGCGGATGATATCCCCCTCCTGCACCCGAGCCAACGCGCCACCGACATAGGCTTCGGGGCTGACGTGGATCGCCGCCGGGATCTTCCCCGATGCGCCGGACATCCGCCCGTCGGTTACCAGCGCCACCTTGAACCCACGATCCTGCAGCACACCCAGGAACGGCGTCATCTTGTGCAGTTCCGGCATGCCATTGGAGCGCGGGCCCTGGAAGCGCATGACCGCGACAAAATCCTTCTCCAGCAACCCGGCCTTGAACGCATCCGCCAGGTCCTGCTGATCCTGGAACACCATGGCCGGCGCTTCGACGATCTGGTTTTCCAGGGCCACCGCCGAAACTTTCATCACGCCGCGCCCCAGGTTGCCTTCCATCACGCGCAGGCCGCCTTCGGGAGAGAACGCCCGAGCCACCGGACGCAGGATATTTTCATCGAGGCTTTCGATCGGACCATCGCGCCACACCAGCTTGCCATCCTCCAGGAACGGCTCCTGGGTATAGCGGCTCAGGCCGCGGCCGAGCACGGTGTTGACATCCTCGTGGAGCAGACCGGCTTCCAGCAGTTCGCGGATCAGGAACGACATGCCCCCCGCCGCCTGGAAATGGTTGATGTCGGCCTTGCCGTTCGGGTAGACGTGGCTGAGGGTCGGCACCACCTCGGAGAGGTCGGCCATGTCCTGCCAGGTCAGCTGGATGCCCGCCGCCATGGCGATGGCCGGCATGTGCAGGGTGTGGTTGGTGGAACCGCCGGTGGCGTGCAGCGCAACGATGGAATTGACCAGCGCCCGCTCGTCGACGATTTCGCCGATGGGCATGAAGTTACCGCTTTGCTTGGTCAGACGCGTGACCTGGAACGCCGCTTCGCGGGTCAGCGCATCGCGCAACGGCGTGTTCGGGTTGACGAACGAAGCGCCCGGCAAATGCAGGCCCATCACTTCCATCAGCAACTGGTTGGTGTTGGCGGTGCCGTAGAAGGTACAGGTGCCGGGGCTGTGGTAAGACTTCATCTCCGATTCCAGCAGCTCCTCGCGGGTGGCCTTGCCTTCGGCGTAGCGCTGGCGCACGTCGGCTTTTTCCTTGTTGGAAATGCCCGAAACCATCGGCCCGCCGGGCACGAAAATCGTCGGCAAGTGGCCGAAGCGCAGCGCGCCCATCATCAGGCCCGGCACGATCTTGTCGCAGATGCCCAGCATCAGCGCGCCGTCGAACATGTTGTGGGACAACGCCACCGCCGTGGACAGGGCAATCACTTCGCGGCTCGGCAGACTCAGTTCCATCCCGGCCTCGCCCTGGGTCACGCCATCGCACATCGCCGGCGTGCCGCCGGCGAACTGGCCGACCGAGCCGATCTCGCGCAGGGCTTTCTTGATCTGTTCCGGGAAGGTTTCGTAGGGCTGATGGGCCGACAGCATGTCGTTGTAGGAAGACACGATGGCGATGTTGGCGGCGTTCATCATCCGCAAGTGGTGCTTGTCTTCACTGCCGCAACCGGCCACACCGTGGGCGAAGTTGGCGCACTGCAACTTGCCGCGCATCGGCCCGTCGCTGGCTGCACCGCGAATCAATGCAAGGTAGGCCTCGCGCGTGGCGCGGCTGCGGGCGATAAGCCGTTCGGTGACCTCAAGTACGCGGGGATGCATGTGTAGAACTCCAGGCTAACGGGTGTGGCGACCTGATTGTCTATGCTGGTCAAAACCCCTCGGCGCGTTGGGCGACGGACGGTTTGATGACCACTCGGACCAGTTGATTCAGGTCACTCGTTGTAGATAAAACAAAATATTGCCATCAAAAAGGCTTGTTTTCTATTTTTATGCGAATAATCTTGTAATTCCAACAACAAATCGACGGCGGCGCAGTTAATGACTCTTCGAATCGCAATCAATGGTTTTGGCCGCATCGGCCGCAACGTCCTCCGTGCACTGTATACCCAAGGCTACCGCCGCGACTTGCAGATCGTCGCGATCAACGACCTGGGCGACAGTGCAATCAATGCTCACCTGCTCAAGTACGACACCGTTCACGGCACATTCGATGCCGATGTACAGCACGATCATGAAAGCCTGACGGTCAATGGCGACCGCATTTCGGTCAGCGCCATCCGCAACCCGGCCGAACTGCCCTGGGCCGCCGAGAAGATCGACGTGGTGTTCGAATGCACCGGCCTGTTCACCGACCGCGCCAAGGCCGCCGCGCACATCAGCGCCGGCGCCCGCAAGGTGATCATCTCGGCCCCGGCCAAGGGCGCCGACGCCACCGTGGTGTATGGCGTTAACCACGACATCCTGCGCCAGTCCCACCAGATCATTTCCAACGCGTCGTGCACTACCAACTGCCTGGCCCCGGTGGCCCAGGTGCTGCACCGCGAGCTGGGCATCGAAAGCGGCCTGATGACCACCATCCATGCCTACACCAACGACCAGAACCTGACCGACGTCTACCACAGCGACCCGTACCGCGCCCGTTCGGCCACCCAGAACATGATCCCGAGCAAGACCGGCGCCGCCGAAGCGGTGGGCCTGGTGCTGCCGGAACTGGCAGGCAAGCTGACCGGCATGGCCGTGCGCGTGCCAGTGATCAACGTGTCCCTGGTGGACCTGACCGTGCAGCTCAAGCGCGACACCTCGGCCGACGAAGTCAACGCCCTGCTGCGTCAGGCCAGTCAACATTCCAAGATCCTCGGCTACAACACCCTGCCGCTGGTTTCCAGTGACTTCAACCACAACCCGCTGTCATCGATCTTCGACGCCAACCACACCAAGGTCAGCGGCAAGCTGCTCAAGGTACTGGCCTGGTACGACAACGAGTGGGGCTTCTCCAACCGCATGCTGGATAACTGCCTGGCGTTGTGTAACGCCGAGTAAACCACGAACACGACTGAGCCGTTCTGTGGGAGCGGGCTTGCTCGCGAAGAGGGTGGGCCAGGCAACATGGGTGTTGAATGTGAAATCGCTTTCGCGAGCAGCCCGCTCCCACAGGATTCGGGAGCGGCCCTTGATTCGAGGCTTGACCATTTGCCTAGATGATAAGCATTATCATCTAGGCAAACCGAATCGGGCCCTACCGTGAGTCAATCGCACTTTCACCATGTCTTCCTCGCCCAGCGCATACCGCTGCTGCGCACCCTGGAGCGAATGGTCAACAACCCCAGCACTGCCGAAGACCTGCTTCAGGAAACGTACCTGCGGGTCACCCGTGCGTTGAACGAACGTACGGTCGATCACCTCGAACCCTTCGTCTTCCAGACCGCGCGCAACCTGGCGCTGGATCATTTGCGCGCCCGGCGCATCCAGTCCCGGACGCTGCTGGAAGATGTGCCGGTGGAGGTCGTGAACAATGTGGTCGCCCCTCAGGGCAGCGCCGAAGATGCCGCTCACGCCGGGCAGATGCTCGAACGGCTCAACGCCAGTCTGCAAGCGCTGAGTCCGCGCCAGCAGCAGATCTTCATTCTCAACCGCCTGCAGGGTTACGGTTACCAGGACATCGCCGAACGGTTGGGTGTGTCACTGAGCACCGTGCAAAAGGAACTGAAGCTGATCATGGCGATCTGTATCGGCGTGGCCGAGCGTCACGCCGATAGCTAGCTGCAAGCCACAAGCCCCAAGCGGTAAACTGCGCCACTTGCCGCCCACGACGAGGTCTTACCGTGACAGACTCTCACCGCGCCGCTGAGCCGACGACGCGCCCGGACACCGCCCATGCCATGGAGCAGGCGCTGGACTGGCTGATCCTGTTGGAGAACCCCAGCCAGGAGCAGACACGGCAATTCCAGGACTGGTTGGCGGCCGATCCGCGCCATGGCGAAGCGTTTGTCAGGGCACAGACCATCTGGGACGGCCCGCAGGTACTGGAAAGTGCGCGCCAGTTGCAGGCCCGGCCAAGGGTCACCGCGCTGTCACGTTTGCGTAGCCACTGGAAACCGCTGGCCACAGCGGCCGTGCTGTTCCTGGGCCTGTTCAATTTCAGCGACCTGCCCCTGCGCTTCCAGGCCGATCACCTGACCGTGGTCGGCGAGCGCCAGCGCCTGCAACTGGAGGATGGTTCCAAAGTTCTGCTCAACACCGACTCAGCCTTCTCCAGTACTTTCAACGGACAACGGCACATGGCCCGGCTGTACAAGGGCGAAGCGTTCTTCGAGGTACCGGGCAATCACAGCCTGCCCCTGGAAATCGAAGCCGGCCCGGTCATCGCCAGCGTCAGCGACACTGCATTCGCGATGCGCTATCTCGACGGCGTCACCCAAGTCCAGGTGCAGCGCGGCGATGTGGAATTGCGGGCCAACCGCAACGACACCCATGTACGACTCTCGGCCGGGCAAAGCATCCGCATCGGCCCCAACGGCTTCGATCGCCCGGCTAGGCTCGATGCCGGCACCGATCTGGCGTGGGTCCAGGGACGGCTGGTATTCGAAAATCGACCGCTGGACCAGGTATTGGCCGAACTGCAGCGCTACTATCCCGGCTGGATCATCAATCGCAACGAGCAGTTGGCCCATATCACGGTGACCGGCAATTACCGCCTCGACCAACCGCTGGACGTGGTGCGCTCGCTGGCCCACATCACCTCGGCACGGGTCCAGGAATTCCCAGCCCTGGTCATCCTGAACTGAATGAGCATTATTTTTACTCGATAGCGTGAGCTGGTTCGTCTCGTTATAGCCAATGCAATTGATTCGCATCTACAGATGCCGATCTGCACCTATAACAGATGCGACACGGAGCGCTATCGATGTCCTCTCGCCTTACTTGCCGGTTCCTCGCCCCTACCCGCACGTTGTCATTGCTGACCGCCGCCATCCTGATGGCCGGCAGCGTCCCGGCCGCCCTGGCCGCCACCGCCGCGCAATCGTCGACGCACAACATGGGCGACTACACCTTCACCATCGCCCAGCAACCGCTCGTTTCGGCCCTGAATGCCTTTACCGCGGTCACGGGTTGGCAGGTGGGTCTGTCGGCCGAACTGGCCGAAGGCGTCGCCTCGCCCGGCGTGAACGGTTCGCTATCGCCGGAAAAGGCTCTGGAGCGCCTGTTGGTGGGGACCAACCTCGGCTATCGCAAACTGAGCAGCAACAACGTTGTCCTGGTAAAGAACGACACCGGCAGCGTGCTGAACCTGGAGCAGGTGACCATCAGCGCCACCCGCCAGGAACAAGCCATCACCCGCGTACCCAGCACCGTCACGGTCCATGATCGCCAGGCGCTGGACCGTCACAACGTCAACACCATCAAGGATCTGGTGCGTTACGAACCCGGTGTCTCAGTGGGGGGTGCCGGCCAGCGCGGCGGTATCAGCGGCTATAACATCCGCGGCATCGACGGTAACCGGATCCTGACTCAGGTCGACGGCGTGGAAATCCCCGACAGCTTCTTCAACGGCCCCTACGCCAAGACCCAGCGCAACTATGTCGACCCGGAAATCGTCAAGCGCGTGGAGATCCTGCGCGGCCCGGCCTCAGTGCTGTACGGCAGCAATGCCATCGGCGGTGCCGTCAGTTACTTCACCCTGGACCCGGACGACATCATCAAGCCGGGCAACGACGTCGGCGCCCGGCTGAAAACCGGCTACAGCTCCGCCGACGAGAGCTGGCTCAAGTCCGCCACCGTCGCCGGCCGCAGCGGTGCATTCGATGGCCTGCTGCACTACAGCCAGCGCGACGGTCATGAAACCGAATCCTACGGCAGCCACAACGGCACCGGCCTGGAGCGCACCGCGGCCAACCCGGAAGACGTACGCGCCAACAATGTACTGGCCAAACTGGGCTGGAATTACAACGAAGATTCGCGCCTGGGGCTGGTCTACGAGAAGTACAAGGACGACCGCGACAGCGATCTGAAAAGCGCCTATGGCGGCCCCTATGCCAACGGCCAGCCGGCCATTCCCCCTTTCGTGCTGCCTGGTGGCATGTACCAGTGGCGCACCGGCAACGACACCATCAGTCGCGAGCGCTTCGGCCTGGAACACAGTTTCGCCCTCGACAGCCTGCTGGCCGACCGCGTGAAATGGAGCCTGAACCACCAGATCGCCAAGACCGACCAGAGCACCGCCGAGTTCTATTTCCCCATCACCCGCCAGGTGTTGCGCACCCGGAATACCCTCTATGAAGAAAAACAGTGGATCTTCGACGCGCAGTTGGAAAAAGCCTTCAGCATCGCCCAGACCGACCACGCGCTGACCTATGGCACCACCCTCAAGCAGCAGAAAGTCACTGGCTCGCGCAGCGGCAATGGCGTCTGCCTGGCGGTCGGCGTGGGCTGTCCGACTGTAGGAGCCATCAGCACCCGCGACGTGCTGGCAAAAGCCAGCGACTTCCCGGACCCGACCATCAATACCTATAGCCTGTTCGCCCAGGACCAGATCAGTTGGGAGAAGTGGACCTTCACCCCGGGCCTGCGCTACGACCACACCCGCCTCAAGCCGCACCTCACCGAGGCATTCCTCAGCACCGTTGACCCCACCGGTGGCGGCGAAGTCAGTGACAGCAACAAGACCTGGCATCGCGTCTCGCCCAAGTTCGGCCTGACCTACGCCTTCACCGACCAGTACACCTGGTACGGCCAGTACGCCGAAGGGTTCCGCACACCGACCGCCAAGGCCCTGTACGGGCGCTTCGACAACCCCGACGCCGGCTACAGCGTGGAACCCAACCCCGACCTGGAGCCGGAAAAAAGCAAAAGCTACGAGACCGGCCTGCGGGGGCGTTTCGACGCCGGCTCGTTCGACGTAGCCGTCTTCTACAACAAGTACCGCGACTTCATCAACGAAGATGCAATCACCCCGGGGGCCAATCAGTTGACCTTCCAGAGCAACAACATCAAGCACGCCACCATCAAGGGCGCCGAGGTCAAGGGACGCTTGAATCTGGACGTGTTCGGCGCGCCGCAGGGCCTGTATACCCAGGGTTCGGTGGCCTATGCCTACGGTCGCAACAACGACACCGGCCAACCGATCAACAGCGTCAACCCGCTGACCGGCGTGTTCGGCCTGGGTTATGACCAGGACGATTACGGCACCCTGCTCAGCTGGACCCTGGTCCGGAAAAAGAACCGCGTCGACGACAGCAACTTCAACTCCCCCGATGGCGTCAGCAGCCAGTTCAAGACACCGGGCTTCGGCATCCTCGACCTGACCGGGTTTTACAAAGTGACCGACGACGTCACGCTCAGTGGCGGGCTCTACAACCTGACCGACAAGAAATACTGGCTGTGGGACAACGTGCGCGGCTACGACAGCGTCGGCGAAGCAGCGGTGCTGAACCCCGCCAACCTCGATCGCCTGACCGCGCCGGGGCGCAATTTCGCGGTGAATCTGATCTGGGACATCTGACCCGGTCACTCCGCCAGACGAATCCTTTGCAGGCGAACGCTTGCGCCTGCAAAGGAACCGAGTACCTGCTTTCATTCAAAGGAATATTCATGAGTCCCCAACGTTCCCAACGCCTGAACCAGATCACCCACGAACCGCACAGCAAGCTCGACGCCCTGGTCAAGGCCCACGCGCCGTTCGAAACGCCGGCCAGCTTCGCTCGCTTCGTCGTCGCCCAGTACCTGTTCCAGTCGGAACTGATGGATCTGTACAACGACCCGGAGCTGTCCGCCCTGATTCCCGACCTGCCGGCCCGCTGCCGTGCCGAAGCGGCCAAGGCCGATCTGGCGGACCTTGACACTGAAGTGCCGGCGGCAGTGGCCGGCGCCGTGAAAAACCCGACCCAGGCCGAGGCCCTGGGCTGGTTGTTCGTGTCCGAGGGTTCCAAGCTTGGCGCTGCGTTCCTGATCAAACGCGCCGTGGCCCTGGGCATGAGCGAAACCTTCGGCGCCCGTCACCTCGCCGAACCGCCGGGCGGTCGCGCCGAAGGCTGGAAAACCTTCACCCGGATTCTCGACGGGCTGGCATTGACCGAACAGCAGGAAGCCGAGGCGGACAAAGGTGCGCTGGATGCCTTCAACCGGTTTACCGTGTTGCTGGAGCGGGCTTACACAACTGAACTGGCCTGAACGGTTACCACAACCTGATGTGGAATGCGTTGTACCTGAAACACCGCGCCCGCCCTCGCAAAGCATTTTGATCTATGCTCGAACCCACGTTCCGGAGGGCCTTCGATGACAGACCTGCTCACATCCATGCAAGCCGCACTCGGGTTGCCGACAACGCCGGTTCCTTTCATCGCTGAAGGCGCCCTGCCCTCCGCGTTCGACGTCACCGGACTGGCCTGCGCCAGCATCGCCGTTGCCGGCCAGGCCACCGCCGAACTCATCCGTCAGCAAACCGGCCGGCTGCCGCCGGTCGAAGTCGACCGGCGCCTGGCCTCGTTCTGGTTCTCCACCTCCCTGCGCCCCATTGGCTGGAGCGTGCCACCGATGTGGGACCCGGTGGCCGGCGACTACGCCACCGCCGATGGCTGGATTCGCCTGCACACCAATGCACCGCATCATCGTCTTGCCGCGGAAAAAGTCCTCGGCACGTGCCGTGATCGCGACGACATGGCGAGTAAAGTGGCCGGCTGGAACAAGGTCGAACTGGAACAGGCCGTGGTGGACGCCGGTGGCTGCGCCGCCGAAATGCGCTCGTGGCCGGTCTGGCAGACGCATCCCCAGGGCATGGCGGTGAACGCCGAGCCGCTGGTGCATTTGGCTGAATCCGTCGAGGCACGACCTGGACTCTGGCTCGGTTCCGTGGCGCGACCACTGGCGGGCCTCAAGGTGCTGGACCTGACCCGCGTATTGGCCGGTCCCATTGCCAGTCGTTTTCTCGCAGGCCTGGGGGCCGATGTGCTGCGCATCGATCCGCCCACCTGGAACGAACCCGGCGTGGTGCCGGAAGTCACCCTCGGCAAACGCTGTGCTCGCCTCGACTTGCATCGACCTGACGACCGAACCACGTTCGAGGCGCTGCTGAGCGATGCCGACATCCTCCTCCACGGCTACCGCGCCGATGCCCTGGAACGGCTGGGCTACGGCGCCGAAGCCCGCCGGCAGATGGCGCCGGGCCTGATCGATGTCAGCCTCAATGCCTACGGCTGGAGTGGCCCGTGGCAGCACCGTCGTGGCTTCGACAGCCTGGTACAGATGAGCAGCGGCATTGCCGAAGCCGGCATGGGCTGGAAACCGTCGGACAAACCGACACCGCTGCCCGTACAGGCCCTGGACCATGGCACCGGCTACCTCATGGCAGCCAGCGCCATTGTGCTGTTGTCCCGGCGCCTGGAGAAGGGCCAGGGTGGATCGGCACGCCTGTCGCTGGCACGTACGGCGAAGCTGTTGATCGAGCACGGCCCAGGCACCAGCACGGCGCTGCCTGCCGAGACACCCGACGATCAGGGCCTGCTGGTGGAACAGACGCCCTGGGGCCCGGCCCATCGGTTGCAGGTGCCCCTGAAGATAACCGGTTCGCCATTGCAGTGGGCCTATGGGGCGAGCGAGCTCGGCGCCCATAGAGCCCACTGGTAATCCGCCCCCTCCTGATCTGGATCAGCTAACCCGACGGCGAATGGACCTAGGCTGTGACTCTCTTCTGCAGCATTGGAGTCTCGCCATGTCTGACACCCCCGGAAAACTCCGACTCGGCGCCCTGGTCGCACTGGTCGTCGGCTCCATGATCGGCGGCGGAATCTTCTCCCTGCCGCAAAACATGGCCGCCAGCGCCGATGTCGGCGCCATTCTCATTGGCTGGGCAATCACCGCAGTGGGCATGCTGACCCTCGCGTTCGTGTTCCAGACCCTGGCCAATCGCAAACCCGATCTGGACGGCGGTGTCTACGCCTACGCCAAGGCCGGATTCGGCGACTACATGGGTTTCTCATCGGCGTGGGGCTACTGGATCAGTGCCTGGTTGGGCAACGTCGGCTACTTCGTGTTGCTGTTCAGCACCCTGGGCTACTTCTTCCCGATCTTTGGCGAGGGCAATACCGTCGCAGCGGTGATCGGTGCGTCGGTGCTGCTGTGGGCCGTGCATTGGCTGGTCTTGCGAGGGATCAAGGAAGCGGCGTTCATCAACCTGGTGACCACCGTCGCCAAAGTCGTGCCGCTGCTGTTGTTCGTGCTGATCGCGCTGTTCGCGTTCCGTCTCGATATTTTCACCGCCGACATCTGGGGCGTGAACAACCCGGACCTGGGCAGCGTGATGAACCAGGTGCGCAAGATGATGCTGGTCACCGTCTGGGTGTTCATCGGCATTGAAGGCGCGAGCATTTTTTCCGCCCGCGCCGAGAAACGCACGGACGTGGGCAAGGCCACGGTGATCGGGTTCATTACCGTGTTGTTGTTCCTGGTACTGGTGAACGTCTTGTCGCTGGGGATCATGACCCAGCCGGAACTGGCAAAACTGCAGAACCCCTCCATGGCGGCCGTGCTGGAGCACGTAGT
This sequence comes from Pseudomonas sp. Pf153, assembly GCF_001269775.1. Taxonomy (NCBI): domain Bacteria; kingdom Pseudomonadati; phylum Pseudomonadota; class Gammaproteobacteria; order Pseudomonadales; family Pseudomonadaceae; genus Pseudomonas; species Pseudomonas sp. Pf153. The sequence goes on along the minus strand of NZ_LHVL01000018.1, from coordinate 590,167 downwards.
GGGTCACTGGGGCGCGGTGCTGATCAGCGTGGGTCTGATCATCTCGCTGCTCGGCGCGCTGCTGTCCTGGGTGCTGCTGTGCGCCGAGATCATGTTCGCCGCCGCCAAGGACCACACCATGCCCGAGTTCCTGCGCCGGGAGAACGCCAACCACGTACCGGCCAATGCCCTGTGGCTGACCAACGCGATGGTCCAGCTGTTCTTGGTCATCACCCTGTTCTCAGCCAGCACTTACCTGTCACTGATCTACCTCGCCACCTCGATGATCCTGGTGCCGTACCTGTGGTCGGCGGCCTACGCCGTGCTGCTGGCGATGCGCGGCGAGACCTACGAAGGCTTCGCGGCCGAGCGGCGCAAGGATCTGATCATCGGCGCCATCGCCCTGATCTACGCGGTGTGGCTGCTGTATGCCGGCGGAATCAAGTACCTGCTGCTCTCCGCCCTGCTCTATGCCCCCGGCGCGATTCTGTTCGCCAAGGCCAAGCGCGAATTGGGCAAACCGGTTTTCACCTCTGTCGAGAAGCTGATTTTCGCCGCAGTGATCGCAGGCGCCCTCGTGGCCGCCTATGGGCTCTACGACGGCTTCCTGACCTTGTAGCTGGCTGACTGTTTTAACGGGAGGATTTGTAATGACCACGGAAAAAGTGAAGTACGGCGTTCATTCCGAAGCCGGTAAATTACGTAAAGTCATGGTGTGTTCCCCAGGCCTGGCCCATCAACGCTTGACCCCGAACAACTGCGACGAGCTGCTGTTCGACGACGTGATCTGGGTCAACCAGGCCAAGCGCGACCATTTCGATTTCGTCACCAAGATGCGCGAGCGTGGCATCGACGTGCTGGAAATGCACAACCTGCTGACCGATATCGTCGCCATCCCAGAAGCCCTGGACTGGATCCTGCAGCGCAAGATCACCGCCAACTCGGTGGGCCTGGGCCTGGTGAATGAAGTCGGTTCGTGGCTGCGCAGCCTTGAGCCACGCCATATCGCCGAGTTCCTGATTGGCGGCGTCTCGGCCGACGACCTGCCAGACAGCTTCGGTGGCAAGACCATCCAGATGTTCCGCGACTTCCTCGGGCACTCCAGCTTCATCCTGCCACCGTTGCCCAATACCCAGTTCACCCGCGACACCACCTGCTGGATCTACGGCGGCGTGACCCTGAACCCGATGTACTGGCCGGCGCGGCGCCAGGAAACCCTGCTGGCAACGGCCATCTACAAGTTCCATCCCGAGTTCACCGACGCCGACTTCCAGATCTGGTACGGCAACCCGGACCTGGACCACGGCAGCGCCACCCTGGAAGGCGGCGACGTGATGCCTATCGGCAACGGCGTGGTGCTGATAGGCATGGGCGAGCGCTCATCCCGCCAGGCCATCGGCCAACTGGCGCTGAACCTGTTCCAGCACAAGGCCGTGGAGCGGGTAATCGTCGCCGGTTTGCCGAAGTCTCGCGCGGCCATGCATCTGGACACCGTGTTCAGCTTCTGCGACCGCGACCTGGTGACGATTTTCCCGGAAGTGGTCAGCCAGATCGTCGCCTTCTCCCTGCGCCCCGATGAGAGCAAGCCCGGCGGCATCGATGTGCGTCGGGAGGAAGGCAGCTTCCTCGACACCGTGGCGGCAGCCCTCAAGTTGCCCGCATTGCGCGTGGTGGAAACCGGCGGCAACAGCTTCGCCGCCGAACGCGAGCAATGGGACGACGGCAACAACGTGGTGGCACTGGAACCTGGAGTGGTGATCGGCTACGACCGCAACACCTACACCAACACGCTGCTGCGCAAGGCCGGGGTGGAAGTCATCACCATCAGCGCCAGCGAGCTGGGACGGGGTCGCGGCGGCGGCCATTGCATGACCTGCCCGATCCTCCGCGACCCGATCGACTACTGACTTTGAGCCTGGGCCGGTGTTGACCGAACACCGCCCAGGGGATTACCGAAACCCAAGGAGATCCATCATGGCGTTCAACATCCACAACCGTAACCTGCTCAGCCTCGAACACCACACCCCCCGCGAATTGCGCTACTTGCTGGACCTGTCCCGCGACCTCAAGCGGGCCAAGTACACCGGCACCGAACAGCAACACCTCAAGGGCAACAACATTGCGCTGATCTTCGAAAAAACCTCGACCCGTACCCGCTGCGCTTTCGAAGTGGCCGCCTATGACCAGGGCGCGAACGTCACTTACATCGACCCCAACTCTTCGCAGATCGGCCACAAGGAGAGCATGAAGGACACCGCCCGCGTGCTGGGGCGCATGTACGACGCCATCGAATACCGGGGCTTCAAACAGGAAATCGTCGAAGAACTGGCGAAGTTCGCCGGCGTGCCGGTGTTCAACGGCCTGACCGATGAATATCACCCGACGCAAATGATCGCCGACGTGCTGACCATGCGCGAGCATGCCGACAAGCCAATCCATGAAATCAGCTACGCGTACCTGGGCGATGCACGGAACAACATGGGCAACTCACTGCTGCTGATCGGCGCCAAACTGGGCATGGACGTGCGCATCTGCGCGCCGAAAGCGTTGTGGCCCCATGACGACCTGGTGCAACGCTGCCATCAGTACGCCGAGGAAAGCGGCGCACGCATCACCCTGACCGAAGACCCGAAAGCGGCGGTCAAAGGCGTGGACTTCATCCACACCGACGTCTGGGTGTCCATGGGTGAGCCGGTCGAAGCCTGGGCCGAACGGATCGAGCAATTGCTGCCCTACCAAGTCAACGCCCAACTGATGAAAGCCACCGGCAACCCACGCACGAAGTTCATGCATTGTCTGCCGGCGTTCCATAACAGTGACACCAAAGTCGGCAAACAGATCGCCGAGCAGTATCCACACCTGGCCAACGGCATAGAAGTCACCGACGACGTGTTCGAATCACCGGCCTGCATCGCCTTCGAGCAAGCGGAAAACCGCATGCACACCATCAAGGCGATCCTGGTGTCGACGTTGGCGGATCTCTGAACCACGCGCCGCCCCCTCTGTGGGAGCGGGCTTGCTCGCGAAAGCGCAGTATCAGCCAACACATCGATAACTGACACACCGCTTTCGCGAGCAAGCCCGCTCCCACAAGGGCATGCGTTGTCAGTTCCATTTTTTGTAGAAGGACAACACCATGCGCATCGTCGTTGCCCTGGGCGGAAACGCCCTCCTGCGTCGGGGTGAGCCCATGACCGCAGACAATCAACGCACCAATATCCGCATCGCCACCGAACAGATCGCCAAGATCCACCCCGGCAACCAGCTGGTCATCGCCCACGGCAACGGCCCGCAAGTCGGCCTGTTGTCGTTGCAAGCCGCGGCCTACACCTCGGTGACGCCTTATCCGCTGGACGTGCTGGGGGCCGAAACCGAAGGCATGATCGGTTACATCATCGAGCAGGAACTGGGCAACCTGCTGGACTTCGAAGTACCGTTCGCGACCCTGCTGACCCAGGTGGAAGTGGACGCCAATGACCCGGCCTTCCAGAACCCGACCAAACCCATCGGCCCGGTCTACAGCCAGGAACAGGCACAGAAACTGGCCGCCGAAAAAGGCTGGGCCATCGCCCCGGACGGTGACAAGTTCCGGCGGGTGGTCGCCAGCCCGCGCCCCAAGCGCATCTTTGAAATCCGTCCGATCAAATGGCTGTTGGAAAAAGGCAGCATCGTGATCTGTGCCGGCGGCGGAGGCATCCCGACGATGTACGACGCCGACGGCAAGCTGCAAGGGGTCGAAGCGGTGATCGACAAAGACCTCTGCTCGGCGCTGCTGGCCGAACAGCTGGAAAGCGATCTGCTGGTGATCGCCACGGACGTCAACGCCGCGTTCGTCGACTTCGGTAAGCCAACCCAGAAAGCCATCGCCCAAGCCCATCCCGACGAAATGGACAAGCTCGGTTTCGCCGCCGGCTCCATGGGACCGAAGGTACAGGCTGCCTGCGAGTTTGCACGCAACACTGGCAAGGTGGCGGTAATCGGTTCACTCTCGGACATCGACGCCATCGTCCAGGGCACCGCCGGCACCCGTATCGGCACGGCGACACCCGGCATCGCTTATCGATAACAGGAAACTTGCGGGGCAGATCCAGGGTCTGCCCTTCTCCAGGCTTTCAAAGGAGAGATGTTTATGGCCATGTTCCAACCCGGTCACCTGCACATGGAACGCCATGCGCTGAATAAGGACGATTTCAGCTACAACCTGTGCATCGATTATGAAACGGCGCAGGATCCCAAGGAGGGCGAAGGCATGTCGTTCCGCTTGCACGGCACGGTCGAGGACAAGACCGTGGACGAGACGTTCTTCCTCGCCAAGGACCTGGCCTTCGACTTCGCCCGCCACGCCACGCGCATCGCCCAGACATATGGCCTGCCCAAGCACGCCAGCATCGGCTCGATGCACAAGTATTACGATGAAATGTTCGAAGACGTGCGCAAACAACTGGATGTGAAACCGGGGGATCCGGTGCGGCCTGAGCACTTGGCGTAACCCACTTGAAGGTCACGCCGAGCCCTGTGGGAGCGAGCCTGCTCGCTCCCACAAGGGGGATATCGGTGTTCTGAATATCGGATTACATCCCGTGCTGTTCGAGTGGCAACTCCCCCACGCTGACCTATGCTCAACGTAGTACCCCCGGGTATTCGTTCAGAGGTCACCGCCATGAACATCAGAACAAAAAGGCGCTTCGCCATTTTCATCACCTGCGCTGCCACGCTTGCGCTCTATGGCACCGCGGCCTATCGGGTCGAACAGGCCAGGCAACAACCCCGCGAATACGCCAGCTGCAACCTGGAACGCTGTATTCCCCACAACGCGACCCTGAACGCCCTGCGCTGAAGCGGGTTCAGTCGTCCGGCTGATCGGTCTTGAGCCGGTCGCGGAAGGCCTTGGGTGAAATACCGACCCGCCGGCGAAACAGCCGGGTGAAATTGGTCGGGTCGGAAAACCCGAGCATCTCTGAAATCTCGTAGATAGTCAGGCCGGTATAGGTCAACAGTCGCTTGGCTTCCAGCAATTGACGCTCATGCATGATCTGCAACGCCGGTTGCCCCGCCAGCTCGCGGCAGGTGCCGTTGAGGTGCGACACCGAAATGCCCAGGCGATGAGCCAGGTCCTCGACCTTCACGTGCTGGCGATAAGTTTCTTCCACCAACTGGATAAACCCGTTGAGGTATTCCCGGGCCCGCTGTGGACGCTGGGCCTTGGTGCGCCGCTGCATCACCTGGCGACTGACCCAGACCATGATCACGCTGACCAAGGCGTGCATGAGCATTTCCCGGGCCGGTTGATGCCCCAAATATTCGTCCTGCAAGGCACTGAACAGGCTGTTGAGGTATTCGGCGTTGTCCCCGGCCGGATAGCTGTCGGCCTGGGCCAGGATATTGACCGAATGGCCAAGTTGCGCCTGCAAATGCGTCACCAGCGGCGCCGCCAGGGTCACCACGTAACCCTCCACATCCTCGGAAAAACGAAAGCCGTGGACCGACAGTGGCGGCAGGATCTGCACCGTGGGCGGGCTGAGCAGCGCGCGCTGCCCCTCGATTTCCAGCTCCGCTTGTCCCTGGTACACAAACAGCAACTGGCAGAGATCGGCATGCCTGTGCGGTTTGATTTCCCATTGATGCTCGCGGCTGCGCTTGGAAATGGTTTCGCAATGCAGAAGATCCGGCGTCGGCCAATCCTGGCTTTCACCGTAGAGTTTGAACACCGGGATCGAAGGCAGGTCGGTTTTCTTCATAACGAGGATCGGCCTTGGGTTGCGGGCGATAATCGCACCGATTGGCAGAAAGTACAGGAATCGGCTCAGTTTTCCCCTTCAATCGACAGGTCTGCAAGCAAAAAATGCACGTACCAATCATCACCGACCCTGGTCGCGTGCTTCGTGAGAGTCATAACAACAATGAGAACCCTCAAGACCCAAGTCGCCATTATCGGCGCCGGCCCCTCTGGACTGCTGCTTGGCCAGCTATTGCACAATGCCGGAATCGACACGTTGATCCTCGAACGCCAGGCCCCGGATTACGTCCTGAGCCGCATCCGGGCCGGGGTGCTGGAGCAAGGCATGGCCGAACTCCTGCGCAAGGCCGGCGTCGGCCACCGCATGGACGCCGAGGGCCTGCCCCATGACGGTTTTGAACTGGCGCTCAACGGTCGTCGGGTACACATCGACCTCAAGGGCCTGACCGGCGGCAAACATGTGATGGTCTACGGCCAGACCGAGGTGACCCGCGACCTGATGGCCGTGCGCGAAGCGGCTGGCGGCCGCACGCTGTATCAGGTCGACAAGGTCCAGCCCCACGACATCCAGACCGACCACCCCTTCGTTACCTTCGAGCATCAAGGGCAAACCTGGCGCCTGGAGTGCGACTACATCGCCGGTTGCGACGGTTTTCACGGCGTCACCCGGCAGTCGATTCCGGCGGAAAACCTCAAGGTCTTCGAGCGGGTCTACCCGTTCGGCTGGCTCGGCATCCTGGCCGACACGCCACCGGTCCATGAGGAACTGGTCTACGCCCGCCACGAACGCGGTTTCGCCCTGTGCAGCATGCGCTCCAGGACCCGCACCCGCTACTACTTGCAAGTGCCCGCCGAGGAACAGATAGCGGACTGGCCGGACGACCGTTTCTGGGCCGAACTCAAGCGCCGCCTGCCCAGCGACCTGGCCGAAGCGCTGGTGACCGGTCCTTCCATCGAAAAAAGCATCGCGCCACTGCGCAGCTTCGTGGTCGAACCCATGCAGCACGGGCGCCTGTTCCTGGTGGGCGACGCTGCTCACATCGTCCCGCCCACCGGCGCCAAGGGGCTGAACCTGGCGGCCAGCGATGTCAGCACGCTGTTCGACATCTTGCTCAAGGTCTATCGCGAGGGGCGCGTGGACCTGCTGCGGCAGTATTCGCCCATCTGCCTGCGCCGGGTCTGGAAAGCCGAGCGCTTCTCCTGGTGGATGACCTCGATGCTGCATCGTTTCGACGACGATGCCTTCGGCCAGCGTATCAGCGAAGCGGAGCTGGAATACTTCGTCGACTCCGAGGCCGGGAGAAAAACCATCGCAGAAAACTACGTCGGGCTTCCTTACGAGCCTATCGAATAGCCGCCTACCGATTTACACTGCGGGCTCCGGCCCCGGCGTGACGCCCGCAGGTTTACCTTGAATCACCTCAACACTGCCCAAGCCCAACAACCCGCCATTCACAGCATCCTGATCGCACTGATGCTGGCGATTTTCCTGGGTGCCCTGGACCAGACCATCGTCGCCGTCTCGATGCCTGCCATTTCCGCCCAGTTCAAGGATCTCAGCCTGCTGGCCTGGGTGATCTCCGGCTACATGGTGTCCATGACCGTGGCGGTGCCGATCTACGGCAAGCTCGGTGACCTCTATGGACGGCGCCCGCTGATGCTGTTCGGCATGGGCCTGTTTACCCTGGCCTCGCTCTTCTGCGGGCTGGCGCAAAGCATGGAGCAGTTGGTACTGGCGCGGATCGTCCAGGGCATCGGCGCCGGCGGCATGATTTCCGTCAGCCAGGCAATCATCGGCGACATCGTGCCGCCCCGCGAGCGGGGTCGCTACCAGGGCTATTTCAGCAGCATGTACGCGGTAGCCAGCGTCGCCGGGCCGGTGCTGGGTGGCTACATGACCGAGTACCTGTCGTGGCGCTGGGTGTTCTGGATCAACTTGCCGCTGGGCCTGGGCGCCTGGCTGGTGGCCCGGCGCACCCTGGTCGGGCTGGCGGTGCCGCAACGTACGCCGATCATCGACTACCTGGGCACCGTGCTCCTGATCATCGGCCTGACCGCGTTGCTGCTGGGCATAACCCAAATCGGCCAGGGATACGCCTGGCACAGCCAGGACGTGCTGGCGTTGCTGGGTGGTGCGGTGGTGGCACTGGCAGTCTTCGTCTGGCATGAGCGCCGGGCAAAGGAGCCCCTGTTGCCAATGCACTTGTTCGTCAACCGCAGCGCGGTGCTGTGCTGGTGCACCGTTTTCTTCACCAGTTTCCAGGCGATTTCCCTGACCGTGCTGGTACCGTTGCGCTTTCAGAGCGTGACCGGTGCAGGCGCCGACAGCGCAGCGTTGCACCTGTTGCCGCTGGCGATGGGATTGCCCATGGGCGCGTATTTCGCGGGGCGGCGCACATCGGTCACGGGCCGTTACAAACCGATGATCCTCAGCGGCGCCCTGCTCTTTCCTTTCGCCATTCTCGGTATGGCCTTCACACCACCCGGCGCGTTCTGGCTCAGCAGCCTGTTCATGCTGCTCGGTGGCATCGCGTCCGGCATGCAGTTCCCCACCTCGCTGGTGGGCTCGCAGAATTCAGTGCAACAGCAGGACATCGGCGTCGCCACCAGCACCACCAACCTGTTCCGTTCCCTGGGCGGCGCGGTGGGCGTGGCGCTGATGTCGGCGTTACTGCTGGCGTTGCTACAGGACTCCAGCTTTGCCCAGCTCAGCGGTTCGGCGCTGCTGGGCGAAGGACATTCGGGCAACGTCCTGCTGGACGGCCTGAACGCCGCTCCGGGCGCGGCGCAGAACGCCTTGCGCCAGGAGTTGCAGAGCACGTTCCAACACCTGCTGTTGATCAGCGCGGCGGTATCGCTGCTGGGGCTGGCGGCCGCGGTGGCGATGCCCAATCAACTGCTACGTGGGCGGGATGAGAAAGTGCGGTAACCAGGCTTAGCGCAGAAACCCGTGGCGAGGGGTTGTGCAGGGCTTGCTTCTTGTGTGCGGCATTTATGCTGTCGCCGCTGTGCCCACCGGGTCGACCACCCCACTCATCCCCTGCTTCATCCTCTTCGCATCGCGGGTGAAACAACGCGACGCCAGGAACAGGAACAGCATGGTCATGAACAACGCCACCGGGATCAGGTACATCGCGTCATGCAAGCCAATGGCCTTGAAGGCCTCGGTCATCTGGTCAACGCCGGCCGCGGCCATGGCGGTGCGGGCGAAATAATCCGACAAGCCACCGACCACCACCGGCCCCAGGCCACCGCCGAGCAGGTACAGGCCGGCGAAGAACAACGCCATCGCTGTCGCCCGCAAGCGCGGTTCCACCACGTCCTGGATCGCGGTGTAAACACAGGTATAGAAGGTGTAGGCAAACAGCCAACCGACGCTGAACACCGCGACGAACACGCCGATTTCAATGCGTCCGGCGTGCAGCGCCCACGCCGTGGTGAGCGTAGAGATCACCAGGCTGAACGCCGCGAACAGCAGGCGACCGTTGGGCACCCTTTGATGAATCTTGTCGGCGATCCAGCCCCCCAGGGTCAACCCGAACAGCCCGGTCACACCGACCATGATCCCCGTGGCAACGGCGGCCTCATGCAATGGCATCAGGAAATAGCGTTGCAGCATCGGCACCAGGAAGGAGTTGCAGGCATAGGTAGCAAAGTTGAAGCACAACCCCGCCAGCACCAGCCACAGGAACGTGGGAATCGCCAGCACCCGACGAATCGGCCGGTCGATTTTTTCCTGCGACACCTGCACGGTTTCCGCCGCGCCGCGCTTGGGCTCCTTGATGAAAAACATGAACACCGCCAGCACCAACCCCGGCACCGCGGCGATAAAGAACGGGGCCCGCCAACTGTCGAAGGCCTTGACCATCGCCCCGATGGTGAAGAAGGCCAACAGCAGCCCGATTGGCAACCCCAGCATGAAGATACCCATGGCCCGCGCCCGGCGGTGGGCCGGAAACAAGTCGCCGATTAACGAGTTGGCCGCTGGCGCATAACTGGCCTCACCAATCCCCACCCCCATGCGCACCACCAGGAATGCCCAGAAGCTGCCCACCAGGCCATTGACCGCCGTCAGCCCGCTCCAGGCCGCCAGCCCCCAGCCCATCAACCGGCTGCGCGAACCGGTATCGGCCATGCGCCCCAACGGCAGGCCAGCGATGGCGTAGACGATGGTGAAGGCCGTACCGATGATGCCAATCTGGAAGTCGCTGAGGCTCCACTCCATGCGAATCGGCTCGATGATGATGGCCGGGATGGTGCGGTCGAAAAAGTTGAACAGGTTGGCCAGGAACAACAGGAACAGAATGCGCCAGGCATTCGCCGCTTGGGTCGAGTTCTGCATGGGTCCGTCTCTTTATTGTTATGGGGCAACGGCGAGGCATCCGGGCCCTGAATCTGCAATCTAGATAGCGCAGCGCGGGCTGTCTCCAATCATTCGCCCCGCTGATACCGGGCCATGGGTGCGGCGGGTTTATTGACGGCAATCAAGTGACTGTGACAATTGCCATCATTTTGCCCAATCCTGATTAAAGATCATCCCTCGCTGGCCGATCCAACATGAATAGATTTACCCGAGCGCTGTCAGGCTGCTGTCCTGAACGCTTGGGCCGACCTTCGCGCCAACCAGGGCGCGAGCTCCCATCAGCGATGGTTCGATGACAACGATTGTCGAGCCGAACAGCTCAGGCATACGCGCACCATGACCTCAAAAAAAACCTCCACTGCGTTATCCGATCTGACCCTGAGCCCGGCCGCCAACGGACCTGAAACCTCAAAGTCCCCGGGTGGCCTGCGCGCCCTGTCGTCCCAGCAGTACCTGTACTTCACCGAAACAAACACCGACCGTATCCTCGATAACCTCGACGGCCTGCGTGACACCGTTTTCCCGCGCCCTGCGCATCTGGTGGACGAGGAAAGCGAACGCGACCAGCAGGAATTCCCGTCGGTGTGCCTGATCGGCCTGGGTCGTTGCGGTTCAAACATTGCCCTGGATGTGGCGGAGCTGGTGTACAACGCCCGCAAGTTCTACCTCAACGAATTCAATGCCGAGGACAAGGGCTACAACGACAAGGGCTACCGGCCTGCACAGTGGATCCGCACCAACCTGCGCCTGGGCACAGGCAAGGCAACCAAGCCGGTGTTCCTGGTGGAGCCTCTGGTCATGCTCGGCGACCTGGACAAGGACATCGCCGGGCGCATCCGCTTCTCGCGCAAGGGCGAAAAAAGCGGCTTCCTGCGTGACTACAGCAAGATGAAAATCATGGACCTGTCGGAGGTTCATGCCGGGGGTGCCGGTAACGCTCCCATCCTCGGCCAGTACCTGGCCAAGATCATCCTGAACAAGGACACCCAGCGCTTTTCCAGCCCTGACTGGAAAATGATCCACTCGTACCTGATCGACAGCTGCGGCATCAAGGCCAACCAGTCGCGCCTGTATTTCTCGATCTTCAGTGCCGGCGGCGGTACCGGTTCAGGCATGGCGTCGGAGTTCGGCCTGGCCCAGCAATACTCCTACATGAACAAGACGTTCGACACCAAGCCGATGGACGAGCATGACAGCAAGAGCGGCCACTCTTTCGTCTTCGAGCCGATCTTCACCAGCGGCATTTGCGTGCTGCCGAACATTTCCGATCACCGCAGCGAAATGTCCGAGGCATTGCACATCAACGCCGGACGCCTGCTGTGCAAATACCTCTCGGAAGAATGGGATTTCTCGTACAACTTCGCCAATGAAGACAGCAGCGAAGCCAGCGTCATGGGCCGTATCCGTCCCTGGAACGCGATGATGCTGATTTCCAACGACATCATGCGCTACGCCGAAGAAAGCGATGACGGCAACATCCAGAACATCGATGTCAATGCCATGGAGAAGCACGCCAACCAGTACATCTCCCAGCAGATCTTCAACATCCTGACGGCCCAGGCCGTCACCACCGACTACGACCAGAACTATTTCCGTCGCGCCGGTATCGATATCGGCGAAACCATCCGCCTGGATGCCAACGACCTGTTCATGAGCCTGGCCGGCCCTGTGGCGATTGCCTACGCCGAATCCGTCGTTCCGGAAACCCCGGCACCCAGCAACGACAAGTTCAAGGTGTTCGATAAAGAGCCGCCACGCCTGAACATCGATGACCTGTTCTTCCGCTCCATCGATCTGCCGCATTTCAACAAGGTGACCCAGGCCATCGAAGGCATCAGCCTGCTGCCGATCGAATCCAAGCGCTACCGGGCCTCGCTGGAGCAGTACAAGAACTCCGGCTACGATGCCGCGGCCCTGCACGACCTGCATTTCTTCAAGAACTGCTCGTCGGTGGTCTCCATCGTCTCGCTGCCCAAGGACTACAAGCTGTCCTATATGGACCTGAACCGGCTCAAGACCCACCTCAACAGCCTGTTTCCCAATACCACCCTCAAGCGCTATGCCCTGGTGATCGGCGCCTCGGCCAACCTGTCGCTGACCACCCTGATCGCCAAGAGCCCATGCCTGTCGGACGATTTCCTGACGCTGATCGTGGCCTTCATCAAGCGCTGCTTCGCCCGCAACCCGTATCGCTTCGACGACACCCTGGACAACTCGATCCTGGACTTCATCATCAACGAAGACTTCGACGAGGAACGGATCGACGACCTGCTCAACGAATTCGAGAACCCGGCAAAGATCCTCGACACCAACTGGTATGCGATCAAGCCGATGTACGAAAAGAAATACCGCGAGCTGATCAGCGACAAGGAGAAGTTCGTGTCGATCAACGATATCCGCCTGTCCCGGGACTGCGTGAAGAAGGCCATCAAGTACCTGCGCGAGATCTACCGGCACCGCATTGGCAAGACCAAGGTTATTTCCCTTAATAACCATACCGGGCGGACTTACTGAGCCAGGCTTGGTACCGCGTTGCCCCGAATCGCGAGCAGGCTCGCTCCCACATTTGACCGCGTTTCTTCCTGATGGACGCGGTCCCTGTGGGAGCGAGCCTGCTCGCGATAGCGATCTTGAATCCGTTACCGTTACAACATTCAGAAACAATTAAGCAGCCCACCGGCTGCTCAATAAACTGTTCCCGTTACGTATACGTCACCCTCCCCTGTGGCGTTTCACCACGGCACGGCGCCATCACGCTACTCAGCTACACACTTTCCTCTCACTCAATAAGCGCACTTATTTGGTGCATCGATCATTTCGACGCCCTTTCCTGGATCATGATCCAAGGAGAAACCACCACCGCCCAGAGCAGCGGATCGCGCTCCACGAAATCCAGCGCCCGCGTTTCAGACAGCTTGGCGACATGCCCGGCGGCCAGCCAGGCGGCGACTTTGTCCCCTTCGTCCTGGGCCACGGCCTCGGCGGCGGCGATCAAATCCAGTGCCGGGTCGACCCACAATAGGGCACCCTTGGCAAAGAACGGTTCCAGCTCCTTCCAGGTAATGGAGGCCGTTTCACCAAGCAGCTTGGCATAGAGGGTGCTAGGTTCTTGATTCATGGGCACTGTCCGGAAAAGAAATCGGCGCGAATGATAACGTCGGTGGTCCGGCAGAAAAACCCGGTAGCAACAGGAGTGACCATTGAAAAGAAACAGCATTGCCAGGGATTGCCGATCAGACCGGACACCGCCCGCCGCTTTTCTGTCTTTTTCTTTCAATAAAGCGACACCCTCTGATTTTGTCCCCAAGCGCCAGCTTCCCTTGCCAACAACGGGCGCTCTACACTGTACCGGTACAGTTGCCGGGGGCATTTTCCGTGGGGATATCCAGCATATCTGACCCGGTTCTGCCGCTGCGGCGCCAGGACTATAAAAACTACAACAGCATGAGTGGAGCACTATGACTAAGGCTACTAAGCAGATTTCCAAACTGTTTGCCGCTATGGTTCTGGCTGGGGTTGCCAGCCATTCGTTCGCCGCCGACACCATCACGATCGGCATCGCCGGTCCGAAGACGGGTGCAGTCACCCAATACGGCGACATGCAATTCGCTGGCGCAAACCAAGCCGTCAAGGACATCAACGCCAAGGGCGGCGTCGATGGCAAGATGCTCGAAGTCAAGGAATACGACGACGCCTGCGACCCTAAACAGGCCGTTGCCGTGGCGAACAAAGTGGTCAACGATGGCGTCAAGTTCGTCGTCGGCCACCTGTGCTCCAGCTCCACCCAGCCAGCTTCGGACATCTACGAAGACGAAGGCGTGATCATGATCACCCCGGCCGCCACCAGCCCGGACATCACCGCCCGTGGTTACAAGATGATCTTCCGCACCATCGGCCTGGACAGCGCCCAGGGTCCTGCCGCCGGCAACTACATCGCCGACCACGTCAAGCCGAAAGTCGTGGCTGTCCTGCACGACAAGCAGCAGTACGGTGAAGGTATCGCCAGCGCCGTGAAGAAAACCCTCGAAGCCAAAGGCGTGAAAGTGGCCGTGTTCGAAGGCCTGAACGCCGGCGACAAGGATTTCTCCTCGATCATCCAGCGCCTCAAGCAGAACAATGTCGACTTCGTCTACTACGGCGGCTACCACCCTGAACTGGGCCTGATTCTGCGTCAGTCCAAGGAAAAGGGCCTGAAAGCCAAGTTCATGGGGCCTGAAGGCGTCGGCAACGAGTCCATCGCCCAGATCGCCCAGGACGCTTCCGAAGGCCTGCTGGTGACTCTGCCGAAGTCCTTCGATGCCGACCCGGCGAACAAGGCCGTCGTCGATGCCATCAAGGCCGACGGCAAGGATCCAAGCGGTCCGTTCGTGTTCCCAGCCTACTCCGCCGTCCAACTGATCGCCGAAGGCATCAAGGCCGCCAAGAGCGACGACACCGCCAAGGTCGCCGAAACCATCCATAAAGGCACCTTCAAGACGCCGACCGGCGACCTGTCGTTCGACGAGAAGGGCGACCTGAAGGACTTCAAGTTCGTGGTTTACGAATGGCATTTCAACAAGCCGAAAACTGAAGTCTCCCCTCAGTAAGCCAGGCATTACTGGTCAACAAGCCCACTGTGCAAGCAGTGGGCTTTGTTTTACGAGGTTTATGGGCCAGGCACCCGCGATCCGGGCGCTGGTTCACCTGAAAATCTTAAAACCGTCACCAGCGGTTCGCTGGCAAACGCTTGGAGCAAATGTGATCAGAGAACACAGCACCGGGCCGGAACATGACTCCACCAGTGAAATGCGTATCGGGTTTTTAGGAGCGCTGTAATGCCTGAGATCTATCATTTTTTCCAACAGCTGGTTAATGGCCTGACCATTGGCAGCACCTATGCCTTGATAGCCATTGGCTACACAATGGTTTACGGCATCATTGGAATGATTAACTTCGCCCATGGCGAGGTCTACATGATCGGTTCCTATGTGGCCTTCATTGCCCTTGCCGGGCTGGCCATGATGGGTATCGATTCACTGCCGCTGTTGATGACCGCCGCGTTCGTGGCATCGATCATCGTAACCAGTGCCTACGGCTACAGTATCGAACGCGTTGCCTATCGCCCCTTGCGTAGCAGCAACCGGTTGATCCCGCTGATTTCCGCCATCGGCATGTCGATTTTCCTGCAGAACACCGTATTGCTGTCCCAGGACTCCAAGGACAAATCGATTCCCAACCTGATCCCGGGGAGCTTCTCCTTCGGCCCGGGCGGCGCCGAAGAAGTACTGGTGTCCTACATGCAGATCCTGGTGTTCGTCGTGACCCTGGTCGCCATGCTCGGGCTGACCCTGTTCATCTCCCGTTCCCGCCTTGGCCGCGCCTGTCGCGCCTGCGCCGAGGACATCAAGATGGCCAACCTGCTGGGCATCAACACCAACAACATCATCGCCCTCACCTTCGTCATCGGGGCCGCGCTGGCGGCTGTCGCCGCGGTACTGCTGAGCATGCAGTATGGCGTGATCAACCCGAACGCCGGTTTCCTGGTGGGCCTCAAGGCCTTCACCGCGGCGGTACTGGGTGGCATCGGCAGCATTCCGGGCGCGATGCTCGGCGGGCTGGTGCTTGGGGTAGCCGAAGCGTTCGGCGCCGATATCTTTGGCGACCAGTACAAGGACGTCGTGGCGTTCGGTCTCCTGGTCCTGGTCCTGTTGTTCCGGCCGACCGGCATCCTGGGCCGTCCGGAGGTTGAGAAAGTATGAACAAATATCTTAAACAGGCGCTGTTCAGCGCCGCGCTGGTCTGGGCCGTGGCCTTCCCCGTGCTGGGCCTCAAGCTGAGCATCGTCGGGGTCAACCTCGAAGTGCACGGCACCGGTCCCCTGACACTGAGCGTGATTGCCCTGTGCTCGGTACTGATGTTCCTGCGGGTGCTGTTCAGCCAACAGGTCGGCACGCTGCTGCGTTCCAACCGCGGACCGCTGGTTTCACCCAAGGTCAGCCAGTTCCTGACACTGCCACGCACCCAGCGCCAGATCATCATCGGCCTGATCGTGGTTGCCCTGGTCTGGCCGTTCTTCGGCTCCCGGGGCGCGGTGGATATCGCCACGCTGATCCTGATTTATGTCCTGCTGGGACTGGGCCTGAACATCGTGGTCGGCCTGGCCGGGCTGTTGGACCTGGGCTACGTGGGTTTCTACGCGGTCGGTGCCTACAGCTACGCGCTGCTGTCCCATTATTTCGGCCTGAGCTTCTGGATCTGCCTGCCGATCGCCGGCTTGATGGCGGCCACCTTCGGCTTCCTGCTGGGCTTCCCGGTGCTGCGGCTGCGGGGCGACTACCTGGCCATCGTGACCCTGGGCTTCGGCGAGATCATCCGCTTGTTCCTGCGTAACCTCACCGACCTCACCGGCGGCCCCAACGGCATCAGCAACATTCCCAAGCCGACGTTCTTCGGTCTGAGCTTCGACCGCACCGCGGCCGAGGGCATGCAGACCTTCCACCACTTCTTCGGGCTGACTTACAACCCGGTGAGCAAGGTGGTGTTCCTCTACCTGGTCGCACTGCTACTGGCCCTGGCCGCGCTGTTCGTCATCAACCGCCTGCTGCGCATGCCCATCGGTCGCGCGTGGGAAGCGTTGCGTGAAGACGAAATCGCCTGCCGCGCACTGGGTCTCAATCCGACCGTGATCAAGTTGTCAGCCTTTACCCTCGGCGCCGCATTCGCCGGTTTCGCCGGCAGTTTCTTCGCCGCCCGTCAGGGCCTGGTGACGCCGGAGTCCTTCACCTTCATCGAGTCGGCGATCATCCTCGCCATCGTGGTGCTGGGCGGTATGGGCTCGCAGTTGGGTGTGATCCTGGCCGCGATCGTGATGATCCTGTTGCCTGAAATGATGCGTGAATTCAGCGAATACCGCATGTTGATGTTCGGCGCCTTGATGGTGCTGATGATGATCTGGCGTCCTCAAGGTCTGCTGCCTATGCAACGCCCCGAACTCAAACTAAGAGCGGAGCCGCACAAATGAGCCGCGAGATCCTCAAAGTTGAAAATCTGAGCATGCGCTTCGGCGGCCTGCTGGCGGTCAATGGCGTGGCCCTGACCGTGAAAGAAAAACAGGTCGTGGCACTGATCGGGCCGAACGGCGCGGGCAAGACCACCGTGTTCAACTGCCTGACCGGTTTCTACCAGCCTACCGGCGGCACCATCCTGCTCGATGGCGCGCCGATACAGGGCCTGCCGGGCCACAAGATCGCCCTCAAGGGCGTGGTGCGCACCTTCCAGAACGTGCGGCTGTTCAAGGACATGACGGCGATCGAGAACCTGTTGATCGCCCAGCACCGGCACCTGAACACCAACTTCTTTGCCGGCCTGTTCAAGACCCCGTCGTTCCGCAAGAGCGAGCGCGAGGCGATGGAGTACGCCGAGTACTGGCTGGAAAAGGTCAATCTCAAGGAATTCGCCAACCGCACCGCCGGCACCCTGGCCTACGGTCAGCAGCGTCGCCTGGAAATTGCCCGCTGCATGATGACCCGCCCGCGGATCCTCATGCTCGACGAACCGGCCGCCGGTCTGAACCCGAAGGAAACCGAGGACCTGAAAGCCCTGATCAGCGTGCTGCGTGAAGAGCACAACGTCACCGTGCTGCTGATCGAGCACGACATGAAGCTGGTCATGAGCATTTCCGACCACATCGTCGTGATCAACCAGGGCACGCCTCTGGCCGACGGCACGCCGGAGCAGATCCGCGACAATCCTGAAGTGATCAAAGCCTACCTGGGGGAAGCGTAAATGCTGCAGTTCGAAAACGTTTCCACTTTCTACGGCAAGATCCAGGCCCTGCACAGCGTCAACGTGGAAGTTCGCCAGGGCGAAATCGTCACGTTGATCGGTGCCAACGGCGCCGGCAAGTCCACTCTGCTGATGACGCTCTGCGGTTCGCCACGGGCCCACAGCGGCAGCATCCGCTACATGGGTGAGGAACTGGTAGGCCAGGACTCGTCGCATATCATGCGCAAGAGCATCGCCGTCGTGCCGGAAGGCCGTCGGGTATTCGCCCGGCTGACCGTGGAAGAAAACCTCGCCATGGGCGGATTCTTCACCGACAAGGGCGACTATCAGGAACAGATGGACAAGGTGCTGCACCTTTTCCCACGCCTGAAAGAGCGCTTTACCCAGCGTGGCGGCACCATGTCCGGTGGTGAACAGCAGATGCTCGCCATTGGCCGTGCGCTGATGAGCAAGCCCAAGCTGCTGCTGCTCGACGAGCCGTCCCTGGGCCTGGCGCCGATCATCATCCAGCAGATCTTCGACATCATCGAACAGCTGCGCAAGGATGGCGTGACGGTGTTCCTCGTGGAGCAGAACGCCAACCAGGCATTGAAAATCGCTGACCGTGCCTATGTGCTGGAAAACGGCCGGGTGGTGATGCAGGGCACCGGTGAAGCGCTGCTGACCGACCCGAAAGTGCGCGAGGCCTACCTGGGCGGCTGAGCGGTTGCGGTAAACCCAAAAAAACGGCCTTCGGGCCGTTTTTTTGTCTGGGCCACTCGCCACAGGGTTGCGCGTATCTAAAAACAAAGAGGCCCAGGGATCGTTGTCGATCGATCACCTGATCGCCAAGCGCTACGCCCACTGACTGCGACTGGAACGCCTGTGGAGCGGGCTATCGCTGTAGCCGATCCAGCACCTCGCCACTGCGCTTGAACCAATCGATCAGATAGTCGGCCAGCACCTGGGTGCGCTTGGGCAGGCCGCCCTGGTACGGGTGGACCAGGTACATCGGCATGCGCCGGGTCTGGTAATCGTGCAGCACATTGCGCAGGCGCCCGTCGGCCAGTTCTTCATGCAGCAGGTAGGATGGCAGCCGGGCAATTCCGGCACCGGCCAAGGCCGCTTTTTTCAACAGGCTGTAGTGATTGCTGGCGAACGGCCCGCAGACACGCACCCGCAGCAGCTCATGCCGTTGGTGGTACAGCCATTCCTCGCGGCCGCTGTAATGGCTGTTGAGCAGGCAACGATGTTCGGCCAGCGCCTGGGGCGTCTGGGGTTCGCCGTATTGATCGAGATAGGCCGGGCTGGCGCAGGTCATCTCATGCCAGGCCAGCAGCGGTCGCGCCACCAGCCGTTCATCGATGGCGGCATCGGAACGGATCGCCAGGTCGAAACCATCCCGGGACAGATCGCGGTAGCCGTTGTTGAGTTCCAGTTCGATCTGCACGTCGGGATAGGTGCGGGCAAATTCCGTCAACAACCCATCAAAGAAGGTTTCCCCCAGCGAAACCGGAACCGTCATGCGCACCGGACCGCAAATGTCATCCTTCAACCGGGCCAATGCCTGACGCGCACGCTCCACCTGCACCAGCAATGCCTGGGCCTGGGGCAGCAACGCCGCCCCCGCCGCCGTAAGACTCAGGCGTCGCGTGGTGCGCTGCAACAACACCACCGAAAAACGGCTTTCCAACAGACTGATGCGCTTGGACAACTGCCCCTTGCTGCACCCCAACTGCTGGGCGGCCAGAGTAAAACTACCCGCCTCGATCAACACGGCGAACGCCGCCAGGTCATCCATTTCGCTCATTGGATTGTTTCCAGATGAAAACCAAAGGTTGCCTATTAGCATGATTATCAGCGTAAAGAATCCCTCTAGACTGAAAACTCGTTCAACCCAGTGAGGAATCCCCATGAAAATCCTGTTGATCGGCGCCAACGGCACCATTGGCTCGGCCATCGATAACGAACTGTCGCCGCGTCACGAAATCGTCCGCGTCGGCCGCCACAGCGGTGACTTGCAAGTGGACATCAGCGACAGCACCTCGATTCGCGCCCTGTTCGAAAAGACCGGGCGCTTCGATGCGCTGGTCTGCGCGGCGGGCAATGTCACCTTCGCCCCCTTGGGCGACATGACGGAGGAAAGCTTTGCCCTCGGCCTGACAGACAAGCTGATGGGCCAGGTCAACCTGCTGCTGATCGGCCGGGAATTCGCCAATGACGGAGCCTCCTTTACCTTCACCAGTGGCGTGCTCAGCCATGACCCGATCAAGAGCGGCGCCTCGGCGGCCTTGGTCAACGGCGCTCTGGACAGTTTCGTCCGCGCAGCAGCCATCGAGTTGCCAAGAGGCTTGCGAGTCAACTCGGTGAGCCCGAACGTGCTGCTGGAGTCCATGGACAAGTACGCTGCCTATTTCCGCGGCTACAAACCGGTGGCCGCCGCCGACGTCGCATTGGCCTACGCCAAGAGCGTCGAAGGCCTGCAAACCGGCCAGACCTTTCACGTCGGTTAAATAAGAGCTCGCCTACGGGTTGTGGTGTAGGACCAGTCTGAGTAACGTGGCGGCACCTGTCTGGAGACCCAATGATGCGTGCCGCCCGTTCCGTTCTGCTTGTTGCCCTCCTACCACTCTTCGCCGGCTGCCAATTGCTCGACGGCACCCGCCAGAGCGCTTCCCACGCTGGCCAGATGCGCATGCAGGGCGAGCTCACCGCGGCCGATGGCAAGCTGATTTTCCAGCCGTGCCAGGAACAACGTCGCTACCTCGTCAATGACAGCGGCGCTACCAGCGTGCTGCAACAAGCCGCGACCCTGGCCAATGACCAGGGCAAGCTGTTTGCCGATATGCGAGGCCCTATTGTCTCCAGTGCAGCGGCCGGTACGGACAGCCAGTTCAACGTAGAGCAACTGTATCGCCTGGAGCGTTCAAGCACGGCGTGCGATGACGAGAACTTCAAGCGGCTGGTCCTGCGCGCCGCCGGTCATGGCCCCGAGTGGAGCCTCAACGCCAGCGGCAAGGGCATGGTACTGGAGCGTGAAGGCCAACCGACACTGGCGGTGCCCTACCTGGAAGAGCAATTGGGTGATGGCCGCTTCAACCTCAGCACCGAAGCCAACGGCCAGACAGTCGAACTTTGGGTCGCACCGCAACGCTGCGTCGATCCCGTCACCGGAAGCGTCCAGCACATGAGCGCCGAAATCCGGGTCAACGGCCAGGTCCAGCGCGGCTGCGCCTACTTCGGCGGTGCCCGCGACGACTGATTCGACGAGCGACCGTTTTAACCTCACGGGCGTTGCGGATTGCAGCTTATAATCGCCGGTTTGAACGCCCTGGCGCAGTTGTGCGCCCCGCGAACCGGATCCCGTCATGTTACGAATCACCGAACTCAAGCTGCCGATCGATCATCCCGAAGAAGACCTGCGCGCTGCCATCGTGCAGCGCCTGGGCATCACCAACGATGATCTGCTCGACTTCACCCTGTTCAAGCGCAGCTACGACGCGCGCAAGAAATCCTCCGAGCTGTGCTTCATCTACACCCTCGACCTGACGGTGCGCGATGAGGCCGGCCTGCTGCGCAAGTTCGCCGATGACCGTAACGTCAACGAAGCACCGGATGTCAGCTACAAAATGGTCGGCCAGGCACCGGCGGACCTGAGCGAGCGGCCGATTGTGGTGGGTTTCGGCCCATGCGGGATCTTCGCAGCGCTGTTGCTGGCGCAGATGGGTTTCAAGCCGATCATCCTCGAGCGCGGGCCGGAAGTCCGCCAGCGCACCAAGGACACCTGGGGCCTGTGGCGCAAAAGCGTGCTCAACCCTGAATCCAACGTGCAATTCGGCGAAGGTGGCGCGGGGACGTTCTCCGATGGCAAGCTCTACAGCCAGATCAAGGACCCGAAGTTCCTCGGTCGCAAAGTGCTGCACGAGTTCGTCAAGGCCGGCGCGCCGGAAGAAATCCTGTACGTCAGTAAGCCGCACATCGGTACGTTCCGTCTGACAGGCGTCGTGGAAAACATGCGAGAGCAGATTCGCGCCTTGGGCGGCGAAGTACGCTTCCAGCAGCGGGTAACCGACGTCCTGATCGAAGACGGCCAACTGGTCGGCGTGGAACTGGCCAGCGGCGAACGGCTTTACTCCCGGCACGTCATCCTGGCCTTGGGCCACAGCGCCCGCGACACGTTCCGCATGCTCCACAGCCGTGGCGTGTACATGGAAGCCAAGCCGTTCTCGGTGGGTTTCCGCATCGAACACCCGCAGTCGCTGATCGACAGTGCGCGCCTGGGTAAATACGCCGGCCATCCGAAACTCGGCGCCGCCGACTACAAACTGGTGCACCACGCCAGGAACGGTCGTTCGGTGTACAGCTTCTGCATGTGCCCGGGCGGGACCGTGGTGGCGGCGACCTCCGAACCGAATCGCGTCGTCACCAACGGCATGAGCCAATATTCGCGCAACGAGCGCAATGCCAACTCCGGCATCGTTGTCGGCATCACCCCGGAAGTGGACTACCCCGGCGGACCGCTGGCCGGGATCGAGCTTCAGGAACGCCTGGAATCCCACGCCTTCGTGCTCGGTGGCAGCAACTACGAGGCCCCGGCGCAATTGGTGGGTGACTTCATCGCCGGCAAACCGTCCACCGCCCTGGGCAGCGTCGAGCCCTCCTACAAGCCAGGGGTCTCGCTGGGTGACCTGGCGCTGGCCCTGCCGGACTTCGCCATCGAGGCCATCCGCGAAGCCCTGCCGGCGTTCGAGAAACAGATTCGCGGCTATTCGCTGCATGACGCCGTATTGACCGGCATCGAAACCCGTACTTCGTCCCCACTGCGCATTACTCGCAACGAATCGTTGCAGAGCCTGAACGTGAAGGGCTTGTTCCCGGCGGGTGAAGGCGCCGGTTATGCAGGCGGGATCCTGTCGGCAGGCGTGGACGGGATCCGGATTGCCGAGGCGGTGGCGCGGGATCTCCTCGGCCTCAAGACCTGACACCAACCTTTGCGGGAGCGAGCCTGCTCGCGATGGCGGTGGATCAGTCAGACATTATTTGACTGCTCTGCCGCTATCGCGAGCAGGGCTCGCTCCCACAAGGGGCGGCAGCGTTTTCAAGCTCAAATCCCCGCCCGCAACACACTCTCCGGCAGCGCCTCCCCGCGCTCTACGCTCGCCGCCACTGCATCCATCAATCCGCTCAACTCATATCCCTGTGCCTTGAGCCAGGCCGGATCGTAATAGGTCGTGGCATAACGCTCGCCGCCATCGCACAGGATCGCCACGATCGATCCCGACTCCCCTATCTCCTTCATCCGCTTCGCGGCGATCAGCGCACCGATCAGGTTGGTGCCGCTGGACCCGCCGACCCGCCGACCCAGGCGTTGCGCCAGGTAATGCATGGCGGCCAGCGATAAAGCGTCCGGTACCTTGACCATCGCATCGATGACCTTGGGCAGGAACGACGCCTCGACCCGTGGACGGCCAATGCCTTCGATCCGCGAACCGCACTCCAGGCGCAGGCTTGCATCGCCGCTGCGGTAGTAGTCAAAGAACACCGAGCGCTCAGCGTCGGCACACAGCACCCGAGTACAATGCTGGCGATAGCGCACGTAGCGCCCCAGAGTCGCGGTGGTGCCCCCGGTGCCAGGGCTGGAGATCAACCAGCTGGGCTCCGGATGCCGCTCGAAACGCATCTGCTGGAAAATCGACTCGGCGATGTTGTTATTGGCCCGCCAGTCCGTGGCGCGTTCGGCGTAGGTGAACTGATCGATGAAATGCCCGTCATGCTCACGCGCCAGTCGCTCGGACTCGGCGTAGATCTGCGTAGGATCCTCCACCAGATGGCTCTGGCCTCCGTAGAAAGCGATCTGTGCGATTTTTTCCCGAGAGGTGGTTGCTGGCATCACCGCGATGAAGGGCAGGCCCAGCAGCCGGGCGAAATAGGCTTCGGAAATCGCCGTCGATCCGCTGGACGCCTCGATCACCGGCGCGCCGGGCTTGAGCCAGCCGTTACACAACGCGTAGAGAAACAGCGAGCGAGCCAGGCGGTGCTTGAGGCTGCCGGTGGGATGGCTGGATTCATCCTTGAAATACAGCTCGATGCCCGGAAAGCCAGGCAGTGGCAACGGGATCAGGTGGGTATCGGCGCTGCGCTGGAAGTCGGCTTCAATGATGCGAATCGCTTCGCGTGCCCACTGGCGGGGGTCGTTCATGTGTTTTCTCGCAGATCGGTTCGACGCGGGGAAGCCTGACGGCCAGGCACAACGCATATTCGGAAAAGCCAGTCCCAAGCTTAGGAAAAAAACTACATCGCGCACAGGTACAGCTAAGGTCCAATATGCCCGGCATCTGCCCGAACGAACCTCAGGCGCCGTAACGTCATATAACAAAAAAGAATATAACTTTTGTTTTAACAACTAACGGTACGGGTTAGGGTGTGACCACTTTTTGATTGACGACATGGAGAGCGATCTTGCCTCTACGTAATTCTCTGACACGTTTTTTTCAGCTGGAAGCCGCCAGCGGCCTGCTGCTGATCGCCGCTGCCGTACTGGCCCTGGTCATCAACAACTCGCCCCTGTCCTGGCTGTACGGCGGCCTGCTGGACACCCCCGTAGTAGCCCAGATCGGCGCGCTGAAGATCGCCAAGCCCCTGCTGCTGTGGATCAACGATGGTCTGATGGCGATGTTCTTCCTGCTCATCGGGCTAGAGGTCAAGCGCGAGGTACTCGACGGCCAGTTGTCAAAACCATCGCAGATCGTCCTGCCGGGCGCCGCAGCCATCGGCGGCATGGTGGTGCCTGCCCTGATCTACTGGTTTCTCAACCGCGACAATCCTGCGGCCCTTTCGGGCTGGGCGATTCCAACGGCCACCGACATCGCCTTCGCCCTGGGGGTCCTGGCCCTTCTGGGCAAACGCGTACCGGTGTCGCTCAAGCTGTTCCTGATGACCCTGGCGATCATCGACGACCTCGGCGCCATTATCATCATCGCGATCTTCTACTCGGGCGCCTTGTCGACGCTCTCGCTGATGCTGGCAGCGGCGTGCATCGCCGTGCTGGTGGCAATGAACCGAATGGGAGTGGTCAAGCTTGGTCCCTACATGGTCGTAGGCCTGATTCTCTGGGTTTGCGTGCTCAAGAGTGGTGTGCACGCCACGTTAGCCGGCGTCACCCTGGCATTCTGCATTCCACTGCGCACGAGAAACGCCGAGACCTCGCCGCTGTTGTCCCTGGAGCATGCCCTGCATCCCTGGGTCGCGTACGGCATCCTGCCGCTGTTCGCCTTTGCCAATGCCGGCCTGTCCCTGAGCGGTGTCACCGTCGAGAGTTTCACCCATCCCGTGCCGATGGGCATCGCCATCGGCCTGTTGCTGGGCAAGACCGTCGGTGTGTTCGGCCTCACCTGGCTAGCGGTGAAAGCCGGTATCGCCGGCCTGCCCGCCGGCGCCAACTGGGGTCAGATACTGGGGGTGGCGATTCTGTGCGGCATCGGATTCACCATGAGCCTGTTCGTTGGCTCCCTGGCGTTCGAGCCCGGCGCAAGCCAGTACGCCGGCATGGATCGGATGGGCATCCTCACCGGCTCGATCCTCGCGGCAGTGCTGGGTTACGGGGTGACCGCAGCGGCCAGCCGCAAGCACAAAGCCTTGTCCTGACGCATCCTTGAAGACCGATCGCTACGCCTTTTCGCGGCGTAGCGATCCCTCACCCGGTCGATTCGCCCCCTCAAGATCAGACGTTCCAGCAAAGCAGTCCGACAATGCTCGGCAAGCGACCACCGAACGCCCCTGGCCACCGGGTCAGCGTCCGTCCCGCACGAATAGACCATGACCTTCGGCCAATTCAACGAAGGGCATAAAAAAACCCCGATCAGTCACCTGATCGAGGTTTTTCCTTCCCGCTGCGCTTAGTGCGTAACGCGGCTCACACCGTTCACGGTGGCGATACGAACCCGCTCGCCCACACGGAACACTTCGTTTTCCTGAACCTCTTGCACGTAGGCGCGCATGCTGCCGTCGTCTTCGCGAACAGTGATTTCCACACCCTGGGTGCGGGTCAGGCCTTCTTCGGTGGCGGAGCCGATCAGGCCACCGGCCACGGCGCCAATCACCGCGGCGACGATACTGCCGCGACCGCCACCAATGGCGCTGCCGCCGACACCACCGACCACCGCACCGGCGGCACCGCCGATCGGGGTCTTGGTGCCTTCGATCTTGACCGGACGCAAGGCTTCGATGGTCCCCATGCGAATCGTCTGCACGCGACGCGCTTCGTCACGGGAATAGGAGTCACCGGTCAGGCTCGACTGACAACCAGTGAGCAACATCGCCATCGTGGAAAAGGAAGCAACCAGCAAAACAGACTTACGCATAGCATCAGACTCCAAAAGACAGGTATTCATTAAACTCCGCAGCTTGACGCCTGTCACGGCTTCGCCGGGATAAAATTGTTTTCATTCAGGTGGGATACAGGCATACCCGAGAAATTCCACAAAACAGTAGCGCCAATTTACGAAACCTGCGTCGTTGGCCCAAGGATTTCCATGGACTATTTCATCATCGCGGCCACCACCCTCGCCGGTTTGTACTTCCACTGGTGGCTGTACGTACGGATCAAACGCTGGGTGGATCGTGACCTGGCGCTGTCATTGGCAGGGCGGGACGAGGGGAAGAAGGATTACATGCTGCAACAATTGGATCGCGCCCGGGCGCTACGGATCAAGCGCCGGGACCTGCCGCAATGGCTCCAGGCCGCTGCGGCAGATTATCCAGCCCCTACGGGGCCAGACGCTCGCGAGTCCAGTCCGCCCCTTCCAGGCGGTAGTTGAGACGATCATGCAGGCGACTCGGGCGGCCTTGCCAGAACTCGATGCGTTCAGGCAACAAACGGTAACCGCCCCAATGCTCGGGACAATGCGGCTGACTGTCGCTGAAACGCTGCTCCGTGGCCTTGAGCAAGTCCTCCAGCTCATGACGCCCGGCAATCACCCGGCTCTGGGGTGAAGCCCAGGCGCCGAGACGGCTGCCTAGAGGACGTACCTGATAGTAGGCATCCGATTCCTGCGCCGTCACCTTCACCACCCTGCCTTCGATGCGCACCTGGCGCTCAAGGGTTGGCCAGAAAAAGGTCATGGCCGCAAACGGATTCGCGGCCAGGTGCTGCCCCTTGGCACTGTCATAGTTGGTGAAGAATGTGAAGCCCTGTGCGTCCAGGCCCTTGAGCAGCAGGATGCGGCAGTGAGGACGTCCGTCGGCATCTACCGTCGCCAGGGTCATGGCGTTGGCCTCCACCGGGGCCTGTTCCGTTTTCACCGCCTCAGCGAACCATTGGTGGAACAGCGCAAACGGCTCGGCCGGGGCTTGCGCCTCGGTCAGGCCGTTACGGGTGTAGTCGCGGCGCATATCAGCCAGCGTTTGGGTCATGGCGCACTCCTTGTGGTTCGCCCATCACTGCTTGGAGGTATCGGCGGCCGCGACTTTCTTGGTATCGGTGGCGGCTTTGGCCGGTTCGGGTTTCTTCGCCGGGGTGGCCTTCTTGGCTGGAGCTTTCTTCGCCGGAGCCTTGACCGGAGCCTTGGCCGGGGTCTTCTTGACCGGAGCTTTTTTGGAAGCCGCAGTCGTAGTCTTCTTGGTGACAGGCGCAGGAACCGGGACCGCAGGCTTCACATCCTGGGCCGCCACCATCGTAACCGGCGCAGGGGCTGGCATGTTGTATTTGCCCAGCAGTGCGACCAGGGTATTTTGCGGCGTAACCAACAGCTCCACACGACGGTTCAAGGCACGGCCCTCCACACTGTCGTTGGCAGCACGCGGCTCTACAGAGCCCATGCCCCGCAACATCAGGCGATCACGCTGCAAACCGCTGAGACGGAAAATCGCTGCCACGGACTGGGCACGTTCCTGGCTGAGTTTCAGGTTGGCCGGTGCCGCTCCCGAAGTATCGGCGTGACCGAGAATCAGCACGGCCGCTTTCGGGTCGGCTTCGAGGACCTTCGCCACGCGGGTGAACGGGCCGAGGGTCACCGGCAGCAGCATGGCCGGTCGGTCCGGGTTGAAGGAGCTGTCGACCGGTGCGGTGACCACCAACACGTTATCGCGACGCTCAAGCTCGAGCTTGCTGTCCTTGATGGCCGTGCGCAGCTTCGGCTCGTAGTCGTCGAGCCAGGCCTGGGTGATTTTCGGGTCGGGCATCGGTGCCGCCTTGACGGTTTCCTGCTCCTTATCGCCAAACGGCCACCACCACTTGCCGCCGCCTTGCGTTTCAGCTTTCGCAACGTCGGCAGGAGCCTTGGCCTCCGGCTTCAGGGGAGCCGCAGGCGCCGCTTCCTTGGTCGCCACTTTGTCGGACGAGCCAAATGGCCACCAGCCACCACCTCCCTCGGCATCATTCTGTGGAGTTTGCGCGCAACCGGTAACAACGAAGCACAGCGCCAGAGCGAGGGTTTTATTCGATGACATTGGATATCCACAAAATGATGTAAATGAAAATACAGCCCCCTGCTCGGGGCGCATAAACAGACGCTTTGAAACAAAAAAGGACACGAGGTTCCTGTGCCCGCTTTCTCGAAGAAGCTTTATAGACATGTGGCAAGCACCCTCGCCAGGTTCTGCGCGCGCGGGTCCATCAGCACATAAGGGCCAAGCGTATTGGTCACAAAACCGAACGCCACGTCATGCTCCGGATCGGCAAAGCCGATGGAGCCCCCTGCCCCCGGATGACCGAAAGCCCGTGGCCCCAGGCCGTAGGTCGCGTTCGATACATCCGGCTGGTCGAGCATGCAACCCAGGCCGAAACGGGTCTGGGTCAATAACGTTTTGTCGTCGCCGAAACTGTGCTGGCGGGTCAGCTCATCGAGCATTTCGCCTTCCAGCAGGCTGCCGTCCAGCAGGCCAGCGTAGAACCCTGCCAGGCTACGGGCATTGCCATGGCCGTTGGCGGCCGGCTGCTGCATACGCCGCCACTCCGGTTTGTTGGTGCTGGTCATGATCGAGGGCGGGTTGGTGAAGGCTCGCGTGGTCATCGCCGTGGGCTCACGCATCGTCACTTGTAACAGCCGCTGTGCGGCGGCATCGCCGACGTTGCCTTTGCCCCGTGCGATGTGGGCCACGCGGTGAAACTCCGCATCGGCCAGCCCCACATGGAAGTCCAGGCCCAGCGGCCTGGCAACCCGGGCCACGATGGACTCGCCAGGTCCGCGGCCATCCGCCCGTCGCAGCAATTCGCCGACCAGCCAGCCATAGGTGATCGCGGCGTAGCCATGGCCCTCGCCGGGTGTCCACCAGGGCGTTTCGGCCGCCAGCGCATCGACCATGGTCTGCCAGTCATACAGCGCCTCGGGCGCCAGCAACTCACGCAGCGCCGGCAGGCCGGCCTGATGGCAGAGCAATTGACGCAAGGTGATGGCTTGTTTGCCAGCGGCGGCAAACTCGGGCCAATACCGGGCGACCGGGGCGTCCAGTTGCAATTTGCCCTCGGCCACCAGTTGCAGGGCCGTGACGGCAGTAAAGGTCTTGGTGCAGGAAAACAGATTCGCGATGGTATCGCTGTGCCAGGCTTCGTGGCCGTCCTTGTCGGCCGTACCGGCCCACAGATCGATCACCGTCCGACCGCCCACCTGGATGCACAACGCCGCGCCGCGCTCCTGAGGATCATCGAACAACGCCGCGAACGCTTCACGAACGGCCTCGAACTGAAGTTCATAATGACCTTGAATCTGCACTCGCAACTCCTTTGAAACAAAGACTTTTAGCGTGGCCGCATTGTTTCAGCCATTGAGCTTTTTGAAAACCTTCATGGGACGGCTGGTCATGAACGTTTATTCGCCGTGATCATCAGGAAATTTCCCGCCGGAACGGCGGCAACGCGTTGAGGATGGCCTTGCCATAGCGCTGGGTCACCAGTCGGCGATCGAGCAAGGTGATGGTGCCGCGGTCCTCTTCGGTGCGTAGCAAACGGCCACAGGCCTGGACCAGTTTCAGCGAGGCATCCGGTACCGAGATCTCCATGAAGGGATTACCACCGCGAGCTTCGATCCACTCGGCCAGCGCGGCTTCCACCGGGTCGTCCGGGACCGAGAACGGGATTTTGGCGATGACCACGTGCTCGCAGTAGGCACCGGGCAGGTCCACACCCTCGGCAAAACTCGCCAGGCCGAACAGCACGCTGGAATCCCCGCCATCGACCCGCGCCTTGTGCTTGTTCAGGGTTTCCTGTTTCGACAGGTTGCCCTGGATGAACACCTGCTTGCGCCAGTCGCGGTCGAGACCGTCGAACACGTCTTGCATCTGCTTGCGCGAGGAAAACAGCACCAGGGTGCCCCGCGAGCCTTCCACCAGTGCCGGGAGGTCACGAATGATGGCAGCGGTGTGGGCGGCGGCATCTCGTGGATCGGCTCTGAGATCCGGTACGCGCAACACGCCCGCGTCGGCATGATGGAAGGGACTCGGGACCACGGCGGTCACGGCCGTTTTCGGCAGGCCTGCACGCATGCGAAAGCGATCGAACGTGCCCAGGGCGGTCAGCGTGGCGGAAGTCACCAGCGCACCGTAGGCCACGTTCCACAGGTTACGGCGCAACATGTCCGCCGCCAGGATCGGGCTGGCATTGACCTCGATATCGAACAGCGAACCGCTCTCGGCCAGCGTCAGCCACCGCGCCATCGGCGGATTGTCTTCCGGATCTTCGGTGGTGAACGCCGTCCAGAGCTCCCAGTTGCCCTGGGAGCGGGACAGCAGGCTGCCAAACAACGGGTACCACTCCTCGGCCTGGTTGCTGGCGATACCGATGTTCACCTCGCCGTCCATGCCTTCCTTGAGCAGGTCGGTCAGGCGCGTGAACAGGTCGGTCAGGCGGGCGAAGCCCTTCTTGAGCTCGATGCCCATTTCGCGCATGTGCTCGGGGATGATCCCTGCGACGAAACGATGCCGTGGCCGCTCGCGGCCCTCGACGTCCTCGCCGGGTTTGAAGTCGGCGATCTGCTCGCAGGCGGTGAACATGAACTGCTGGTTCGTCTTGATCTCCCGCGCCAGTTCCGGCACCTGCTCGATGAACTTGCCCAGATCACCCGGCAACGGATGCTGGGCCAGCAGCTTGGTGAGGTTCTTGGCGGTGGTTTCCAGCCAGTCGGCGGTGGAACGCAACCGGGTGTAGTGGGCGAAATGCCCGATGGCCTTGTCCGGCAAGTGGTGGCCCTCGTCGAACACGTACACCGTGTCGCGAGGGTCCGGCAACACGGCGCCGCCCCCCAGGGCCAGGTCGGCCAGGACCATGTCGTGGTTGGTGACGATCACATCGACCTTGCCCATGCCTTCACGAGCCTTGTAGAACGCGCATTGGCCGAAGTTCGGGCAATGACGGTTGGTGCATTGGCTGTGGTCGGTGGTCAGGCGGGCCCAGTCGGCATCTTCCAGTGTGGTGGGCCAGCTGTCGCGGTCGCCGTCCCACTTATTGCCGGCGAGCTTCTCGATCATGCTGGTAAACAGCTTCTGGCTGGCTTCGTCGACCTCGATCTTGAAGCCTTCTTCCTCGAACAACTGGGCCGTGGCGGTCTGTGCCTGGCCTTCCTGCAACAGCATGTCCAGCTTGGACAGGCACATGTAGCGCCCGCGGCCCTTGGCCAGGGCGAAACTGAAACTCAATCCGCTGTTGCGCATCAGGTCGGGCAGGTCCTTGTAGACGATCTGCTCCTGCAGGGCGACCGTGGCCGTGGCGATCACCAGGCGCTTCCCGGCAGCCTTGGCGGTGGGAATCGCCGCCAGGCTGTAGGCGACGGTCTTGCCGGTACCGGTGCCCGCCTCCACCGCCACGACGGCAGGCTCGCCATTGCGCCGGCCTTCATCGTCGGTGTCGATGTCACCCAGTACTTTTGCCACTTCGGCAATCATCAGGCGCTGGCCGTAACGCGGCTTGAGGCTCTTGGCTTCGAGAAAACGCGAATAGGCGCCCTGGATCGTGGTTTTGAGTTCGGTGCTGATCATGAATGGTCGGGCGCTGGAAAACGCTGGATAAATTTTCAGTGGTTCGGATCGGCGGCTATCATACCCCGCTAATCAGTCCCGCGCAGAACGGAGTAACTCAATGACACTTTTTGCCTTCATCTACACCCTGCATTTATTGGCGGCCCTGACCTGGGTCGGCGGGATGTTCTTTGCCTGGATGGTCCTGCGCCCCGCCGCGGTGACGGCCCTGGAGGGTCCTGCCAGGCTCAGGCTGTGGGTCGAAGTGTTTCAACGTTTTTTCGTTTGGGTCTGGGTCGCGGTGGTGATTTTACCGATCAGCGGCACAGGTTTGATCCATGTGCGCTTCGCCGGCTTCGAAACCGCGCCGCGTTACGTGCAGGTCATGATGGGGTTGTATGTGGTGATGACGGCGTTGTTTATCCGCATCCAGGGCTTGCAGTTGCCGTCGTTGCGTAACGCGGTGGTGGCGCAGGACTGGCCGGCGGGTGCGGCGGTGCTGGGCAAGATTCGTCGCTTGGTGGGTATCAATCTGTTGATCGGGTTGCTGGTGGTGGCGCTTGGCGCGGCGCGACCGATGTTCTGAGTATCATCAGGCGTTGCACCGCACCTGTGGGAGCGGGCTTGCTCGCGAAGACGGTGGATCAGTCAATATTGAATAACCTGACACGCCCTCTTCGCGAGCAAGCCCGCTCCCACAAGGGCTAGAAGCGTTGCACGGTCACCGCACCCGCAGCGCCGGCAGGCCCGGGCTGGCCATCGGCGCCGGGGCGACCGTTTTTGCCACCGTCGGCGGTGTAGACCAGGCAGCCCTTGGCCTTGCCGCCGGCGCCGGGTTTTCCGCCCGGTCCTGGCGCGCCGCCTGCGCCACCGTCCACCGCGACCTTGATCTGCGCCTGCGGGTAGTCTCGGGGCAGTTCGAGGCGCACCAGAGCGCCGGCCGCGCCAGGCTGGCCATCGCTGCCATTGCTGCCGTCGGCACCGCGCCCCGCCGAACCCCAGGTGCACCCCGGGGCCTGTCCGTTGGCGCCGTCAAGGCCTACATAACCCGGCGCGCCGGTACCACCGCGGGCATCCACCGACAACAGCGGTGCGTTCAAGGCATTGAAGCGCAGGTTGAGGTTGCGCCCCGGCAGCGCTGCCTTCGTATAGGTCCCTGGCGCACCACGGGAAGTAATCTGGCTGCCATCGGCCAGTTCAGCCTGGGTCACGCTCATCTCCAGCGCCTGCTGCGACGGCACGATGGCGATCCGCGCCTCACGCCCCAGGTGCAGTTGGTCAATCGACAATTGAGTCACATTCGAGGGCACCAGCAATGTCCCGTAATCAGCCACCTCCAGCCGCTCCAGCGTCAGGGTGCTGGTGGTATTGGGCAGGCGCATCAGCGAATGACTTTCCACCTGGAGCACTTGGGCAGACGCCCACGGACAGACGAGTGCAGCGAGCAGACACAATTTACGCATGGGGAGCCTCCGCGGCGGTCGGAAGGGTTTGCAGGTGAAAAATGCCGAACAGCAACACCCTGAGGCAATCACGGCCAGGCGCGGGCGAGTGGCGAAAACTGGCCCTGAAGAACAGCAGCTCCAACAGATGGACCGCCAGCAACAGCGCGCCGGCAAGATTGACCAGCAGGTGCAGCGGATAAACGAACGGCAGGACCAGATTGACCAGCACCACCAGCCAGAACAGCAGGGTCAACAAGCGCCCCAACCCGCAAAACACCTTCATACGCCCCTCGGTGGGAATTATTCTTTGCATGCACAGTAACGGCTTGCCCACAGGTTAAGCCAGAGGCCGCGGCAAATTTAATCCAGGGGACAAGAGCGCTTGCCGGTGCGAGGGAGCGTGCCCCCTCGCACCGGGCTTTCAACGGTTGATCTTGATTTCCGTACGGCGGTTCATGGCTCGCCCGTCGGCAGTCTTGTTGTCCGCCACCGGCTGGCTCTCACCGGCACCGGCTACCGAGACGAAGCTGGCGCGAGGCACGCCGCTTTCAACCAGGTAGTTGACCACTGAATTGGCCCGCTTCTCTGACAAGCGCTGGTTGTAGGCATTGCTGCCAACGCTGTCGGTATGACCGGTCACCCGCAGTTGTACGGTTGATGATTCCTGTTTCAGCCGGGTCGCAACGGCGCTCAGTGTCTCCATGTCGGACGGGGTCAACGTGGCCTTGTTGAATTCAAAGTGCACATCGCGGATCACGATGGTTTCTTCCCTGACCACAACCGGTTCTTCAACCACGGGCGCCGGGGCTGGCGGCGGGCAACCGTCGGCATCGACCTGCACGCCCTTCGGCGTGCCTGGGCACTTGTCGCGGCTGTCCGGCACGCCATCGCCATCTTCGTCGCCGTCGCCATGAGCCCAACACCAGGCGCCCGCCACAGTGCCCGCCACCAGCGCACCAGGGCCGATCCAGGAACTGCTTTCGATGGCGCCCAATCCCGCGCCAACGACACCACCCGTGGCCGCACAGATCGGCCAGTCGGTTTTTTGCAAACCTGCGCAACCAGTCAACACACTGGTTAGCAGAACCAGGGGTAACACTGTCCGAACGCTGTTCATTGGTTCTTCTCCTTGAGGAATCGGCTTTGCACCGATTCAGGGGAGTAAAGACCCGAGTCGGGTTCCGCGCCAGCACCTGACTATCCTAGGGTTTGCCTCGCATTTGCGGCCGTTCGGCACTTTTAAGCGCAAACCGCTCTAGGCCATGTGGTCTGAGCAGGCTATCGTGAGGGCTCTGATTGAGGAATCTCGATGACCGCTGCCATTTCTCCACGCACGCCCCAGCAAGCCCTGGCCGCCGTGCTTGACCGCTACGCCCCCCGAAAACTGTTGCTGATCGGCGCCAGCGACTTTCCCGCGCTGCAAGCATTTCAACAGGCGCACCCCGATACCCAAGTGGTTCTGGCGGCCCCTGGCCCGCTGCCAGCGGACGTCGCCACGCAACGTTTCGACCTGGCCCTGGCGCTCGATTGCCTGGAGCATTTGCCCAAGCGCGACGGTCTGAACCTGCTGGGCGGGATCCGCAACCTCAACGCCAGCCGTATCGCCGTGCTGGCGGACCTCAAAGCCTGTGGCTGGCAGGAAACAGACTTCTTTTCCCTGGCCCTGCAGGCCAGCGAGCGGTTCCAGCGCGGGGAGCAGGTGCTGACCCTGTTCACCTACGATCTGCTTGAATACAAACAGGTCCCGGACTGGCTCAACTCACGCTTTTGGGCCAACCCGGAAAACTTTGGAAAATATTGGTGGTAGAGCTGTGAACATAAGCCTGCAGACAACCATCTGCCCCTGTGGCAGTGGCAACCCACTGGACGCGTGCTGCGGCCATTATCACGACGGTCACCCGGCGCCCTGCGCCGAAGCCTTGATGCGTTCGCGCTACAGCGCCTACGTGCTCGGTCTGGTGGATTATCTGGTGGCGACCACCCTGCCTGCCCAGCAGGACGGGCTCGACCGCCAGGCCATGAGCGAATGGAGCGCCAAGAGCACCTGGCTCGGGCTGGAAGTGGAAAGCAGCGAGGTCTTCGGCGGCCAACCGGAACACGCCTTTGTCACGTTCACGGCGCGCTGGCACGACGGTCAGGGGGAACACAGCCATCGCGAGCAGTCTTCATTCGTGCAGAACGGCGGGCGCTGGTATTTCATCGACCCGACCGTACCGGTCAAGACCGGACGCAACGACAGCTGCCCTTGTGGCAGCGGACACAAGTTCAAGAAGTGCTGCGCGAGCTATTTCCGCTGATACAGGAATCGTCCGATGCCTCTTGCGTTCGCCGGCGGGCTAGACTGCAGATAGACCAGAGGCGCGGACATGACCTACTCATCCCCCTTGCTACGCATCGCCTGCCTGCTGCTCTTCATCGGGCTCGGCAGTTGTGCCTCCTGGCAGGGTGACGAGCCTCCCGAACCGCAGGTGCATCTGGTCAAGGTCGAAGTCATCCGTGCGCGGTTGCTGGAACAGCGATTCATGCTGCACTTTCGGGTCGACAACCCCGGCGACAGTGACCTGACCGTGAGAGGCCTGACGTACCGGATCCATCTCGCGGACCTGCTGCTGACCGACGGCGAGCACGAACATTGGTTCACGGTGCCCCCGCGAGACAGTGGCTACTTCAAGGTGCCGATCCGGACCAATCTGTGGCCACAGGTGCGGGAGGTGGTGAAATTGCTCGAGAAACCCCGGCAGCAGATCCCCTATCGTCTGGAAGGTGAGCTGGAAACCGGATTATTCATCGCTCACTACGTGCACCTGGAGCGCAATGGCGTGATAATCGCCGCCGATTTAATTGCGGAGTGACACCGATGACCCAACAACCCCACGTCCATGGCCCCGATTGCAATCACGACCATGACCATCACCACGATCATGACCACGGCCACGTCCATGGCCCGCACTGCGGCCACGCCCACCAGGAACCGGTGCGCAACGCCCTGAAGGATGTAGGCCGCAACGACCCTTGCCCATGTGGCAATGGCAAGAAATTCAAGAAGTGCCACGGGGCTTGACTCAACGGTTCTCCAGTTGAATCGCCATCGCGAGCAGGGCTCGCTCCCACAGAATCGGCGATAAGCATGTGGGAGCATGGCTTGCCCGCGATGACGCCGGCGCAGCCAATGCCGCAGTATCAGCCTGCTTCCAGAATCAGCCTTGCGCTGACCACCGTCGCATACTCTCCATGCAGGTTGCCCAGTGACATCGCGTGCACTTCATCCGCCGAACGGGCGTTACCGAAATAATCGGCCTTGTCGAACGTGAAGCATGCGTCTTCGACGACCCACGTTTCGAAGCCCAGGTTGCCGGCCGTGCGCGCCGTGGACTCCACCGAGTTATGCGTCGCTACGCCCACGACCACCAATTGCCCGATCCCGACGCTGCGCAGGTCCGCCTCCAGCCGGGTGCCGCTGAATGCGTCCGGTACCTGTTTTTGAATAAGCCATTCTCCGGCAAGCGGCGCGAATCGCTCCTGCACCTCCACGCCCGATTGCCCCGGCCAGAACACCGAATCCGGCGAGCGGGACAGGTGATGCACATGGATCACAGGACGCGCCGAGTGTCGCCAGAGCACAAGCAACTCAAGCATGCGCAGTTCCGCCTCGGGATTGTTACGCGGACCGAGCCTGGGATGCAGGATGCCTTTTTGTTGATCGATGAGCATCAGCGCCGCGTCTTTCTTTAGCTCCATGCCGGTTTTCTCTCTGGCGGTCATTGAAACGCCACACTTGAGCATCCTCTCGTCCCGAGGGCAAGTCACAGCGAGGGGCTTTCATCGACAAATCCGTAAATATCCCCTGCCCCCGCTTGCGCGGCCCTCTGCTGCTCACTAACGTAGCGCCTTTCGTTTGGTGCCCCCTCCCGCAGGAGCTTTGCCATGGCCTCGCCAGCCTCTAATTTCTTCTTCCCCCGACTCGGCGTTGCCGCCGCGGTGGCCGGTGTGCTCGGTTTGAGCGGTTGCCAGGCCTGGAACACCCAGGACACGGTCCCGCCCACCTCAGGCGTGCAGCCGCTCAAGGGGCTGGCGCAGAACGTCACGGTCCGGCGCAATGCCATGGGCATGCCGCTGATCGAAAGCAGCAGTTTCCATGACGCGCTGTTCGCCCTCGGCTACGTCCACGCCAGCGACCGCATCACCCAGATGGTGACCCTGCGCCTGCTGGCCCAGGGACGGTTGTCGGAAATGTCCGGGGCCGAGCGGCTGGACGTTGACCGTTACATGCGAGCCGTCAACCTGAAGAAAAGCGCCGACGAGCTGTACAAGGCATCGTCACCGCGGCTCAAGCGCTTCTTTGAAGTCTATGCCCGAGGCGTCAACGCCTACCTGTTCCGCTACCGCGACAAGTTGCCTTCGGACCTGGCCGCCACGGGCTACAAGCCCGAGTACTGGAAACCGGAAGATTCGGCCTTGATGTTCTGCCTGCTGAATTTCAGCCAGTCCGCCAACCTGCCGGAAGAAGTCGCCAGCCTGGTATTGGCCCAGACGATCACGAACGACAAACTGGCCTGGCTGACCCCATCCTATCCGGACGAACCACTGCCCCTGGATGAAGCCGGCAAGCTCCAGGGCATCCGGCTCAACGGCCAGGTCCCGGGCTTGAACGAAATCAGCAACGCCAGCAGCCAGTTGGCGGCGCTGAACCTGCCAGGCGCAGGGTCTTCGAATGACTGGGTCATCTCCCCGCAACGCAGTCGCAGCGGCAAGAGCCTGCTGGCCAGCGACAGCCATGGCCCCTTGAGCACGCCTTCATCGTGGGCGCCGGTGCAGATCCGCGCACCCAAGTACCAGGCCGCCGGGCTTTCCGTGCCGGGCATCCCGATGATCCTGGCGGGTTTCAACGGCAAGGTGGCCTGGAGCATGACCAGCGTGCAGGGGGACAACCAGGATCTGTTCCTGGAGAAAATCCGACGCCAGGGCAACAGCCTGTCCTACGAGGTCAACGGTAAATGGCAGCCGGTGAGCGTGCGTAACGAAACCTACTTCGTCAAAGGCCAGCGACCGATCCGGGAAGCCGTGTTCGAAACCCGCCATGGCCCGCTGCTCAACAGCGCCCAAGGCACCGCAATGGCCAATGGCTTTGGTCTGGCCTTGCAGACGCCGGGCTTGACCGACGACAAGACCCTCGACGCACTCTTCGACCTGTCCCGTGCACAGAATGCCGAGAAAGCCTCCGATGCCAGCCGCGAGATACGCGCCCTGGCGACGAACCTGATCTTTGCCGACGCCAGCCACATTGGCTGGCAGGTCACCGGTCGCTATCCGAACCGCCGCGAAGGCGAAGGCCTGCTGCCGTCGCCGGGCTGGGAAGGTCGCTATGACTGGGAAGGTTACGCCGACCCGATGGCACATCCCTACGACCAGGACCCGGCCCAAGGCTGGCTTGGCAACGCCAACCAGCGGGTCATTCCCCACGGCTACGGCATGCAGTTGTCCAACTCCTGGGCCGCACCGGAGCGTCGCGAGCGCCTGGCCGAACTGGCCGGTGCAGGCAAGCATGACGCCCGCAGCCTGACCGCGATGCAATACGACCAGACCACGCCATTCGCGGCCAAACTCAAGAAAGTCTTCGAGGCGCCGGGCATGGCCCTGCCGCTCAAACAAGCAATCGAGGCATTGCCAACGGCTGAGCGGGCCAAGGCCCGCGAAGCGTACACCCGGCTGATGGCATTCGACGGTCGACTGAGCCCGGTCTCCGCCGATGCGGCGATCTATGAACTGTTCCTGCAGCAAAGCATGCAACAGATCTTCCTCGACGAACTGGGCCCGGAAAGCAGTCCCGCGTGGAAAGCACTGGTCGCCAACGGTCAATTATCCTACTCGGCTCAGATCGATCATCTGCTCGGTCGTGAAGACAGTTCGTTCTGGGACGATGTGCGTACGGCGCAAAAGGAAGACAAGGCCATCATCCTGGCCCGCAGCCTGGCAGCCACCATCACGGCCGGGGAAAGCCAGTTGGGCGGCGACCACAACGCCTGGCAGTGGGGCAAATTGCATCGCTACGAGTGGAAGAATGCCGGCGGTCAAACCGTGCGCGGCCCGCTGCCGGCCGGTGGCGACGCGACCACGCTCAATACCGCGACATTCGCCCTGGGTCAGGATTTCAACACCACCCAGGCGCCGGCCACGCGCTTTATCGTTGACTTCGGCCAGCCCGAACCGTTGCTGATCCAAGGTGGCATCGGCCAGTCAGGCAACCCGGCCAGCCCGAACTACATCAATGGCATCGATCCATGGATCAAGGGTCAATACCAGAGCCTGCCACTGCAACCGCAGAACTTCGACCGGGCGTATGGCAAGACGCGGTTGACCCTCGCTCCCGGGAAATAAAGCGTTCCCCGTTGCAGGGAGGCTTGTTGTGGCGAGGGAGCACGCTCCCTCGCCACTGTTAACGCCAACGCCTCATCGTATTCAAACCCGATAGAACTTCTCCCCGCGCGCCCACCTCTACCTGACAAGCCCATCGCCCCGGTGATTGCATGGATCTTGTCATTGCCCGCCCCGAAGGCCTGTATTGCCCGCCTGGAGATTTCTACATCGACCCCTGGCGACCAGTGGAACGCTCGGTCATCACCCATGCCCACGGCGACCATGCCCGCAGCGGCAACCAGCATTACCTGGCCGCGGCCCCCGGCGAAGGCATCCTGCGTTCGCGGCTGGGCCAGGACATCAACCTGCAAACACTGCCCTACGGCGAACGCCTTCATCATCACGGCGTGACCTTGAGTTTCCACCCTGCCGGCCATGTGTTGGGGTCGGCTCAGGTGAGGCTGGAATATGAAGGCGAGGTCTGGGTGGCATCCGGGGACTACAAGGTGGAACCCGACGGCACGTGTGCCGCGTTCGAACCGGTGAAATGTCATACGTTCATCACCGAATCCACCTTCGGCCTGCCGATCTATCGCTGGCAGCCCCAGGCGCAGATATTCGATGAAATCAACCAGTGGTGGCGCGGCAACATAGCGGCCGGCCGGGCCAGCGTGTTGTTCTGCTACTCCTTCGGCAAGGCCCAGCGAATTCTCCACGGCATTGACGCAAGCCTCGGGCCGATCCTCGCCCACGGCGCGGTCGAACCGTTGAACCGTGTCTACCGCGACGCCGGGGTGTATTTGCCACCCACGATTTATGCCGGCGACATCAAAAAGAACGACCCGATCATGGCCCAGGCCCTGGTTATCGCCCCGCCCTCGGCCGGTGGCAGTACTTGGATGCGTCGCTTCGGGGATTACAGCGATGCGTTCGCCAGCGGCTGGATGCGCCTGCGCGGCACCCGCCGGCGAAGGGGCGTGGACCGGGGATTCGTGCTGTCCGATCACGCTGACTGGCCCGGTCTGCTATGGGCCATCGAACAGACCGGTGCGGAGCGAGTCATGGTCACCCATGGGGCGGTTGGCGTGCTCGTGCGGCACCTGTGCGAGCTCGGCCTCGACGCCCAGGGGTTCACCACCGAATATGGCGACGATGAAGAAGACCTCGTCACCGCCCCGTCCCACCCCGACGAGGACGCGTCATGAAGGCCTTCGCCGAATTGTATGCCGATCTCGATGCGACCACGTCCAGCAATGCCAAGCTGGCCGCCATGCGGAACTACTTCACCCAGGCCCCACCCCAGGATGCGGCCTGGGCCGTGTACTTCCTGTCCGGCGGGCGTCCACGGCAATTAGTGCCGGTGAAAATCCTTCGGGAACTGGCAGTGCAAGTGTCCGGGTTGTCACTTTGGCTGTTCGAGGAAAGTTACCAGGCCGTGGGCGACCTCGCGGAAACCATCTCGCTGGTGCTACCGGAGTCGCCGCACCGTTCCGACGAAGGCCTGGCGGTATGGATCGAAGAAAAACTGCTGCCCTTGCGCGGTGAATCGCCTGAGATACT
Organism: Pseudomonas sp. Pf153; assembly: GCF_001269775.1. NCBI lineage: Bacteria > Pseudomonadati > Pseudomonadota > Gammaproteobacteria > Pseudomonadales > Pseudomonadaceae > Pseudomonas > Pseudomonas sp. Pf153. The sequence continues at coordinate 549,042 of NZ_LHVL01000018.1, read as the reverse complement.
GGCGGTGCGGCTACCGGCACTGTGGGCGCAACTCGATCGGCCGAGCCTGATGCTCTGCATCAAGCTCATCACGGGCAGCTTCCGGGTCGGTGTGTCCAAGCTGCTGGTGACCCGGGCGCTGGCTGCAATGGCAGGGCTGGACAGCAAACGGGTGGCCCAGCGCCTGGTGGGTTACACCGACCTGTCCCATCGCCCGACAGCCGACAGCTACCTGAAGCTGATCGCGAGCGAATCGGAGGATGAGCATGCCCAACGTGGCGGCCAGCCTTACCCGTTTTTCCTGGCCCATGCGTTGTCCGCCCCGGTGGAACAGTTCGACACCCTGCTGGGTCCGGCCAGCGACTGGCAAGTGGAATGGAAGTGGGACGGCATCCGATCCCAGGTGATCAAGCGCGACGGCCATTTGTGGGTCTGGTCTCGGGGTGAAGAGCTGGTGACCGAACGCTTCCCCGAGCTTCATCCCCTGGCCCAGGCGTTACCCGATGGCACGGTGATCGACGGCGAGATCGTGGTCTGGAAATCTTCGCAGCCGCTCAATGATCAGGCTTTCGACCCGGATACCCCCCTGCAACCATCGGTACAGCCCTTCGCCCTGCTGCAACAGCGTATTGGCCGCAAGACCTTGAGCAAGAAAGTCCTCGAAGACGCGCCCGTGGTGGTGATGGCCTACGATCTTCTGGAGTGGCAAGGGGAGGATTGGCGCAGCCGTCCCCAGGCCGAGCGACGCGAGCGACTGGAGGCACTGATTGTCCAATGTCACAGCCCGGTCCTGTTGCCGTCGCCGGTCGTGACCGGCCAGGACTGGCTCGACCTTGCCCGCCAGCGCGAAGCGTCCCGCAGCCTGGGTGTCGAGGGCATGATGCTCAAGGCCCGTAACGCGTTGTATGGCGTCGGCCGGACCAAGGACATGGGTGTGTGGTGGAAATGGAAAATCGACCCGTTCAGCGTCGACGCCGTGTTGATCTACGCCCAGCGCGGCCATGGCCGCCGCGCCAGCTTGTACAGTGACTACACCTTCGCCGTATGGGACAACCCACCGGGCAGCCGCGAACGCAATCTGGTGCCCTTCGCCAAGGCGTATTCGGGGCTGACCGATGAAGAAATGCGCCAGGTCGACAGCATCGTACGCAAGACCACAGTGGAGAAGTTCGGCCCGGTAAGCAGCGTAACCCCCACCCTGGTCTTTGAATTGGGCTTTGAAGGCATTGCCTTGTCCAAGCGCCACAAAAGCGGGATCGCCGTACGGTTCCCAAGGATGCTGCGCTGGCGCCAGGATAAAACCGTCGAAGACGCCGATACACTGGCTACGCTTCAGGATCTGCTGAAATAAGCCTCTTGCGGTTCCGCAGGAGAGCACAGCCTGCTCTCCCGTCTCGCTCCATCCCGGTGCGCTTTTTAAGGTACGCTGCACGCCCTTGCACCATCCCGTTCCACCGGCCGTCGGCTAAGCTGTTAAACGCTTGTTCGGTACTCTGGTTCGGAAATTGCTATCTTTTTGCCGTCTTACCGTTCGCACCTTTACCGGTAACAAAACTTACGCGCCTCATGCGCTCATTTTGGTTTTAGGGACTCGATAATGAAAAAAGCACTGCTGACCCTTTCTGCACTGGCATTGTGCATGGCCGCCGGCGCCGCCACGGCCAAGGAATACAAGGAACTGCGTTTTGGTGTCGACCCGTCCTACGCCCCGTTTGAATCCAAGGCCGCCGATGGCAGCCTGGTAGGTTTCGATATCGATCTGGGCAATGCGATCTGTGCAGAACTGAAGGTCAAATGCAAATGGGTCGAAAGCGATTTCGACGGCATGATTCCTGGCCTTAAAGCCAACAAATTCGACGGTGTGATCTCTTCCATGACCGTGACTCCAGCCCGTGAGAAAGTCATCGACTTCTCCAACGAGCTGTTCTCCGGCCCAACCGCTTATGTCTTCAAGAAAGGCTCGGGCCTGAGCGAAGACGTCGCTTCGCTCAAGGGCAAGACCGTCGGCTACGAGCAAGGCACCATCCAGGAAGCCTACGCCAAGGCCGTGCTGGACAAGGCCGGCGTCAAAACCCAGGCCTACCAGAACCAGGATCAGGTCTACGCCGACCTGATCTCCGGCCGCCTCGATGCGGCGATCCAGGACATGCTCCAGGCGGAGCTGGGCTTCCTGAAGTCGCCAAAAGGCGAAGGTTATGAAGTCAGCAAGCCGGTGGACAGCGAGTTGCTGCCTTCCAAGACCGCCATCGGTATCAAGAAAGGTAACAAAGAGCTGAAGGCGCTTTTGGACAAAGGTATCAAAGCGTTACACGATGACGGCAAGTACGCCGAAATCCAGAAAAAACACTTTGGCGATCTGAATCTGTACAGCGGCAAATAATGCGTAGCGCCCATCCGGCCTCGGATGGGCGCTTTTTTTCTGCCAAAGGCATTCTTCATGTTCGAACAACTCCTACAAAGTCTGGGGCTCTCGGCCTTCAGCTTGCAGGGCTTCGGCCCCCTGCTGATGCAAGGCACCTGGATGACCATCAAGTTGGCGGCCTTGTCCTTGCTGCTGAGCGTCCTGCTCGGCCTGCTGGGTGCCAGCGCCAAGCTGTCCCCCGTCAAACTGCTGCGTATCCTGGCCCAGCTCTACACCACGCTGATTCGTGGCGTGCCAGACCTGGTGCTGATGTTGCTGATCTTCTACAGCCTGCAAACCTGGCTGACATCTTTCACCGATTTCATGGAATGGGAATACATTGAGATCGACCCATTCGGCGCCGGGGTCATCACCCTGGGCTTCATTTATGGCGCGTACTTCACCGAAACCTTCCGCGGCGCGATCCTCGCCGTGCCAAGGGGCCAGGTCGAAGCCGCCACGGCGTATGGCCTCAAGCGTGGCCAGCGTTTCCGCTTCGTGGTGTTTCCGCAAATGATGCGCTTTGCCCTGCCGGGTATCGGCAATAACTGGATGGTGATGCTCAAGGCCACCGCACTGGTGTCGATCATTGGCCTGGCCGATCTGGTCAAGGCTGCCCAGGATGCGGGCAAGAGCACCTACCAGCTGTTCTACTTCCTGGTGCTGGCGGCACTGATCTACCTGCTGATCACCAGCGCCTCCAACTTCATTTTGCGCAGGCTTGAACGCCGTTATGCCGCCGGTGCACGGGAGGCCGTGCGATGATCGAGCTTTTGCAGGAATACTGGCGACCGTTCCTCTACAGCGACGGTGTCAACGTCACGGGCCTGGCGATGACCCTGTGGCTGCTCAGCGCTTCGTTGCTGATCGGCTTCGTGGTGTCGATTCCGCTGTCCATCGCCCGGGTTTCGCCCAGGTTCTACGTGCGCTGGCCCGTGCAGTTCTACACGTACCTGTTCCGCGGCACGCCGCTCTATATCCAATTGCTGATCTGCTACACCGGCATCTACAGCATCGCGGCGGTGCGTGAGCAGCCTCTGTTGGACAGCTTCTTCCGCGATGCGATGAATTGCACGATCCTGGCCTTCGCGCTGAACACCTGCGCCTACACCACGGAGATTTTCGCCGGTGCGATTCGCAGCATGAACCATGGCGAAGTCGAAGCGGCCAAGGCCTACGGCCTGACCGGCTGGAAACTGTATGCCTACGTGATCATGCCTTCGGCACTGCGGCGTTCGCTGCCCTACTACAGCAACGAAGTGATCCTGATGCTGCACTCGACGACGGTGGCATTCACCGCTACCGTTCCAGACATACTGAAAGTCGCCCGGGACGCCAACTCGGCTACCTTCCTGACCTTCCAGTCATTCGGGATCGCCGCGTTGATCTACCTGAGCGTCACCTTTGCGCTGGTGGGGTTGTTCCGCCTCGCCGAACGTCGCTGGCTGGCCTTCCTCGGCCCGACTCACTAAGGTTCACGCAAATGCGCCACCAGATACATGACTTGCTGGCCCCGGTGCCGGGGACCGCACGCAAAATCCACAGTTTCCACTTCGGCCCGGAAAAAGCCGCCGGCAAAATCTATATCCAGTCGTCACTGCACGCCGACGAATTGCCCGGCATGCTGGTGGCCTGGCACCTCAAGCAACGCCTGGCGGAACTGGAAGCCTCGGGCCATCTGCGCCATGAGATCGTCCTCGTTCCGGTGGCCAATCCCGTTGGCCTTGAACAAGTGCTGATGGACGTGCCCCTGGGCCGCTACGAGTTGGAAAGCGGACAGAACTTCAACCGCCGGTTCGTCGACCTGAGCGAAGAAATCGGCAATGAAATCGAAGAGCTGCTGACCCAAGACCCACAGCATAATCTGATGCTGATCCGCACCAGCCTGCGCGACGCCCTTGCCCGGCAAACCGCCGCCACCCAGCTGCAATCCCAACGCCTGGTACTGCAAAGGCTGGCCTGCGACGCCGACATGGTACTGGACTTGCACTGCGACTTCGAAGCCGTGGCCCACCTCTACACCACGCCCGAAGCCTGGCCCCAGGTCGAGCCGCTGGCCCGCTACATCGGCGCCGAAGCCTGCCTGCTGGCGACCGACTCGGGAGGCCAGTCATTCGACGAATGCTTCACCCTGCTCTGGTGGCAACTCAAGGAACGCTTCGGCGACCGGTTCGAGATTCCCCTGGGCAGCTTTTCGGTCACCGTCGAATTGCGCGGCCAGGGCGACGTCAACCACGGGCTGGCGAGCCTGGACTGCCAGGCCCTGATCGAATACCTGATTCGCTACGGCGCCATTGAAGGCGAACCGATGCCCCTGCCGGACCTGCCGTATCCAGCCACCCCCCTGGCCGGCGTCGAGCCGGTGGCAACGCCCGTCGGCGGGCTGTTGGTCTACAGCGCCCTGCCGGGGGAATACCTGGAGGCGGGCCAACTGGTGGCGGAAATCATCGATCCGGTCAGCGACACCGTCACCCCCGTCCACTGCCGCAATGCCGGGCTGCTGTACGCCCGCTCGCTGCGCCGCATGGCCACCGCCGGCATGGTGATTGCCCATGTCGCCGGCACCGAAGCCTACCGTAGCGGTTACCTACTTTCGCCTTGAGGATGCACGTTCCATGTACAAACTGACCATCGAAGGCCTGCACAAAAGCTATGGCCAGCACGAGGTACTCAAAGGCGTTTCCCTCAAGGCCCGGACCGGTGACGTCATCAGCCTGATCGGCGCCAGCGGCTCGGGCAAAAGTACCTTCCTGCGTTGCATCAACTTCCTTGAACAACCCAACGACGGTGCCATGAGCCTGGACGGCCAATCGATCCGCATGGCCAAGGATCGGCACGGTATGCATGTGGCCGACCCGAATGAGTTGCAACGCATCCGCACGCGTCTGGCCATGGTGTTCCAGCACTTCAACCTGTGGAGCCACATGACTGTGCTGGAAAACATCACCATGGCGCCACGCCGGGTGCTGGGGGTCGACAAGCAGGAGGCCGAGGCCCGTGCCCGTCGCTACCTCGACAAGGTTGGCCTGCCGGCGCGGGTCGCCGAGCAATACCCGGCGTTTCTTTCCGGCGGCCAGCAACAGCGGGTGGCCATCGCCCGGGCCCTGGCGATGGAGCCGGAGGTGATGCTGTTCGACGAACCCACTTCCGCCCTGGACCCCGAGTTGGTGGGTGAAGTGCTGAAGGTCATCCAGGGCCTGGCCGAAGAAGGACGGACCATGATCATGGTGACCCATGAAATGAGCTTCGCCCGCAAGGTCTCGAACCAGGTGCTATTCCTGCATCAGGGGCTGGTGGAAGAAGAAGGCGCGCCGGAAGACGTACTGGGCAACCCGAAGAGCGAACGGCTCAAGCAGTTCCTCAGTGGCAATCTGAAGTAGCCCTTCCCTGGAAAAGACTCTATAGGAAAGGCTATGGAGCAAGGCACTGCGGGGGATCACACTGTGGGAGCAAGGCTTGCCCGCGATGAAGGCGATGCGGTCTGTCATAGACCGAGACGCCTGTATCGCGGGCAAGCCTTGCTCCCACAGTGCCTTGTTCCCACAGAGCCTCGCTCCTGCAGTCTCATGCTCCCACAAGCCCTGCGCCGTCATCTTTAAACCTTTCGCCTTTCGGCGTGGTCACTGAGAGAGGACTTTCAGGGCGCACGCGGCAGGCATGGCAACCTCCAACAATTTCGCAAACCAGTGGTTCAGCGCTCGCGGCTGGAAGCCGTTCGCCTTTCAGAAACAGGTATGGGCCGCAGTCAAGCGAGACGAGTCCGGGCTGCTGCACGCCAGCACCGGCGCCGGCAAGACCTACGCCCTGTGGTTTGCCGCCCTCAACCGTTTTGCCCGCCCCGCATCAACGCCAGATAAACCGCGCAAGCGCAAGCCACCGGCCGAACCGTTGACCATCCTCTGGATCACGCCGATGCGCGCATTGGCTGCCGACACCGGCAAGGCTCTAGAAGCGCCCCTGCAAGCGTTGCAAATTCCCTGGAGCGTCGGCCTGCGCACCGGCGACACCAGCGCCAGCGAACGGGCCCGCCAGGGCAGGCGCCTGCCCACGGCGCTGATCACTACGCCCGAAAGCCTGACCCTGATGCTCGCCCGCGCCGATTCGCAGAGCGCTACATCGACGCTGCGCATGGTTGTGGTGGACGAATGGCATGAACTGCTGGGCAACAAGCGTGGCGTGCAACTGCAACTGGCGCTGGCCCGCTTGCGACAGTGGCACCCCGGACTCATCGTCTGGGGCGTGTCCGCCACCCTGGGTAACCAGGCCCATGCCGAGCAGGTCTTGATCCCACAGGGCAACGGAATCAGCGTGCAGGGCGCGAACGAAAAAGCCCTGCTGGTCGATACGCTGCTGCCTCCCGCCCTCGAACGGTTTCCCTGGGCCGGACACATTGGCCTGAAGATGCTGCCCCAGGTCGTCGCCGAAATCGAGGCCAGCAACAGTTGCCTGGTCTTCACCAATACCCGGGCCCAATCGGAAATCTGGTATCAGGCCATTCTCGAAGCCCGGCCGGACTGGGCCGGGCTGTTTGCATTGCACCACAGCTCATTGTCCCGCGATACCCGGGACTGGGTGGAGCGCGCACTCAAGGATGGCGAACTCAAAGCGGTGGTCTGCACCTCCAGCCTGGACCTGGGCGTGGATTTCCTGCCGGTGGAGCGGGTGCTGCAGATCGGTTCGGCCAAGGGCGTGGCGCGGCTGATGCAGCGGGCCGGACGTTCCGGCCACGCGCCCGGACGGACCTCACGAATCACGCTGGTGCCGACCCACAGCCTGGAGTTGATCGAAGCCGCCGCCGCGCAGGACGCCGTGGCCCAACGGCGTATCGAACCTCGCGAATCTCCCCACAAGCCGCTGGATGTGCTGGTGCAACATCTGGTCAGCATGGCGCTGGGCGGCGGCTTCGTGCCCGACGAATTGTACCGGGAGGTGCGCGGCGCCTGGGCCTATCGCGACCTGAACGAAGCCGAATGGACCTGGGCGCTGGCATTCGTGCGCCATGGCGGCCTGTCATTGACCGCCTACCCCGATTACCGACGGGTCGAACCGGACGAGCAAGGCATTTGGCGCGTCCCCGATGCGCGCCTGGCCCGGCGTCATCGCATGAGCATTGGCACCATCGTCAGCGACGCCAGCCTGCAATTGAAGTTCTGGAGCAAGGGCGGAGGCGGCAAAACCCTGGGCAGTGTGGAAGAAGGTTTCATCGCCCGTCTGCGACCCGGTGACGGGTTCCTGTTCGCCGGACGATTGCTGGAATTGGTCCGAGTCGAAGATATGACCGCCTATGTGCGACGCAGCCAGGCGAAAAAAGCTGCCGTTCCGCGCTGGAACGGTGGACGAATGCCGCTCTCCAACGAGCTGGCCGCCGCCGTCGTGGCGCGCCTGAGCGAAGCCGCTGCGGGTCGCTTCGAAGGCCCGGAAATGCAGGCCGTACAACCTTTGCTGTTGACTCAGCAGCGTTGGTCCGGATTACCCACACAAACCACTTTGTTGGCCGAAGCCCTGAAATCCCGGGAAGGTTGGCATCTGTTTCTCTATCCGTTTGCCGGCCGCCAGGTTCATCTGGGGCTCGCCAGCCTGCTGGCTTGGCGCGTCAGCCGGCAGCAACCGGTGACTTTTTCCATCGCCGTCAACGATTACGGCCTGGAACTGCTCAGCGCCACGGCGGTGGATTGGTCGCAGCGCCTGAACCGGGAGCTGCTGAGCGCCGACAATTTGCTGGCCGATGTTCTCGCCAGCCTGAATGCCGGGGAACTGGCCCTGCGACGCTTCCGTGAAATCGCCCGGATCGCCGGCCTGGTCTTCGCCGGCTACCCCGGCGCACCGAAAAGCACCCGGCAGGTCCAGGCTTCCAGTGGGTTGTTCTTTCAGGTGTTCAAGCAGTACGACGCCGACAATCTTTTACTGGCCCAGGCCGGCGAGGAAGTCTTACGGGAAGAATTGGACATACGCCGATTGGAGCAGACCTTGGAACGCCTCAATACCTTGAAGCTGGATCTTTACGCTATCAAGCGCCCCACTCCGCTGGGGTTCCCTTTGCTGGTGGAACGGTTCAGGGAAAGCATGAGCTCGGAAAAACTGGCCGATCGCATCCGCCGGATGGTCAGCGAGCTGGAAAAAACCGCCGATCGTGGTGACCGCTGATGCCTGCACCCTATCCTGTCAGCCTCGCCGGCGAGGAACTCTGGTTACTGCCGCAGAAAGCCCTGTACTGGCCCGCCCAGGAAATCCTGATGGTGGCGGATGTACATTTCGGCAAGGCCGCCGCCTATCGCAGCCTCGGCCAGCCGGTGCCCCACGGCACCACCGCCAGCAACATCGCCATGCTGGACGCCTTGCTGGATAGCCTGCCGTGCCGTCAGTTGATCTTCCTCGGTGATTTTCTCCACGGCCCCGGCTCCCATGCGCCGGCGACCTTGAAGGCGCTTGCCGAATGGCGTGAACGACACCCGCACCTGGCGATGACCCTGATCCGCGGCAACCACGACAAACGTGCCGGTGACCCGCCGCCGACGCTGAACATTCGCGTCGTGCCGGAGCCGTTGCTGCTGGGCCCCTTCGCCGTGCAGCACGAGCCCCATCCACACCCGAGTCGTCATGTCCTGGCCGGACATGTGCATCCGGTCTATCACTTGAGCGGCAAGGGTCGGCAGCGCCTGCGCCTGGCGTGTTTTCGCCTGGGTAGCGAAATCAGCCTGCTACCGGCCTTTGGCGCGTTCACCGGAGGCTTACGTGTCGAACAGGACAATGACTGCAGAATTTTCGTGATCGGCGACGACGAAATATGGCCCATCAACTGAAAGAGGTTGATGGGCCAGCATTCGATCAGGCGGTAGGCACAGGAGGCGGCTCGTCCGGCAGCACAGGTTCGCCAGTCTCGTCAGGGTCAGCAGGCTGTTCGTTGGGGGTATCGGGATCGGGCTGGCCAGGAATGCCGCCCGCCGCTTCGACAGGGTGGGCCAGCAGGGACCAGGCCAGGACGCCGATCTGGTTGGGCTCAAGCCTTGCCAGTTCGGCACTGATGCGCGGATCGATCTTCATAGAGCAACTCCTGAGCGAAAGCCCGCTGCTCAGACGCAAAAACGGGCAGTACACCCCAATAGAGTGTCTGCCCGTCCAGGAATTCCGACAGCTCGTCAGAATCAGGTGCGCGGCAACGTCACGCCGCGCTGGCCCTGGTACTTGCCGCCACGGTCCTTGTAGGAGACTTCGCATTCTTCATCGGATTCGAGGAACAGCATCTGCGCTACACCTTCGTTGGCGTAGATTTTCGCCGGTAGGGTTGTGGTGTTGGAAAACTCCAGGGTCACGTGGCCTTCCCACTCCGGTTCCAGCGGCGTGACGTTGACGATAATGCCGCAACGGGCATACGTGCTCTTGCCCAGGCAAATGGTCAGCACGTTACGTGGGATGCGGAAATACTCGACCGTACGCGCCAGCGCGAAGGAGTTCGGCGGGATGATGCAAACATCGCTCTTGATGTCGACGAAACTCTTCTCATCGAAATTCTTCGGATCGACGGTGGCCGAGTTGATGTTGGTGAACACCTTGAATTCATCGGCGCAGCGCACGTCGTAACCGTAGCTTGAAACACCGAACGAAATCAGCCGGTCGGCGCCTTCGCCACGCATCTGGCGCTCCACGAACGGCTCGATCATGCCGTGCTCTTGCGCCATGCGGCGAATCCACTTGTCCGATTTGATGCTCATGGCGGGTGTCCTGATAGCGAGGTGGAGAAAAACTGTCCGGCATCTTACCGGGGCATGGGACGGGTTCAAAGTGCAGCGAGCAAATCTCGCCGATCCGCCTTGATTTCCGGGGCCTGCCGGCAATCGTGCGCGCCGTCAGTCACTAAAACCGAGAAACCTTCGCAAAGACCATTGGCACGTTACGGAAAAAGGGTTAAGGTGGCGTCACTGTGCTGCTTGTGTCACTGAGAATCTCTACACGATATGTTGAATTTCGATCCAACCATCTACAAGAATTTTTCCTGCTCTTTGCACTCAGTCTCGGCCAGGGTTCTTCCTGAGTCGCAGTTATCTTTGTCCAAGGAGTTACACCATGTCTAATCGCCAAACCGGTACCGTCAAGTGGTTCAACGATGAAAAAGGCTTCGGCTTCATCACCCCACAATCCGGTGACGATCTGTTCGTACACTTCAAAGCTATCCAATCCGACGGCTTCAAAAGCCTGAAAGAAGGCCAACAGGTTTCTTTCGTCGCTACCCGCGGTCAGAAAGGCATGCAAGCTGAAGAAGTAACAGTTATCTAACTGTTCCTGATCCAGCAAAAGCCCCGCCCTCAAAAGCGGGGCTTTTTTATGCCTGCCTGCTTTAACCAGGCACAAAAAAACTGTGGGAGCGAGCCTGCTCGCGATAGCCATTTGTCAGTCAGCCTCGGTATGGCTGATCTGCCGCTATCGCGAGCAGGCTCGCTCCCACAGGGTTTATCCCTGGCCCGGGGTTACCAGGTCACGCCAAACCCGGCCGTATAGCGGGTCTTGCTCAGGTCGCTATCCTCGGTGCCCTCGATGACATCCTTCTCGGCCTTGAGGTTGAGCGACGCCCAGTCGGTGACCTTGTAGCGCAGCCCCACCTCGGCATCGTAGGCGTACTCCGCGACACCGGACAGTGGCTTGCCCACTTCCCCATTGGTGAAGAACTCGACGCGCTTGCCCATGAGGTACCGGTTGTAGTCCCACTTCATGGCGACGGAATAGAAATTGTCCTTGCCGCCGTCCCGGTACTCGTAGTCCGTGCGGTTCAACAGCGAGCCCAGCGAGAACGCCCCGAGTTCGTCGTCCCAGAACTGATAGCCCGGACCGGTACCCACCACGCGCTGGCGGGCCAGGTCTTCGACCTTGTCGCGCTTGTAATTGAGGCGCCCCTGCCAGAACCATTTGTCCGTCAGGAACCGGTCGAGAGAATATTCCAGCCTCCAGTTGTCGGCCGAGACCACGTCGTCCTGGAATTCCCGGTTGTACTCGCCCTCGGCGGTATGCCGCCATCGGCCATGGCGCGCCGAGGTCTTGAAGTCGATGTCGTAATCGTCGGTATCGTTTTCCGCGCGTTGATAATCCAACGCGGCATCGATGTTGCCCTTCCACACCAGGTCTTCGACCACTGGCTTGGGCTTGAGGATCTGCTGGATACTGGCCAACTCCACCGTCTTGGGCCCTTCGCCGTTGGCCAGGGTGACCTTGCCGTCGTCGGCCGCTTGCAGGGCCTTGGCTTTTTCACCGGTGTAGGCGTCCTGCTTGACCAGTAGCTGCTGGTCGCTCTCAAGGGTCTTGACCTGGTTCCAGTCGATGGGAACGGCACCTGCATAATCGGTCTGGATCAGCAACTTGCCGCCATCGAAAACGGTGATTTTTCCGCTGAGCTTGTCGCCGTTCTTCAGCCAGACGGTATCGGCAAGCAAGGGCATGGAGGCGCTGGTGACAGCTAGGCATAACAGGGTTCTGGACAACATAAGCGATAATGGGCTCAAGTTTTCGGTGAAAAGGCGGCATTATCCCCCGGGATGACACCTCAGCAACGACTGACCCGCGTAGGGGGAATGAGTTCATTTCTCAACCGCTCCTGTAGGAATTAATCTACGGACGGATACATTTCTCAGGAAAACCTAACGTGACTGATCTTCCTGCGGCCCCCGAAGATGCCGCGCAAATCCGCCGCACCACCCTTTACCTGACCCTGGCGCAGGTACCGGCCGGCAAGGTGGTCACCTATGGTCAGCTCGCCGAGATGGCCGGCCTGGGGCGGGCAGCCCGCTGGGTTGGCCGGACTCTCAGCCAGCTGCCGGACGACACCCGGCTGCCCTGGCATCGGGTGCTGGGTGCCGGCGGTCGGATCAGCCTGCCGGCGGGCAGCGCTTCGGGGGACGAGCAACGCGCCCGGCTGCGCCTGGAGGGCATCAGTGTCCTGAACAATCGTGTTGATATTCGGCGTCATGGCTGGCGCCCGGTAGAGCACAGCGGTTAGAGTGCGCGCTTTGTTTTCGCAATTTTTGAGGCAGACTCCAGCCCATGCCCCGTAAAACCTGGCGCGCCGCCCTCGCCGCCTATGCCAGTCCTTCGACGCTCGTGCTGTTGCTGCTTGGCTTCGCCGCCGGCTTGCCCTACATGCTGGTGTTTTCCACGCTTTCGGTCTGGTTGCGCGAGGCTGGCGTGGCCCGCGAAACCATCGGGTATGCGAGCCTGATCGGCCTGGCGTATGCCTTCAAATGGGTCTGGTCGCCGTTGCTCGACCAATGGCGCCTGCCACTGCTGGGAAAACTCGGGCGACGCCGTTCATGGCTGGTACTTTCCCAGGGCCTGGTGATCCTGGGCCTGGTCGGCATGGGGTTCTGCGATCCGCAGAAACACCTGTCCTGGTTGATCGCCATCGCCGTGATCGTGGCCTTCGCTTCGGCTACTCAGGATATCGCCGTCGATGCCTATCGCCTGGAAATCGTCGACGACACGCGCCAGGCTGCCCTGGCCGCCAGTTACATGTCCGGCTACCGGGTCGCTGCGCTTCTGGCCACCGCCGGCGCGCTCTACTTCGCCGAGGGTTTCGGTTCCACCGGTTTCAGCTACAAACACTCGGCGTGGGCCGGCACGTACCTGTTGTTCGGCGTGTTGATGGTCCCGGCTCTGCTCACTTCGGTGTTCATGCGCGAACCACCGGTACCGCTGCGCACGCAACTGCAGGCCGGACGCTATACGTTCGTCCACCAGTTGGCGTCGGTGTTCGTGTTGATCGTCCTGCTGGTGTCGGTCCCGGCGATGTTCACCCAACTCTACAACACCGACTTCGCCAGCGTGCTGTTCGAGGGCGTCAGCCTGCTCGACCTTTTGCTTGAAGACCGCGCTTTCCTGCGGGCCATCCTTTATATCATCCTGACGGCGATGTGCCTGTCGAGCATGGGGCGCCGCGGCCTGGCACCGGTGCTCACGCCCGTCAACGACTTCATCCTGCGCTACCGCTGGCAGGCCCTGCTGCTGCTCGGGCTGATTGCCACCTACCGGATGTCCGACACGGTCATGGGCGTCATGGCTAACGTTTTCTACATCGACCAGGGCTTCAGCAAAGACCAGATCGCCAGCGTCAGCAAGATTTTCGGCCTGATCATGACCCTCGTCGGAGCCGGCATGGGCGGCTTGCTGATCGTTCGCTTCGGCATCCTGCCGATTCTGTTCACGGGCGGCGTCGCTTCGGCCGCGACCAACATCCTGTTCTTGATGCTCGCCGACATGGGCCCGAACCTGAAGATGCTGGTGCTGACCATCTCCCTCGATAACTTCAGCTCCGGTCTTGCCACCTCGGCGTTCGTGGCGTACCTGTCGAGCCTGACCAACCTGAAGTTCTCCGCCACCCAGTACGCCCTGCTCAGCTCGATCATGCTGCTGCTGCCACGCTTGATCGGTGGCTATTCCGGCGTAATGGTGGAGAAGTTCGGCTATCACAACTTCTTCCTCATCACCGCCTTGCTCGGCGTACCGACCCTGCTGTTGATTGCCCTGCACTGGTTCCAGGAAAATCGTCGCCAGGGCCCGATCGACCCCGTGGAGTCGACACCCACCCGGCCGGCGGAAGAATCGTAGGAAACTTCACTAAACGCTGGGGAAACCGGCGTTAGTAACAGGCAACCGGCCACGCGCCTGTACGCCAGGGCATCTCCTCCGTACAATGCTTCGTCATTTCCAGTTATCAGCAACCGACAACGGCCAACCATGCGCACCAGTCAATTTTTGCTCGCCACACAGAAAGAAACGCCTTCCGACGCGGTCGTGATCAGCCATCAGCTGATGCTGCGTGCCGGCATGATCCGCAAACTTGCCTCGGGCCTGTACACCTGGCTGCCGATGGGCCTGCGGGTGATGCGCAAGGTAGAAGCCATCGTGCGCGAAGAAATGGATGCCGCCGGTGCCCTGGAAGTGTTGATGCCCGGAACCCAGCCGGCCGAGCTGTGGCAGGAATCGGGACGCTGGGAAGAGTACGGCCCCGAGCTGCTGCGCCTCAAGGACCGTCACGGTCGTGACTTCTGCGCGGGGCCGACTCACGAGGAAGTGATCACCGACCTGATGCGCAACGAGCTGAGCAGCTATAAGCAGTTGCCCATCAATCTGTATCAGATCCAGACCAAATTCCGTGACGAGATCCGTCCACGCTTCGGCCTGATGCGTGGTCGTGAATTCATCATGAAGGACGCCTATTCGTTCCACGCCGACCTGGCGTCGCTGCAGGTCACCTACGACCGCATGCACCAGGCGTATTGCAACGTGTTTACCCGCCTGGGCCTGAAATTCCGTCCTGTCGAAGCCGACAACGGCTCCATCGGCGGTGCCGGCTCCCACGAATTCCACGTACTGGCCGAGTCCGGTGAAGACGACATCGTCTTCAGCAGCGGTTCCGACTATGCCGCCAACATCGAAAAAGCCGAAGCCGTGCCACGGGAAACCTCCCGTCCCGCACCGACCGAAGAGCTGCGTCTGGTGGATACGCCAAACGCCAAGACCATCGCTCAGCTGGTGGAAGGCTACAACCTGCCAATCGAGCGCACCATCAAGACCCTGATCGTGCACGCCGAAGAAGAAGGCAAGCTGATCGCCCTGATCGTCCGTGGCGATCACGAGCTGAATGAAATCAAGGCTGCCAATCAGCCAGGCGTCGCCAGTCCGCTGGTCATGGCCTCCGACGCCGAACTGCGCGATGCCATCGGTGCCGGAGCCGGCTCCCTTGGCCCGTTGAACCTGCCGCTGCCGATCATCATTGACCGCTCGGTGGAACTGATGAGCGACTTCGCCATCGGCGCCAACATCGACGACAAGCATTATTTCGGTGTGAACTGGGAGCGCGACCTGCCGGTTCCCACCGTGGCCGACCTGCGCAACGTCGTGGCCGGCGACCCGAGCCCGGACGGCAAGGGCGTGCTGGAAATCAAGCGCGGCATCGAAGTCGGCCACATCTTCCAGCTGGGCAACAAGTACAGCAAGGCGATGAAGTGCGAAGTGCTGGGTGAGAACGGCAAGCCGGTCACCCTGGAGATGGGGTGCTATGGCATTGGCGTGTCCCGCGTAGTGGCGGCGGCCATCGAGCAGAACAACGACGAGAAAGGCATCATCTGGAGCGACGCCCTGGCGCCGTTCCAGATCGCCCTGGTGCCGTTGCGCTACGAGACCGACCTGGTACGCGAAGCCACCGACAAGCTCTACGCCGAACTGACGGCCGCCGGCTTCGAAGTACTGTTGGACGACCGCGACAAGAAAACCAGCCCCGGCATCAAGTTCGCGGACATGGAACTGATCGGCATCCCGCACCGGATCGTCGTCAGCGATCGCGGCCTGGCCGAAGGCAACCTGGAATACAAGAGCCGTACCGAGGCCGAGCCGCAAGCGCTGCCGGTCGCCGACGTGCTGTCCTTCCTCCAGGCCCGTATCCGCCGCTGACACCAGATAGAGACGTCATGTTCAAGCGAAACACCTTAGGCCTCAGGGGCGTCGCACTGTGCGGCGCCCTGCTGGTCAGTGGCTGTGCCAATCAAATGTCGCAACGCAGCGAGCACGAGGAACGGGTCGAGCGCAAATTGCTCGACCACAGCCTGCAGATCGATGCAGGCGAACCCAAGGTGCTCGACCTGCCGCAGCGCCGGGTGCGCATCAACGAGCAGAAGACCTTCGAAGTCACCGAGTTCGAAGTCACGCGCCATTACGACCGCTACACGCCCTACCAACCCTGGCGGGAAATCTATGAGATCCCCCTTGGCGCCGTGGCGCTGGTGGCCGGTATCGGCGCAAACGTGGTCAACGTGATCACCTTCGGCAACGTGCCGGACAGCGCGACCCACGACTGGATCAGCTACGGTGTTTCCGGACTCAACCCGTTCATGAACGTGCCGTCCCATGGCCGTGCCCAGCAGAACCTGGCCGGAATCGACGAAGTCCAGCGTGACAAACGCACCGAATACTCTAGCCTGCCCTGGAGCGAACGCCCGGTGCAGGTCAAGGCTGCCCGGCAAACCTTCGAGCTGAGCACCGACCGTAACGGCGTGCTGCGCTTGAATCTGTTGGAAAGCCCCTTCGCCGAATATGACCCGAGCCATTTGGGTAAATTGCAGATCAGCGTGACGGACGCCCTGGACGAGGTCCATACCGACTCCTCCCTGAGCGTCAGCAGCAACCTGCGTAACAAGTTGGTTGAAGCCCATGCGCTGATTTATGACGATCTGGAAGACGACGAAGTGAGTCAATGGGTCCACCGGGTCAAGCGCCTGTCGGAACTGGGGCTGGAAGAAGAGGCCAGCGAGCTGGAACAGAGCCTCATCGAATTGACCCGCAACGATCCGGAACTGCAGACCGAATTCCTGAAAGCCCTGACCAAGGATGGCGGCCGACTGGTGGCGGATCCGGGCGCGAACTGAAGCACAACCTTTGTGGCGGGGGATTTGTCCCTTCACCACAAAGAAGCGCCTGGTGCAGCCCCCCCGCAACCTCAGCGCTCAAACAACTCCAACTGCTCGAACCCACCCCGTAAATCTTCCAGCCGTACCCCAATACCCAGCAGTCGCACCGGTTTGCCCCCACGGTTGAATGCCTGGGTCAACAGCAACTGATAGCTGCCCAGATCCCGCCCTGCCCCGGCCTGCTCCAGAGTCGTCTGGGTAAAGTCGTGGAACTTCACTTTGACAAACGGTTTGCCGGGCCGATAGCTGCTATCGATTCGCGCCATGCGCCCGCTCAGGGTTTGCATCAGTTCCGGCAGTTTGTCGAGACAACTGGCCAGATCAGGCAAGTCGACGTCATAGGTGTTTTCCACGCTGATGGATTGCCGTCGGCTGTCGTTGTGCACCAGGCGCTCGTCAATACCACGAGCGAGGTTCCACAGCCGCTCTCCGAAACTGCCGAACTCACGCACCAGCGCCAACTTGTCCCACTGGCGCAGTTGCAAACAGTCGGCGATCCCAAGCCTGTTCAGTTTATCGGCGGTCACCTTGCCGACGCCATGGAGCTTGCTGACTGGCAGGGTCGAAACGAAGTCCTCGACCTGGTCCGGCGTAATGACGAACAAACCGTTGGGTTTCTTCCAGTCACTGGCGATCTTGGCCAGGAACTTGTTCGGCGCGACCCCGGCGGACACCGTGATATGCAGCTGGTTGGACACCCGTCGACGGATGTCCTGGGCGATCCGCGTGGCGCTGCCGCCGAAGTGAGCGCTGGCGGAGACGTCCAGATAGGCTTCATCCAGAGACAGCGGCTCGATCAGGTCGGTGTAATCGCTGAATATCGTATGAATTTCCTTGGACGCTTCCCGATACGCATCCATCCGCGGCTTGACGATGATCAGGTCCGGACACAGTTTCAAGGCATGCCCGGACGACATGGCCGAACGTACGCCGTACGCCCGAGCCTCGTAGTTACAGGTTGCGATCACGCCCCGCCGATCCGCCGACCCGCCGACCGCCATGGGCTTGCCGGCCAGCCGCGGGTCATCGCGCATTTCGATGGCAGCATAGAAGCAGTCGCAGTCGACGTGGATGATTTTGCGTTGCGTCATGGCGAAGCGGAATGTGAGGCAGATCGGACCGCCAGTATCGCATCCGAACCTGTATATAGCACCAGTAGTTTGAAAGATCCTTCGCGGAGGCAGGAAATGCCCACGCGGAATTTAATTTCCTCAATTGCAACGCCCCCTCCAATAGCCTCCAGCCCTTGCCGGGCCTGCGTCACAGGGCAGTCACAATGCATTCTTCCGAGGCTAAGCACTTGAAGCGGAACAGTTTTTCCCGGACCAAGGGTTGACAGCCGTTCAATCCTCTGTAGAATGCCGCCTCACAGACGCGGGATGGAGCAGCCTGGTAGCTCGTCGGGCTCATAACCCGAAGGTCGTCGGTTCAAATCCGGCTCCCGCAACCAAACGTCTGAAAAAGGCCATTCGAAAGAATGGCCTTTTTTGTGCTCGATAGTTTTTCAGTTACTCACACTTGTGGGGCTGAAGACTCGAGTTGTAGGACAATTTCCTTTTTAATTTCGAGCATTTAGCCGCATCGGCTGCGAATGGGCCGTTAATTTGACCTTGCTCTGTTTTAACGGTTGACACCTGAGCTTTCGCCTGTAGAATGCCGCCTCACAGACGCGGGATGGAGCAGCCTGGTAGCTCGTCGGGCTCATAACCCGAAGGTCGTCGGTTCAAATCCGGCTCCCGCAACCAAACGTCTAAAAAGAGGCCATTCGAAAGAGTGGCCTTTTTTGTGCCTGTTGTTTTTTGCGTTTGGTAAAAATCGACTTCATTACAAAAGTTTTGTAATTATTTTCTGCCGCAGGGATTGGTAACCTGGCCGGATACCCCCATCCTGTCGCGCATAGCTCAAGAGGTGATTGATGCGCGCCCACTCTGACCCGCAAGACACTGTTACCGCGACACAACCGATCAAGGCCGAACGACTGCGCTGGCTGGACCGGATCAGCCAGTACCGCCAGCCCTTGGGCCTCGCCGTCACGCTGTTGCTGTTTGCGATTGCACTGATTGCCTGTCGTCATCTGCTTAGCGAACTCGATCTTTACGCGCTACACGACTCGATCCTCGACGTGCCTCGCCCGGCCCTGCTTGGCGCCATAGCCGCCACGGTCACAGGTTTCATCATTCTGTTGGGCTACGAATGGTCCGCCAGCCGTTATGCCGGCGTGACGCTCCCTTCCCAGACATTGATCCTTGGCGGGTTTACCGCGTTTGCCATCGGCAATGCGATTGGCCTGTCACTGCTGTCGGGCGGTTCGGTGCGCTACCGATTGTATGCCCGCCATGGCCTCGGAGCGGCGGATGTCGCCCACATGACGTTGTTCGCCAGCCTGTCCCTGGGCTGTGCGCTACCGCCGCTGGCGGCCCTGGCCACTCTCAGCAACCTGCCCGCTGCCTCCGCGGCGCTGCACCTGCCCGCGACTTTGCTCGCAGCGATCTCCGTGGCGGTGTTGCTGGTCATGGGTGTGCTGGCCGTCGGTATCTACCGCCGACGCCTGCCTGAACAGCCTCATCGAGACAGCCTTCTGGTCAAGGCCGGACGTCGCACCCTTCGCCTGCCGGGCCGACGCCTGACCTTCCTGCAACTGATCATCACGGCACTGGACGTGGCCGCCGCCGCCACTGTGCTGTATCTGCTGCTGCCCGAGGCGCCGCCCTTCGGCGCATTCCTGTTGGTGTACCTGCTGGCGTTAGCCGCCGGCGTGCTCAGCCATGTGCCAGGCGGCGTCGGGGTGTTCGAAGCGATCCTGCTCGCTGCCTTCGCCGACAAACTGGGCGCCGCGCCGCTGGCCGCCGCCCTGCTCCTGTACCGTCTGATCTACGTGTTGCTACCCATGCTGGTGGCCTGCGTACTGCTGCTGATCAGTGAAGCGCAACGACTATTCCAGACCCGCCAGACCTTGCGGGCGGCGTCCGGTCTGGCGGCGCCGATCCTGGCGGTGCTGGTGTTCCTGTCGGGCGTGGTGCTGCTGTTTTCCGGCGTGACCCCGGAAATCGACACCCGCCTGGAGCACATCGGTTTCCTGATCCCCCATCGACTGGTGGACGCTTCCCACTTCGGCGCCAGCCTGGTGGGTGTCTTGTGCCTGTTGCTCGCCCAGGGCTTGCG
The DNA here is from genome assembly GCF_001269775.1 of Pseudomonas sp. Pf153. Classification (NCBI taxonomy): domain Bacteria; kingdom Pseudomonadati; phylum Pseudomonadota; class Gammaproteobacteria; order Pseudomonadales; family Pseudomonadaceae; genus Pseudomonas; species Pseudomonas sp. Pf153. Next base: position 529,056 of record NZ_LHVL01000018.1, on the reverse strand, counting down.
CCGTCGCCTGTCGGCCGCCTGGATGTTGACCACCGTGTTGCTGCTGGTGGGCGCCCTGCTCTCGCTGCTCAAGGGCTTCGACTGGGAAGAGGCGACGCTGCTGACATTGACGGCCGCCCTGCTGGCTGTTTTCCGGCGTTCCTTCTATCGTCCGAGCCGCCTGACCGAGCTGCCTTTTTCCCCGTTGTTTCTGATCGCCAGTCTCTGCGTGCTGGGCGCTTCGATCTGGTTGCTGTTGTTTGCCTATCAGGATGTCCCGTACAGCCATCAACTGTGGTGGCAGTTCACCCTGGATGCCGATGCCCCACGGGGCCTGCGTTCGCTGCTGGGGGCCGCAGTGCTGCTGGTAGTCGTGTCACTGACCTGGTTGTTGCGTACGGCGCGGCCGGTGATCCATCTACCCACGGCCGAGGAGTTGGAGCGCGCCAAGGCGATTCTCATGACGTCTTCGCAACCCGACGGTGGCCTGGCCCTGACGGGCGACAAGGCGTTGCTGTTTCATCCCAACGATGAGGCGTTCCTGATGTATGCCCGCCGCGGCCGCAGCCTGGTGGCGCTGTACGACCCGATCGGACCGACCCAGCAACGGGCCGAAATGATCTGGCAGTTCCGTGACCTGTGCGATATCCATCACGCCCGGCCGGTGTTCTATCAGGTGCGCGCCGAGAACCTGCCCTACTACATGGACATCGGCCTGACGGCGATCAAGCTGGGTGAAGAAGCGCGGGTCGACCTCAAGCGTTTCGACCTCGAGGCCAAGGGCAAGGAGATGAAGGACCTGCGTTACACCTGGAACCGTGGCACCCGGGACGGCCTGTCCCTGGAAATCCACGAGCCGGGCCAGGCCCCGATGGACGAACTCAAGGTGATTTCCGATGCCTGGTTGACCGGCAAGAACGTGCGCGAAAAAGGCTTCTCCCTGGGTCGTTTCAGCAATGACTATCTCAAGCATTTCCGCATCGCGGTGATCCGCTTCGAGGGTCGTCCGGTGGCCTTCGCCAACCTGCTGGAGACCCACAGCCACGAGCTGGCCAGCCTCGATTTGATGCGCGCCCACCCCGACGCCCCGAAGCTGACCATGGAATTCATGATGGTCGGCCTGATCCAACATTACAAAAACCATGACTACGCCCGCTTCAGCCTCGGCATGGTCCCGTTGTCGGGCCTGCAACCGCGTCGCGGCGCACCACTGACCCAGCGTCTGGGCTCGATGGTGTTCCGCCGTGGCGAGCAGCTCTATAACTTCCAGGGGCTGCGCCGCTTCAAAGACAAATTCCAGCCTGACTGGGAACCTCGTTACATGGCTGTGCCTGCCGGACTCGATCCGCTGGTGGCGCTGGCCGATACCGCCGCCCTGATTGCGGGCGGCCTGACTGGACTGGTGAAACGCTGATGATGCAACGCTCCTGGCGATATGTAGTGGCCGCCCTGCTGGTGCTGGCGGTGATCCTCGGTGGCGGTTACTGGTATTGGAACCGCCCGGCCCCACAACCCACTCTCGAACAACTGACGCCCGCCGATGGCGCGCCGATGACCCGGGTCATTCCAGGTACCAAGCCTCGCGCCCAGGTCCTGGTAGCCGTCAATGAAGATCAGAAACTCAGCGATACACAATTGACGACCCTGAGCCGCAGTGGCTCGGCGCAGATCGTCCAGGTGATCCTGCCCAAGGACTGCATGCTGCAGGGGCGCGCCCTGCAAGCCGGCCTGAGAGAACTTCAAGGACCGGCGACGCTGGTCAGCGGCATCGGCCCGGGGGCCGTGCTGGCCTGGCGCTGGCTGGCCGAGCAGAAGGACGACAAGGCCAAGGCCGTCTCGGTGGACCTGGCCCTGGAAAAACCCGGTTGCACCCACCTGCTGCCCAAAAGCGCGGCCCACGGCCACTGGCTGGTAGCCTGGAACGACAACCCCGACGACACCAGCGCTGCTTTCGTGCGGGATCAGAAGAATGCCGAAACCAGCATCAGCGACTACGACATCAACTTGCCGCAAGTGCTGAACAACGAACTGCGCAAAATCCTGGTGGGCGCGGAAAAAGGCAAGGGCGGCCTGGCCATCCCGGTGGTCGAAGTGCCCGCCAGCCAGGCCAGGGATACCGTGACCCTGTTCCTCTCCGGCGATGGCGGCTGGCGTGACCTGGACCGCGACGTGGCCGATGAAATGGCCAAGCTCGGCTACCCGGTGGTGGGCATCGACACCCTGCGCTACTACTGGCAGCACAAGAGCCCCGAGCAAAGCGCCGTGGACCTCACCGAACTGATGCAGCATTACCGCCAGGTGTGGGGGACCAAGCGCTTCATCCTCACCGGTTATTCGTTCGGCGCCGACGTGCTGCCAGCCATCTATAACCGCCTGCCAGCCACCGAACAGCAGCGGGTCGATGCAATCATCCTGCTGGCCTTCGCCCGCACGGGCAGCTTCGAGATCGAGGTCGAAGGCTGGCTCGGCAACGCCGGCACCGAAGCCGCCACCGGCCCGGAGATGGCCAAGCTCCCCGCCGAAAAAGTAGTGTGCATCTACGGTGGCGAAGAAGCCGACGAAAGCGGCTGCACCGACAAGACCGCCGTGGGCGAGACCGTCAAACTGCCGGGCGGCCATCACTTCGACGAAAACTACCCGGCCCTGGCCAGGCGCCTGATCGACGAGATCAACGATCGGCAGCCCAAGCCCGCCGATCAGTAATTCGATACCGGCTTAACGACAAGCCCCTGCCGCCTTACAGCCTGCAGGGGCTTTTCGTTTTGGCGGTGCCAGCACCTTCGCGACCAAGCGCCCACTGAGGGGTGGTCTTAGTAGACCTGAACCCGCCACAACTCCCGCGAAGCGGAACCCGCCGACATCGGCAGCCGCCCGTGCAGCGTTCGATAGTTGTCGATCAGTACCAGATCGCCCTCGCTCCATTGATGGGCAATCAGGCACTCCGGGTCGTAGACCAGGCTGTTGACCCGATCCAGCAACGCCTGTTGAGCCTCCTCGTCATGATCCTGCACAGACTGGCTGAGAGTCTGCAACGTCGAATCGGTGCCTTCCTGATAACGCAGGATGAGTTCGCCGCTGCGGGGATGATGATCCACAAGGCTGTACATGCGTGGCGAACCGCCGAAGTAGGTCATTTTGGTGTAGTAGGTGATGTTCACCGCCTGCCATTGCCGGGCGACCTGTTGCCCGACCTTGCGCAACACGTTCCGGCTGTCGACGATGGTGGTCTGGCCTTCGCCCGGCAGCGGCGCCGTCTTGCAATACAACATGAACTTGCTGGCGCAGAATTTCGGGTTGCGCTGAACCTGAGCGTCGCTATCGGGCAGCATGTTCAAGTCCCAATGCAACGGTGTTTTCTCCAGCGAGTGCACCACACCTTGCGGTTTGTCCGCTGGCTTGACCACGTGTACAGCGCCGAAGGCCCATTCGTACAAGGTGCCAAAGCGTTCGCAACTGCGGGCGAAACTGTCCTGGCCCTCGAAATGGCAACCCTTGAGGCAAACAAAGCCGAAGGTTTCCACCAATGCCTCCAATAACCCCGTGGACAGTCGTTCGAAACCCAGCCCCAACGGATCCCGCACCACCAGGCCGAAGAGCGGCAGCTTTTGCAGCTCGTACTCGAAGCCTTGTGCCTGGGGACCTTCCGTCTGGTGGTAAAGCCACGGCCGCCCCTGCCAGGTGACCAGCACATGCTGGTCCAGGTCGACCTGGGCCCGGGCGCGCAGGCTCTGGCTCCCGTCGAGGTTACATACAGGCACGGCGTGCCAGGGACTGTCGACGCGACTCAACCCTTCGGCCAGCCCGACGGTAAATTTGGGCCCGGTATTGCTGTACTGATGGACCGACAATCGGATGTCATCGGGGAAGAAGCGATCCACCGCAGCATTCAAGGCCTGGCCACGCAGCATCATCTGATAGGCCTTGTAACTGATTTGCTGCAGGTACTCGTCCTCGCTCTGCCCTTCCTCGCGACACAGGCGCAGGTCGTTGTAGAGATGACTGCACAGATTGTCGTGGGTCCGACCGAGGGCTTCATCATGCTGGCTCTGTTCGATCAGGTCCCCCAGGTTTTTCCAGGGTAATCGGGCCTGCTTGACCAGGCTGGCGCGCACCGCCTCCGCACTTTGAGCCTGCGGGAACAGGTCTTCCATGCTGACCCACTCAATGGTGTGTGTCGTACACAGCTCACGCAGCGCCCGGTTATAGGCCGCACGAACGTCATCGCTCACCCCGACGATGTCATTGAACGTCGTGCCATCGCTGAGGATCGATACCACGCACCCAGGTTCATGCAGCGCGGCAATGGCCTGCCCCAGCTGATCGAGGCGTTCGATGGCCATGACCTCGCCATAGTCCGGCAGCACACCGAAGGTCTGGTCGATGGCATTGGGGGATTTGCAGGGAAAACCCGGCAGGATCAAGCGTACCGGACGGCGCTGATCGAAGCATTGCCCCAGCCGGAGTGCCAGACAGTCCCGGCCCTGTGTTTCGAAACGATCATCCGTACCCTTGAACAGGTAACCGGCCAGCAAATCGCTGACGGCCGTGATCCAGGCGTCTCTATGTTCCATGGAACAGCTTCCTTGAGAGTGGGTGTATCAACAGGTTTTGACGGTATCGCCATGCTCGGTGAACGCCTGCACGGCGCCACGGTGTTGCTTGAGGATGTGTAACAGCCCGGCCGGCTGTTCACAGTAGAAGTCGGGGGCCCGGGCCTGCCCGGCACACGTCGGACCATAGCCCCAGGCGACCATTGCCGAGGGCATGCCCGCGGCACGGGCAGTCTGCAGATCGATCTCCGTGTCTCCGACGAACAGACAGTGTCGGGGATCAACCGACAACCGTCGCGCGGCTTCCCATGCCACCACCGGCTGGGGTTTGAGCGAGCGGCCTGCACGGTGTCCCAGAATCGCGTTGAAAGCCGTGCGCGCGAGCAGCGACTCAGCGACACGGCAGGCCATGTCCTCGGCTTTGTTGGTCACGATCGCCAGTGGCAGTTGTAGCTCTCGACAGCCTTCGAGCATTGCCAATACACCACTGAAGGGCTTGGAAAACTGCACCAGATGATCCTGGTACAGACCCACATAACGCTGGTGCAGCATGCCCGCATCGGCGATACCAAACTGCGTCGCCACCGCCTCGATCATCGCAGTGGTACCACCGCCGATATAGCCCCGCACCGTTTCTGTTGTCAGCGATGGGCACCCGTGCGCCAGCAATACCTGGTTCAGGCACCAGGTGATGTCCGGCAAGGTGTCTACCAGGGTCCCGTCCAGATCGAAGAGCACGGCATCGATCCGCAACCGAGACGTTCTCATTGGGCACTGGCGTAGTGACAAGGACGCCCCTTGCGAAATACCAGCCGATGGAAGCGCTCGTCGACATTGCTGCGTTTTTCGAGGGTCACCACACCCCGTCGCTTGATTGCCACCGAATGCCAGGGCGTACGCCACAGGTCACTGGTCGGAACGAGGCGGATACCGATTTTCGTCGATACCGCCAGTTGCGGGTGAATCGACAGGCGCAGGCAATCCGGATAGCGCGCCTGCAATAATGCACTCCAGGCCTCACTGCGCTGGATCACTCGCTGAGAGGCCGGCTTGGCGATCTTCTTCACCGCGTTGAGGCTCATGCCGGCGAATTCATCAAGCCCCGAATAATCCTCGGACAGGAAACGATGGATACCGCAGTACATCAGCATCATGTGCGGATCGTCCTTGAAGCGCTGTTGCAACAGGATCAATGACTGACCGTGTTCGATCATCATTTCTTCGCGCATCGCGTCCAGGCAATCAAGTTGAGGGTAGGCATTCCTGAGATCGAAATGGGCAAAAGTGCCGCCGTAGTGCTGTTCGGCGTAATCCTGGATCGAGTCGGTATACGCCTTGACGTCCGCATCGGGGACACGCACCAGATCGGCAAACACATAACCATCCGAGCAGATGTGGATCAACGCACCGGGTGCATAAATCGCCTGGATCTGCGCGCACAGGCGATAGAGCTCATCGATGGCATGGTATTCAGCCAGGTCGGGCAAGTGGCTCAGGGTTTTCTTGCGGCTGGGGGATTTTCCGGGAAAGGCCGGCAAAACCATTTCAACTTTGCGACCGCTTTCGACTGCCCGCATGACTTTCGCAAGATGGGGCTCCAACACTTGCAAGGAAAGTTCGTCGCTTTCCCCGGGGGCGAGGCTACGACGGCGAAACAGGCATTCGAGAATCTGTTGGGCAATGTTCCGGGACGAGACAGGCTGATGCTCATGCACGCCCTGACCGCCCACCTGTTGAGCAACGGTGGTTGAACCCTGCATAGACAATCCTTGTTTGATAGTGACGGCAGCCAAATCCTTGGCCACCGGCAGATACTCCTTGATCTGCGGGCGGGTAAAAAATCCTACAGAAAGCAAACACTTGTCAAATTTTTCCGAAGCGCCACAGGACAGTGCTGTCACGGAATACCGGGACAGATGCCGCAAAAAAGCCCCCGCTGCCGCAAGGCAACAGGGGCTTTTGATTGACCGCTCCCACGCTCGGCCAGGAACGTTCAGCGCCCCAAAGCGCTGAACACAAATCGTCGGTGGGCGCTACATCTCGACCTGCGTCCCCAATTCAATCACCCGGTTCAACGGCAGATTGAAGAACCGCAAATTGCCATTGGCATTCTTCAACATGAAAGCGAACAGCAATTCACGCCAGCGGGCCATGCCTTCGAGCTTGGAGGCGATGACCGTCTCGCGACTGAGGAAATAAGTGGTGCGCATCGGGCTGAAGTCCAGGTCATCCAGATGGCAGAGCTTGAGCGCCTCAGGCACGTCCGGCTCGTCGGTGAAGCCGAAATGTAAAATGACCCGGAAGAAGCCTTCGCCGTAGGAATCGACCTCGAAGCGCCGTTGTGGCGGTACACGAGGGATGTCTTCGTACACCACCGTCAACAACACCACTTGCTCATGCAACACCTGGTTGTGCAGCAAGTTGTGCAACAGCGCGTGGGGCACGGCATCGGAGCGTGCAGTCAGGAACACAGCGGTGCCCTGGACCCGGTGAGGTGGTTGTACACGGATGCTGCTGATGAAGATCGGCAACGGCAGCGCACCCTCGTCGAGGCGCTCCACCAGCAACTGCTTGCCGCGCTTCCAGGTGGTCATCAGCACGAACAAGGCAATACCGGCAATGACCGGGAAGGCCCCGCCCTGGATGATCTTCGGCACGTTGGCGGCGAAGTACAGGCCATCCACCAGCAGGAAACCGAGCAATACCGGCACCGCCAGCACAGGCGGCCATTTCCATAGCAACAGGATCACGGCCGAGACCAGAATGGTGGTCATCAGCATGGTGCCGGTCACCGCCACGCCGTAGGCCGAGGCCAGCGCGCCGGACGATTCGAATCCCAGCACCAGCAGCACCACACCCACCATCAACGACCAGTTCACCGCACCGATGTAGATCTGGCCCTGTTCGGCGCTGGATGTGTGCTGGATATACATGCGCGGGATATAGCCCAGTTGGATTGCCTGGCGGGTCAGGGAGAACGCGCCGGAAATCACCGCTTGCGAAGCGATCACCGTGGCCAGGGTCGACAGCCCCACCAGCGGCAGCAACGCCCAGCTGGGCGCCAGCAGATAGAACGGGTTGCGCGCCGCCTCGGGATCCCCCAGCAACAACGCGCCCTGGCCGAAATAGTTGAGCATCAACCCCGGCAACACCAGGAGAAACCAGGCGCGGGCAATCGGTTTGCGGCCGAAATGGCCCATATCGGCGTAGAGCGCTTCGGCACCGGTCAGCGCCAGTACCACGGCGCCGAGGATCGCCACCCCCATGCCTGGATGGACCACAAAGAAACGCACTGCCCAGGCCGGGTTCACCGCCAACAGCACTTCCGGTTGCTGACTGATGCCGTAGACGCCCAGCGCACCGAGCACCACGAACCAGGTGACCATGATCGGGCCGAACAGGATGCCGATCCGCGCGGTGCCATGGCGCTGGATCAGAAACAGCGCGATCAAAACCACCAGGGACAGCGGCACAACCCAATGGTCGATGCCCTCGAACGCCAGCCCCAGGCCTTCGATGGCCGAGAGCACGGAAATCGCCGGGGTGATCATGCTGTCGCCGTAGAACAGCGCGGCGCCGATCAGACCGCAGACCACCAGCAACGTGCGCAGCCGGGCCCGGCTTCCCGCCGCCCGCCGTGCCAGGGCGGTGAGCGCCATGATGCCGCCCTCGCCCTGGTTGTCGGCACGCAGGACGAACATCATGTACTTGATCGACACGACCCAGATCAGCGACCAGAAAATCAGCGACAGGATCCCCAGCACCCCGTCATGGTTGACGGGTACGCCATAGGCACCGGAAAACACTTCCTTGAGGGTGTACAACGGGCTCGTGCCAATGTCGCCATAAACCACTCCGACCGCCGCGACCAGCATGCTAAGCGGGTTTGCGGCCGAATGCCCGGCCTCCACCGCCTGACTACTTGCCTGCCCCATCCAATACTCCTGATTCCCAAAACCCGTCTTCTTATACGCAACATGTTTTGTCACGCCCATGCGTCGCTTTACATCTAGTTACAGGTATTCAGTTGACTGTAAAAAGCAACAAAGCGCAAAGGCGCGAAGCATAGCGCAGCACTCGTCGTTTTTCCCCGCATAAAGCTGGTCAAGTGACGCATCCATCGCTAGAATTGCGCACTTTTTGATCAGAGGCGCGTCAGGCGCCCTGTCTCCGCATCAGAGACGATCCCCCTACACCGAGGTTAGACATGTCCACCACTACCGCGCCAGCCAATCCCAAGGTCGGCTTCGTTTCCCTGGGTTGCCCGAAGGCCCTGGTCGACTCCGAGCGCATCCTGACCCAGCTGCGCATGGAAGGTTATGACGTCGTATCCACGTACCAGGACGCCGACGTGGTAGTGGTCAACACCTGTGGCTTCATCGACTCGGCCAAGGCCGAGTCCCTGGAAGTGATCGGTGAAGCCATCAAGGAAAACGGCAAGGTCATCGTCACCGGCTGCATGGGCGTGGAAGAAGGCAACATCCGTGACGTGCACCCGAGCGTGCTGGCCGTGACCGGCCCGCAGCAGTACGAACAGGTTGTCAGCGCGGTACACGAAGTGGTGCCGCCGAAGCAGGACCACAACCCGCTGATCGACCTGGTACCACCACAAGGCATCAAGCTGACCCCACGTCACTACGCCTACCTGAAGATTTCCGAAGGCTGCAACCACAGCTGCAGCTTCTGCATCATCCCGTCGATGCGCGGCAAACTGGTCAGCCGCCCGGTGGGCGATGTACTCGACGAGGCACAACGCCTGGTCAAATCCGGCGTCAAGGAACTGCTGGTTATCTCCCAAGACACCAGCGCCTACGGCGTCGATGTGAAATACCGAACCGGTTTCTGGAACGGTGCTCCGGTGAAAACCCGCATGACCGAACTGTGCGAAGCCCTCAGCACCCTCGGCGTCTGGGTTCGTCTGCACTATGTCTATCCGTACCCGCATGTCGACGAGCTGATCCCGCTGATGGCCGCCGGCAAGATCCTGCCGTACCTGGACATCCCGTTCCAGCACGCCAGCCCGAAGGTCCTCAAGGCCATGAAACGCCCGGCGTTCGAAGACAAAACCCTGGCCCGTATCAAGAACTGGCGCGAAATCTGCCCGGACCTGATCATCCGCTCCACCTTCATCGTCGGCTTCCCCGGCGAAACCGAAGAAGACTTCCAGTACCTGTTGGACTGGCTGACCGAAGCCCAGCTCGACCGCGTCGGATGCTTCCAGTACTCCCCGGTCGAAGGCGCACCGGCCAACGACCTGAACCTGGACGTGGTACCGGACGACGTCAAGCAGGACCGTTGGGAGCGCTTCATGGCGCACCAACAGGCCATCAGCTCGGCGCGCCTGCAAATGCGCATCGGCCGTGAAATCGAAGTGCTGGTGGACGAAGTGGACGAACAAGGCGCCGTGGGCCGCTGCTTCTTCGATGCTCCGGAAATCGACGGCAACGTGTTCATCGACAACGGCAGTCATCTCAAGCCGGGCGACAAGGTCTGGTGCAAGGTAACCGATGCCGATGAGTACGATCTGTGGGCTGAACAGAGCAACTAACCTGTCGCTTCCACAGTAAATTCTGAAAGCCCTGCTCTTGCGACAAGATGCGGGGCTTTTTTACGGCTATCGTAAGGAGACCACGGGATACTCAGCACAAGGAACAGGCGGGCATGCGCCAGCATTCGGTCATTCACACCCCAAAACCCAGCGATTACCAGGAGCTGACCCAAGTATGGGAGGCTTCGGTGCGAGCCACCCATGATTTTCTGCCGGACAGCTACATCGAACTGCTGAAAAACCTGGTGCTGACCCGTTACCTGGACGCGGTGATGCTGATCTGCACCCGGGACGCTCGACTGCGCATCACCGGGTTCGCCGGTGTGGCGGCCGGCAAGGTCGAGATGCTGTTCATCGACCCGCAACATCGGGGCCAGGGACTGGGCAAGCAGTTGTTGCATTACGCCATGGAACATATGAACGCCGATCAGCTGGATGTCAACGAACAGAACCCACAGGCCCTAGGCTTTTACCTCAAGCAAGGGTTCGAAGTGGTCGGCCGTTCGGCACGAGACGGCATGAACCAGCCGTACCCGCTGCTGCACATGCGCTACCGTCAGCCCGAGCTGAAGGTCCAGAGCGGCTGAACGAGGCAAATCGACGCGCGATTAACCGGCGCCAGACAGGTACAATGACTGCCCTCTTTTCGTTACGGCCCTGTCATGACTGACCCGATTCGCCTCTCCAAACGCCTTATCGAACTGGTCGGCTGCTCCCGGCGGGAGGCCGAGCTGTTCATCGAGGGCGGCTGGGTCACCGTGGACGGCGAAGTGGTCGACGAACCGCAGTTCAAGGTCACCACGCAAAAAGTCGAGCTTGATCCGCAAGCCAAGGCCACCGCGCCGGAACCGGTCACCCTGCTGTTGAACGTTCCGGCGGGCATGGACGTGGACACCGCCATGGCCGGCCTGGGCCCGCAGTCCCTGAGCGAAGAACATCGCTTCGGCAAACGTCCGCTCAAGGGTCATTTCCTGCGCCTGACCGCCAGCGCCGACCTGCAGGCCAACGCCAGCGGTCTGCTGGTGTTCACCCAGGACTGGAAAATCCTCCGCAAACTCACCGCCGACGCGTCCAGAATCGAGCAGGAATATGTGGTGGAAGTCGAAGGCGAGATGGTCGCCCATGGCCTCAATCGCCTGAACCATGGACTGACCTACAAGGGCAAGGAGTTGCCTGCGGTCAAGGCCAGCTGGCAGAACGAGAACCGCCTGCGCTTCGCCATGAAGAATCCGCAGCCGGGGATCATCGCGCTGCTTTGCCAGGCGGTCGGCCTCAAGGCGACGGCCATCCGCCGCATCCGCGTCGGCGGCGTGTCCATCGGCAAGGTGCCGCTGGGTCAGTGGCGCTACCTGTCGGCCAAAGAGAAATTCTAATTTTCCGATGCCCCGCCGAGCCGGGGCGTCCACTGCAGATCGATCAGGATTGCATACATGATTCACAACGACGTACTGCGCAGCGTGCGCTACATGCTCGACATCAGCGACAAGAAGGTCATCGAGATCATCAAGCTCGGCGGCCTGGAGGTGTCCCTCGCGGACCTGGCAGGCTATCTGAAGAAAGATGATGAAGAAGGCTTTGTGTTCTGCCCCGATGAAGTCATGGCGCACTTTCTCGATGGCCTGGTGATCTTCAAGCGAGGCAAGGATGAGAGCCGGCCGCCATTGCCCATCGAAGTACCGGTGACCAACAACATCATCCTCAAGAAGCTGCGGGTGGCCTTCGAATTGAAGGAGGATGACATGCACGCGATCCTCAAGTCGGCGGATTTTCCGGTGTCCAAGCCGGAACTCAGTGCACTGTTCCGCAAATTCGGCCACACCAACTATCGTCCGTGCGGCGACCAGTTGCTGCGCAACTTCCTCAAGGGGCTGACGCTGCGCGTTCGCGGCTGACGTCACGACACATGACCTACACCGTCTCCCCCATCGGCTTCGTACGCTCCTGTTTCAAGGAGAAGTTCGCCATCCCCCGGCAACCGCAACTGGCACCGGCCGCGCGGGGCGTGCTGGAGCTGGTGACGCCGTTCGATCAGGGCGACGCGGTGCAGGGCCTGGAGCAGGTCAGCCATGTCTGGTTGCTGTTCCTGTTCCACCAGGCCCTGGAAGACAAACCGCGGCTGAAGGTTCGCCCGCCGCGCCTGGGCGGAAACAAGTCCATGGGCGTATTCGCGACCCGTGCCACTCACCGTCCCAATGGCATCGGACAGTCCGTGGTCAAGTTGGATCGGGTCGAAGCCGGTCGGCTGTGGATCTCGGGAATTGATCTGCTGGACGGCACCCCGGTCCTGGATATCAAGCCCTACGTGCCCTATGCCGACATTGTCGGCTCGGCGACCAACACCATCGCCCAGGCCGCGCCCGGGTTGATCCCGGTGCAATGGGCGGATACGGCGTTGCTCCAGGCCCGAAGCCATGCCAATCGCCTGGAAGAACCCTTGGTAGAACTGATCGAACAATGCCTGGCCCAGGATCCGCGTCCGGCGTACCAGATACCTACGGCCGAACGGGAATACGGAGCGCAGTTCTGGGACCTGGATGTGCGCTGGCATTACCCGCAGCCAGGGTTGATCCGGGTGCTTGAAGTCATTCTCGCGAAGAGATAACCGCCGGAAACGAAAAAGCCCGCGCTGCCTTCATCAGGTAGCGCGGGCTTTTTCGTGGGCTGTCAGTCAGACCGAGTCGTCATCATCGCGAGCAGGCTCGCTCCCGCAAGGTCCGGGGTGACCGTAGCCCTTGTATACACTACAAATCCAATGTGGGAGCGAGCCCTGCTCGCGATAGCGGCCTGTCAGACGCCGTAAATCTTCAGCTTATTTCTCTACAAACGCCCGCTCGATCAGGTAATCACCCGGCTCACGCATACGTGGCGAAACGGTCAGGCCGAAGCTGTTGAGCACTTCGCTGGTTTCTTCCAGCATGCTCGGGCTGCCGCACAGCATGGCGCGGTCGTCCTGCGGGTTGATCGGTGGCAGGCCGATGTCGCGGAAGAGCTTGCCGCTGCGCATCAGGTCGGTCAGGCGGCCTTCGTTTTCGAACGGCTCGCGGGTCACGGTCGGGTAGTAGATCAGCTTTTCACGCAGGGCTTCACCGAAGAACTCGTTCTGCGGCAAATGCTCGGTGATGAATTCGCGGTAAGCGACTTCGTTGACGTAGCGTACGCCGTGGCACAGGATCACTTTTTCGAAACGCTCGTAGGTTTCCGGGTCCTGGATGACGCTCATGAACGGCGCCAGGCCGGTACCGGTGCTGAGCAGGTACAGGTGCTTGCCCGGCTTGAGATCGTCCAGCACCAGGGTGCCGGTGGGTTTCTTGCTGATGATGATCTCGTCGCCTTCCTTCAAGTGCTGCAGTTGGGAAGTCAGCGGACCGTCGGGTACTTTGATGCTGAAGAACTCGAGATGCTCTTCCCAGTTCGGGCTGGCAATCGAGTAAGCGCGCATAAGCGGGCGGCCGTTGGGCTGCTGCAGGCCGATCATCACGAACTGACCGTTCTCGAAGCGCAGGCCCGGATCGCGGGTGCACTTGAAGCTGAACAGAGTGTCGTTCCAGTGATGAACACTGAGGACACGCTCGTGGTTCATGTTGCTCATGTACGGGGGACTCCTGGAAATGATGCCTGCGCCGGGAAGGAGCGCAATTGCATCGCATTCTAATAGCGGCGACAATATCTGTTAAATGGATTATTAAGATAAGGGTTATCGGTTATATCGATATGCGATTTACTCTACGTCAACTTCAGGTTTTCGTCGCCGTTGCCCAGCAGGAAAGCGTTTCCCGTGCTGCGGACCTGCTCAATCTGTCGCAATCGGCGGCCAGCACTTCCATCACCGAACTGGAGCGTCAATCCAGTTGCCAGTTATTCGACCGAGCCGGTAAACGCCTGAGCCTCAACGCCTTGGGCAAACAGTTGCTGCCCCAAGCGGTGGCGCTGCTGGACCAGGCCAAGGAGATCGAGGACCTGCTCAACGGCAAGTCAGGCTTCGGCTCCCTGGCGGTCGGCGCCACCCTGACCATCGGCAATTACCTGGCGACCCTGTTGATCGGCGGTTTCATGCAGCGCCATCCGGAAAGCCAGGTGAAGCTGCATGTACAGAACACTGCCAATATCGTGCATCAGGTTGCCCACTATGAAATTGATCTGGGTCTAATCGAAGGCGATTGCAGCCACCCGGATATCGAAGTGCAGAGTTGGGTGGAAGACGAACTGGTGGTGTTCTGCGCGCCGCAACATCCACTGGCCAAACGCGGCCAGGCAACCATGGACGAATTGACTCATGAAGCCTGGATTCTGCGCGAACAGGGCTCCGGCACCCGACTCACCTTCGACCAGGCCATGCGTCATCATCGCAGCGCGCTGAACATTCGCCTGGAGCTGGAACACACTGAAGCCATCAAGCGCGCGGTGGAATCCGGCCTGGGCATTGGCTGCATCTCACGTCTGGCCCTGCGCGATGCCTTCCGGCGCGGCAGCCTTGTGCCAGTGGAGACGCCGGATATGGACCTGGCGCGACAGTTCTATTTCATCTGGCACAAGCAGAAATACCAGACCTCGGCCATGCGCGAATTTCTCGAGCTGTGCCGGGCCTTTACGGCCGGGGCACAGCGTAGCGACGAAATCGTGCTGCCGGCCATTGCCTGAGCATTTAAAGCAGCACCAGGCCCCACACCAACGCAATCATCGTCAGGGCGACAAGCTGGGCAGCACTGCCCATGTCCTTGGCGTTCTTGGACAGTGGGTGCAATTCCAGGGAAATGCGGTCGATGGCCGCTTCCACCGCTGAATTGAGCAATTCCACGATCAAGGCCAACAGACAGACCGCAATCAACAGCGCCTGCTCGACACGGCTGACGTTCAGAAAGAACGACAGGGGAATCAGGACAACATTGAGCAGAACCAATTGACGGAACGCCGCTTCGCCGACGAAAGCCGCGCGCAGACCGTCCAGGGAATAGCCGGAGGCGTTAAGGATGCGTTTCAGGCCGGTTTGGCCTTTGAAAGGTGACATAGAGTAGGCAACTGATTGAAAGAAGGTGGAAAAGCTAATCCAGGCCTGGTCAAAAAAGCGTGAATGGACACGCTATGGCTGCGGCGAAATTGACTCAAGTTGTTGCAACAACAAAGCCGCCTGGGTTCGGGTGCGCACATTCAGTTTACGGAAGATCGCCGTCACATGGGCCTTGATAGTGGCCTCGGACACATTCAATTCATAAGCGATCTGCTTGTTCAATAGCCCTTCGCAGACCATGGTCAGCACGCGAAACTGTTGCGGCGTAAGGCTGGCCAGGCCTTCACTGGCGGCCTTGGCTTCCTCGGACACACTCACCGCCTCGAACGCCTGGGGCGGCCAGGCGGCGTCGCCATCCAGCACCGCCTTCACAGCCTTCTGAATCGCTTCAAGTGAACTGGACTTGGGGATAAATCCGCTGGCGCCGAACTCCCGGGCCTTGACCATCACCGAGGCCTCTTCCTGGGCCGAAACCATCACGACAGGAATCTGTGGGTATTGACCGCGCAACAGTACCAGACCGGAAAAGCCATAGGCGCCGGGCATGTTCAGGTCCAGCAGCACCAGATCCCAGTCGGCCTTTTCGGTCAACCGGCTCTCCAGCTCCGCGATACTGGCCACCTCCGTCAGCCGGACATCCGGGCCCAGGCCCAGGGTCACCGCCTGATGCAACGCGCTACGAAAGAGCGGATGGTCATCGGCAATCAGGATTTCGTATGTGGCCATTGTTCAAATGATCCTGTTTTTTATGGCAGACCCGATGCAATCGCGCCCTGCCAGAGCCACTCAAGACACCGTCATACGGCGGGGTCCAAAGGGAGCACGTTCAACGCCAAGGCGTCGCCATCACAGCGTTTCTTACCCTCGGCCGTGCCCCGGTCGGCGCCAAGCATGCCCAGCGAAACCGGGGTGGTCAAGCAGCATGGCCACCCTGCCTTCAGTATGGGCCACTATTGGGCCAATACTGGTTGGGCCATACGGATAAAGGGCATCAGCTCAGCGTGAGCCGGGGTCGATACATTCACTTCCTGCTGCCCTTTGGCACCCAGGTAGTGCTGGCTGAACACATCGAAATAGGCGTCCAGGGCCGAGGCGGCGTCACGGTCCCCCGCGAGCTCCAGGCACAGTGCCGCCACTTCGGCCGTACACAGATGCTCGCTGCGGGTGGAACGGCGCAAGCGATAGCGCGACAGCTTGTCAGGTAGCAGGCTCAGGATCGGCAAACGGTCGAAATAGGGACTTTTTCGGAAAATCTTCCGCGCCTCCGTCCAGGTCGCATCCAAAAGAATGAACAGCGGACGCCTGGAATGATCGATCTCGACCGTGTGGGTGACCCTCGACGGCTCGACGTACTCACCGGGAAACACCAGGTAGGGTTGCCACTGGGGATCGTTGAGCAAGGCCAGCAACTGCGGGTCGGCTTCGGTGCGCGACCAGATGAACGCATGATTGTCGCGAACAACGTCGGCTATCAGCCAACCGGTATTGCTCGGTTTGAACACTTCCTTGTTGGTCATGATCAGACAAACCCCGGAGCGGGATTCGACATTCGGGCGCCAGGCGCAAAGGCAATGGCTTTCGATCACCCGGCAAGCGCTGCAACGGGGAGCGCGCCAGCCCCGGGCCTGGAGCGGCTTGATGCCCTCATCGATGCGCTGGTCGCGCAGGCGGGCTACGGCGTTGGGGGCATGATTCATCATGGGAAACGCCGACAGGCAGGAAAACTCGACACGAACGACACTCGGCAGGGCAATGAAGGCCGGCAGTTTACCAGAGCGCGCAAGCCTGTACCGTGCACCCGTGCTCCCCTATAATCCGCCGCCACTGAACGCACAGTCACGTGACCGGTCGAACCACCTGTCACTGAACCAGGAGAGTTTCATGCTGCGCCTTATCGTCCCCACTGTTGCCGTTCTGCTGGCGACGTCCTTCAGCGCTCAGGCTGCCTCGCTGAAAGAACTCGAACTGAACAAGATGCTGCAGAACGTGGCCAGGGAAAGCAGCGTCGGCACGCCACGGGCCATCAATGAAGACATTCTCGACCAGGGCTATACGGTCGAAGGCACTGAATTGATCAACCATCTCAGTGTGCAAAGCAGCCATGCCCAACAAATGCGCGCCGATCCCAAGGCCGTGTATTTCCAGCTGGGCGCCAAGGTATGCACCAACCCTGGCTTCCGCAAGCTGATGGCCCAGGGCGCGACCATGCGTTACGAGTTCACGGAAGTTAAAACCAACCGCCCGGTCGCGACCGAACGCTTCCAGGAATCGGATTGCCCGAAACCGGCCAAGACCAAGAAGTAATCACCCCGTGCGTGCGCGCCGTTGCTCATCGTCGGCGCGCAGTTCCGCCACCAGCGCCTGCAGATAACGCGAGCGCCACGTCCGGCCCTCCAGCCGGCGGCAACATTCTTCCTCAAGACTGACTTGATTGGCCTGGGCCGCTTCCAACAGCGCCAGATACAACTGCCTGTCGAGTTCCAGAGTCACCCTGGTCATCTTCTCCCGCCTCCATGCCCGATCCGCTTCAATCCATCGAGAGGCCCGGCCATGGGCATCGAATAGCATTGGCGCGCCTGTTATCAGTAAATCAGAGCGGCACGCACCCGGCGTTCAATCAGACGAGCGGCATGGTATTTCCAGTGTATGCATCCGGCGGTTGCCAACGGTCACTTTTGGGCGCCATGATCTGGACGTGAAGGTCAACTAGATTGATGAGTATCGCTTTGCTTTGGGCAGAACGAGGCTGCCCCAGAACCTTGCCGTGAGATTGTTTTTTAATCCAAGGGAAAAACAGAACCCGATGGATGGCTCGATCGCTTTGCAGCAGACCGCATCGAGCCAAATCGAACGCTCGGGCACCGCCTGGACGACAACGACACACGAAGTGTCGTGGCCCTGACGAATCTCTCGTCCGGGCCGGGGTTCTGTAAGAAGGAGAAGCTTGAATGCCTTACAAACCGAATGACCTGCTCAGTCGTCATTTTGAGAACCATGGCCACGACCTTACCCGCAAGGTCGAAGAGCAACTCAACCTGGTATCACCCGACAGTCCCAACCTTCCCATCTACCGCGACATGATCCTGACCGTGCTGCGCATGGCCCAGGAAGACCACAACCGCTGGAATGCCAAGATCACCCTGCAGGCGCTGCGGGAGCTGGAACATGCATTCCGTACACTCGAACAATTCAAGGGCCGCCGCAAGGTGACTGTCTTCGGCTCGGCCCGAACGCCCATCGAACACCCCCTGTACGGCCTGGCCCGGGAGCTGGGTGCAGCGCTGGCCCGCTCGGACATGATGGTCATCACCGGTGCCGGCGGAGGCATCATGGCCGCGGCGCACGAAGGTGCGGGTCGGGAACACAGCTTGGGATTCAACATCACCCTGCCCTTCGAACAGCATGCCAACCCGACCGTCGAAGGCACACCGAACCTGCTGCCGTTCCATTTTTTCTTCACCCGCAAACTGTTTTTCGTCAAGGAGGCCGACGCTCTGGTGCTCTGCCCCGGCGGTTTCGGCACCCTCGACGAAGCGCTGGAAGTCCTGACGCTGGTGCAGACGGGCAAGAGCCCGCTGGTGCCGGTGGTCTTGCTGGACGTTCCAGGGGGTAAATTCTGGCAAGGCGCCCTGGACTTCATTCGCGAACAATTGGAGGAAAACCGCTACATCCTGCCCACCGACATGAAACTGATGCGACTGGTATTCAGCGCCGAAGACGCCGTGGAAGAAATCAACCAGTTCTACCGCAACTTCCACTCCAGTCGCTGGCTCAAGCATCAATTCATTATCCGCATGAACCACAAGCTCAACGAGCAAGCCATGGAGCAGATGCAGGTGGAATTTGCCGACCTGTGTCTGAACGATCGTTTTCACCAACTGACCTACAACGGCGAAGAATCCGACGAGGCGCGGTTCAGTCATTTGACGCGATTGGCATTCAACTTCAACGCCCGAGACCATGGCCGCTTAAGAGCGCTGGTGGATTACATCAACCTGCCGGAGAACTGGGCCCAGCCCTACCCCAGAGCCCGCCTCCGTACCTGGGAGACGATCAAGGTCACCTGAGCCCATAAAAAACGGCCCGCTATCGAAACAGCGGGCCGTTTTTTATCAATCGTCCAGGCCGCGACCGCTGAACAAGCGGTTGATCATCTCCATGGAGTAACCTCTGTACGCCAGGAAACGCCCTTGCTTGGCCCGTTCTCGTGCATCAATGGGAAGATGCCCCGAGAATTTGCGACGCCAGGTATCCGTTAACTGATCCTGCCAATCGATGCCACTTTCGCGCAAGGCTTGTTCGATGTCCGAGCGCTGCAAACCACGCTGCCCCAGCTCCTCGCGAATTCGTAACGGACCGTAGCCCGAACGGGCGCGGTACGCGACAAAACTTTCGAGATAACGGGTTTCCGAGAGCAGGCCCTCTTCCGTCAAGCGATCCAAGGCTGTTTCGATCAACTCATCGGGAGCGCCTCGCTGACGCAGTTTACGCGTCAGCTCGACTCGACCGTGCTCGCGCCTGGCGAGCAGGTCCATCGCAGTTCGCCGCACCGCGACGAGGGTATCGAGTACGGCGGTCATCGGATCGATCAGATATCAGCGTCAGCCAGGTCGTCAGCGGTCTCACGGCTGGACAGCGCCTTGACGTCCGCCACGGGGCTCAGCAGCTTGTCGCGCAGTTGCTTCTCGAGGGCTGCCGCCACTTCCGGGTTATCCGCCAGGAACTTGGCCGAGTTGGCTTTGCCCTGACCGATCTTGGTGCCGTTGTAGGCATACCAGGCGCCGGATTTTTCGACGAAACCGTGCAGCACGCCCAGGTCGATCATCTCACCATTGAGGTAAATGCCCTTGCCGTAAAGAATCTGGAACTCGGCCTGACGGAATGGCGAAGCGACCTTGTTCTTCACGACCTTGACGCGGGTCTCGCTACCCACCACCTCATCACCTTCCTTCACCGCGCCGGTACGGCGGATGTCCAGACGGACCGAGGCGTAGAATTTCAGCGCGTTACCACCGGTAGTGGTTTCCGGGCTGCCGAACATCACGCCGATCTTCATGCGGATCTGGTTGATGAAGATCACCAGGCAGTTGGCATTCTTGATGTTACCGGTGATCTTGCGCAGGGCCTGGGACATCAGGCGAGCCTGGAGGCCCACGTGCATGTCGCCCATTTCACCTTCGATTTCAGCTTTTGGCACCAGTGCCGCCACGGAGTCGACGATGATCACGTCGACCGCGTTGGAGCGCACCAGCATGTCAGTGATTTCCAGGGCCTGCTCACCGGTGTCCGGCTGGGAGACCAGCAGGTCATCGACATTGACGCCCAGCTTGCCGGCGTATTCCGGGTCGAGGGCATGTTCGGCGTCGACGAAGGCGCAGGTCGCACCGGCTTTCTGGGCCTGGGCAATCACGGACAGGGTCAGTGTGGTTTTACCGGAGGATTCAGGACCGTAGATCTCGACGATACGACCTTTCGGCAAGCCGCCGATGCCCAGCGCAATGTCCAGACCCAGGGAACCGGTGGAGATGGAAGGAATAGCCTGACGGTCCTGATCGCCCATACGCATTACGGCACCCTTGCCGAATTGACGTTCGATCTGACCCAAGGCCGCAGCCAAGGCTTTCTTCTTGTTGTCGTCCATTAAAGTCCTCACGTAATCAATAAGGCCTGACGGCCAACACCTGTATAAGTAGCCAGTATTATTCCACAGCGATTCGGGATCGCCTACCCCTGATTTGAGATTTCTACGGCGGCATGTTGCAACAACCCCTCT
This sequence comes from Pseudomonas sp. Pf153, assembly GCF_001269775.1. Classification (NCBI taxonomy): domain Bacteria; kingdom Pseudomonadati; phylum Pseudomonadota; class Gammaproteobacteria; order Pseudomonadales; family Pseudomonadaceae; genus Pseudomonas; species Pseudomonas sp. Pf153. The sequence goes on along the minus strand of NZ_LHVL01000018.1, from coordinate 508,201 downwards.
AGCGCGGCCTTCACCGTTTGTCGGCGGACCTCGTCGCGGTTGCCGGGAAAGAATCGCTGCTCGCTGAAGACCGCGTCGCCGACGCCCCACGCGAGCCACACAGTGCCCACCGGCTTGTTCGGCGAACCGCCGTCCGGCCCGGCCACACCACTGACCGCCACGGCAAACCGCGCCAGGCTCTTATGCCGGGCACCCTCTACCATGGCCTCGACCACCTCGCGACTGACCGCCCCCACCGTCCCGAACAGATCGGCCGGTACGTTCAACTGCTGCGTCTTCTGACGATTGGAGTACGTGACGTAACCCGCCTCGAACCAGGCCGAACTCCCCGGAATACGAGTGATCGCTTCGGCAATCCCGCCCCCGGTGCAGGATTCGGCCGTGGTGACATGGGCATTGAGCAACTGCAAGCGCCTGCCCAGCTCAGCGGCCAGTTCGGTAATCTCGTCCATGGTGCTCTCCTGATTCGACGCAATGGGGCCTACCGTACACGAGCGTTCGAACGTTGCAAGGTTCGGAGAATTCCAGTCACAAACGCTTTATTTTTGTGATGCTATGGACCGCCTGGCGAAACGCTATGGGAGTTGGCAAAAGCTCGCTATATTCAATCGCCTAGACCAACCGGAACGATTGAATGAAAACCAAGGATCTCAGCCGCCTTGCGGTTGATGGGGTGCTTTGTATAAGTCTCAAGGACCGACAGGACCGTAGGACATTATTGCTTGAAGTCATGAACAACTCAGGGCTGAACATAGAATTCATCCTCGTCGATCCCGACAAGGAGAACCCGGCGAGGGGTTGTTTTGAGTCACATGTGAAATGCGCGACCATTGCATTACAGCGCAACTATTCAAGCGTCCTGATCTTGGAAGATGATGCGCTTCCATACACTTTTTCCGCGAATAAAGTCCAAAAGATAAACAACTTCATTACCACAGAAAATTTCTCAATTCTGCATCTTGGCTACACGATGGGAAAGATCTGGCTCACTTGGAACCTCTCCATCGCCCGAGGTCGTGTCACCGCGCTTCACGCCTACGTTCTCAGTAGACGAGGCTGCCTGGAATTTTCAAAACTTGAGTACCGTTCGGAACCCATCGACAGAGCCGTAAGAGCCAGTATCAAACAGCATTGCGTCTTCCCAATGATGTTCGGTCAACAACCTGCCCACCTTGCGTCGAGCAACATAGAAGCCATTGCTCCCAACGATGACCTATTCTGGAAGAACAACTGGAACAGACATATCTGGTCCGCGGCAAAAAACTTATACATGACGCTTTTCAGAGTTAAGTTATAAACCCACCGTCTGGTACTTCCGGATTTCGATGACTCTTCGGTTTACTGACCTAACGCCCTGACGTAAGCCTGACAGGCCTGCAACGCTATCAGTCCGCGGTCGCCTTCATTGGTGATGGCGATAATTCGTTGAGCATGCGCCGGGTCAAGTCGGGCGCGTGGGGCGCCATGATCCACGCCGCCGGAGCCGGTGGCGGCAGGCACCGCGCAACCGGCGGTATCATCGGCATCGAGGAGGACTGACAGCCGCACATCGGCAGTAGCAAGGCGATCGCGCAAGCGATCCTGGTCACGTTGGGCATCGCTCAGGGCTCGGTAATGGGTTTGTTCGCTGGTGGAGAGTCGTTGCTCCAGGGCGAGGCGTTTTTCCTCCTCGGCCTTTTGTTGCGCTGCCGCCGCCTGGGTTATCTGATTGAGCGCCTCGGCCCGGGACTGCGCCATTTGCGCCAACTGTCGGCCATAGCGCCAATCCTGGAACCGCCACGCCAACATCGCAGGAGCCGCGACTAACAGAGCCAACAACACAACGACGCCAAGGTTACGGGCAGAAAACGGCATCAAGTTGAAGACTGGCATAAGACTGCCCTCGCCCGCGCCCAGAGTTGCAAACGATCCTCCAGACCGTTCAAGCCACCGTTGATACGCCGGGTAATGCTGTTGAATTGGTCACGATCAGCCAGTTCATTCAAGCCGTTCTGTTCCCAGAACCAGGCAGCCGACTCGGACGCCCATTGGGGCTGCTCAAGCAGTTCCGGCAACGCCAGCAAGCGTTCATCGCCGAACAGGCCGAGGCTGCATCGCTGGTAGTTGTCATGCCCGGTAATCTGGATCAGCCCCCGGCCACGGTACTTCTGTCCGTCACCGTCGGCCTGAGGTGTATTACCCAGGCGAACAGCCAACACGCCGGTGTCGTATTTGCTCAGGTATTGCTCATTGCCCAGTTCCCGTACGTAACGGAGTTGTCCCGACTCATGGCCGACTTGTGCCAGGAATGCAGCGATGCGTTTAGGCGTGTCGATCCAATGACGGGACATTGCGCTGTTAAGCGCGGAAACGAAAACGCCCGCTTGGGAGCGGGCGTTGGGCATGATGTCGATAAGTTGCTCTTGTGTAACGTCCATAGTCCGACCGTCGATTACTGAAGTTGCGTCGCTAGCCAAGACGGGGCGACAGGACGATGTTCAGCAGCAGGAAACAGTTCATCCTGCGGCCAGTCCCTCAGGGCACGTCGATAGGCCTGGAGTTGGGTGTATTGATTCTGGTCCAGTGTCGTGCCACCGCCATCGTCCATCTCATCGCGGTCCCGGGCTACGAGGCGGTCGGTCAAGGCGAGTTGGCCGTTGCGCCAGTCATATTCGTTCGCAGCGGCTTGATCTGCCGCCAGCGGAGGCGGATCCACCAGAATGGGGTAGCCGTTGTCAGGATTGACTGAGATTCTCTTGGGCGAAACCGCCAATTGCTGAAGCAGCGAGAGCCAATAAGCCTTGGGGATCTCTATGACATCCAAAGGGATGTCCACATCATTGATACCCGGAATATAAGCACCGCAGGTACTTGGACTGAACAACACGGTGAATTCGTTCATTCAATAACCCTTTGCGAAATAAGTAACACCCCAGCCAGCGGCTACCTGGCCCAAGTAGTTTCTGACCTTAAGGCGTACCCCTTGGCGCGTCGCCGTTCCTCCCACCATGATCACAATGGCCGCATCGCCGCCTGCATGAGTCGCCACGACCGAGACGAAGGCGTTGGGGAATGAAATGGGAAACGTAACAAAAACCTCACCATTGGCATCAGTCGTACCGTAGCCCCATTGATCAATGTTTCCGCTGGCATATTTTTGATAACCCGGATTACCGAGCTGCCCCGAAAACAGCGAGGTGTACTTCAGAAGAACTGTGCCGCCTATCAATCGCCATTGATTGTCCAGTTTGACGAATTGCGCCGTTTCACCACGGGCCAGATCGATCGGTCCCAACGCCGCACTTGAAGCGCCTATCGTATCGGCCGCTAATGCCGTCGAAACGGTGACTACGCCTGCCCCCACATTGATGAGGGTGAGCGTCGCCCCATGCAGGATTCCCGTTGTGCCAGGCAACGTAGCGCTGATAGGCGTCGCGCTGGCAAAACTGACTGCGCCACCGACATGAGCCAACGTCAATTCGGTGTTGGTCGCATACGCTGCAAAGCCGGAATACTGCAACCCGCTGCGCCTTACAAACTCTGTGGTCGCGACAGACCTATCACTGTCGAATTGCGCGGCGGTAGTGAACAGCCCGCTCCCCTGCAATGCGGTCAGAAGTTGATTGCTCTGTTGTTCTGAAGGGGTCAGTCCCGCGGCTTGAATAACATTGATGATCTCTTGGGTGACGCCGTTTCCCCAACTGGCAGGAATCAACGATCCCGGTGTCCCAGTCAAGGGATTCTCATCTACAAACCGGCCGTTCATCAGACCCGCGCTGGGCACACTTTTTGGATAATCCACCTTTTCTCCCCTTGATACTCAACCGACCGAAAACAGGCAGCCGGAAACCTCAACTGATGAAGTTTCAAAAGTGCTTGAAAAGATCGAAAGATATTAGCGATTGACCAGTGATGCCTTAAACAGCAGACGCCGGCGCAACCGGCCATTTGATATCGGTTGGGAAACCAGCCTGATGTTGGATGCGGTTCAATTCGACGCTATAGAGTTTCCATTCCATTAATGTCAATTGTTCTTGGTCGGTGGCGTCACCGATGTCCTCGGCATACTGGAAAGGCGCGATCTTCTGAACCGCGTCCCGCAGCAGTTTGTCGCGCTTTGCCAGGGCTTCGCGCTTGACATCAGCGAGTTGCAGCGTCTCGTCAAATATCCACGCATTGTCACGCCAAACGTAGTAGTTACCCGGCCAGGGCTCGGCCGTTAACGAGTCCGGCAATTCGCCAAACTCGGTCCATTCCACGTGTGCGCCGTTGTCTTTGCGATAGACCGTACCGCGCCAGTCCACCATCTCACGTGGAACACCGTTAACCATCACCCAAGAATGATGATCCTGGGCGGGTGGAAGCTCGAAGGAAAGCTGAATACCGTTACTGGGTATTTGGATACCCATGCCAGGGGTTACGAAAAGCTCTACCGGACCGGAGAGGACACCGGCCTCGTTAAATAGATAAATGAACATAGTCACCTCAGATCAACTTTATTCGGGCGGGATAGGCGATGTTCCGAGGGCGTGTTTCGGCTGCAAATATTCCTATGTTCCCTACCGCCAAATTTGGCTCCAGATCGAACGCCGGGTTGGGATACGTAGTGGCGATTACCCCGCTAGCGGCGAAGTAATTGACAGTACTTCCTACATCCCATGCACTATCAGGAATAGCGGGAGCAGGACGAGCCGAACTACCTGTTCCAGTAGGTAAATAATGGTTATGCCGCTGAAGAGCATCTATTTGACTAGTTCCTGGAGCACGACTGACATCCGTTCCTTTCCCCTCATCCAGAATTCGCAAAAACTCTCCCCGGATATCAGGAATTCTGAAAGTCGTAGCGCCATCGCCTGTTGTCCAGGCGCCTTCGTTTCCCACTCTGGAACCTTCGCCCACCAAAACACCAGACAACTGCGCGTAATCCCACAACCAGGGCCAATCACTACGCACCAACAAATTTCCATTGAGCACCGCATACCCGCCAGGAATGACCTGGCGCGTACTTTCAAAGGAGATGCGCCCCAGGGCAGTAGCATCAAAGCGACTCACCGGCCACCAGACTCCCGCCTCATCGCTGCGCAAATGCCACCAGTCCCCACTTCCCATCAACACAAGAAATGGATAACCGCTGGCAGCCAGATGCGTGTGAAACCGAATCCTGTCGCTACCGGCGGCTCGCACCATCAGCCGATTCCCGCTGTTGTCCACACGTCGCACGATCACATCGCGGATGCCAAGCGCCGCGTTCGCCGCGGGAAGCGTGACCGTGCTTGCACCGGCTCCGGCATCGATCAACACGAGTCCAAGTTCCTCGGCCGTCAGCGCTTTCGAGGCCGATAACCGCGTCACCACCGAACGCATCGGGCTGCTACGCCCGACAATGGTTTGCAGCGCTTTGATCAGTTGCCCCGTGTCCGCTTCGGACGGGGTCATGCCGGCGGCGGAGATCACACTCAGGATCTCCTGGGTAACGCCATTGCCCCACACCGCCGGAATCAGCGACCCAGGCGTGCCGGCCAGCGGATCTTCGTCCACGAACCGACCGTTCACCAGCCCAACGCTGGGAACACTTTTTGGATAATCCATGTTTTATTTCTCTGTGAGCGGATGAAAAAATCACGCACGCAAACGCAGCGCTTCAATAGCCATGAGGACTTCGTCAGCCATCGCTTTGGCCAGGTCCGATTGGCCCTTCGCGACATGTGCGCGAATCTGCGCCTTGGCCTTGAGTCGCAGTTCACGAAGCGCCAGCAGGTTCGAGTCGAACTCGGCAGCCTTGGCGAGTATCTGGTCTGCCGCCTGCCTGGCGGTGCGTCCCTTGATGACCCATGCAGAAACGGCCAAGGGAACTGCCTTCTTCGGGTAGCCCTCATCCCGGAATACCTGGGCGTCGAGGGCTGCTTGTCGATATTCCATCGCGCGCAGCGGATCACCGGCCAGGGCGCGACGAACGCTGTCCGCCGTCGCATCGATCTTGTCGCACAGCCGCTCGCCTTCAACGCGCCGCAACTCAGCGGCTTTTTCCTCGCTGAGTACCCATTGGCCGTCCTCCCAGGTATGAGCGGGGGATGGCGAGACTGGGCGAAGCTCATCGTCATAATGATGCAGTTCTTGAATGACTCTCATCGAACCAACTCCCAGGACAGGTGAACGTTGACCGCGTTAACGAAATTAACGGCGATACCCACGCTGTAATCAGTCAGCGCCTGATGCCCCTTGATGCCCATGCTCAATAGCAATTCGTCGCTGTCGGCAATGTTTGCACCCAACGTGTGCTCGGCCTGAAAACACTGCCACAGCGAACGCAACTGGGAATGATCAAAACTGGCGGTAACCGTGGAGACCGTCACATCGTTGACGACGTTGTTGGAAAACAACACACACATGTAGGGGGTTCCCCACCCACCCGCCTGGTTGCCAATACTTTGCGCGGCAGGGGACAAATAGCTGTAATTACCGCCAACCCAACCCGCCTGGGCAAACGACAGCGAAGTCACCGCGGTCGAAGAAGGCGTGGGGTTGCCCGCAATGAGCTTTGCCGCGCGCGCATGGGGATCAAGCGGCAGATACACCACGCCAGTGCCGTTTACGGTTTGAGTCCAACTCAGTTGGGTGCGGTTGTAGATCGTGCGGATTGTTGGCAAGGAGCCCGGCACCCCGGTCATCACCCAAGCCAGGCAAATGTCCAGCGGTGTGGACGGAAATCCACCACCGGACGCGCTATTGGGCGTGCCCTTGAGCGATTCCGGAGTCGCGTCGTACAGCGTTCCGCGCTGCAGATAAAGCGTCAGCGCGTTATCCATCACCTGTGCTCTGAGGAAGTAGCTGGAGCTGGGCAGAAGATCAGCGCTGCTCCACGCCGACGTGATGTAGGTACGAGAACGGCCCAACTGCGCGCTAACAACTTCCTGGCCGATACTGATGTAAACCCCCGCCGGAATCGAAACCCGTCCTCCGCTGGTAGAGATTGCTATCGGGGTAACGGCGATACGCGAGTCAGCCGTGGCGATCGCGGGCAGAGGCAGGGAGGCCAGGGGCAAGGCCAAATCCTGATTCCACCCCTTGGCCGCCACGGACTGGATGGCCTGAAGCAACTGATCATTTTTCGTCTCGTCCGGCGTCAGCTCCCCGGCCTTGATGACATTCACGATTTCCTGCGTGACACCATTGCCCCACGCCGCCGGAATCAACGACCCCGGCGTTCCCATCAGCGGGTTCTCATCCACGAACCTGCCATTCACCAGCCCGGCGCTGGGGACACTCTTCGGATAGTCCATTCGTTTATTTCCTAGTCATAGTTAATGTGAACCTTCGTATGCGCCGGCGCACTACGATGAATCAGGCACTCCAGCGCCGACCCTGGATTCACGCCAAACCGCTCGCCCCAATAACTCGCGCCAAAACGTCGCCCGAGCAGCAACCGTCCACCGGTGTTGAGGGTCCACATGAATTGCGCCTGCCAGGTGCCGAAGTGCGCCTCGCCGAAACGGGCGCGGCCCATGCGGGGGGCTTTGTGTTCGGTGATGGTGGCGTTGGGGTAGCCCTGGGTTCTGGCGATTTCGACGTAGTACGCAATGGCCTGGCTGCCGACCGCCAGTAACCGTCGGCGCACCGCCAGGCGGCGATCGTCATACAGCGGTGTGGCGCCCAGGCACGGATCCGGCAGGTTCATTACCCGCTCCCAATCCGGCACCAGTTCGCTCACGCCCGCCGGGTCCATTTCGTGGAGCAGGTCGGCGGCGCGGGCGTCGAGGCGGGCCAGTTCCTGGGCGATACCTCCCAGCACGTTTTCCAGTTCCGGCACTCGCTCCGGGTCCCAGGCAGGGCCGCTGGGCAGCAGGCTGCGCAGTTGGGCCTGGTACTGTCCGGCGGTTCTTATTCCAGCCATACGCAGCCTCCGAAGGTCAGCAACTGATTGCTGGCGGCGGTCACGTCGGCGCTGGGCGCGGTGAGTTTGTGGTCGGTCTCGCCGGTGGCGCTGCTGATGGCTTCGGCGATGTGAGTCAGCAACAGTGTTTCACCGAGGCCGGCTTCGCGATTGTGCAAGTCACGCAACTGCGCTTCGATGGCCGCACGCACCGTGCTGGTGTCCGGGGTGATACGCAGTTTGTAAGTCACCGGCACCTGGGTCGGCGCCAGGACATGCACCTCGGCGGTCACCGGGCGCAGCGGTTCGATATAGGCCCGGACTTCCTCCAGTTGATCGGCGGTGGGAATCGGTTGCGGATCGTCGTCGCGCATCACGAACAAGCCAACCGTGCCGGGCCCCAGGTAGCTGCCGCGGCACCAGGCGCGGGTGATGCCGGGGCATTCCAGGGCCCAGGTTTCATAGTCTTGCGCCGAGCCGCCGTGGGGAATGATGCGGTAGGAGCGGATCACCCGCGCCCGCAGGGACTCGAGGCTTTCCCGGGCGACGCCGCCGGTCAATCCTGGCGCCAACACGGTGAAACTGCTGCCGACGCCCAGGATCGGTTGCACCGGTGTCAGGACCAGGCCGGCCTCGGCATTGCCCAGGCTGCCGGCGTCCAGTGCGGCGACAGTGGCGGTGTTCAGGCCATTGCCGGTGGTGCGGGCCGTCGTCACTTTGTAGGTGCGGCCGTCGTTGGCTTGCAGCAGCGTGTCGACGTCCAGGACCGCTCCGGCAGTGGCCGTGAAGCTGACGCTGCCAGTGGCCACCTGGGCCGCTTTGCGCGCCTGGTTCAGGCGCAGGGCAGCGATGCGTTCCAGGGTGGACTCGTCGGCCTTGTCCGGCAGGATCTGCTCGGCGATCCAGTCCAGATAGCCATACAGGCCATAGGCGGCGCCGCCGAGGGTGCGGGCCAGCACCTGGGCATCGGACTGGCGCAGCGAATCGCTGGCCAGGTCGCTTTGGGCGCGCTTGATCAGCACCGGCAGCGAAGGGGTTTCAAACGGCATAGGTCACCTGCCAACTGTTATCGGGGTTGATGTCCAGGCGCTCGCCGTCGGCCAGGGTCAGGACCGTGCGCAGGTTCAGGCGCTGGCCGTCGAGGCGTTCGCTGATGATCTCGATGGCGCTGCAGTGGCCGTCGTCGATCAGCCATTGCAAGGCTTCCCGGGCATAGAATTCGGCGTCGAGCTGGGTCTGGCGGGTCAGCTTGACCCGTCGCAACAACCACAGCCGCGAGCCGATGCGGTCATCGGCGACGGTAGGAAAGGTGTCGCCCCACCAGCCAAAACGCTCTTCGTCATCGACGGCATCGTCGTCAGCGGCGCGGCGCCAGGTGAACAGGCTGATCAGCACCGAACGGGTCAGCGCGGCACGCAGGTTCTGGCTGATGAACATCATTGGCCTCCCGCCGGCGCACCGGTCTGACCGCTGCCGGCCTGTACGCCGACATGCACGTGCTTGATCTGGCTGATGCCACCTGCGACCTGGTCGCCCTGGGAAACGATCTTGCCGGTGTGATTGATCACGGGACTGTCGATGTTCACCGCGCTGCTGGCGCGGATATTCAAAGTCGCGGTATCGATGTCGATGACGTGGCCGCGCTTGAAGTGAATCCGATCGCCTTCGTCGGTGTAGATCGCCACTTCGCCGGGGGCCAGGGCCTTGAGGCGAAAACGGCGGTCGGCAACCACCAGGACCACGGCATGGGAACGGTCACCGCCCAGGAACGTGGCGATACCCTCGGCGCCGGCGAGAGGGTTGCTGGTGAAGCCGTAGGGTTCGAAGTGTTCCATGTCGTCGTTCACTTCGCCGGCGGTGAGGCGCATTTGCAGCGATTGAAGCTTGGAGGCCGAGTTGGCGAGCACGACAGTGCCGCGCGCCAGGAGGCGGGTCAGTAGGCTCATGAGAGGGTCCTTTGGAATCACAAAATATGTCAGCCCGCGCGGAACATTGTGGGAGCGGGCTTGCTCGCGAAAGCGGCAGCACATTCACTCTCGATGCAAGCTGAACCACCGATTTCGCGAGCAAGCCCGCTCCCACAACGGTGTCGATCTCAGGATTTGGGCGGCACCGGGTTCGCGTCGAAGGTATGGGGCGGGGCGACTTGCAACGTGGTGATCGAGCCTTGCGCTGACAGCGAATAGGTGACTTTGGAAATCAGCATGTCGCCATCGAACCCCAGCACCGGGTCGATCACCCGCACCAGGGTGTTGTGCCGCCACAAGTCGCCATTGGCCTGGCGCCAGCCCTGTACACGGTAGGTCGTGGTGAGGGCACGGCCGGTGCGGATGGCGCTTTCCCAGTCGGCCCGTTGCTGGGCCAGTTCGAAGGTCAATTGGGCGCTCTCGCTGATCACCGTCACCCGCTTGCGCTTGAAACTCAGGTCGGTAGCGGTGCCGGAGACTTCACTCACCGCCGCCCCGCTCTGTTGGTCGTTGCCCTTGTGCTGGCCAATGACGCGGTACTCGGAGAACACTTGGCTGTAATCCATCGGTGCGTTGCCCGACAGAATATTCTTGCCCAGTTCCAGCACATCACTGGCCCGCCCGGCGCTGCCGGGTTTGGCCAGCAGCACGCGCCCTTCGGCGTCGTCGGTGGAAAACACCCGGAACAACGTCAGCAGGCGATCAATGGACTGGAAGACCGTTTCTCCGGGCACGATGCTGTGCTGGCTCAACCGAGCGGTTTCCGGGATCTCGCTGACTACCCCGACGCCATATTGCGACGCCAGGGCCTGGACGATGCTCAGTACCGTCTGGCCGCGCCATTGGGTCGGGCGATTGATCGCCGCGCAGTCCACCAGGTCCTGGGTCTTGGAACCGCCTTCGATGCTCAGGCTGATCTGGCGTCCGTCATAGCTGATCGGTGCCTTGAACACGTAGCCACTGAGCACCAGGTCGGAACCGATGCGCACCTGGCATTCGTCACCGGGGCGGATCGGTACCGCCTGGGTCTGCCCCGGCCATTGCCAGGTAATGTCGAGTTTGAATGTGCGGAACTGACGCTCCAGGTCCGCACTGATTTCCACGCTTTTCCAGCCACCGTAATCCAGTCCGCCGACGGTGAGCGTGACAACATTGTCGAGCTCGCTCATGGCTTACTCCCCCGAGACTTTCAGGTCATTGGGTGGCAGGAAACCAGGGTGGGCGACGCCGTTGCGCTGGGTCACTTCGGTGACTCGGGTGGCATCGGCGAATTGCTGATACGCCACCACCAGCGCCGGCAGACTCTGCTTGAACGACAGGTTGATCAGCCTGACACCCGAAGAAGCCACTGCCGTCAAGTGCGCAGCCATTTGCTGACGCAGGTTATTCAAGGCCTGGTAATGTTCCGGATCGGCCTTGAGGGAGGCCTGCCAGATGGCATCGTTGAGGGCATCGCGCAGGGCCAGTACATCGTCGGCCACCGGCACGTCCCGACGCCGGATCGGCTGCACGGCCTGCTGCGCCACCGATGGGGTGGCGCCCAGCTTGACCACCGGCGCCGCCACAGGCATCGCCGCAATCCATTGCGCTGCCTGCACCAGCAGCGTGTCCTGCACCAGATCGGCCACGGCCTGAGCCGCCGCCGTGGTGTCCTTGCCGGTGGTGAGCTTGGGCGCGTCCGTCTTGCGAATGGCTTCCACCTGTTGTGACACGCTGGCAATCACGCCGCGATAGCCGTCACGGGCGAAGTCCTTCAACTCCCGGATATCCCCCAACAGTCCCTTGAACTCCGCCGCCACTTCCTTGGGCAGCTCCTTCACCGCCTTGACCAGATCGCTGAGTTGCCGATAGGTCTCGATCAACGGCTTGAGCTCCTGCTCGATGACGCCGTACACCTCTTTGAGGCTGTTGCGCAGGTCGGCGATGCCGATTCGCGCCGCCTTGATCAACGTCATGGCGTCTTCGAAGCGCCGCACCGCGGAACCCAGCAGACTGTCAGCCGACACCAGCAGCAGTTTCTGGCTGTTGATGGCAGCCGAGGGGAACTGCAGCGGTTGGTCGGGATAGAACTTCAAGGCAAAGGTCACCAGCCCGCCGTCCTGGCGGGTCTGGGTCATGTCGCACTCGCCGACCTTGACTTGCAGGCGCCCCAACCACGGATGCACCAGTTCGCCGCTGCCCTGCTCCAGCGCCTTGAGCAGCTTGTCGCGCTGCTCCAGGCAATCGGGGCCGACGATGAACGCGGTCAGTTCATGAATCCTGGCCTGCTGGCCCAGCCCTTCGAAGAACGGCTGGTCGCGCTGGGGATATTCATGCAACTGCCCCTTGTGGCCGACCGGGGTCTTCGCCTGGTCGACCCAGAACCCGACGCCACGAAACGACGCCGGCAACAAACGATCACGCCAGCTCATTGGAGCCTCCTGTGGAAAGTGAGCGATAGCCGATGCGCGAATTCACCGCCAGGCCCGGTTGATTGGTCTGTGGTGGATCGGCGCGCAAACCGGCCGGCGCGTTTTCGAAGCGTACGGTCAGGCCGCCTTCGAGTTGCGTTCGGTTGTTGGCAGCGCTTTGTTGCACCAGAGCGCTGGAGGTTTGCGGCAATGCACCCGGCGCCAGCGCCGTTTTCGCCACCGGGTTGCCGGATGGCGGCGCAAGACTGGACGACAGGCCCGAAGGCTGTTCACTGGCTCCGCCAAAGAATGCCGGCGCCAGTTCGCCCTTGCCTTCGGCATTGGTCTTTTGCTGCGCTTCGGTCAACCCCTGCACCTTGCCGGTGAAGGTGGTGATGATTTCCCCGAAGCCACCGTTGAAAAACGCCTTGATCGGCGCAATCACGCCCTGCAACTCGTCCCACCACTGGGTGAACCACTCGCCCACCGGCCCCCACTGCTTAACGAGCCCTTCGATGGGCGACCAGTCGAACAAACTGCTGAACACCGCCAGCATGAGCGACACCTGGTTGCGAATGCCTTCGCCGATGCCGGCAAAGACCTCGACGATGCTTCCCCAGTTCGTCATGACCAGGCCCAACGGCGTCCAGTTGAACAGTCCCTGGAGCGCGTCCATCACCGGCACCGTCAATGCCTTGAGTAAATCCCAGATGGCTGAGAACAACCCGGTCAGGGGCGTCCAGTTGCTGATGATCAACCCCAGGGGTGACCAGGCGAACAAGGTCTGCATGAACCCGATGACTGGCGTCGCCGCCGCCACGAGCACATTCCAGAGCGCACCGAAAAACGCGCTGATCGGTCCCCAGTTGCTGATCACCAGTCCCATGGGCGTAAAGGCGAACATCGTCCTGAAGAACTCGGCCATCGGCAGCACGATGGGCGCAAGCCTTTGCCACAGCCCGGCGAAAAACGCCGAGATCGGCTCCCAATAGGCGATGATCATCCCGGCTGCCAGGGCGATGCCCATGGCGATCAGGCCGATGGGATTCATCTTCAGGGCCAGGTTGACCACTTCGAGGGCCTGACTTGCGCCAGTGACCGCCGTCTGGATCGCACTGAACGCCACGGCCCCGGTGGCCAGGCCCTGCACCAGTTGCGGGTTGTCCTGCAGCACCTGGCTCACGCCGCTGACCATCGGCTGCAAACCGATCGCCACCGCGTTGATCGCCGGCCCCAGCGCCGAACCGAACTGTACCGACACGTTACTGATGGAAGTCTTCAATCCATCCAGGCTCTGTGCCGCCGCGCGGGGCGCTTCAGGTGCCTGGAGAGCACCCGTCGCCACGTTCACCTCGGTGACTTCGCTCTTGAGCGCCGTCGCCGACCGCAGCCCCTCCATGAACGGCTTGGCGAGGCCACCGTCCGGGAGCAGGCCTGAAATATCCAAGCTGCCCAGGCCCGTTGCATCGAGGTTCTGCTTGAACAGTTGGACTTTCGCCCGAAGGCCGGCGAGCTTGGGCGACAGCTCATCGATGCCGGTCAGCAGCACCGCCCTTTTCTCTACCTTTTGTGTGTCTGCCATCACTGCACCTGCTGCATCGCATTGATCCGTTGCGCGTGCTCCAGGGATTCGCGGAGCACATCCAGTGGCCTGGCCATCATCTGTTCGGGGTCAACCTTCCAGAACCAGGCCAGGTCATAGGCGGCTGCGATCAGGTCGCCGATGGCTGCGACGCCGCACTCATGAAAAAACTCGCGACGGCCCAGCTCAGCGCGTTGAGGTCAGCCAGGTCCAACTGGTTGACCGACGACGGCGGGATGCCGGCGCAGACCGCGATGTATTTGGCCGCGACGTCCATGTCCAGGCTCACTTCTTCGCTCTTGTCGATCTTGTACGGCAGCGCCTTGATCGCGCGGACCTCCTGCACCGTCGGGCGGCGCAGGGTCAGTTCGTGCAACGGCTCGCCGTGGGCCTCGATGGCCACGCGCAACGTCACGACATCCGTCATTGCCAAGTCCCCTTGATGCCCTCGAATTTCAGCTCGATGGTGGCATCGTCGCCCTTGGACACCGGCTCTTCCACCAGGTAGGCGCCGGCCAGTACATAGACTTTGCCGTTGTTGAATTCACAGGTGACGGTCATGTCGGTGCCGGCCACCAGCTGCTTGAGCGGGAAGTCCGCGGTGTGCAGGGCCGTCACCTTGAAGGACGGCGCGATGTCGGTTTCCTTGTAGAAGCCCGGCACGACGGTTTCGCGTTTGGTGAACATCAGAGGTGCTTCACAGCCGCCGTTGATGGTCAGTTGAGCGCCGTCCACTTTGACGTAGCAGGTGCCCGCAATCAGTTGACCCATGGTGTTTCTCCCTTCAAATAAAAAGCCCACATGAAGTGGGCTGAATTCAGCTGTCCGAACACTATGTTCAGGCGACGTCGTCGTATTGCAGGCGGAACTGGTTGAGCAGCGCGAACACTCGCAAGCCGTTGATGTAGTCCGGCGGGAACAGCACGTTGACCCGGCTCGGGTCCTGGCTGTCGCGCTCGACGATCAAATGCTCGGCGAACAGTTCGGCGTTTTCCACGTGGCCTTCCAGTTCGAGCTTGGCGTACTGGGCAATCAGCTCACCGCGAATGGTGCTCGGCGTGACGATGGGCTGGCCTGCGCCGAAACGGGTGCCGTCGGAAGCCAGTTTGTGGCGACCGTACTTGCTGGTGATCACGCTTTGCAGGCGGCGGACGATGAACGCCGACTGGTGCATGGTTTCGCTGTCCAGGTAGGAGTTGTCGGCCTGGCCGAAGGCATTCTTCTGATAGGTGGTGATGGAGCGCTGGATGCGAACGTAGCCACCTTCGTAGTACGCCGTGGCGATGCCGTAGTTGAGCAGCGACTGACGCTCGGTCAGGGTGAAGCGTTCGCTGGCCGGGGCCGGATCCAGGCCTGGCAGGCTACCGCTCTGGGTCGGACGGCTGGCGTCGGCCGAGATGAACACCGCGGTACGCGCGGCCAGTGCAGCGGCCTGGACCCAGAACGGTTGCGGTACGCCCGGCTCCAGGGCCTGGAGGGTCATGTGCTGGTCATTGCGTGCCTGACCGGCAGCCACCAGCGTGCCGATAGTACCGCGCTTGGCGCTGTAGACATGGCCGAACAACTGCTTGGCCCAGGACCAGCGACCGGTGCTGTCATCCATGACCGCTTGCCAGGTGTTCAGACTCGACACGTCGGACCATGGCATGGCGATGAACTCGAACGGCTCGTCGCCCAGGGCCGCGACGGCAGCGGTCTGGTCCGGCACACCAGCGCCGCCGGTCATGGCGGTGACGGCCGTGGTCAGGCCCGCCGGCGTATCTTCGCCGTTGCTCTTGCCGAGGCGATTGAATTGCAGGCTGATGTCGTTGCCGCTGTCGCCGGTCCATTTGGCGCTGAGGGTCACGACGCCATCGACGGCCGCGGCAGTCACCGGCAGGTCGGCTGCTGCGTTGACCTTCTGGGCCAGTGCCGTGGCAGCCTGGGCAGCGGTGGCGCCATTGACGATGGCAGCCTGGACACGCACACCGCCCACATACAGGTTGAGCACACCACTTTCGGTGGCGGTACCGGTGAGGGTCAGCACGCCCTTGGCGATGGCACCTTCGACGTTGTGCAGGGGCAGGCACCAGATTTCGCCGAGAGGATCGGTCTTGCGCCAGGTTTCGTACATCGAGGCGAGCATCGAGCCCTGCCCACCGATGCTTTTCGCCAGGGCAGCGCTGGAAACCAGCACCAGTTTGCCGACGTCTGCCGGCGGTACGTTGTCGTTGACCTGGGCCACGATCAGCCGGCGCATGGCCGACGACGCGCTATTGGCGGCCGAGTTGTCCATTTCGGCGTAGAACAGCGGAACACGAATGTCCGCGGGAATGTTGCTGAATCCGATCGCCATTATTTGGCTCCCTGTGGTTTTGCCGTTTTCACGGCTTTGGTAGTGATATCGCCATCGGCCAGACGTCGACGCCACCAGGCGTTGTCCGGCACTTCACGGCCCTCGAGGGGCAGCAAGTCGCCCGCTTCCGGGTCCGGTACAGCCCGGCCCGGGGCCGGCAGCACGGTGATGCGTTTGCTCATGGGGTTACGTCTCCAGAGAAAGTCAGTTCCAGGCGCCCGTCGGGGCCGGGATGTTTCAGGTTGGGGTCCGCCGGATCGATGGCATCGACCCGCACGGTGACCCCGGTAAAGGACGACAAGCCGTCCAGTTCACGCTCGTGCCAGCTTTCGGCAGGCTGGCTCGCCAGATTGCGGCCCAGCTGGAACTCGGCGAAAAAGCGCAGCCGGTACAACACACGGCTGCCATTGACCGAAACCGGCTCGCTGCCGTCGTACTCGATGCCGACGTAATCGCTGCCCGGCTTGAATCCCACCAGCGCGCGCCACAACTCGGCCCGTAGCTCATGCAACAGTTCCAGCGCTTTTGTCGGGTCGCTGGCGTCAAGCACCAGCACGACGTCGAAGCGATCACGCACGGTTTGCAGCGTGACGTTCTGCGCGGTATTCCGGCCGGCGCTGTCGGCGCTCGGCAGCACATAGGCGCAAGGGGATTGCAGCGGCGTGTCGGCCAGCAGCATGGCGAGGTCGAAGCCGGCCGCCACGCGACGGGCGAGCGTGGGGCATTGCTCACGCAACTGCGTGAGGATCGGGGTGATCTTCATGGAGGGGCTCCAGCATTATTGGGATGTGCAATGAATGCCTTGTGGGAGCGGGCTTGCTCGCGAATGCGGCCGGACATTGACGCTGATGTCGACTGGCACACCGCTTTCGCGAGCAAGCCCGCTCCCACAGGGCCGGTGTTGTCTCAGCGGGTTGGGGTCAGGCCCTGGCGTCCAGGCAAGTCGCCTCGATCAGGCAGCGGTAGCTTTTTTCCCGATTGCCGGTGGCGGTGACCTTGTCGATGGACCAGCGACCGCGCATGAAATCCGGCCAGGTGGGGTCCAGCAGCACGATGCCTTCGGCGGACAACCCCGGGTTGCCCGGGCACTCGATCGCTACCTTGAGGGCTTCGCGCATCATCCTGCGCACTTCGCCTTCGCAGGCGGCGCGGGCATCGGCGGCGCTCTGGAAGCGCTGGCGCAGGGTCTTGAACGGCGCGATGCCGCTCTCCTCGACCTGCAGCTTGCCTGCCGCCGCATCCCACCAATGGGTCTTGCAGCCTTGGTACTTGGCCCGGGCGCCTTCATCCAGCTTGGCCGAGATGAACGCGTGGTCTCCCGGACGATTATCGGTGGTGACCGAGAGTTTCATTTCCGGCAGTACCTTGCCCGATAACGACTTCGCCTGACCGCGCCTGGCGAGCACATACAGCTCGTTGATCGGCTTGGCGACGGCATCGTACCGGCGGGCCAGCCGCGTCAGGAAACCCATATCGGTTTCGTTGGACTGGTCGATGTGCTCGATTTGGATCAGCGACAGCTCCGGCGCCACGCGGGGCGAAAATCCATGTCTGGACGTCAACTCCCGAAACAGCGCGCCCAGGGTCGTGGGGCCATGGCTGACGGACCGGCGTTGCTTGAATCCGGTCTCATCCGCCGCACTGAACGGCGCCGCCATGGCCACCAGCGTCAGGCGCAGGGGAAACAGGGTCGGCGTACGCCGGGTAATGACGAACTGGCCTTTATCCACCAACCCCGATTCCAGGTAGCCGACCCGCAACCCGATTTTCCCGCCCAGGCTGGGCAGGCCTTCAAGTCCCTCCAGGTCAAGGGTGAGCGTCAGTTGGTCGGACTCGAAACCTGCCGCGTCGACATGACTCCAACCGAGCAATCGTTCGTTGAGCAGCGCGGCATTGGCGCCGTAGATTTCCACGGCAGGCGTGAAACCCAGTGACATATCGCCTCCTTAATCCCAGGCCGAAACCGGTATGGACGCGACGGGCTTGAGGTCCACTTCCGGCAACACCACCCACACACCCGCCGGTAACACCGGACCCCATTCGGCCAACTGCGGATTGAGGCGCCAGAGCGCCTCTTCGGTGGCGTCGTCACAACGCTCCAGCTCGCGGTAGAGCAACAGATTCACCGAATCACCGGCGATACTTCGAACCCTACGCATTGGCGAACTCCGTCAAGTCGACGACCCAACCGACCACCATCGCCGTGCCGTCATCGATGATGTCGGTCTGGGTTTCGGTCACCTTGTTGATCTGCCACAAGCCCCAGTTGCGTCCGATGCCATCCACCAACGGCAACGGCACACGTTGGGCCTGCAAGGCTCGCAACTCATCGAGGCGATCCATGGCCGTCGCGTACATGGATTTACCGGTGATCTTCAGCTCTTGCAGGCCTTGGCCGACCTGGCTGGACTTGGGCTTGCTGGTGAGAATATCGATGCTTTTCCAACCGCCGTCCGATGTGCGCAGCAGGCTGTGATAAGCGAAATTCCTGGACAGTCCGAAAATGAAACTGCCGAGGGCCATTTGTTGACGCATCACGTACCTCCGTCGGTCAGGGCCGCATCACTGCGCATGGCCAGGGTGTTGGGCTGGGCGGCCAGTCCGAACTGACCCGCGATCTGCTGAACGACCAGATTGGCCAATTGACTGGCACTGGCCTGGTCCTGGCCGTTGATGTAGATGTTGGCGGTCATGGTGTTTTGTTGGGTGGTGGTCTGGGTGTTGCTCAGGTCCTTGCTGACCTGATCCGGCGACTTGAGGCGATCAGCCCCGGTATAGATAGCCTCACCCAGGGATTCGCCGCCCTGGCTGCCGAAATAGGAACCCAGCGCACCGCCGACCAATGCACCAATGGCGGTGCCGATCACCGGAACGAAACTGCCGAGCATCGCGCCGGTGGCGGCACCGGCATAACCGCCCGCCAGCCCGCCAAGGCCGGCTCCGGCCGCCCCCGAAGCCGCCTTGTAGTCACCGGCCTCCAGGGCCTTGATGCCGTCGTAGCCGGCACTCGCCAGCGCCAGAGGCGCGCCCAGCCTGCCGGTGAAAGTTTTCGCTCGAGCAGCGGAGATTGCCAGTCGACTGCGCATATCCGGACGGGAAGTTTCGGTTTTTCCGGCGTCCGGCCCGCCGCCCTTGGCTTGACTTCCAGGCGGATCGCTGGCCGGTGGCTGGATCGCCGAGTCCGGTTTCAGCAGTGCTTCGCGGGTCGAGGCAACACCCGACGTCACTTTGTCCACAATGGCGCCGCGAAACGGCGACGCGAGCGCCGCGCCGAACAAGGCCAACGCCGCGGTGACTTTCGGCAGCGACTCGGCGACGGTGCTCAACCCCGTCGCCAGCGCGTCCACGCCAAGCATTGCCAGGTCGGTAATGGGCGCCACGGCGCTACCGATGGCGGTATCGAGACGGGTCACGCTGGCATCCAGCGCATTCCAACGCGCCTGCGAGGTGTTTCCCCGGACGTCTGCGGTTTGGGCCATCGCCCCCTTGTCACCGTCGCCCTTATCGGAGGCCACGGTGAGCGCGGTCTTCAAGTCCTGGGGCGACTTCATCAACTTGCCGATGCCCTCGTCGCCTTCAAACAGCGTCTTGAGCAATAAGGTCTGCTGCTCGGCAGGTTTGCTTTGCAGCGCCGCCAGCACATCCTTGATCGCACCCGATGCGTCCATGCGCAGCCTGCTGGCAAGTGCCGCCGGTTCGATGTCCAGTTGAGCCCAGGCCGTTCGCTGTTCCGGCGTGACCTTGTTGCCCTTGCCCAACGCGGCTCCCAGGATTTTCAGCGAGGTGCTCGCTTCGTCCTTGCCGACAGAGGCGCTCAACAGCGCGGCTGCGATGGCGGCGATCTGCTCGGGCGTCATGCCCGCTTCGATGCCCGCCTTGCCACCGCGCTGGGCAACCGAACCGATGTCCGCCGCCGAGGTCTGCAAACTGGCACTGGCGCCAAGGCGGTTGGCCGCGTTACCCAACTCGAGACTTTTCCCTCGATCCAGGTTCAATGAAGTGCGCAAGCCAGCCATAAGCGCGCCGGCGTCCTTCAGCTCGATCTTGTAGGCCGACGCCATCACCGCACTGTCGCGGGCGAAATCCGTCAGCACCTGCTGGCGGTCTTCCGGTTTGATATCCTTGACCAGCCCTGCGTTGACCGCCGCCAGCTGGATTTGCGCCAGTTGCACAGCGGTCGCCCCGCTGGATGCGGTTTGCTTTTCACCGGCGATCTTCTGGTTTTCGTTGGACATCACCTGCAGTTGTTCCGGCGACAACTGCAACTTCTGGTTCAGGTCAACCATGGCCGTCTGCATCGCCATGGCAGGCTTGAGGACGTCGGGGGGCGCCAGCTGATCGACCTCGGCCTTGAGTTTCGACTTCGGTTCCGCACCCGCCGCTGGCGCTGCTGCACTCGTCTTGAACAGCGACTGTTGCCCCAAGAGCGTGGTGTTCAGCGATGCCAGCGTCTCGCGCAGTTTCATTTGCTCCGACACCAGCAGCCGGATGTCGAGGCTGGCGGTGCTCAACGCCAGATTCAGCCCCGACGCTTCGGCCACACCGCCGAGTGTCGGCATCTCGACGCTCGCCGCATAGGACAGCGAATATTTACTGTCTGCCATCCGCTCTACTCCTGTTTCATGCCAAGGCGAGTGATCGCGATGTCGTAGCGGCGCAATGCCTTGCCGGCGTCCCACTCCAGGATTTCCGCCTCACTTACCGAGTAAATGAGCGGCACCACATCGAGGATCACTTCGATGTCGCGTTCCGAAAGAAGTCCGCCGGTTTGTTTAAAAAATCGTCGATGCGCACCTGAAGCTGAGTCCAGTCCGGCACGGTCAACAGGTCCAGGTCGGGAAGCATCAGGCCTGTGCAATGGGCGGTGATGAATTCGGCGCGTTCCTTGGCCGTCTTCAGCTTCTTCATCGCCTTGGTGGCCCGCAGCACCGGCATTTCCAGGCTCAGGGACGTCAGGCTGCGTCCCGCTACGTCGAGGGGTTGCAACAGCTGCACCTGGTCAGGATCGACCTCGGTGGTGGGCTCGAGAAAGTACGAGGCCGGGCGAGTCGACATGTCGTGCACGTACTGCGCGATGCTCACGTAGTCCGGGCGTTTGAGCTGGTCGAGCTCCTTGACCGAAAGGCCGGTGGCCAGTTTGGCCAGCTCGAAGAACTGATCGTCTTCATCTTCGCCGGCACGGGCCAGGGCTTCTTTCTGTGCGGCGTAAAACAGGGGTTTGAGTTGAAGTTGCTCGATCTGCGACCCATCGTCACCGGTGAGCGGCGACAGCAGGACGTGAACGGGAGGCGTCCAGGACATGGGATGGAATTCCTTGGAAGGTCATGGAGGGGGAGTCCCTTGTGGGAGCGGGCTTGCTCGCGAAGAGGGCGGCACAGTCAACCAACATGTCGCCTGACACACTGCCTTCGCGAACAAGCCCGCTCCCACAAGAGGTCTGCGTTCAGTCGGTTGGCATCCGTTTAAGGCAGCAACACCGCACGGCGAGCATCGCCGAGGATGTCGACGCCGTTGAGCACGAACTTCTGGGTGCGCACGTCGATGTCGATCACCGGGATGCCGTTTTCCAGCCGGTTGTAGGTGCGGCAGGACAGCTCCAGGTTGGTCTTGGGCTTCTCGTTCATCTTGAGCGCAGTCTCCTCCAGCGACTTCAGCTTGCCGCCGACGGTGTGATAGGTGAACCAGGTGTTGCCGTCCTGATCCTGGCCGGCTTCGCGCACGTTCAGAAGGATGTCGTCGCCCACGCTCACGCCCAGCGCCAGCATGATTTCCGGGCCGACACCTTGCAGCGTCAGCTTGGCCGTCAGCGCTTTGCCGCTCTTGGCCATCTCTTCGGCGATGAAGCGCCCGCCGGTCATCGCCTCCATTTCGAACTCGATCTTCGGCGGGGTGAACTCTTCCACGGTCGCCGACAACGGCAGGCCCTGCAGGGTGGCCGCGATGGCCTGTCTTACGCGGTTGGTAAACATTAGAGAACATCCTCCAGGAACTGCTCGATGATTTCATCGCGGGCGTTGAGTTGATAAATCATGTGTTCGTTCGGCGCGTAGCGGCCGTAGTCGATCACCACGTACCAGGTGCCGTTCTTGTACTTCTCGACGCTGTTCAGTTCCGGATGCAGGTAGACACTGCCACCGGGAATGGTTTCGTCGGCCACCAGGGTTTGCAGCCAGTCGTTGATGCGCTTGACCTCCTGGTCCATGAACGACTTGGTCAGGTTCTTCGCCATGGCCTTCTGGCCGGCTTTCACCAGCTTGCGGCTGATCGCATCTTCCAGTCCCACATAGCTGATGAACTTGCCGGTGACCGAGCGGTTGCCCAGCAGCGAGAAACCGCCGAGGACGGTCCGGGCGTAATAGCTGACGCCGTAGCGGTTGAGCAGATCGCCTTCGGTGGAGGTGTCGAGGATGTTGTATTCCACGGTGCGGGACACGTCTTCGGCAAAGGTCACCTGGTTGCCCGGGCTCTCCCATTGCTTGACCTTGGCGAGGGCGGCGATGGCCAGGCTCGACGGGGCCAGGAAAACGTTTTTCTTCGCAGCCTTGGAGTACACCGCCGGCATGTTGTGCACCACCAGGCAACGGTCGAAACCGAGGTCGGCACCGCCCAGTTCCTGGCTGTAGGTCACCTGATCGGGCACCGAGGCGTCTTTGCCATCGAGCACCACACGGGCCTTGATGCGCTTGCCGAACGAGGCGAATTCGCTGGCCACGGCCTTGGTGCCGGTAAAGCCTGGCGCACCGATGATGGTCAGGTCTTCAGCGACCCCACTCAACGCGGCCAAGCCCAACTTGCGCCCGGTCTGCGCCTCGATGCCGCCGATCACATTGTTCTGCGTGTCGGCCAGCGTGGCGCCCTCTTCGACGATCACCACGTACACCGGCACCTTGACCACTTTAAGGATCTGGTAGACCGCCTGGAACAGCGTGCCCGCCTCCGCACCGGTCGGGTCCAACTGAGCTTGGGTGGTGAAGCTGTTGATGCGGAACGGGGTGTTTTTCGGAATCAGCGGGTTGGCATTCGGCGCGGTGCCGACCAGGCCGATGACGTTGTCGCCCAGGCCACCCATGGCCTCGGGGGATTCGGTGGCATTGACGGTGATGCCGTTGTGCTCGAAGTTCAAAACCTCAGCCATGGTTATTCAGCCTTCTTGGCGGCGGCCTTTGTGGCCGGGTTGGGTGTAGAGGCCGACTCAACGGCCTCGGTTTTTTTCAGCGCCAGACGACCGGCGCTGCGCAGCGCACTGGCTTCCACATCGAGCAGGTCGAGCTCCTGGCCGGCGGTCGACCAGTGGCCGCCGCCGGTGGAGAATGGAAGGAGTACGGTGTAGGTTTGGCGTGGTGCCATTTCTATTTCTCCAGATATGAAAAAGCCCCTTGGGAAGGGGCTTTGGGTTGTTTGACGGATAAGAAAACGCCCCGTCGGTGCGGGGCGTTTATTGGTTTTGCTCGGAAAGCCAAGACGGTACAGCCGGTCGGGCCTTTGGCAAAGGAAAGTCAGGCGTTTGTGGCCAATCGCGAAGTGCCTGACGATAGGCGAGCAGCTCTGAAAATTGTTCGAGCGTCAGAGTAGAGGTGGCTCCAAGGTCCTGCTCGTCCCGATGACGCGCAACCAGCCACTCAGTGGCCCCCAGTTCGAAATTGCGCCATACCCGCTCAGCATCGGCCAGCGCCGAAGAGTCGTCTATCGAAGGAGGAAAAAACGCCCCCTCGATGAATGTCCAGCCCGGCCGCGTGTTGGCTGGGCAGACTAGCCAAAGCAGATCTGGGTGAAAGCGCTCGGCGGGGTCGAGATCGGTCGTTTCGACCACCGCCCCATTCTCAATTCTTGCCCACGACATAAAAGCCCCCTCAATAATTGATGAACACACAGCCGTCGGCACCGGCCTGAGATCGAGTCCCGATTCGGCCGCCTCCCCCCATACCGGGTTGAGTCAACGTGGTCGTGTCAACTGCGGCGAAAATACTCTCCCCGCCCCCTCCCGCACCGCCAATCGCGCCATTAGACGCCGCATTACGCACCGGTGGATTACCGGCCCCCAGCGCGCCGTTGAAATCACCGCCAGAGCCGTAGCCCGCGCCGGCACCGCCAATCACCAACCCTCCTGCACCGCCTGTTGCCGAACAATGAGTACCAAAGGAAGACGATCCGCCCGGATTGCCGACCGTGTTGGCCGCTGTCACGTATGCACCTCCTGCTCCCACGGTCACCGTGATTGTTGAGCCTGGCGTGACGGAGACGAGCCGGTGACTGACACCTCCTGCACCGCCGCCACCTGCACCGGTTTCCAATGCCCCGAAGGCGCCGCTTCCGCCACCACCGCGAACCTCTGCGAAAACCTTCCAGACATTCGCTGGTACCGTCCATTGATAGACGCCGGCAGCCTTGTAATAGACTTTTGCGCGATAGGGCAGATGGACACTTTGCGCGATTTCATTCCAAATCGGCTGTTCCCCGGCAGTAACCCTGTGACCGATGTACGCCCGTGTCGGACTGCTTGCATTGAAGTTGATGATCGCTAAGAAAGTCTTATAGCTGGACGTGATATAGCCACCGCCCACAAGCACCGTCATGGAGGTCCCGCCAATACCGCTGGTTTCTGGTGGACCACCGATGGATGCTTCTGGGTGCCCTAGCGTAAACGCTCGGTAGAGCCCAGGCTTTATATCAGCGGAGAAATCAGTGATCAGGGGAATTTTCGCTGCGTCCGAGCCAAGTCCGAACGTGTCCAGAACCGTCCGAACGCGTTCGACCGACGTCACATGCTCCCACGGTGTCCACAGTCCGGCACTGTTGCGCGTACGCATGGCACCTACTGGCATGGTGGTATTCACCAGCGAGTCCCACCATTGAGTCGCCATGTTAGAGCTGCCACGCTCCATATGAAAAATCGTCCCGTTCGGAATGACCGCCGCAGTCCCATCCATCATCGGCTTGGTACCCGTGGAGACAGCGGAAATCATGTAAACGCCTGTCTGCAAGATGTCATCGATGTTCCCCGTATAGTTAAACGCGGAAGAACCCAAGCCAAATTGAGCCATGATGGCGCGTACGGCGGCGGACGTAGCAACCTTGGTGCTGTTGTCAGTTCCCAGTACTGTTGGAGCCGTCGGCGTGCCCGCAAAGGCCGGCGAATTCAATGGCGCAAACCCCTGCGTCACATTCTGAAATGTCAGCGCCGTGGTACCCAGCACGATCACACCATCGGTAATCAGCTGCCAGACAGTATTGGCAAGCGTCGTCCCCTCCTCCACCGAAACAATCAACCCGGACGTCACCTCGGCACTTACGTCAGCATCCTTCGCTCGTACCCACGTGCCATTGGCGACGACATAAAGACCATTGTCTTTCGCCAACGTCTGGGCTTTAACAAGCACCCGATCTCCGGCGACGGCGGCCACTCCATCGATCATCTGCGCGCCACTCAAGACAACATTGATGGTCGTCGCCACCCGCACAGACTGTTTCCTGTCGAGCTTGGCCAGCTCGTCAGCGACATAGCTGGCGACCCAAGCCCGCGTCGCCTTGACCACCGTATCGTCGATCAACAACGTCACCAGCTCGGCATTGCTGGTCTCGAAAATCGAGCGGATGTAGAACTCTTTCCCCGAACCGGAAGTCGCCAACACCGGCTTGAACGACTCCGGATACTTAACAATCGCGTACAAAATCCCGGTATCAGTCCAGATCCCCGCTTCACGCACATACCAACCGCCCACTTCAGGCGGAATAGTCACTTCGGCCAACAACCAGCTCGGGTTCTTCTCATCCTGAAACAATGCATTGAGTGGCCCGCGCCATACTTCGCGCTTGAGGGCCGTGGCGGTTGCCGCCGGGTTGTAGACCGCGCCGCCGCCGTCGCCGACGGAAATCTGCGACAGTTTGATCGGTGTGCCCGCCGCCTTGCAGGCGGTTTCGTAGGCGATGCCTGCATCGGTGAGCAGGGTGTAATAGTCAGCCATTCAGGCCCCCTGTGGATAAATGGTGGAGGTTTCGACGGTGTAGAGTCCGGCGGCCATGAAGGCCTGGCCCGAGGCTTCGAGCCCTTCGATGACAACCGGATAAACCGTGGTCAGTTCGCCGCACAGCGTCGCGGCGCCGATGACGTGGCGGCCGAAGGCGCTCAAGCCGACCGAAACCGTCAGGGTGTCGCGTTCGCTTTTGGCATCAGCCAAGCGCCGGTCGAGACGGGCGTCGATGGCTTCGCTGTAGGGTTGCTCGGTAAACGCCCTGACGGAAAAACTGTAGGGCGGACCAGGTGGCGTCTGTTCGTACCAGGCGCGCACTTCAGGTATGAGCTGCAAACCCTTGGCGGCATTTTCCAAGGCCTTTCGCGTACCGGCCTGTCGTGCGGTGGGCCAGGCGAGTTCAACCGTGAGACGCTTTTCAGCCTCCGGTGCCTGGGAACTCCATTCATTGACCCCACGATCCGCCGCCAGATACGGCAGAAACGCCATAGGCGTCGCGGCTGGATTCATCAGGTCGGGGAACGGCGGCTCGATGCGTTCGAGCAACCGGGCGAAGCCGATATCCAGGGCCTTTTCCAGCGGTGAGCTGTTGGCCGGCAGCAGGCTCGGGCGAGGTGTGTCGTCTTTCATAGCGTGTCCACCTCGACCTCGACGCCCGTACAGTACGGCGCCTGGAAAGCCGTGGTCACGATAGGCTCGAGGGGTTCGAGAATCTCGAGACGGACCGCGCCGGCGCTATGCAGGGTGTAGTCGATCCAGCTCGGATCGACCCGGCCTTCCAGGCGATGACACGCCTCGGCATAGGCCCGTAGTTGCTGTTCTGCGGCGAGCCGGGTCAGGCCCGAATCCGGGCCGGGATTGATCTTCGCCGCGACACGGATTTTGTAGGGTTTGATCTGCGCGGATTGGACGATGACCAGGTCCGTTTCCGGTCGTACATCGGGCCGGGCGAAATGCTGGCGGACGCTGTCGAGCAGGGCCTCGGATGGTGTGCCGTCGCCCTCTCGGGACAGCACCGTCACAGTAACCTCCCCTGGCGCCGTGCGGCGTCCGTTGCCGTCCTTGACCTGCGCCGCATGACCGTTAGGGTCGAAGGTGTAGGTGACCGTCACCACACCCGCCGCCGTGTTTTCCACGTTCACCGCCGGGCGTTCACCCAGGGTGAAAATCTCCCGACGATATTGCATGCGCGAACCCGCCGCCGGGGCGTGGGGGGCCAGGTAGTAACGCAGTCGGGCGTCATCGTCGCTTTCGTAGACCGGGGCGATGGGCGGGAATGCCGACGGGGCGCCCGGATCCAGCAGTTGGCGCTCCAATCCCATGTCGGCGAGACGTGCATCGAGGTTGGTCCCGGTGGCCCACCACGCCAGCATCTGCTTGATGCGGGCGTTGTACTTGCGTTCGTGGGTTTGCAAGCGGACGCAAAAGGCCTCGAGGGCCAGGGTCAGCAGTTCGCTTTCGTTCTCCAGGCTGGTGGCAAGCTTGGCGGCGCTATCGGGCGAACGTGCGCCGACGTATTCGACGACGAACGTCTTGAACTCCGCGAGCAGGTCTTCGAAGGCCTCGACAGTGACGATGGCCGGTTCGGCCAACTGGTTCTGACCAGGGATCAACATGCTCATGTCACCACCTCGAAGGTCTGTTTGCGGTTTTTCCAGATGCCGGCGAAACGCAGCAGCAATCCGGCCCCGTGTCGGCTGGCCACAATGACTTGCGGCTCGAAGTCGTCGATGCCGTTGTGGGGGTTGTAGAAGGCTTGGGCTGCGTGGCTCTGGGCGAGGATCAGCAGGTCATCGCCGAGGTTCTGCCCCAGCAACTGCGTGAGTGCGCAGCCGTATAGAGGACGTTTCTGGCGAGTCCCCAAAGGCGTGGTCAACGCCCGGGTGGCGCGCTGCACGAACTGCAGCCAGTCGTCGACCGTGGCGCCGGTATTTCGATCGATTCCAATCATGAGGAAATCTCTTATGCGGTACTGATGACGCGTCCTTGGTGATCCACCACCGAGCCGCTCAGGTGCACACCGGAAGCGTCGAGCCGAATGCCGACGGCGCCGACTTGCAATTCGATAGCCTCGGGTGTCATCGCCAACCGCGACGGGCCAATGTTCAACTGCAGGGCTTCGCGTGAACCGCTGAACGCCACCGGGCCGTTTTGCCAGTGCAGGACATGGCTGGCATGGTCGTAGCCGTTTTCCGTACCGTCCTGATAGAGCCGACGCGTCAGCGAGGCTTGTGTCGAGACGGGTGGGAACTGGCCGCCGTTGAGGCCGAACAACGCCACCGATTGCCCGCCGCCATCGCCACCGCCATGGTTGAGCAACAGGCATTGCTCGCCCACGGAAGGGATTCGCGACTCGCTCTGGGCGCCGGCGCTCGGGTTGAAAAAGCGGATCGCCGGAGTCAGCAACCCACCATGGCTGACCTTGCAGGTGTTGCTGGTTGCATCGACTTCCTGGCAAACGCCGATGCGGCAGAAACTCTCCGCACGTCGATGCAGGTCTTCCAGCTCGGTTTCCATCTGTGCCAGACGCTCGATAATCGGCCCCAGATGCATCTGTAACAGCCCATCGAACATGGCTCAGCCCTCGAGTGCGGTGTATTGATTCGGGTCGTCGATGTTCGACACTTCCCAAGTACGGGCAAATTTCGGGATGCCCAACGGGTCTTCCTGCAGCGTCGGGCCGAGGTACAGGGTCTGGGTGAACGAGAGGGTCCAGGCGGTGTATGGCCGGGTCCCACCGCTGAAGACGGACGCAACCCCCTCGACATCCGCCGGCCGACTGCATTGCTCGGCCGACAGGTTCCAGCGGTTGTCGACGATCACCCGTTTCAACTCACTGGCCAGATCGCAAGCCGCCAGACCCGTGTCGGGCGACACGACTTGCAGGGACAGCGTCAGGACATGAGCGATACGTCCGTCATTGGCACGGTTGCCTGAGGCATCGCGCTCGATGGCGATCAAGACCCAAGTCTGATCGCCTGTGTCGTCAAAATCCTGGGGGCTCCCGACCTTCAGGGCGGGAAGTGTGGTACGCAGCGTTTCGGCCATGGCGGAGAACAGCTGCGAGGGTTTTTCAATGAGAGCAGGCATGGGATGGCCTCCTTCTGTGAATCGGCGGCACCGGGCTCACTGTGGGTCGGAACGGGAATCCGGTGGTGGTACTTCGCACACGCCGATCCGCTTGGCGACCCAGCGCTCGTACAACCCGATGGCCACGTCGGCACCGGCCATGGCGGTCAGGCAACCCAGGGCGCAAGCACTCCAGATCGACATGCCGAGGGCATACAGCAGCATGATTGCCGAGACACCGCAGATCACGCAGGCACCGGAGCGCAAGGCCAGTCGGCGTAACAGCGACCAGCCACGGGCCCCTTCCTTGTCGGCACGCCACATCTCGCCGGACACCCCGCCCACCAGGGCGAGCAGGATGACCAGCCAGATCGGCATGTCCAGCAACGCTTGTTGCTCGTTTGTCATTCATGTCTCCTGGGGGGATTGGTGGGATTCAAAACGCTCAGGGTGCACATGGCCTCCCAAGCCATTAGGCTGAATGAAAAAGATGCGGCTCCTCTCAACGCGTAATCAGCATGTCCAGGCTGGTGGCATCGCAGGCGTTGGTGGATTTCCTGTCGATTACCAGGTAGAGCGAAGAGGTCGGCGTAACGGCCACGCTGTTCAACATGAACGTGGCGCTGCCACCGTTTGCAAGACTGCCGGACTGGAGCACGGTGTCGCCCAGGTTGAGCGACCAGCCGACGCCGTCCCCGCATGCGTTGTGCAGGTCGTTGATTCGTCCGAGTACATTGATGTTGCCGGAAACAGGACTGGCCCAACGAATGATGCTCTGGCTGTTCGCCCCTGGATGCGTGGCCACGTCTCCCTGCTTGAACACAAAACTGGTTCCGGAGCCGGTGAAGGTGAAGTTCTGCTTGACGCTGGCGACGTACGCGCCAGTGGCGTCGTCTCGCCAACAGGTTGACGGCTTGGCGCTGCATTCCATGTTGAACGTTGGCAAGAGCGTGTAATTGGCCGAGGCGTTGACCGTCGTTTTGTTTTGCATGAAAGACCACGGCGAACCGGCCGGCGACTGTTCGGTCATCAAGTACATGTCCCTGGCAAGATTCCACGACAGCGCGGTATCGGCACGGGAGTTCGGGGAGATGAAGGACGACAGAAGCCCAATCGCCAATAGAAGTTTTTTGGAGAGTTGCATTTTTTACCTCGGTAGATGTCATTGAGCGTTGGTTGCACGGCTTACCCCGCACGCTGTTCGCTCGACGGCGTTTACTCGAGGCTCTACGGCCTTCACATGATTCAACGTCCCGCATCGGGAGCATTTGATCTGGAGTTCGGTGTGCTCGCCCATACGGGCCAGAAGTCGTTTGCACTGACCGCATCTGAAATCCTTCAGCATTGAAAGCCCTCCATTGGCGGTGGTGATGTGTTTGAACGCACCTCACGGTGCAGGCATTCCAAAAAGCCCGGTTGCCCAGGCTTTTCAGTAATGCGCTTGATCTTTCGGCGCGACTGGCGCGGTACGGATCCATTCAAATTGTTCCTCCGGCCGCGGTCCCTGCCCGCCGGATAACTGCTTCTGGTGCTTTACGCTGCACACCTGGGCCAGTTGCCAACCCTCTGAACCGTTGAGGCCGGTTCATCGCTGCCTGTGGGTAAAACTAAAGAGCGGTTGTTGCCAGCCACTTTGTCGAGCGGCTTGGACACAGAATATGCATGTATGCATATCCAGTCAATGCGTAAATGCATTTATTTATGCACGGCAAATGCACGAACGCATCGAGGCTCAATGAATACGGGGGATCAGGGATTTTTCAGTGCGAAAAAAAACCCGCACGGTGGCGGGTTTTTATCGGATGGCAGTGAGGTTAACGGGCGTACATGCCCCACCAGAAGACGTGACCAAGAATGACGATCTGCTCATCCTGCATTTCCTGGAAGCTGTAGTCCTCGTCTGGATGCTCGTCGCGGTTGAAGCTGCGCAGACGGATGCCGGTAGGCAGGCGGTAAAGCTGCTTCACCCGCAGCTGGCCGTTGTGATTGATAGCATAGAGATCGCCATCGACAATATCGCCGATCCCGCACTTGCCCGCGTTCACCCCGACTGTCGCGCCGTCGCGCAACACCGGCAACATGCTGTTGCCACGAACGGTCACGCATTTGGCCTGGTCGAACTGCACGCCGTTATGCCGCAGGCTGCGCTTGCCGAAGCGCAGGCTTGAGCGCTCGCTTTCCTCGATGACGAATCTTCCTGATCCAGCAGCCAATTCAACCTCACGCAGAAAAGGGACCGACACCTCGTCTTCTTCGACAGGGGTATCGTCGTCCCACAGGCTAATGTCCTTGAGTTCGGAATGCGACGCCTCGCGGCGGCTGTTGCCAGGGGGCGACACATCCGCGCGCCCGCGCAACTGGTCGGTGCTCACGGCAAAGTATTCGGCGATCTTCGAGATGTGTTTATCCGAAGGATCGACAATCTTGCCGCTGAGGATCCGCGAAAGTGTGGATTGAGGCACGCCGGTACGACGGTGAAGCTCCGTGGGGGAGATCCCGTGCTGATCGAGCAGTGCTCTTAATACGGTAGAAACGTTGCGTTTTTGCATAACGCGCATGATGCTTGTTCTTTTTGCAGAAGACAAATGCTGATTTGCATAAATCTGCATATCCGGGCGAAAACCTGTGGGAGCAAGGCTTGCCCGCGATGACTTAGGCACATTCAACATCGTTGCAAGCTGACCCTCCGCTATCGCGAGCAGGCTCGCTCCCACAAAGGGATCGAGGCTGTACGCAGCATCGGCGGACGACTCGCCCCCACAGGTCTTTCGCGATCTATTTGTCCAATATCAGCCATATGTCGGTTTTTTCTGGCAATCAGGCAGCACAACTCAAACACCAATCGAAAGCACTCCATCTGGGTCGCCCCCGACCGGCCATGTTAACCTTGCGCCCATTGCGGAAAAGCCGGGCGATCCTGATGCAGTCAGTTAAGCCATAACCCCGTGGGAGCCGAGCTTGCTCGCGATGGCGGCAGATCAGTCAACATCATTGTCGACTGACATGCCCAATCGCGAGCAAGCTCAGCTCCCACAGGTTTGCGTCGCCCACTCTTGCCCCACACCCTTCGATGAGTTTGCCTGACACCGATGAATACAGCCGTGAACGACCTGTCCTCCCACACGCCGATGATGCAGCAGTACTGGCGCCTGAAGAATCAGCACCCCGATCAGTTGATGTTCTACCGCATGGGCGACTTCTACGAGATCTTTTATGAGGATGCGAAGAAGGCCGCCAAGTTGCTGGACATCACCCTGACGGCACGTGGGCAATCGGCGGGCATGGCGATTCCAATGTGTGGGATTCCTTACCACGCAGCGGAAGGTTATCTGGCGAAACTGGTCAAGCTCGGCGAGTCGGTGGTGATTTGCGAGCAGGTGGGCGATCCGGCCACCAGCAAAGGGCCGGTGGAACGCCAGGTGGTGCGCATCATCACCCCCGGCACGGTCAGCGATGAGGCGTTGCTGGATGAACGCCGCGACAACCTGATCGCGGCGGTGCTGGGGGATGAGCGCCTGTTCGGCATGGCGGTGCTGGATATCACCAGTGGCAACTTCTCGGTACTGGAAATCAAGGGTTGGGAGAACCTGCTGGCGGAGCTGGAGCGGGTCAATCCGGTGGAGCTGTTGATTCCCGATGACTGGCCCAAGGACCTGCCGGCGGAAAAACGCCGTGGCGTTCGTCGCCGGGCGCCGTGGGATTTTGAGCGCGATTCGGCGCTGAAAAGTCTCTGCCAGCAGTTTTCCACCCAGGACCTCAAGGGGTTCGGCTGCGAGAATCTGACTCTGGCCATCGGTGCGGCCGGCTGCCTGTTGGCCTACGCCAAGGAAACCCAGCGCACCGCCCTACCCCATTTGCGCAGCCTGCGCCATGAACGCCTGGATGACACGGTGGTGCTGGACGGCGCCAGCCGGCGCAACCTGGAATTGGACACCAACCTGGCCGGCGGTCGCGACAATACCCTGCAATCGGTGGTGGATCGCTGCCAGACCGCGATGGGCAGCCGCTTGCTGACCCGCTGGCTGAACCGTCCGTTGCGGGACCTGACAGTACTGCTGGCGCGCCAGTCCTCGATTACCTGCCTGCTGGATCGTTATCGCTTCGAGCAGTTGCAGCCGCAGCTCAAGGAAATCGGCGACATCGAGCGCATCCTGGCGCGGATCGGCCTGCGCAACGCCCGTCCCCGGGACCTGGCGCGCCTGCGCGATGCCCTTGGCGCCCTGCCCGAACTGCAAGTGGCGATGACCGACCTCGAAGCTCCGCATCTTCAGCACTTGGCGCGCATCACCAGCACTTACCCAGAACTGGCCGCGCTGTTGGAAAAAGCCATCATCGACAACCCACCCGCGGTGATCCGTGACGGTGGCGTGCTGAAAACCGGTTACGACGCCGAACTCGACGAGCTGCTGGCGCTGAGCGAGAACGCCGGCCAGTTCCTCATCGACCTCGAAGCCCGGGAAAAGGCCCGTACCGGCCTGAGCAATCTCAAGGTCGGCTACAACCGAATCCACGGCTATTTCATCGAATTGCCGAGCAAGCAGGCCGAACAGGCTCCGGCCGATTACATCCGTCGCCAGACCCTCAAGGGCGCCGAGCGCTTCATTACTCCGGAACTCAAGGCCTTCGAGGACAAGGCGCTGTCGGCCAAGAGTCGCGCCCTGGCCCGCGAAAAAATGCTCTATGACGCGCTGCTGGAAGATCTGATCAACCAATTGCCGCCCCTGCAGGACACCGCCGCCGCCCTGGCGGAGCTGGACGTTCTGAGCAACCTGGCCGAGCGCGCATTGAACCTTGACCTGAATTGCCCGCGCTTCGTCAGCGAACCGTGCATGCGCATCAGCCAAGGTCGTCACCCAGTGGTCGAGCAGGTACTGACCACGCCGTTCGTGGCCAACGACCTGAGCCTGGACGACAATACCCGCATGCTGGTAATCACCGGTCCGAACATGGGCGGTAAATCCACCTACATGCGCCAGACAGCCCTGATCGTGCTGCTGGCTCACATCGGCAGTTTCGTACCGGCGGCCAGCTGCGAGTTATCCCTGGTGGACCGCATCTTCACCCGGATCGGCTCCAGCGATGACCTGGCCGGCGGGCGCTCGACCTTCATGGTGGAAATGAGCGAGACCGCCAACATCCTGCACAACGCCACCGAGCGCAGCCTGGTGCTGATGGACGAAGTCGGACGGGGCACCAGCACCTTCGATGGCCTGTCCCTGGCCTGGGCGGCGGCCGAGCGATTGGCACAACTGCGCGCCTACACATTGTTCGCGACCCATTATTTCGAGCTGACGGTGCTGCCGGAAAGCCAGCCGCTGGTGGCCAACGTCCACCTCAACGCCACTGAACACAACGAGCGCATCGTATTCCTGCACCATGTACTGCCCGGCCCGGCCAGCCAGAGCTACGGCCTGGCGGTTGCGCAGTTGGCCGGTGTACCAGGCGAAGTGATTGCCCGGGCCCGCGAACATTTGAGCCGCCTGGAAACCTCCAGCCTGCCCCACGAGGCGCCGCGTCCGACAAAAGGCAAACCGGCGGCCCCTCAGCAAAGCGACCTCTTCGCCAGCCTGCCGCATCCGGTGCTCGACGAACTGGCCAAGCTTGACCTGGACGATCTGACCCCACGCCGGGCACTGGAATTACTCTATACATTGAAGACACGGATCTAACGCACGGGCGTTCAAGCTGTTAGAATCTCGCGCGGTTTGGAATGCTGAGGACTATTAGCCTGGTCCGCACCCAAGCCTGGCGAGCCCTACCGTGAAGAGGGACCCGCTGCCGCCGCCTGAGGAGAGAATTAGAAATGACCTTCGTCGTCACCGACAACTGCATCAAGTGCAAGTACACCGACTGCGTAGAAGTGTGTCCGGTGGACTGCTTTTACGAAGGCCCGAACTTCCTGGTCATTCACCCGGACGAGTGCATCGATTGCGCCCTGTGTGAACCGGAATGCCCGGCACAAGCCATTTTCTCGGAAGACGAAGTCCCGGCTGGCATGGAGGACTTCATCGAGCTGAACGCCGAACTGGCGGAAATCTGGCCAAACATCACCGAGAAGAAAGACGCCCTGCCGGATGCCGAAGAGTGGGATGGCAAGCCTGGCAAGATCGCGGACCTCGAACGCTGATCGTCCCTGTGTACGTCTTGAAGGCCCCTTGCGGGCCTTTTTGCTGCCCGGACCCAAATCGCAGGCAAAAAAA
The DNA here is from genome assembly GCF_001269775.1 of Pseudomonas sp. Pf153. Taxonomy (NCBI): domain Bacteria; kingdom Pseudomonadati; phylum Pseudomonadota; class Gammaproteobacteria; order Pseudomonadales; family Pseudomonadaceae; genus Pseudomonas; species Pseudomonas sp. Pf153. The sequence goes on along the minus strand of NZ_LHVL01000018.1, from coordinate 472,841 downwards.
AGGGGCGGTTTGACCCGCCCACATTTTTTCCCTAATCCCTTTGTTCCCTTTCATCGTCCTGATGAATCGCGTCCTGCGATGTCCTTCCTTCCCCATCGTCCGTGACGGGTGTGTCTGTCCGTCGACACAGGACTGATATTAGTGTTTTCCCTGGCGAGTGCAATTCACCTCAAGCGGGCCGACAGTTGCTGTCATCGTTCGTTCATAAAAAAATAACCTTTAAAATCAATCCAGTATAAAAATTCATGCGCTTTATTGTCCTCTATCCCCGGCCATGAGAAACCGAACGCTTACACAACACTAGGCAAAAGCTTACAAACCAAACCGGAAAACAGCGCAGGATCAGAAAAGCGCCGCCCAGAAACGGCAAAGCCCCGAACCGGTCGGGGCTTTTTCTGCTGTAGCGGAGTGGTTACTGGAACAGCGACTCGCTCGACAAACCATTCTTCTCCAGGATTTCCCGTAGACGCTTGAGGCCCTCTACCTGGATCTGCCTGACCCTTTCCCGAGTCAATCCAATTTCCAGGCCGACATCTTCGAGGGTGCTGCTTTCGTGACCGCGCAGGCCAAAACGTCGGATCACCACCTCCCGTTGCTTGTCCGTCAGCTCCGAGAGCCACTGGTCGATGCTCTGGGACAAGTCGTCGTCCTGCAGCAGTTCACAAGGGTCGGTGGGACGCTCGTCGGTAAGGGTGTCCAGCAGGGTCTTGTCCGAGTCTGGCCCCAGCGAGACATCCACAGAGGAAACCCGCTCGTTGAGCCCAAGCATTCGCTTGACCTCGCCCACCGGTTTTTCCAGCAGGCTGGCGATTTCTTCCGGTGAGGGTTCATGATCGAGTTTCTGGGTCAGCTCACGGGCAGCCCGCAGGTAGACGTTCAGCTCCTTGACCACATGAATCGGCAGCCGGATCGTGCGGGTCTGATTCATGATCGCCCGTTCGATGGTCTGGCGGATCCACCAGGTGGCGTAGGTCGAAAAACGGAAGCCCCGCTCAGGATCGAATTTCTCGACAGCGCGGATCAACCCCAGATTGCCCTCTTCGATCAGGTCCAGCAGTGAAAGCCCACGATTGACGTAGCGTCGAGCGATTTTCACCACCAGGCGCAGGTTGCTTTCAATCATGCGTTTTCGACCGGCCGGGTCGCCCTTTTGCGACAGGCGCGCAAAATGTACTTCTTCCTCGGGGGAGAGTAGCGGCGAAAAACCGATTTCGTTGAGGTACAGCTGAGTGGCGTCCAGCGCCCGGGTGTAATCGATGTACTTATGTTGTTTAAGCGAAGCGGAGTGTCTGGATTTGGCGCGAACGGAAGGTGGAGATGACGCCCCTTCATCATTCGACATCGAATCCATAGCGATGCCGGTCTCCATCAGGAGAACCTCATCGTCGATGTCAAACTCCGGCACTTCTTTACTGAGAGCCATTGTTATAGTCCTTTGGTGAGTTCGACCTCAAGCTCGAGCGGCGCCTTTATCCTTGGCAACGCTGGAGCCTGTTCCCTCTACGTGACGGAACAGGCTGACAACCAATCAACGACGTGGCAGGAATTGCAGCGGATCTACCGGTTTACCTTGTCGGCGAATCTCAAAATGCAGTTTCACCCGGTCTGTACCCGTCGACCCCATTTCGGCAATTGTCTGTCCGACCTTGACCTGCTGCCCCTCCCGAACCAACAGCCTGCGGTTGTGACCGTAGGCACTGACGTAGGTATCGCTGTGTTTGATGATCACGAGTTCGCCGTAGCCCCTCAAACCACTCCCGGCGTACACAACCGTGCCATCAGACGCGGCTAAAACAGGCTGTCCCAAATCCCCGGCGATATCAATTCCTTTATTCAAACTACCGTTTGAAGAGAATTTCCCAATAAGAACGCCATTAGAAGGCCATCCCCAGCCTGTCGGGGCGGGGCCTGCCGGAGGCATCGGCGCGACCTCCGGTTTGCTCGCGACGGACGGTACGGTGGCCGTCCCGGCGCCGACCGGCCGGCGAATGACCGTGGTTTTACTCGACGACGAAGGTGTCGACCCTGACTGGGTGACCACCGCGGTCGGTGTTGAACCGCTGCGCCCATCGAAGCGAATCGTCTGACCTGGATGGATCGTATAAGGCGCAGGAATGTTGTTTCGCGCTGCCAAGGCTTTGTAGTCCCAGCCGTAGCGAAAAGCGATGGAAAACAACGTATCGCCCTTACGGACTACATACTGACCGGTCGTTACTGTAGGACGTTGGGGCGCAGCAGTGGTGTTGCGATCGACAACCCGGACGTTACCCGACGGTGTACTGGAACAACCGACCAGCAAGGTACTCAAGACAAGGCCAGTCACCAGGCGCTTAAAGCTCGTGATACCCATACGCTGCGCAATGACTGTGAGACTCACCCGCTGCTCCCTTTGTGGTGGCTGAAAAAATGGAAACTGCCTGTCCAGGCAGTGGTGGTGCGAGTAACGGGCGCATCCATCCTTCTATTAATGAAGCACGGACGTTGCCGCACACGTTTGCTCGCCGCCGTTGAAGCCTGTTCGATGAACCGATGCCGCTGTAAGACACAGCAAGCGTCACGGAATTCAGCCGCTGTTTATAAATGCTCAGGCCAATGGCCCATTGAGTAATGGTACGAACCGCACCGCTCCCAGAACGTGCCGCGAGAAGCCATGTTCCTCTCGTACGATCAGCATCAGTTGCTGCACTTCGCCGGCACCCACCGGGATGACCATGCGTCCACCGGGAGCGAGTTGATCCAGCAGGGCCTGGGGAACATCCGTCGCCACGGCAGTGACAATGATTCCGTTATACGGCGCGAGGGCCGGCCAACCTTCCCAGCCGTCGCCCCAGCGAAACACCACGTTGCGCAGGTTAAGCTCCACCAGGCGCTCCTTGGCGCGGTCCTGCAACACCTTGATCCGTTCTACGGAAAACACCCGCTCGACCAACTGCGACAATACCGCCGTCTGGTAACCCGAACCGGTACCGATCTCCAGAACCTTGTCCAGGGGCCCCGCCTCCAGCAGCAACTCGCTCATGCGGGCCACCATATAAGGCTGGGAAATGGTCTGGTTGTGTCCGATCGGGAGAGCCGTGTCTTCATAGGCACGATGGGCGAGGGCCTCATCGACGAACAGATGCCGCGGCGTGCGGCGGATTACTTCCAGCACCTGGGCATTGGACAGCCCCTCTTCGTAGAGCCGCTGGATCAGGCGTTCACGGGTGCGCTGCGAGGTCATGCCGATCCCGCGGCGCAGCATATCGTCTTGCTCGCGAGCCATCAGCGCAACCCCTCCAGCCAGCCATCGAGATGTCGGAAGGCATCATTGAAGGTGCGATCGAGCTGCAACGGTGTAATCGAGACGTAACCTTGCATCACCGCATGAAAATCCGTGCCCGGCCCGCCATCCTCGGCATCCCCGGCGGCGGCGATCCAGTAGCCGGCCTTTCCGCGTGGATCGACCACGTGCATGGGCCTGGCGGCGCGGGCGCGATGGCCCAGGCGAGTCAGCTGGATGCCCCGGACGTGGTCGAGGGGCAGGTTCGGGATGTTCACGTTCAACACCGTACGCGGTGGCAGGTCCAGCTCGCCGTGGGCTTGCACCAGTTTGCGGGCGAAGTAGGCGGCGGTGGGCAGGTTGTCGACCTGCCGGGAAACGAACGAGAAGGCAAACGACGGGTGTTCGAGGAAACGACCCTCCAGGGCGGCGGCGACCGTGCCGGAATACAGCACGTCATCGCCCAGGTTGGCGCCCAGGTTGATGCCTGAAACGACCATGTCCGGCGCACGCTCCAGCAAACCGTTGATGCCCAGGTGCACGCAATCGGTCGGCGTACCGTTGAGACTGATGAAACCGTTATCCAGATAGCAGGGGTGCAACGGACGGTCGAGCGTCAGCGAGCTGCTGGCGCCGCTTTTGTCCTGGTCCGGGGCGATCACCACGCACTCGGCAAAATCTGCCAGCGCAGCATAGAGCGCGGCAAGACCGGGTGCTGTTACCCCGTCGTCGTTAGAAATCAGAATACGCATGGGCTGTCCGTCTGCCCTACCGGCACCAGATCGACGAGTTCGCGCACCAAGGCAGTGGCGAAACATCCGGCCGGCAGGACGAATTCCAGTTGCAGAATGTCTAGCGAGGGATAATGCCACGACAGCCCGCCAATGGGCAGTCGCAGGATGCGACGTTCGTGATTCATTCCCGCGTTTATCAACCAGTCCCGCAGGTCGGCCTCTTCCTCGGCGATGGCCTGCTCCAGCTCGAAAGTCGCGCCGGCGGCCGGCGAAGGCCCCTCGCCCCACTGTGGCCCGGTCGGATGCAGGTCGAGGATAGCCAGGCGCGGATCGCTGCATTCAGCCTCCGCGGCCGGGAAAAAGCTGCGGCTGTCGGTGAAGGCCAGCAAGTCACCCACCTGGGCCAGTTGCCAAGTGCCATCGGCCACCCGGGCCGCAAGTACCCGGTTGAACAAATAACTGCGGGCTGCCGACAGCAGCCGCGAACGCACGTTGCGCTGTTCCGGCAAGGCCTTGCGCGCCGCCCAGGCACGGGCATCGACGACGTTACCGCCGTCATGGCCAAAACGCTGAGCGCCAAAATAATTGGGAATGCCCTGGCGGACAATCTGTTGCAGGCGCGCATCGATAGCCGCTGCATCCCCCTTGAATTGGGTCAGGCGCAAAGTGAAGCCATTGGCCGAGTGCGCGCCACGCTGCAGCTTGCGTTTATGCCGAGCGGTCTTGAGGATTTTCAGCGTGTCATTCTCTGCCGACGACAGGTCCGGATCGGCCTTGCCGGGCAACTGGACGCTGAACCATTGGCGGGTCAGGGCTTGACGGTCCTTGAGCCCGGCATAGCTGACGGTGCGCAACGGCACGCCGGCCGCCTTGGCAATCCGTCGGGCAGCCTCTTCCGTATTCAGGCCGCGTTTCTCGACCCAGATCCACAAATGCTCGCCATCACCGGTCAACGGGATGTCGAGGACTTCATCGACCTGGAAATCTCCGGCGGTGGCTTTCAGCACCGCACTGCCCAGCGACTCGCCATAGGCCCGCGGGCCCAACAGTTCCAGTTCGGTCATGGGCGCAGCAACAAGGCAACGGAATGAACGGCGATGCCTTCTTCACGACCGACGAAACCAAGCTTCTCGGTGGTGGTGGCCTTCACATTCACTTGATCCAGTTCGATCTGCAGATCCTCGGCGATCAGCCGGCGCATCGCTTCGATGTGCGGCGCCATCTTGGGAGCCTGGGCAACGATGGTGTTGTCGACATTGCCGACTTTCCAGCCCTTGGCGTGGATCAGCGAGACGACATGGCGCAGCAGCATGCGGCTATCGGCGCCCTTGAATTGCGGGTCGGTGTCGGGGAAGTGCTTGCCGATGTCGCCCAGGGCGGCCGCGCCGAGCAACGCATCGCTCAAGGCGTGCAGCAGGACATCACCGTCAGAATGCGCGAGCAGCCCGAAGCCGTGTGCGATCCGCACGCCGCCCAGCGTGATGAAATCGCCCTCAGTGAACCGGTGAACATCGTAGCCGTGGCCAATACGCATAAAAAAACGCCCTGATTTCTGTCAGGGCGTGATTCTACCTGCATTAGGCGCTTAGAGCGCGTGCATGATGTTGCAGATGATCATCGATGAAACTGGCGATGAAGTAATAGCTGTGGTCGTAGCCCGGTTGCAGGCGTAACTCCAGCGGATGCCCGGCCGTCCTGGCCGCTTGCTGCAAGGCTTGCGGCTTGAGCTGGTTGTCGAGGAAATCATCGCGATCGCCCTGGTCCACCAGCAATGGCAGTTTCTCGTCGGCCTCGGCAATCAGCGCGCAGGCGTCCCATTCCCGCCATTTGGAGCGATCCTCGCCCAGGTAGCGGGAAAAGGCTTTCTGGCCCCACGGACAGTCCATCGGATTGTTGATGGGCGAAAACGCCGACACCGAACGGTAACGACCAGGGTTGCGCAAAGCGCAGACCAGTGCGCCATGCCCCCCCATGGAATGACCGCTGATGCCGCGTTTATCCGACGCGGGGAAATGAGCCTCAACGAGCGCAGGCAATTCCTGCACCACATAGTCATGCATCCGATAGTGTTGCGCCCAGGGTTCCTGCGTGGCGTTCAGATAGAATCCCGCGCCCAGGCCGAAGTCCCAGGCGCCGTCCGGATCGCCCGGCACTTCGGCACCACGGGGACTGGTATCCGGCGCAACGATGATCAATCCCAACTCGGCAGCCATGCGCTGGGCCCCGGCCTTCTGCATGAAGTTCTCGTCGGTGCAGGTCAGACCGGATAACCAGTACAACACAGGCAACTTGCCGCCCTGCTCGGCTTGCGGCGGCAGGTATACCGCAAAGACCATGTCACAGCCGAGCACTTCGGAACGATGCCGGTAACGCTTGTGCCAGCCGCCGAAGCTTTTCTGGCAGGAAATGTTTTCCAGACTCATGACCGACCTCAGAAATGAATAACGGTGCGGATGCTCTTGCCTTCATGCATCAGGTCGAATGCCTTGTTGATATCTTCCAGGCCCATGGTGTGGGTAATGAAAGTATCCAGCGGGATCTCGCCCTTCTCGGCCATTTCCACGTAGCTGGGCAACTCACTGCGCCCGCGCACGCCGCCGAATGCCGAACCACGCCAGACGCGTCCGGTCACCAGTTGGAACGGACGAGTGGCGATTTCCTGGCCGGCACCGGCCACGCCGATGATCACCGACTCGCCCCAGCCCTTGTGGCAGCATTCCAACGCGGCACGCATCAGCTGGACGTTGCCGATGCACTCGAAGGAAAAGTCCACGCCGCCATCGGTCATGTCGACGATGACCTCCTGGATCGGACGGTCGAAGTCCTTCGGGTTGACGAAGTCGGTGGCGCCCAATTGCCGGGCGATTTCGAACTTGGACGGGTTGATATCAATGGCGATGATGCGCGAGGCCTTGGCCTTCACCGCTCCGATCACCGCCGACAGGCCGATACCGCCCAGACCGAAGATGGCCACTGTGTCACCGGGCTGGACCTTGGCCGTATTGATCACCGCGCCAATACCGGTGGTGACACCGCACCCCAGCAGGCAGACTTTTTCCAACGGTGCATCCTTGGCGATCTTCGCGACGGAGATTTCCGGCAGCACGGTGTATTCGGAGAAGGTCGAGGTGCCCATGTAGTGGAAAATCGTCTCGCCCTTGTAGGAAAAGCGCGAAGTGCCGTCAGGCATCAGACCTTTGCCCTGAGTGGCGCGAATCGCCTGGCAGAGGTTGGTCTTGCCCGACTTGCAGAACTTGCACTGCCCGCACTCCGGTGTGTACAGAGGGATCACATGGTCCCCCACCGCCACCGAGGTCACGCCCTCGCCGATGGCTTCGACGATAGCGCCACCTTCGTGGCCTAGAATCGACGGAAAAATCCCTTCCGGGTCGGCGCCCGACAAGGTGTAGGCGTCGGTGTGGCAGACGCCGGAGGCCACCACGCGCAGCAGCACTTCACCCGCCTTGGGCATGGCGACGTCGACTTCTACGATTTCCAGGGGTTTCTTGGCCTCGAAGGCAACGGCGGCGCGCGACTTGATCATCGTGTTTCTCCAGCAAATAAAAACGAGACCGGAGTGTAATCCGCCGCCATACAAGGAATAATCCAGTCAAAAGCAAAACATTATTGCCACACAGGGATAATCTTTCATGTCTGACAATCGCTGGGAAGGCATCGACGAGTTCGTCGCCGTGGCTGAATGCAGCCAGTTCACCGCAGCAGCCGAACGTCTCGGGGTATCGTCCTCCCACATCAGTCGACAAATCGTACGGCTCGAAGAGCGCCTTCAAACACGACTGCTGTATCGAAGCACTCGTCGCGTCACCCTGACCGAGGCCGGCCAGACTTTTTTGCAACATTGCCAGCGCTTGCAGGATGGACGGGAGGAAGCCTTGCGAGCGGTGGGGGATCTGGCCAGCGAACCCAAGGGCATGTTGCGAATGACCTGTGCCGTGGCCTATGGCGAACGTTTCATCGTGCCCTTGGTGACCCGGTTCATGGGGCTGTACCCGCAATTGCGAGTGGACATCGAACTGAGCAACCGGCCGTTGGACCTGGTTCATGAGGGGCTGGACCTGGCGATTCGCCTGGGTCGCTTGCAGGACTCACGCTTGATCGCGATACGCCTGGCCCCACGCCGCATGTACCTGTGCGCCTCGCCGTCCTATCTGGAGCGCTACGGTCGGCCCCATAGCTTGTCGGAACTGAGCCGTCATAACTGTCTGATCGGCAGTTCCGACCTCTGGCAACTGGAGCAGAACGGGCGGGAATTTTCTCAGCGTGTGCAGGGAAACTGGCGCTGCAACAGTGGGCAAGCGGTGCTGGACGCGGCACTGCAAGGCGCGGGCTTGTGCCAACTGCCGGACTATTACGTGCTGGAGCATTTGCAAAGCGGCGCGTTGATCTCGTTGCTTGAAGCCCATCAGCCGCCGAATACGGCAGTGTGGGCGTTGTATCCACAGCAGCGGCATCTGTCGCCGAAGGTGCGCCAGTTGGTGGATTACTTGAAGGAAGGGTTGGCTGAGCGGCCGGAATATCGGGGTTAGGCTCGACCGGTTTCTGTCCGTGGTTTATCCCGCGCCGGGGCTATCGCCTTCGCGGGCAAGCCCGCTCCCACATTTGGCCTCAGTGGATACCTGTTTTTTGAACAACCGAGATCCAGTGTGGGAGCGGGCTTGCTCGCGAAGGGCGCGGCACGGTATTGGAATTGATCAGCGACGGCCAGCCCAGTGCCGACGCAACCACTCCAGATCCTCGGGACGGGTGATCTTGATGTTATCCGATCGCCCTTCGATCAACCGAGGTGCCTGCCCTGCCCACTCCATCGCCGAGGCCTCATCGGTAATCACGACATCCGCCACCAGGCTGTCAGCCAACGCCCGATGCAAGGCGCCAAGGCGAAACATCTGCGGCGTGTAGGCTTGCCAAATCACGCTGCGATCAACGGTTTCCAGCACCCGACCGTGCTTGTCGACGCGTTTGAGGGTGTCACGCGCCGGAACGGCCAGCAGACCGCCGACCGGGTCGTTCGTCAACTCGCTGAGCAAGGTGTCCAGGTCGCCACGGGATAGATTGGGCCGGGCGGCATCGTGCACCAGCACCCAATCGTGATCGTCGGCGCCCTGGCCATGAAGATGCAGCAAGGCGTTGAGCACCGAATCCGAACGCTGGGCTCCCCCGTCCACACGCTGGATGCGCGGGTCGCTGGCGCAGGCCAGGGTCGGCCAGTAGGGATCATCGTGCGCAACACTGACCACCACGCCCTTGACGGTCGGATGATCGAGGAAACAGCCGAGGCTGTGTTCGAGAATTGTGCGGCCACCCAGTTGCAGGTACTGCTTGGGACGGTCCGCGGCCATTCGGGCTCCGATGCCCGCGGCAGGAATCACGGCCCAGAAGGCCGGCAAACGAATACTCATTGGGCCAACTGGTAGAGGGTTTCGCCCTCCTTCACCATGCCCAGCTCATGACGAGCCCGCTCTTCAACGGTCTCCATGCCTTTTTTCAGCTCCATCACTTCGGCGTCCATCACCCGGTTGCGCTCCAGCAAGGCCTCATTCTCGGCGTGCTGGTCGGCAATCTGCTGAGTCAGCTCGGCCACTTGCGCAAGGCTGCCATTGCCCACCCAGAGACGGTACTGCAGGCCGGCCAGCAACAGAAGCAAGACGAGGAACAACCAATTGGGACTGCGCATCGAATATCGGGTATCCAGTGAAAAAAGACCGCCATGCCAAACTTTGAAGCATCTGATAGCACGAAGCCTGGAAAACCAGGCTTGTGCTTGATAAGGCATCAGATTAGAGGGAAAGCCACCGTTATGACGACTTTTCCGACGCAATCCGTTGTCTTTTTACCATTTACCGCTTAACCGCGAAACTCGGCGCGACCGTTGTACTTGGCCTTGCCGTTCAACTGCTCTTCGATACGCAGCAGTTGGTTGTACTTGGAAACGCGGTCGGAACGGCACAGCGAACCGGTCTTGATCTGGCCCGCCGCAGTGCCCACGGCCAGGTCGGCAATGGTCGAATCTTCGGTTTCGCCGGAGCGATGGGAGATCACGGCGGTGTAACCGGCGGCCTTGGCCATCTGGATGGCTTCCAGGGTTTCGGTCAGGGTGCCGATCTGGTTGAACTTGATCAGGATCGAGTTGGCGATCTGCTTGTCGATACCTTCTTTCAGGATCTTGGTGTTGGTCACGAACAGGTCGTCGCCCACCAGCTGGGTCTTGGCGCCGATCTTGTCGGTGAGGATTTTCCAGCCGGCCCAGTCGGACTCGTCCAGACCATCTTCGATGGAGATGATCGGATAGCGCTCGGTCAGGCCCTTGAGGTAATCGGCGAAACCTTCGGCAGTGAACACCTGGCCTTCGCCGGACAGGTTGTACTTGCCGTCTTCGAAGAACTCACTGGCGGCGCAGTCCAGGGCCAGGGTCACATCGGTGCCCAGCTTGTAGCCGGCGTTGGCAACAGCTTCGGAAATCACTTTCAGCGCGTCTTCGTTGGAGGCCAGGTTCGGTGCGAAACCGCCTTCGTCGCCAACGGCGGTGCTCAGGCCACGGGCTTTGAGCACGGCCTTGAGGTGATGGAAAATCTCGGTGCCCATGCGCAGGCCTTCGGAGAAGGACTTGGCGCCCACCGGCTGGACCATGAATTCCTGAATGTCGACGTTGTTGTCGGCGTGCTCGCCGCCGTTGATGATGTTCATCATCGGCACCGGCATCGAGTAGACGCCCGGAGTACCGTTGAGGTTGGCGATGTGAGCGTACAGTGGCAGGTCCTGGTCCTGAGCGGCGGCCTTGGCGGCGGCCAGGGAAACGGCGAGGATCGCGTTGGCACCCAGGGAGGCTTTGTTCTCGGTACCGTCGAGCTTGATCATCGCCAGGTCGAGGGCTTTCTGGTCGGCAGGATCCTTGCCCAGCAGCAGGTCACGAATCGGACCGTTGATGTTGGCGACGGCCTTCAGCACGCCCTTGCCCAGGTAACGACCCTTGTCGCCATCACGCAGCTCCAGCGCTTCGCGCGAGCCGGTGGAAGCACCGGACGGCGCACAGGCGCTGCCGATGATGCCGTTGTCGAGAAGCACGTCCGCTTCGACAGTGGGGTTGCCACGGGAGTCGAGAACTTCACGACCTTTGATGTCGACGATTTTTGCCATTGTTGTAAACACTCCAAAGTTGACGAAAACGCTGTGGGAGCACGGCTTGCCGGCGATGGGGGCCTCAAGGGCGCCATCGCTGGCAAGCCATGCTCCCACAAGAGCAGTGCGGCCAGCGGGCCAGAGCGATAATCGAGCGGTACTTTACCGGAGAAAACCGGGTTACGCGGTTTCTATCGTCGGAAAACCCTTGACCAGCTCATCCAGAGCCTTGAGCTGAGACAGGAAAGGTTCCAGCTTGTTCAAGCGCAAGGCACACGGACCGTCGCATTTGGCGTTGTCCGGATCCGGATGCGCCTCGAGGAACAGGCCCGCCAGGGACTGGCTCATGCCGGCCTTGGCCAGGTCGGTGACCTGGGCACGACGACCGCCGGCAGAGTCGGAACGGCCGCCCGGCATCTGCAGTGCGTGGGTCACGTCGAAGAACACCGGGTATTCGAACTGCTTCATGATGCCGAAGCCGAGCATGTCCACCACCAGGTTGTTGTAGCCGAAGCTCGAACCGCGCTCGCAGAGGATCAACTGGTCATTCCCGGCCTCTTCGCACTTGCTCAGGATGTGCTTCATTTCCTGGGGCGCGAGGAACTGGGCCTTCTTGATGTTGATCACCGCGCCGGTCTTGGCCATCGCGACCACCAGGTCGGTCTGGCGCGACAGGAAGGCCGGCAGCTGGATGATGTCGCAGACCTCGGCGACGACAGCGGCCTGGGCAGGCTCGTGGACGTCGGTGATGATCGGCACGCCAAAGGCTTGCTTGATGTCCTGGAAAATCCGCATGCCTTCTTCCAGGCCCGGACCACGGTAGGAGGTCACGGACGAGCGGTTGGCCTTGTCGAAGCTAGCCTTGAACACGTAGGGAATGCCCAGTTTCTGGGTGACCTTCACGTATTCCTCGCAGACCTGCATCGCCATGTCGCGGCTTTCCAGCACGTTCATGCCGCCGAACAGCACCATGGGCTTGTCGTTGGCAATCTCGATGTCGCCGACGCGGATGATCTTCTGAGCCATCGTCTTATGCCTTTTTCTGGTGTTGAGCCAAAGCGGCCTTCACGAAACCGCTGAACAGCGGATGGCCGTCCCGTGGCGTCGAGGTGAACTCAGGGTGGAACTGGCAAGCGACGAACCATGGATGATCCGAGGATTCCACCACTTCCACAAGCGCGCCATCACCGGAGCGACCGGAGATTTTCAGGCCAGCTTCGATCAGTTGCGGCAGCAGGTTGTTGTTCACTTCGTAGCGATGGCGGTGACGCTCGACGATCACGTCCTTGGCGTAGCACTGGTGGACCAGGGAGCCAGGCTCGAGCAGGCATTCCTGTGCGCCGAGGCGCATGGTGCCGCCCAGGTCGGAGGCTTCGGTCCGCACTTCCACGGCACCGGTGGCGTCTTCCCATTCGGTGATCAGCCCCACGACCGGATGGCCACTGGCGCGATCGAACTCGGTGGAGTTGGCGTCTTTCCAGCCCATCACGTTACGGGCGAACTCGATGACCGCCACCTGCATGCCCAGGCAGATACCCAGGTAAGGCACTTTGTTCTCTCGGGCGTATTGCACGGCGGTGATCTTGCCTTCCACGCCCCGCAGGCCGAAGCCACCCGGTACGAGGATCGCATCGGCGCCTTCGAGCAGGCCGGTGCCCTGGTTCTCGATATCTTCGGAATCGATGTAGCGCAGGTTCACTTTGGTGCGGTTGCTGATACCGGCATGACTCATCGCTTCGATCAGCGACTTGTAGGCGTCCAGCAGTTCCATGTACTTGCCGACCATGGCGATGGTGACTTCATGCTCCGGGTTGAGCTTGGCATCGACCACGGCGTCCCATTCGGACAGGTCGGCGCCGGCGCATTGCAGGCCGAAACGCTCGACGACGAAATCGTCCAGGCCCTGGGAGTGCAGGATGCCCGGAATCTTGTAGATGGTGTCGGCGTCTTCCAGGCCGATGACCGCACGCTCTTCAACGTTGGTGAACTGGGCGATCTTGCGGCGCGAGGAAATGTCGATCGGGTGATCGGAGCGGCAGACCAGCACGTCCGGTTGCAGGCCGATGGAACGCAGTTCCTTGACCGAGTGCTGGGTCGGCTTGGTCTTGGTTTCGCCGGCGGTGGCAATGTACGGAACCAGCGTCAGGTGCATCAGCATCGCGCGCTTGGCGCCGATTTCGAAACGCAACTGACGGATGGCTTCGAGGAACGGCTGGGACTCGATGTCGCCCACGGTACCGCCGATCTCGACCATCGCCACGTCGGCGTCGCCGGCGCCCTTGATGATGCGGCGCTTGATTTCATCGGTAATGTGCGGGATGACCTGGATGGTCGCACCCAGGTAATCACCACGACGCTCCTTGCGCAGCACGTGCTCATAGACGCGGCCGGTGGTGAAGTTGTTGTTCTGGGTCATGGTCGTGCGGATGAACCGCTCGTAGTGGCCCAGGTCCAGGTCGGTCTCGGCGCCGTCGTGGGTGACGAACACTTCGCCGTGCTGGAACGGGCTCATGGTGCCCGGGTCGACGTTGATGTACGGGTCCAGCTTGAGCATGGTGACCTTAAGTCCCCGCGCCTCCAGGATGGCCGCCAATGAAGCCGAGGCAATGCCTTTCCCCAATGAAGAAACAACACCGCCCGTGACGAATATGTAGCGCGTCATGAAAAACCCTAGAAGTCTGCGTTAAAGCGGTCCGAGCCGCCGGGGAAAGCGAAGGAAGGCCGAAGCCCCCGATCACCTGCATTAATCACAGTGCACCTTTCAAAAAAACCGCCGCGTTGGGACAGACCGGAAGAGAAATCACCGGTACGTTGCTCGCTACACATTTTTTGGAATCGCCCAGCAAAGACTGCTTGGTAATCGGCAACTCCTGCAATTCAGGCGAATCCACAGAAGTTGTATCAAGAAGGGAGCGTAGTCTACCGGAAAGCCCCTTTCAGCTCAAACCCCGATCTTGCCCTGGTGGCTGCCAACGCAATCGCCAATTGCCATCCAGGTCTGCATCCAGCCCCGGAAGGCCGGCCACCGCCAGCAATTGCTCACCCCGATACAGCAGCGGCAATCGGCCGCGAACGAACCCCGGCACGCCACGTTCGTTAAGCAGGCGCTTGAGATCCCGATGACCGCGTCCAGGCAGCATCATGATTTCACCGCCCTGACGATAGCGCACACACAGCGGCCCTGCAGGGGGATAGCCCTCGACAATCACTTGCCCATTGCCCGGCAGGTTCAGGGGCTCGGCGATCAGCGGCCAGTCGAGGGCGCCTCGGAGCGGGCCCCGCCAGTGGTCGGGTAACCACCAGACCCGCCCGCCCGTACGGTGCAGCTCACCACCGGCCAGTCGCCAGATCGGTCGGGCATCGTCCCCGGCATCGCGCAGCGAATCCCAGCCGGCCCAATGATCGCTGTCGGGCAGCATCGTCATCGACGCCAGCCAATGGCTCAATGCATTGCGTTGGCGAGCGGGCGACAACGCCTGCAACGGCGCCAGCTCCAACGACCGCAATCCTAGCCAGTCGAACGCTCCCGGAGTCGTGGCGTGACCCAGGTCGATTCGCGCCAGGTCATCCAACAGGCCTTGGGCTTCGCTCAGGTGCGCGGCACCGCGCGCCAGGGTAGACGAAGCTTGAGGCCACTGCTGCGTCAACACGGGAAAAACCCGCTGACGCAGATAATTGCGTGCATAACGGTGATCATCGTTGGACGGGTCTTCAATCCAGCTCAGGCCGTGCTGCCTGGCGTAGACTTCCAGTTCCGCGCGTGACACATCGAGCAACGGACGCAACAAATGCCCAGCCCCCAGGGAACGCTGCCTCGGCATCGCCGACAACCCCCTCACCCCCGTGCCCCGCAACAAGCGAAACAGCAGGGTTTCGGCCTGATCGTCGCGGTGCTGGGCGGTGAGCAGCACTTCATTGTCCTGAAGCGCCGCGATGAACGCACCGTAACGCGCTTCCCGTGCTGCGCGCTCGACACTGGCGCCAGGCCGCACCTGGACGTTCACCACCTCAAGCGGAACGCCAAGGGCTTCGCACACCGAACGGCAATGACCAGGCCAGGCGTCCGCGACAGCCTGAAGGCCATGGTGGACATGAATAGCGCGCAGGGTGGGCAGGGTTTGAGTGTTGGCGAGAGACGCGAGCAGGTGCAACAGGACGGTGGAGTCCAGGCCACCGGAGAAGGCGATGCGCCAGGTGGCGGCGTTGCGCCAGGGTGTTAGTTGGGTAAGGAGGCGGGTGGGTAGATCCGCACGGGAGTTCATTGGATGTCAGCCCTGCATAAACCAATGTGGGAGCGAGCCTGCTCGCGATAGCGGCGTTGCATGTGCCGACGTCATCGCGAGCAAGCTTTGCTCCCACAGGCTCGCTCCACAGGGTATTGGAGTCGGCTTAGAGACCGTAGCTCATCAACCGCTCATAGCGACGGGCCAGCAGCGCGTCGTTGTCGAACTTCTTCAGCATCGCCAACTGCGAGCTCAGCTCGGTGCGAATCAGTGCAGCCGCGGCAGCCGGGTCACGGTGAGCGCCGCCCACGGGTTCGTTGATCACCTTGTCGACGATGCCCAGGCCTTTGAGGCGCTCGGCAGTGATGCCCATGGCTTCGGCGGCATCCGGCGCTTTCTCGGCGGTTTTCCAGAGGATCGAGGCGCAACCTTCCGGCGAGATCACCGCGTAAGTGGAATATTGCAGCATGTTCAACTGATCGCAGACACCGATAGCCAATGCACCGCCGGAACCACCCTCACCGATCACGGTGGCGATGATCGGGGTTTTCAGCCGTGCCATGACCCGCAGATTCCAGGCAATCGCTTCGCTCTGGTTGCGCTCTTCGGCATCGATACCCGGATAGGCGCCCGGCGTGTCGATGAAGGTCAGGATCGGCATCTTGAAACGCTCGGCCATTTCCATCAGGCGGCAAGCCTTGCGGTAGCCTTCGGGACGCGGCATGCCGAAGTTGCGGCGTACTTTCTCGCGTACTTCGCGACCTTTCTGATGGCCGATCACCATGACCGGCTTGTCTTCCAGACGGGCCACACCACCGACAATCGCGGCGTCATCGGCAAAGTGACGGTCGCCGTGCAGCTCATCGAATTCGGTGAAGATGTGTTCAATGTAGTCCAGGGTGTATGGACGACGGGGATGGCGTGCCAGGCGCGCGATCTGCCAACTGGTCAGCTTGCCGAAGATGTCTTCGGTCAGCGTGCGGCTTTTGTCCTGCAAACGGGAGATTTCATCGCCGATATTCAGCGAATTGTCATTACCGACCAAGCGCAACTCTTCGATCTTGGCTTGCAGGTCGGCGATCGGCTGTTCGAAATCTAGAAAATTCGGGTTCATAGGCGTCCGTCTTGGGTCGACGTCCAAGAGAGCTTGGGCCGGCCGGTTGTCTATTCGCGCCCTACCTTAAGGGAGAGGCGCGTTCAGGTCGAGATTAAAAATTCAGGTTGGGGTCAGGGCCACTCCGAGTCCAGGAGTGGCACCTGGCCGTCAACGGTATTGGAGGAAGACGTTGTCTTTGCCGAACTGGTCACGCAAGGCTTGAATCAACGCATCCGCCGGATCGATCCGCCAGCCTTCGCCAAACTGCAGCACGGCCTTGGCGTCGGGGCGCACGTATTCCATGGTGATCGGGCAGGCACCGCGATGGCGGGTGAACAACTCTCCCAGCCAGCGTAGCTGATCGCCCTTGAGATCCTGGGTCTGCAACTTCAAGCGCAGGCTCTCGGCCAGGTTGGTACGGGCATCCTCCATGCTCATCACCCGCTTGACCCGCAACCGCAGGCCACCGGAAAAATCATCGTTGCTGACCTCGCCTTCAACCACCACCATCGCGTCGGTCTGCAACAGCGACTGGGCCGAATGGAACGCATCGGCAAACAGCGAAGCCTCGATGCGCCCGGAACGGTCGTCGAGGGTGATGAAGCCCATCTTGTCACCCTTCTTGTTCTTCATCACCCGCAGGGCAATGATCATTCCGGCGACGGTTTGCGTATCGCGGGCCGGCTTCAGGTCGATGATGCGCTGACGGGCGAAGCGGCGGATCTCGCCTTCGTATTCGTCGATCGGGTGACCGGTCAGGTACAGGCCCAAGGTGTCCTTCTCGCCTTTGAGGCGTTCCTTGAGGGTCAGCTCCTTGGCCTTGCGATGGTTGGCGTAGACATCGGCATCTTCCTCGACGAACAGCCCGCCAAACAGGTCGGCATGTCCGCTGTCGTGGGTCCGGGCGGTCTGCTCGGCGGCCTTGATCGCTTCTTCCATGGCCGCCAGCAACACGGCGCGGTTGCGGTCGATGTTGGCTTGGTAGGCCTTGGGTTCATCGTGGAAATAGGGACCCAGCCGATCCAGCGCGCCGCTGCGGATCAAACCGTCCAGGGTGCGCTTGTTGATGCGCTTGAGGTCGACCCGTGCACAGAAATCGAACAGATCCTTGAACGGCCCGTCCTGGCGCGCCTCGGTGATGGCCTCGACCGGCCCCTCGCCCACGCCCTTGATCGCGCCAAGACCATAGATGATGCGGCCTTCCTCGTTCACCGTGAACTTGAACTCCGAAGCGTTCACGTCCGGCGCGTCGAGGCGCAGCTTCATGGTCCGCACTTCCTCGATCAAGGTCACGACCTTGTCGGTGTTGTGCATATCCGCCGACAGTACCGCGGCCATGAACGGCGCCGGGTAATGGGCCTTCAACCACGCGGTCTGGTAGGACACCAGGCCGTAGGCGGCGGAGTGGGATTTGTTGAAGCCGTAGCCGGCGAACTTCTCTACCAGATCGAAGATGTTACCGGCCAGGTCTGCATCGATGCCGTTCTTGGCGCAACCTTCGATGAAGCCACCGCGCTGCTTGGCCATTTCCTCGGGCTTTTTCTTACCCATCGCCCGGCGCAGCATGTCCGCGCCGCCAAGGGTGTAGCCCGCCATGACCTGGGCGATCTGCATCACCTGTTCCTGGTACAGGATGATGCCGTAGGTCGGCGCCAATACCGGCTTGAGGCCGTCGTACTGGTAATCCGGGTGTGGGTACGCCAGCTCGGCGCGCCCGTGTTTGCGGTTGATGAAGTCGTCCACCATGCCCGATTGCAGCGGGCCCGGACGGAACAGAGCCACCAACGCGATGAGGTCTTCCAGGCAGTCGGGCTTGAGCTTCTTGATCAGCTCCTTCATGCCTCGGGATTCCAGCTGGAACACCGCCGTGGTCTCGGCCTTCTGCAACAGACTGTAGGTCGGCTTGTCGTCCAGCGGAATGAAAGCGATGTCCAACGGCTCTTCGCCAGCCCTGGCCCGGTCGCGGTTGATGGTTTTCAGCGCCCAGTCGATGATCGTCAGGGTCCGCAGGCCAAGGAAGTCGAACTTCACCAGGCCCGCTGCCTCGACATCGTCCTTGTCGAACTGGGTGACCAGGCCATCGCCCTCTTCATCGCAATAGATCGGTGAAAAGTCAGTCAGCTTGGTCGGCGCGATCACCACGCCACCGGCGTGCTTACCGACGTTACGCACCACGCCTTCGAGCTTGCGGGCCATTTCCCAGATTTCCGCGGCCTCTTCATCGACCTTGATGAAGTCCCGCAGGATTTCTTCCTGCTCATAGGCCTTTTCCAGGGTCATACCGACTTCGAACGGAATCATCTTCGACAGGCGATCGGCCAGGCCATATGACTTGCCCTGCACCCGCGCCACGTCTCGCACCACCGCCTTAGCCGCCATGGAACCGAAGGTGATGATCTGGCTTACGGCGTTGCGGCCGTATTTCTCCGCCACGTAGTCGATCACCCGGTCACGGCCATCCATGCAGAAGTCGACGTCGAAGTCGGGCATGGATACCCGTTCCGGGTTGAGGAAACGTTCGAACAGCAGGTCATATTCCAGCGGGTCGAGGTCGGTGATCTTCTGTACGTAGGCCACCAGCGAGCCAGCACCCGATCCACGGCCAGGCCCCACCGGCACGCCGTTGTTCTTGGCCCACTGGATGAAGTCCATCACGATCAGGAAGTAACCGGGGAACCCCATCTGGATGATGATATCCAGTTCGAAATTCAGCCGGTCGACGTAGACCTGGCGCTTGGCTTCGTAATCTTCGGTCGTGTCCTTGGGCAGCAGGACACTGAGGCGTTCCTCCAGGCCGTCGAAGGACACCTTGCGGAAATACTCGTCGATGGTCATCCCATCGGGAATCGGGAAGTTGGGCAGGAAGTGCTTGCCCAGCTTCACTTCGATGTTGCAGCGCTTGGCGATCTCGACGGTGTTTTCCAGCGCCTCGGGCAGGTCGCTGAACAACTCGGCCATTTCCTCGGCGCTCTTGAGATACTGCTGGTCGCTGTAGTTCTTGGGCCGGCGCGGGTCGTCGAGGGCCCGGCCTTCGCCGATGCAGACGCGGGTTTCGTGGGCTTCGAAATCTTCCTGCTTGATGAAACGCACATCGTTGGTCGCTACCAGCGGCGCGCCGATCCGGTCGGCCAGGGCCACCGCGGCATGCAGGTGTTCTTCGTCGTTGGGCCGGTTGGTACGCTGAACTTCGATGTAGAAGCGATCCGGGAATACGTCCATCCACTCCCGGGCCAGGGTTTCGGCTTCCTCGTTGTTCCCGCTGAGCAGCGCCAGGCCGATTTCGCCCTCCTTCGCCGCCGACAGCATGATCAGACCTTCGCTGGCCTCGGCCACCCACTCGCGCTCGATGATGATCGAGCCGTTGCGCTGACCATCGATAAAGCCACGGGAAATCAACTCGGTGAGGTTTCGGTAGCCGACGGCGTTCATCACCAACAGGCTGATACGGCTCAACGGCGCATCCGGGTCCTTGCTCGACAGCCACAGGTCGGCGCCGCAGATCGGCTTGATCCCACCGCCCATGGCCGTCTTGTAGAACTTGACCAGCGAGCACATGTTGTTCTGGTCGGTGACCGCCACGGCAGGCATGTTCATGCCGGCCAGGGTCTTGATCAGCGGCTTGATCCGCACCAGACCGTCGACCAGGGAGTATTCAGTGTGCAGGCGCAGATGAACGAATGAAGCCGGCATAGTGATCCTGCGTAAAGTCATGAAAACAACAAGGCCCGGATTGTACCGGGCCTTGTTCTGAGTGGCGAATGTCCGTCAGTTATGGCGCAAAACTTTCGATCAGCCCCTCACGCGCCTCATACGCCAGCCGCACCGGAGCGAACGAGCGCCGATGAATGGGCGTGGGGCCCAGGCGTGCCAGGGCTTCCAGATGAATGGGCGTCGGGTAACCCTTGTGGTTGCCGATGCCGTAGCCCGGATAGATCAATTCAAAGGCGGCCATTTCGCGGTCGCGGCTGACCTTGGCCAGGATCGATGCCGCCGCGATGGCCGGCACCTTGCCGTCGCCCTGGATGACGGCTTCGGCGCGCATCGACAGCTTCGGGCAGCGATTGCCATCGATCATCGCCAGTTTCGGCGTGATGTGCAGCCCCTGCACGGCCCGCTGCATGGCAAGCATGGTGGCGTGCAGGATGTTCAGCTCATCGATCTCTTCGACTTCGGCTCGGGCGATGCACCAGCTCAGGGCTTTCTCGCAGATCTCGTCATAGAGGGCTTCGCGTCGAGCCTCGGTAAGCTTCTTCGAATCGTTGAGGCCCAGGATCGGCCGGTTCGGATCGAGAATCACCGCCGCCGTCACCACCGCGCCACACAACGGCCCACGCCCGACCTCATCGACGCCCGCCACCAACTCTTCCACCTCGGCGACGAGATTGAAGTCCAGACCCATCTGCATCTTCGGGTTACTCATGATTTTGCGCCGATCAGAGTCAGTACCGCATCCGCTGCCTGATTGGAGGCATCACGGCGCAAGGTACGGTGGATTTCATCGAAGCCCCGGGTCTGCTCCTCGCCATCCTCGATCAAGGGTAATAGCGTATTGGCCAGCGCCTCGGGCGTAGCTTCGTCCTGCAGCAACTCAGGCACCAACAGGCGCTGGGCCAACAGGTTCGGCAAGGAAACGTAGGGGCTCTTGACCATGCGTTTGAGGATCCAGAACGTCAACGGCGCCAGGCGATAGGCGACCACCATCGGGCGTTTGTACAACAACGCTTCAAGGGTAGCAGTGCCGGACGCAATCAACACGGCGTCACAGGCCGCTAGTGCCTGATGGGAACGACCATCGAGCAACGTGACCGGCAGATCGCGCCCCGCCAACAGCGCTTCCAATTGGACTCGGCGCTGTGGACTGGCGCACGGCAGGACGAAACGCACCCCCGGACGCACCGCCCGCAGCCGTTCGGCGGCGTCGAAGAACAAGCCACCCAGGCGACTCACCTCACCGCCGCGGCTACCCGGCATCAGGGCCACCAGCGGCCCCTCAGGCAGGCCCAACGCCTGGCGCGCCTCGTTGCGGTCGGCCTCCAGGGGAATGGTATCGGCCAGGGTGTGACCGACAAAACGCACCGGCACACCCTTTTCCTCGTAGAACCGGGCTTCAAACGGCAACAACGTCAGCATCAGATCGCAACCTTCGCGGATCTTCAGCACACGCTTCTGCCGCCAGGCCCAGACCGAAGGACTGACATAGTGCACGGTCTTGATCCCGGCCTGACGCAACTTGAGCTCGATATTGAGGGTGAAGTCCGGCGCATCGATGCCGATGAACACATCCGGCTTTGCTTCAATCAAGGTCTTGATCAGCGCCTTGCGGCGCGCCAGCAACTCTCGCAAGCGGCCGAGCACCTCCACCAAGCCCATCACGGAGAGGCGTTCCATCGGGAAATAGGAGTCCAACCCCTCGGCTTGCATCAACGGACCGCCGACACCGATAAACTCGACTGCCGGATGCTGCGCCTTGAGTGCACGCATCAAGCCGGCACCCAGAATGTCGCCGGAAGCCTCTCCCGCCACCAGCGCGATACGCAGATTAGCCATGATTAACGGGTGATGCCGCGGGTCGAAGACTGGATGGAGTCGCGGAATATCGCGACTTCAGGGTGCTGGGCCGCAGCCTCGGCCAGCTCGGCCAGCGCCTGCTCGACGGTGAGCCCCTGGCGATACACAACCTTGTAGGCACGACGCAACGCAGCAATAGCCTCTTCGCTGAAGCCGCGACGACGCATGCCTTCGAAGTTCATGCTGCGTGCTTCGGCCGGATTACCGAATACCGTGACGTAGGCCGGAACGTCCTTGCCAATGGCGGTGCCCATGCCGGAAAAACTGTGGGCGCCGATATGGCAGTACTGGTGCACCAGGGTGAAGCCGGACAGGATCGCCCAGTCGTCCACATGAACATGGCCAGCCAGCGCCGTGTTGTTGACCAGGATGCAATGGTTGCCGATAACGCTGTCATGGCCGATGTGTGCATAAGCCATGATCAGGTTATGGTCGCCCAGGGTCGTTTCGGAGCGATCCTGGATGGTGCCACGGTGAATCGTCACACCTTCACGGATCACGTTATGGTCACCGATGACCAGGCGGGTTTCCTCACCTTTGTATTTGAGATCGGGCGTGTCCTCGCCTACCGAAGAAAACTGGTAGATGCGGTTGTGCCGGCCGATCCGGGTCGGCCCCTTGAGAATTACGTGGGGCCCGATCACCGTGCCCTCGCCGATTTCCACACCTGCGCCGACAATCGACCACGGGCCGACCTCGACATCGGCGGCCAGGACGGCCGTCGGGTCGATGATTGCGCGAGGGTCGATCAAACTCATAGTTTGCGTTCCGCACAGATGATTTCAGCGGAGCAGACTGGCTTGCCGTCGACCGAAGCCTGGCATTCGAATTTCCAGATCTGGCGCTTGCAACTGATGAACTTGGCCTCGAGGATCAATTGATCGCCCGGAGTGACCGGCTGACGGAAACGCAGCTTGTCGGAGCCTACGAAGTAGTAGAGCGTACCGTCGGCGGGTTTTACGTCCATGATCTTGAAGCCAAGGATCCCGGCAGCCTGAGCCATCGCCTCGATGATCAACACGCCCGGCATGATGGGATGCGCGGGGAAGTGACCATTGAAGAACGGCTCGTTGATGCTGACATTCTTGTAGGCGCGAATGCGCTTGTCCTCAACATCCAGCTCCACTACCCGATCCACCAGCAGGAACGGGTAACGGTGAGGCAGGTATTCGCGAATCTCGTTGATGTCCATCATTTCGGGGGGAAGCCTATGTAAAGATTGGGAGCGCGGGTTGCCACGCACTCCGCTGGCAAATCAAGGAGGCAGTCTAACGGCTGTGCACACTTGACATGAAAATGGTATCAGCCATCTGATGAAGCATTACCGTCAGGGGTCACGTCCCCCACACGCTTTTCCAGCTGTCGCAAGCGTCGAGCCATGTCGTCGAGCTGCCGGATACGGGCCGCGCTCTTGCGCCATTCGGCCGCCGGCTGCATGGCGGTGCCGGAAGAATAAGCACCCGGCTCGGTAATCGAGTGAGTCACCATGGTCATCCCGGTCAGGAAAACGTTGTCACAGATCTCGATATGCCCCACCAGCCCTACGCCGCCGGCGAGCATGCAATGCTTGCCGATTTTGGTGCTGCCGGAGATCCCCACGCAGGCCGCCATGGCGGTGTGATCACCGACCTGGACGTTGTGGGCAATCTGGATCTGGTTGTCCAGCTTGACGCCATTACCGATGATCGTGTCGGCCAACGCACCACGGTCGATGGCAGTGTTGACGCCAATCTCGACGTCGTCGCCGACCGTCACGCCGCCGATCTGGGCAATCTTCTGCCAGATGCCTTTTTCGTTGGCAAAACCGAACCCTTCACCGCCCAGCACCGCGCCGGACTGGATGACCACGCGCTTGCCGATGCGTACGTCGTGGTACAGGGTGACCCGGGGAGCCAGCCAGCCGCCCTCGCCGATCTCGCTGCGAGCGCCGACGAAACAATGAGCCCCCAGCGTGACTCCCGCACCGATGCGCGCCCCACTTTCGATGACCACGAAAGGACCGATGCTGGCGGTGGGATCCACCACGGCATCGGCAGCAATCACCGCAGTGGGATGAATGCCGGCAGCCGCCTTGGGCTTGGGGTCGAACAGATGGGAAATCCGTGCATAGGCCAGGTACGGGTCGGGCACGATGAGGGCATCGCCGGTAAATCCTTCGGCATCGGCAGCCTTGAGCAACAGCGCGGCAGCCCGACTGTCGGCCAGGTATTTTCGATACTGGGGATTTGCCAGGAAGCTCAATTGAGCTGGGCCAGCCTCTTGCAAAGTGGCCAGCCCAGTGATTGCCTTCTCCGGGTCGCCACGCAGGGTGGCGCCGAGGAACTCGGCCAGTTGGCCAAGCTTGATAGTCGCTGTCATGGATTACTTCAGCTGATTCATGCGCTCGATAACCTGGCGCGTGATGTCGTACTGAGGTTTGACATCGATCACCGCGCCACGCTCGAACACCAGGTCAAAACCACCTTTCTTGATGACTTCTTCCACGGCACTGTCGAGCTTGGGCTTGAGCTGCTTGAGCATTTCACGGTCGGCCACGGCTTTGGCTTCGTTCAGTTCCTTGGACTGGAACTGGAAGTCACGGGCCTTTTGCTTGAATTCAAGCTCCAGACGCTCGCGCTCGCCCTGGGCCATCTTGTCGCCACCGGCTACCAGACGATCCTGAATGCCCTTGGCGCTGCTTTCCAGGCTCTTGAGCTTGGTCAGCTGCGGGCCGAACTTCTTCTCGGCATCCACGGCGTACTTCTTGGCCGCATCGGATTCCAGCAAGGCCATCTGATAGTTCAGCACGGCAATCTTCATGTCGGCAAATGCCGGACCTGCGACCAGTACGGTCGCCAGGAGAACCAATTGAGTCAACTTACGCACGATGTACTCCTACAAAATCCATTGTCGTTATCTTGGGTCAGACGCTTAGAACGTCTGGCCGAGGGAGAATTGGAACACTTGGGTTTCAGCTTCATCCGGTTTCTTGATCGGCATCGCCAGGGCGAAGCTCAAAGGACCGAGCGCGGTGACCCAGGTCACGCCCACACCCACGGAACTGGCCAGGTTGCTGAGGCTGACTTCGTTGCACTGAGTATTGGACTTGCTGCCATTGGTGTTGGTCGTGGTTTCGCACTTGGAATCAAACACGTTACCTACGTCCCAGAATACTGAAGTGCGCAACGAGCGTTGATCCTTGACGAACGGCATCGGGAACAGAACCTCGACACCACCTTGAATGAGCACATTGCCGCCGAACGGCAGTGGATCCTGGTCCGGGTCCAAGTCGGTACCTACGTTACCTGTCCTCGCTACGCCACGGCTCGGAGTACTGCGTGGACCAAGGGTACTGTCCTTGAAGCCACGAACCGAGTTGAAACCACCTGCATAATAGTTCTCGTAGAATGGCAGCCCTTCAGTGGAACCGTAGCCGTCACCATAGCCCAGTTCGGTGTGCAGGCGCATGGTGTAGTTGTCGGTCAGCGGTTGGAACAGCTGGCCACGATAATCAAGTTTGAAGAACGACAGGTCACTACCAGGCGTCGTCGTTTCCAGCACCAGGCTCTGGGAATGACCACGGGTCGCCAGCACGCCCTTGTTCAAGGTCGACTCGGACCAGCCGGCGGACGCCTTGAAGTTCAGGTAACTGTCGCCCTCCCTGTTGACGAAGTCGAAGATCTCGTCAACGGTGTAACGACCGGTGTTGATCTTGTCCTGCTGGGCAGTCAGACCGAACGTCAGGCGCGAGGTCTCGCTGATCGGATAGCCGATGTTGGCGCCGACACCGTAACTGTCGACGGCATAGCTGGAAATATCGGAGTCCAGCTCGTCATAGTCGGTGGTGCGGTAGAAGGCGTTATAGCCCAGGCTCACACCGTCAGCGGTCCAGTAGGGGTCCACGAAACCGAAGTTGTAACGGGTCTGGTATTCGCTGCGGGTCAGGCCGATGCTGACCTTGTTACCGGTACCCAGGAAGTTGTTCTGGGTGATCGAGCCACCGAGGATCAGGCCCGCGCTCTGGGCGAAACCGACACTGGCGGTGATCGAGCCGGAAGCCTGCTCTTCGACGCTGTAGTTCACATCGACCTGATCATCGACGCCCGGTACCGCCGGGGTCTCGACGTTGACTTCCTTGAAGAAGCCCAGGCGCTCCAGGCGGGTCTTGGACTGGTCGATCAGGTAGGTCGAAGCCCAGCCACCTTCCATCTGGCGCATTTCGCGACGCAGCACTTCGTCCTCGGACTTGGTGTTGCCACGGAAGTTGATGCGGTTGACATAGGCACGCTTGCCCGGGTCCACGGCGAAAGTGATGTCGACGGTATGGTCTTCGTCGTGCGGCTGCGGCACGCCGTTGACGTTGGCGAAGGTATAGCCTTCGTTACCCAGTCGACGGGTGATCAGTTCGGAGGTGGTGGTCATCAGCTTGCGCGAAAACACCTGGCCCTTCTGCACCAGCAACAGCGACTTGACCTGGTCTTCCGGCACCTTCAGATCACCGCTGAGCTTGACGTCGCGAACGGTGTACTTCTCGCCTTCGTTGACGTTGACGGTGATGTAGACGTGCTTCTTGTCCGGGGTGATGGACACCTGGGTCGAGGCGATGTCCATGTTGATGTAGCCACGGTCCAGGTAATAGGAACGCAGGCGCTCCAGGTCACCGGAGAGTTTCTCACGGGCGTACTTGTCATCGTTCTTGAAGAACGACAACCAGTTGGTGGTCTTGAGTTCGAACAGGTCGATCAGGTCTTCGTCGGGGAAAACCGTGTTGCCCACCACGTTGATGTGCTGAATGGCCGCCACGGTGCCTTCGTTGATATTGACCTTGAGGCCAACGCGGTTGCGCGGCTGCGGCACCACTTCGGTGTCGACGGTGGCGGAGTAGCGGCCCTGGGCGACGTACTGGCGCTGCAGTTCGTTACGGACGCCTTCGAGGGTCGCGCGCTGGAAGATCTCGCCTTCGGCCAGACCGGATTGTTTGAGGCCCTTCATCAGGTCTTCGGTGGAGATCGCCTTGTTGCCCTCGATCTCGATACTGGCGACCGAAGGCCGCTCCACCACCGTGATGACCAGGACATTGCCGTCGCGGCCCAGCTGGATATCTTGAAAGAAGCCGGTCTTGAACAGCGCGCGAGTGGACTCCACCAGGCGCCGATCATCCGCCTGCTCGCCGACGTTCAACGGCAAGGCACCAAACACGCTACCCGCGGAGACCCGCTGGAGGCCGTTGACGCGAATATCAGAGATAGTGAAGGACTCGGCGTGAACTTCGGCGATCATCAACACGGTAATTACCGCGGTTAGCAGCAGACGTTTCATGAAGTCCTTTCTTATTCCAACTGGCAATAAACAAACTGCCGCAAAATGCGGCAGATTCGCAATTCAGCGAAGCGTTACAGACGACCCAGATCGTTGACCAGGGCAAGCAACATCACCCCGACCACCAAGCTGATACCGATCTGTATCCCCCAACCTTGAACCCGATCCGACAAGGGACGACCACGCGCCCACTCGATCAGATAAAACAGCAGATGCCCCCCATCCAGTACCGGGATAGGCAGCAAATTCAGAACCCCCAGGCTAATGCTCAGATAAGCAAGGAAATTCAGGAAATCAGCGACGCCCGACTGGGCAGAAGCGCCCGCCACTTTAGCAATGGTTATCGGTCCACTCAAGTTTTTTACCGAGAGCTCACCGAACAACATTTTCTTCAGCGAATCGAGGGTCAGGACACTCATGGTCCAGGTACGACGCGCACCCTCGCCAATCGCCGCGACAGGCCCGAAACTGACCTCGCGGATCATTTCCGGTGGCCACTCGACGGCCTTGACACCCGCCCCCAGGTAGCCGCTCGGCGCCTTGCTCTCGCCACGGGCAGCCAGGGCGACCGGGACGTCGATTGGAACACCGTCGCGCTCGACGCGCAGCACAATTCTGGTATCAGGACGTACACGAACCGCATCGACCACCTGCTGCCAGTCGCTGACCGGTTGTCCGTCGAGGGCCAGCAGGCGATCACCGGTCTTGAGGCCCGCGGCCTGGGCCGGACCTTTGGGATCGAGCTCGGCCAGGATCGGCGGCAGCGCCGGGCGCCAGGGGCGAATGCCCAGGGAGCGGATCGGGTCCGGCTCATCGGCGCCCTTGAGCCAGTTATCCAGAACCAGCTCCCGAGGGGAATCTGTTGTCGAACCTTGCTCACGCACCGTGAGCTGCATCGAACCGCTCTCGCCCAGGCGACGAACCAGCTGCAGATTGACGGCAGCCCAGCCGGAAGTCGGCTCGCCATCGATCGCCACGATCTCCTGTCCCGCGTTCAGCCCCGCGCGCGCCGCCACGCTGCCGGCCTCGACCGCGCCGATGACCGGCCGCACCTGCTCACTACCCAACATGGCCAGCGCCCAGAAAAACACCAGCGCCAGCAGGAAATTGGCGATCGGACCCGCCGCCACGATGGCGATACGCTGACGGACGGTCTTGCGATTGAAGGATTGGTCGACCTGATCGGCAGGCACCTCACCCTCGCGCTCGTCGAGCATTTTTACGTAACCGCCCAACGGGATAGCCGCCACAACGAACTCGGTACCCGTCTTGTCATGCCAACGCAGCAACGGCATGCCAAAGCCGACTGAAAAACGCAGCACCTTCACGCCACAGCGACGCGCGACCCAGAAATGACCGAATTCGTGAAAAGTGACCAGCACGCCCAGTGCAACCAGGGTGCCGACAATCATATAGAGCGCGCTCATCTGCTTTCTCCGCAATCCAGTCCAGGGCTGACCTGGCTAACGTATCGCAACCTCAACGCCCGTAGCGCTTCAGCCATTGGCCCGCCAGCTCGCGAGCCTTGGCGTCGACAGTGAATACCGCGTCGAGATCATCGAGGCGAACCACAGCCTCGAGGTTCAAGACCTCTTCGATGATACTCGCGATCTCGAGGTAACGGACACGCCCATCGAGAAACGCGGCTACCGCCACTTCATTGGCCGCGTTCAGCATGGCCGGTGCGCTGTCCCCTGCCTCGGCGGCCTGTCGGGCCAGGCGCAGGCAAGGGAAGCGCTGCTCGTCGGGCGCCTGGAAATCCAGGCGAGCGATGGCGAACAGGTCCAGCGGCGCCACGCCCGAATCGATCCGCTCCGGCCAGGCCAGCGCATTGGCGATGGGGGTACGCATGTCCGGGTTGCCCAACTGGGCCAGCACCGAACCGTCCACATAATCCACAAGGGAATGAATCACGCTCTGGGGATGGATCACCACCTCGACCTGGGACGGCTTGGCATCAAACAGCCAGCAGGCTTCGATCAGTTCCAGCCCTTTGTTCATCATGCTGGCCGAATCCACGGAAATCTTGCGCCCCATGGACCAGTTCGGATGAGCACAGGCCTGCTCAGGCGAGACATGCTCCAGTTCCGCCAGGGGTGTCTGCCGGAACGGACCGCCGGACGCCGTCAGCAAAATTCGCCGGACCCCCACCGCCCCCAGGCCGCGGGAAAAATCCTGCGGCATGCATTGAAAGATCGCATTGTGCTCACTGTCGATCGGCAGCAGCACCGAACCACTTTTCCCGACGGCCTGCATGAACAGCGCGCCGGACATGACCAGCGCTTCCTTGTTGGCGAGCAGGATCTTCTTGCCCGCCTTCACCGCCGCCAGCGTGGGACGCAGGCCAGCCGCACCGACAATCGCCGCCATCACCGCATCGACCTCAGGATCGGAGGCCACCTCGCACAGCCCTTCCTCCCCGACCAGCACCTGGGTCTGCAGGCCGGCCGCGCGCAGGTCGTCCTGCAACGCCCGCGCCACGCCGGCCTCCGGCACCACCGCGAATCGCGGGGCATGGCGTATGCACAAGGCCAGCAATTCGCTCAGCCGGGTGAAGCCACTCAAGGCGAAGACCTGATAACGCTCTGGATGCCGGCCAATGACGTCCAGCGTGCTAAGACCGATCGAACCGGTGGCACCCAGTACAGTGATCTGTTGAGGGCGACTCACGGCGCGGCCATCCACAGCAGCACGGCAAAGATCGGGATCGCAGCCGTCAGGCTGTCAATGCGATCCAGCACACCGCCGTGGCCTGGCAACAGGTTACTGCTGTCCTTGATCCCGGATTGGCGCTTGAACATGCTTTCGGTCAGGTCGCCGACCACCGATACGAATACGATCAGCGCGGCGCCGAACAGGCCGATCAGCAGCTGTCCAGCCGTCCATTCGCGCACGACACCGACCACGGTCGTAATCACCAGGCTCAGGGCCAGGCCACCGTAGACGCCTTCCCAGCTCTTGCCGGGACTGACCTTCGGCGCAAGCTTGCGTTTGCCGAACGCCTTGCCGGAAAAATAAGCACCGACGTCGGCGCCCCAGACCAGCACCATCACAGCCATGATCTGCCAGTTGCCCAACGGACCCTGCTTGATCCAGATCAGCCCTTGCCAGGCCGGCAGCAGGATCAAGAGGCCGATGGTCAGCTTGGTCGCCGCGTTGGCCCAGTGATGGGTGGTCCGAGGATAGGTCAGTACCAGGAACGTTGCAGTGGCCCACCACAGCACCGACGCGCCCAGCACCCAGGGCGCGATGCCCGGCACCACGTACATGACGAATAGCATGGCCGCCACGGCCGCCGCATAGGTCATGCGCGCAGACTGCGCGGCGAAACCCGCCAGCCGGGCCCACTCCCATGCTCCCAATGTCACGACCAGGCCGATGAACAGGGCAAAGCCAGCCCCTTCGAGCAGGAAGAAACCACCCAGAGCGATGGGCAACAGGATCAGGGCTGTGATGATTCGTTGTTTGAGCATTAAACCCGGGCTCCAGCTTCGATCTGCTCGCTCGTTTTACCGAAACGACGCTGACGGGAAGCGAAATCGGCCAACGCAATGCGCATGGCTTCGTGTTTGAAGTCCGGCCAGAAAAGGTCGGAGAAGTACAGCTCGGCGTAAGCCAGCTGCCAGAGGAGGAAATTGCTGATGCGGTGCTCGCCCCCCGTGCGGATGCACAGGTCCGGCAATGGCAGGTCGCCCGTGGCCAGGCACGTTTGCAGCAGATCGGGCGTGATGTCTTCCGGCCGCAGATGTCCGGCCTGGACTTCGCGCGCCAACCGCTGGGCAGCCTGGGCAATGTCCCACTGGCCGCCATAGTTAGCGGCGATCTGCAGGACAAAGCGGTCGGCACCGGCTGTCGCTGCCTCGGCTTCGCGCATCGCGGCCTGCAACTCCGGATGAAAGCGCGAGCGATCACCGATGATGCGCAGACTGATGCTGTTCTCGTTGAGGCGCTTGGCCTCACGGCGCAAGGCCTTGAGGAACAGTTCCATCAAGGCGCTGACCTCATCGGCCGGACGCTGCCAGTTTTCACTGGAGAACGCGAACAGGGTCAGCACTTCAACCCCGGCCTCCGCGCACACCTCGATGACCGCGCGAACCGCATCGACCCCCGCCTTATGCCCGGCGACACCGGGCATGAAGCGTTTCTTGGCCCAACGGTTATTGCCGTCCATGATGATCGCCACATGGCGCGGCACCGCGAACGACCCGGCCTGCTTGGTCTTTTCCATGAAAACGAGACCCTTATACGGCCATCAGGTCTTTTTCTTTCTGCGCCAAATCCGCATCGATCTTAGCCACATACTTCTTGGTCAGGTCGTCGATCTCGCCCGCGGCGCGGCGCTCTTCGTCCTCGCTGATTTCCTTTTCCTTGACCAGGTCCTTGAGCGAACTGTTGGCATCGCGGCGGATGTTGCGCACGGCGACACGAGCCTCTTCAGCCACATCGCGGGCCTGCTTGGTGAAGCCCTTGCGGGTTTCTTCGGTCAGGGCCGGCATGGAAATCAGCAGCAACTCACCCAGGTTGGTCGGGTTCAGGTTCAGACCGGCACTGCCGATGGCCTTGTCGACCGCAGCGAGCATGTTGCGCTCGAAGGCCACGACCTGCAGGGTGCGGGCGTCCTTGACCGTGATGTTGGCCACTTGCTTGATCGGGGTGTCGGTACCGTAGTAAGGCACCATCACGCCCTCGAGAATGCTCGGGTGCGCCTGGCCGGTGCGGATACGACCGAAGTTGTGCGCCAGAGACTCCAGGGACTTCTGCATGCGCTGTTCGGCGTCTTTCTTGATTTCATTGATCATTGTTGAACTTCCTCGATCAGGGTTCCTTCGGCGCCGCCATGCACGATATTCAGCAGGGCACCGGGCTTGTTCATGTTAAAGACACGCAGCGGCATCTTGTGATCGCGGCACAGGCAAATAGCCGTCAGGTCCATGACACCCAGCTTGCGATCCAGCACTTCATCGTAGGTCAGATGATCGAACTTCTCGGCATGCGGGTCCTTGAACGGGTCAGCGGTATAGACGCCGTCGACCTTGGTCGCCTTGAGCACGACATCGGCATCGATCTCGATCGCTCGCAGGCAGGCGGCCGAATCCGTGGTGAAGAACGGATTGCCGGTACCGGCAGCAAAAATCACCACTTCCTTGGAGTTGAGGTGGCGCATGGCTTTGCGGCGATCATAGTGATCGGTCACGCCAACCATGGAAATGGCCGACATCACGATGGCCGAGATATTGGCACGCTCCAGCGCGTCACGCATAGCCAGGGCATTCATCACAGTGGCCAACATGCCCATGTGGTCGCCCGTGACCCGATCCATGCCAGCCGCGCTCAGGGCCGCGCCACGGAACAGGTTGCCGCCGCCGATGACCAGGCCGACCTGGACACCGATCCCGACCAGTTGGCCGACTTCCAGGGCCATGCGATCCAGCACTTTCGGATCGATCCCGAACTCTTCCGAGCCCATCAGGGCCTCGCCGCTAAGCTTGAGTAGAATGCGTTTATAGCGAGCCTGATAACCACTGCCCTGCTGAGCCATTGCGAATCTCTCCTGCGGCGTATTTTCAAAAATTCTTTGCAAGCTGTTTGCAGCCTGCCTTCAGCCTAGCTTGACGCTGACACAGCGTCATCGGAACACGGCTTTGTAAGCCAGTTCCGACAGGAAACCAATATAAATCGGCGTCCTCATCCAAAAAGAGGCTGCGCGCGTGAGCGGGCAGCCTCTTCTGGGCGACAGTTGTAAAAACCTGTCTTATTGCTTGGCGGCAGCAGCCACCTGGGCGGCAACTTCTTCAGCGAAGTTGTCGACCGGCTTCTCGATGCCTTCGCCTACTTTGAAGTAGGTAAAGGATACGATTTCAGCGCCGGCTTTCTTCGCCAGGTCACCCACCTTGATTTCCGGGTTCTTGACGAAAGCCTGCTCAACCAGGCTGGCTTCGGCCAGGAACTTGGAGATACGGCCAGCCACCATTTTCTCGGCGATGTCAGCAGGCTTGCCTTTGAGCTTCTCTTCGTTCAGCTGCAGGAAAACCGCTTTTTCACGCTCGATCGCTTCGGCCGAAACGTCCGAAGGCAGCAGGAATTCAGGGTTGGTCGCTGCTACGTGCATGGCGATTTCTTTCGCCAGCTCGGTGTCGCCGCCCTTGAGGACGACAGCCACGCCGATCTTGTTGCCGTGCAGGTAAGTACCGACCACGTCACCTTCAACGCGAACCAGACGACGGATGTTGACGTTCTCGCCGGTCTTGCCAACCAGAACCAGACGCGCTTGTTCCTGAGCTTCGATCAGCGGAGCAGCATCGGTCAGCTTGTCAGCGAAAGCTTTTTCAACGCTGGCAGCGACGAATGCCTTGAAGTCGTCCTGCAGAGCCAGGAAGTCGGTCTGGGAGTTCACTTCCAGCAGAACGGCGGCCTTGCCGTCGTCCTTGATGGCGATGGCGCCTTCAGCGGCAACGTTGCCGGCTTTCTTGGCAGCCTTGATGGCGCCCGAAGCACGCATGTCATCAATGGCTTTCTCGATGTCGCCGCCAGCCTTGGTCAAGGCTTTCTTGCAATCCATCATGCCTTCGCCGGTACGCTCGCGCAGTTCTTTGACCAACGCTGCAGTAATCTCTGCCATTTCAAAATCCTCTTGGATAGGTTTTCAACCATTCCACCCGACCGAACGGGCGATCAATTCTTCCTGAAAACCATTGCTTATAAACCGCGGCAGGTTACAAACAGGTAGCGGTGCCGGCGACAAATGGTTTTCGAGGTGGCAAAAAGGGGGCCAAGCCCCCTTTTTGCTTACTGAGTCAACGCCAGGGGCGTCGATTACTCAGCGGCTGCTGCCGGAGCTTCTTCAGCGAAGACTTCGGTGCCGCCATTAACGTTGTTGCGACCACGGATAACAGCGTCAGCCATCGAACCCATGTACAGCTGGATGGCGCGGATGGCGTCATCGTTGCCTGGGATGATGTAGTCAACACCTTCCGGGCTGCTGTTGGTGTCGACAACGCCGATGACCGGGATACCCAGCTTGTTGGCTTCGGTGATCGCGATGCGCTCGTGATCAACGTCGATCACGAACAGTGCGTCAGGCAGACCGCCCATATCCTTGATACCGCCCAGGGAGCGGTCCAGCTTCTCAAGATCGCGAGTGCGCATCAGCGCTTCTTTCTTGGTCAGCTTGGCGAAAGTGCCGTCTTCGGATTGGACTTCGAGATCACGCAGACGCTTGATGGAAGCGCGGATGGTCTTGAAGTTGGTCAGCATGCCGCCCAACCAGCGGTGATCGACGTACGGCGAACCGCAACGTGCTGCTTCTTCAGCAACGATCTTGCCAGCGGAACGCTTGGTGCCGACGAACAGAATCTTGTTTTTGCCCTGGGCCAGGCGCTCTACGAAGGTCAGTGCTTCGTTGAACATCGGCAGGGTTTTTTCAAGGTTGATGATGTGGATCTTGTTACGCGCGCCGAAAATGTACTTGCCCATTTTCGGGTTCCAGTAACGGGTCTGGTGGCCGAAGTGCACACCGGCCTTCAGCATATCGCGCATGTTGACTTGGGACATGATAGTTCCTTGATAAGTCGGGTTTGGCCTCCACGTATCCCAATGACCAACCAGCGACTTATATAAGCCGAAGGCACCCAGGTCATCGTGTCGACACGTGTGTGGATTTAAGCTTGCGGGGTCATCCCCGGAAAGCGGCGCATTTTATACCACAGCAAGGGCGAAAACGAAACCCGGATTCTGAAAACCTGTGGCTAGGGGATGAAGGGAGCAAGCTTTGCTTACTCAATCCACTCACCACAGAGCGCCAGGTCGGGAGCGCTTTGCCCCGATCGTCTGTTAGAATCGCGTCTTTAAGGGCCGCCCGGATCATCATCCGCCGCCCATTTCGTTTCGAACAGCGCCGCCGGGCGCAGAGAGAGCCTGTATGACCGTCACCCTCAAGACCCCCGAGGACATCGCGAAAATGCGTGTCGCGGGCAAACTCGCCGCCGACGTGCTGGAAATGATCGCCGACTACGTCAAGCCCGGCGTCACCACCGAAGAACTGGACCGCATCTGCCACGACTACATCGTCAACGAGCAGAAAGCCATCCCCGCGCCGCTCAACTACAAAGGCTTTCCGAAGTCGATCTGCACCTCGATCAACCACGTGGTCTGCCACGGCATCCCCAACGAGAAGCCGTTGAAGGATGGCGACACCCTGAACATCGACGTCACCGTCATCAAAGACGGCTATCACGGTGACACCAGCCGCATGTTCCATGTCGGCAACGTGCCGGAATGGGCCCAACGCCTGTCGAAAGTCACCCAGGAATGCATGTACATGGCCATCGAGCTGGTGAAACCGGGCTGCCGCCTGGGCGACATCGGCGAAGTGATCCAGAAGCATGCGCAGAAGAACGGTTTTTCCGTGGTACGCGAATTCTGTGGCCACGGCATCGGCAAGGTCTTTCACGAGGAACCGCAGATTCTGCACTACGGCCGCGCCGGCACCGGCATGGAACTGCAGGCGGGAATGACCTTCACCATCGAGCCGATGATCAACCAGGGTCGTGCCGAAACCAAGGTATTGGGCGACGGCTGGACGGCCATCACCAAGGACCGCAAGCTGTCGGCCCAATGGGAGCATACCCTGCTGGTCACCGAGACCGGGTACGAGATCTTTACCCTGCGCAGCGACGACACCATCCCTCGCGTTTCCGCCTGAACCGACACCAGCTATAGATAGAAAGGAAAGCCATTCGATGCCGCAGGTGGATCCCGAACTCTTCGACCGCGGCCAGTTCCAGGCTGAACTGGCCCTGAAGGCAAGCCCCATCGCGGCCTTCAAGAAGGCGATCCGCCAGGCCCGTGAAGTGCTCGACCAGCGCTTTCGCAATGGCCGGGATATCCGTCGGCTGATCGAGGACCGTGCCTGGTTCGTCGATAACATCCTGCAAAGGGCCTGGGAGCAGTTCAACTGGAGCCCCGACACCCACATCGCCCTGGTGGCGGTGGGCGGCTATGGTCGTGGCGAACTGCACCCCTATTCCGACATCGATCTGCTGATCCTGCTGGACGGCGCCGACCACGAAGTCTTTCGCGACTCCATCGAGCGCTTCCTGACGCTGCTCTGGGACATTGGCCTGGAAGTCGGCCAGAGCGTGCGTTCAGTGCAGGAATGCGCCGATGAAGCCCGTGCCGACCTGACGGTCATCACCAACCTGATGGAAAGCCGCACCATCGCTGGCCCCGAGCACCTTCGCCAGCGCATGCTCGACGTCACCAGCACGGCGCACATGTGGCCCAGCAAGGACTTTTTCCTGGCCAAGCATGCCGAGCAGAAGGCCCGCCACCACAAGTACAACGACACCGAGTACAACCTGGAACCCAACGTCAAGGGCTCCCCCGGCGGACTGCGGGATATCCAGACCATCCTCTGGGTTGCCCGTCGCGAGTACGGAACCCTGAACCTGCGGGCCCTGGCTGGCGAAGGGTTCCTGGTGGAGAGCGAAAATGCCCTGCTGGCGTCGTCCCAGGAATTTCTGTGGAAAGTTCGCTACGCCCTGCACATGCTCGCCGGACGCGCCGAGGACCGCTTGCTGTTCGATCACCAGCGCTCCATCGCGGGCCTGCTGGGCTTCGAAGGAAGTGATGCCAAGCAGGCCATCGAAAACTTCATGCAGCAGTACTACCGGGTGGTGATGAGCATTGCCCAGCTTAGCGAGCTGATCATCCAACACTTCGAGGAGGTCATCCTCGCGCCGGAAGACGCCGAGCCACCACAACCCATCAACGCCCGGTTCCAGTTGCACGATGGCTACATCGAAGCACGCAACGCGAACGTGTTTCGCCGCACGCCTTTCGCCATGATCGAAATTTTCGTGCTCATGGCCCAGCAGCCGGAAATCAAGGGAGTGCGGGCCGATACCATCCGCCTGCTGCGGGAGAACCGTCACCTGATCGATGACGACTTCCGCCACGATATCCGCAATACCAGCCTGTTCATCGAGTTGTTCAAATGCAAGATCGGCGTGCACCGCAATCTGCGGCGCATGAACCGTTACGGGATCCTGGGACGCTATCTGCCGGAGTTCGGTTTCATCGTCGGGCAGATGCAGCACGACCTGTTCCACATCTATACGGTCGACGCCCACACCCTGAACCTGATCAAGCACCTGCGTAAGCTGCAATACACCCCGGTATCCGAGAAATTCCCGCTGGCCAGCAAGCTCATGGGCAAGCTGCCCAAGCCCGAACTGATCTACATGGCCGGGCTGTATCACGACATCGGCAAAGGTCGTCACGGCGACCACTCCGAGATCGGCGCCGTGGATGCGGAGGCGTTCTGCCAGCGGCATCAACTGCCGGTCTGGGACAGCCGGCTGATCGTCTGGCTGGTACAGAATCACTTGTTGATGTCGACTACGGCCCAGCGCAAGGACCTGTCCGACCCGCAGGTAATCCACGACTTCGCCCAGACCGTCGGCGATGAAACGCGCCTGGACTACCTTTACGTACTCACCGTGGCCGACATCAATGCCACCAATCCCACGCTGTGGAATTCCTGGCGTGCCAGCCTGCTGCGCCAGCTTTACACCGAGACCAAGCGCGCCTTGCGTCGCGGCCTGGAAAACCCGGTGGACCGGGAAGAACAGATCCGTCGCACCCAAAGCGCGGCCCTGGACATCCTGGTGCGCGGCGGCACCGACCCGGACGATGTCGAACAGCTCTGGTCGCAATTGGGCGATGACTATTTCCTGCGTCATACCGCAGGCGACGTGGCCTGGCACAGCGACGCGATCCTGCAGCAGCCAGCCGACGGCGGCCCCCTGGTGTTGATCAAGGAAACCACCCAGCGCGAGTTCGAGGGTGGCACGCAAATCTTCATCTATGCCCCGGACCAGCATGATTTCTTCGCCGTGACCGTGGCCGCGATGGACCAACTCAACCTCAACATCCACGATGCCCGGATCATCACGTCCAGCAGCCAGTTCACCCTCGACACCTACATCGTGCTGGACACCGATGGCGATTCGATCGGCGACAACCCGGCACGGGTCAAGCAGATTCGCGACGGCCTCACCGAGGCCCTGCGTAACCCGGCGGACTATCCGACCATCATCCAGCGCCGGGTACCACGCCAGCTCAAGCACTTCGCGTTTGCACCCCAAGTGACCATCCACAACGACGCCCTGCGCCAGGTCACGGTACTGGAACTCAGCGCCCCGGACCGTCCGGGCCTGCTGGCGCGGATCGGGCATATTTTCCTGGAGTTCGACCTGTCGTTGCAGAACGCCAAGATCGCCACCCTGGGCGAGCGGGTGGAGGACGTGTTCCTCATCACCGATGCGCATAACCAACCGTTGTCCGACCCGCAGCTGTGCAGCCGCCTGCAGGACGCGATCGTCCGGCATTTGAGCGTCAGCCAGGAACCCGATATCAGCCCGACGCGCATCAACATCTGAACCAACAAAACTTCCCTTTGTGGGAGCGGGCTTGCTCGCGAAAGCGGAGTGTCAGTCGACTTCGCTACAGCTGATACACCGCTTTCGCGAGCAAGCCCGCTCCCACACACAAAGGACAGCGCCCCACTTTCGAAGAGGCCCTCGATGAACAACGCTCTGAACCAGTTGCAGCCCTACCCGTTCGAAAAGCTCCGTGCCCTGCTGGGCGGCGTCACGCCAAACCCGGACAAGCGCCCGATCGCCCTGTCCATCGGCGAGCCCAAACATCGCTCGCCCAGCTTCGTGACTGAAGCCCTGGCCAGTAATCTGGAAAAAATGGCTGTATACCCGACCACCCTCGGCATCCCGGAACTGCGTGAAGCCATCACCGGCTGGTGCGAACGTCGTTTCAATGTACCGAACGGCTGGATCGACCCGGCGCGCCACGTGCTGCCGGTCAACGGCACCCGCGAAGCGCTGTTCGCCTTCACCCAGACCGTGGTCAACCGTGGCGACGACGCATTGGTCGTCAGCCCGAACCCGTTCTACCAGATCTATGAAGGCGCCGCGTTCCTGGCCGGGGCCAAGCCGCATTACCTGCCGTGCCTGGACGAAAACGGTTTCAATCCGGACTTCGACGCCGTGTCGCCAGACATCTGGAAACGCTGCCAGATCCTGTTCCTGTGCTCCCCTGGCAACCCGACCGGCGCCCTGATTCCGGTGAATGTACTGAAGAAGCTCATCGCCTTGGCCGACGAGCACGATTTTGTGATCGCTGCGGACGAGTGCTACAGCGAACTGTATTTCGACGAACAGAGCCCGCCGCCGGGCCTGCTCAATGCCTGCGTCGAACTGGGTCGCAAGGACTTCAAGCGTTGCGTGGTGTTCCACAGCCTGTCCAAGCGCTCCAACCTGCCAGGCCTGCGCTCCGGCTTCGTCGCTGGCGACGCGGACGTGCTCAAGGGCTTTTTGCTGTACCGCACCTACCACGGGTGCGCGATGCCCGTTCAGACCCAACTGGCGAGCATCGCTGCATGGAACGACGAAGAACACGTGCGGGCCAACCGGGCGCTGTACCGAGAGAAATTCGACGCCGTGCTGGAAATCCTCAGCCCGGTGCTGGACGTGCAACGTCCTGATGGCAGCTTCTACCTGTGGCCGAATGTGGCTGGCGATGACGCAGCGTTCTGCCGCGACCTGTTCGAACAGGAACACGTGACCGTGGTGCCGGGATCCTATCTGTCCCGCGATGTGGATGGCGTCAATCCAGGGGCCGGGCGCGTGCGCATGGCCCTGGTTGCGCCGCTGGCGGAGTGTGTGGAAGCGGCGGAGCGGATTCGGGCGTTCATCCAGCGTCGGGGGTGATGGACCGTTTCGGTTGAACACTGAAGTTCTGTGGCGAGGGGATTTATCCCCTCACCACAATGAGTCCTGCGCAAAACTACTATTTACCCAACCCCAAATTCGCCTCCGCCAGATCCAACTCCCCCAGCACCTCACGCAGTACATCATCCCCGATCTGGTGATGACGACTGAGGCGATACAACTCCAGCCGTTGCGCCCGATAAGCCTTCAAGCGCAGCCGGCGCTCCAGCAGGTCCATTTCGAATGCCAACGCCTGGGCCTCGGCGGAGTCGTTGAACACGTCGAGCTGATGACGATACTCGGACATCAACCGCGCCTTGACCTCAGTAGCCAGCGCCGCCTGGGCCGCATCCGGTGTACTTGTCGCCTCGCTCGGCTCCTCCACTTCCAGCGCGCGGATCGCCGCTTCAGCGGTCTTGCGCCAGGCCTCGCGGACTTCGTTGCGGCGCTTGTCATCGGGGCTTTTTTCGATGCCCTTCAGTAACAGCGGCAAGGCAATGCAGGCCGCGATCAATGACAACAGGATCACCCCGGCGGCAATGAAGATCAGCAGGTCCCGCTCGGGAAACGCCTCGCCCGCGCCCAACAGCATCGGCACCGACAGCACGCCCGCCAGGGTCACCGCGCCGCGCACGCCACCGAACGTCAGCAGCCAGCAGGAGCGCGCGGTGGGCACCAGTGTCAGTTCCCCCTGGCCACGCCAGCGCCGCAACAACCCGGACAGGCGCCAGATGCTCTGCACCCAGACGAACCGCAGCACCAGCAGCACCAGGAAAATCACCACGACATCCAGGCAGCGATAGAACAGGGTTGGCCACAGCGTGGTTTCGTGGCTGGTCACGGCCTTGATGATGTCCGGTAACTGCAAGCCCAGCAGCAGGAAGATCAAACCGTTGAAGGCGAACTCCAGCAACGTCCACACACTGCGATTGAGCAGCCGCGTGCCGGTCTGGCGTGGCAGCAGGTCGAGCCAGCTCTGCATCATCCCCGCCGCCACCGCCGAGAGAATGCCCGAGGCGCCCAGTCGCTCTGCCACCACGTAGGCGGCGAAGGGTAGCAATAACATGAACACCACATGGGTGGCCGGGTCGTCCCAGCCCCGGGCGACCATCCAGGCTCGCAGGCGTCCCATCAACCAGCTCAAGGCGACCCCGACGAGCAGTCCACCTACCGCCACCAGCACGAACGTCAGGCTGGCATTGGCCAGGGAAAACACCCCGGTGATGGCCGCCGCCAGGGCGAACTTGAAGGTCACCAGGCCCGACGCATCGTTCATCAGCGCTTCGCCCTGTAGCATGTGCATCAGCGGTGCGGGCAAGCGATCCCGGGCAATCGCCGAGACAGCCACGGCATCGGTAGGCGACAACACCGCCGCCAGGGCAAAGGCCACCGGCAACGGGATACTCGGCAGGAGCCAATGAATGAAGTAGCCGGCGCCCACCACCGTGAACAACACCAGCCCCACCGCCAGCGTCAGGATCGGCCCACGCAGGCGCCACAGCTCCCGCTTGGGCATGCGCCAGCCATCGGAGAACAGCAGCGGCGGCAGGAAGAGAAACAGGAACAGCTCAGGATCAAGGGCCACGTGCAGGCCCAGGGAGGGCCAGGCCAGCACGGCTCCGGCGCCGATCTGCACCAGTGGCAGGGGCAGTGGGATCAACCGTCCGATCAGGCGCGACACGCCCACCAACATCAACAGGATCAGGACGGTATAAGCGCTTTGCATAACGGTTTCCACTTGCAGCGACACACATCCGGCAACAGCTTGCCGTTGAAGTGCCATATTAACCGCCTAGGATTAACTTGGCCGTTACACCTATGTCGCAGCAGCTCTTTAGTGCGCAAGCGGTGGGAGCAAAGCTTGCTCGCGATGAAAGCACCTCGGTCCGCCAGGAGATCGCGTCAACGCTCATCGCGGGCAAGCCTCGCTCCCACAACCGTCCGGTCATGGCATAATCCTTCACCTTTTATTTCCAGCACCTGCAAAGGGGGCAGTTCCTTGACCGATTCAAGCAAAACGTTGCACCTTTTCGGCATCAAAGCCTGTGACACGATGAAAAAGGCGCGCACCTGGCTCGATGAACACGCAGTACGCTATGAATTTCACGACTACAAGACTGCCGGCATCGACCGTGAGCACCTGA
Source organism: Pseudomonas sp. Pf153 (assembly GCF_001269775.1). Lineage (NCBI taxonomy): Bacteria > Pseudomonadati > Pseudomonadota > Gammaproteobacteria > Pseudomonadales > Pseudomonadaceae > Pseudomonas > Pseudomonas sp. Pf153. The sequence continues at coordinate 430,597 of NZ_LHVL01000018.1, read as the reverse complement.
CCCAATGGTGCAACGAGCATGGCTGGCAAGTGGTGTTGAACCGTGCCGGTACGACCTTTCGCAAGCTCGACGACGAACGCAAAGCCGATCTCGACCAGACGAAAGCCATCGAACTGATGCTCGCCCAACCCTCGATGATCAAGCGCCCGGTGCTCGATCTCGGTGACCGAACCCTGATTGGCTTCAAGCCTGATATCTACGCGGCGGCGCTTCAGTAAGCCTGCCCTGTCCATTTTTTTGAGGTAACGTTCATGTCCACTACTCTGTTCAGCCTGGCCTTCGGTGTCGGCACTCAAAACCGTCAAGGCGCCTGGCTGGAAGTGTTCTACGCACAGCCACTGCTCAATCCGTCGGCCGATATCGTCAAGGCCGTCGCGCCGATCCTGGGTTACAGTGAAGGCAACCAGGCCATCACCTTCACCACCGCTCAAGCCTCGCAACTGGCCGAAGCCCTCAAGGGCGTCGATGCCGCGCAAGCCAAGCTGCTGACTCGCCTGGCCGAGAGCCACAAGCCTCTGGTCGCCACCCTGCTGGCCGAAGATGCCCAACTGAGCTCCACGCCTGAGGCCTACCTCAAGCTGCACTTGCTGTCCCATCGCCTGGTCAAGCCTCACGGCCTGAACCTGGCCGGCATCTTCCCCCTGCTGCCGAACGTCGCCTGGACCAGCCAGGGTGCAATCGACCTGAGCGAACTGGCCGAGCACCAGCTCGAAGCCCGCCTGCGCGGCGAGTTGCTGGAAGTGTTCTCGGTGGACAAGTTCCCGAAAATGACCGACTACGTGGTTCCGGCCGGTGTGCGCATCGCCGATGCCGCGCGGTTGCGTCTGGGCGCCTATGTGGGCGAAGGCACCACCGTGATGCACGAAGGTTTCGTCAACTTCAACGCCGGTACCGAAGGCCCGGGCATGATCGAAGGTCGTGTCTCGGCCGGTGTGTTCGTCGGCAAGGGGTCGGATCTGGGCGGCGGCTGCTCGACCATGGGCACCCTGTCGGGCGGCGGCAACATCGTGATCAAGGTCGGCGAAGGCTGCCTGATCGGCGCCAACGCCGGCATCGGCATCCCGCTGGGCGACCGCAATACCGTGGAATCGGGCCTGTACGTGACCGCTGGCACCAAGGTCGCGCTGCTGGACGAGAACAACCAACTGGTCAAAGTGGTCAAGGCCCGCGACCTGGCCGGCCAACCGGACCTGCTGTTCCGTCGCAACTCCGAGACGGGTGCGGTGGAGTGCAAGACCCACAAGTCGGCCATCGAGCTGAACGAAGCACTGCACGCGCATAACTAAGCCGCTTCACCGTCACCTGTGGGAGCACACTTACCCCCACAGGTGACGGCGTCACTCCAGCAGGGCCCGAAAGCATGTTGATTCCCTCCCCCTGGCGTGCCGATTTCCCGGCCATCGCCGCCCTTCAACGGCAAGGCCAGACCTACCTGGACAATGCCGCCACCACGCAAAAACCCCAAGCCCTGTTGGACGCCCTGGCGCACTACTACGCCAATGGCGCCGCCAACGTGCACCGTGCGCAGCATTTGCCGGGCGCCCACGCCACCCAGGCGTTCGAGGACAGCCGCCTCAAAGTGTCGCAATGGCTTAATGCGGGGAGCTGCGGGCAGGTCGTCTTTACCCATGGCGCCACTTCGGCGCTGAACCTCCTGGCCTATGGGCTGGAGCCTCTATTCGTTCCGGGCGATGAGATCGTCATCAGCGCCCTGGAACATCATGCCAACCTGTTGCCCTGGCAGCAGTTGGCCGAGCGCCGTTCGCTGAAGCTGGTGGTGTTGCCACTCGATGCCTGTGGGGTGATTGACCTCGACGCAGCCGCTGAACTCATCGGTCCGCGTACACGGCTGCTGGCGGTGAGTCAGTTGTCCAACGTGCTGGGGACCTGGCAACCCTTGCCGGCGCTGTTGGCGCTGGCCAAGGCCCAAGGGGCGCTGACGGTAATCGATGGCGCGCAGGGCGTGGTCCACGGTCGCCATGACGTGCACGCCCTGGGTTGTGATTTTTACGTATTTTCCAGCCACAAGCTCTACGGCCCCGAAGGGCTCGGCGTCCTGTTCGGTCGCGATGAAGCTCTTGGCAAGCTGCGTCATTGGCAATTCGGCGGCGAGATGGTGCAGCAGGCCGATTACCACAGCGCCAGTTTCCGCCCCGCACCGCTGGGCTTCGAGGCCGGCACACCGCCCATTGCCAGCGTGATCGGCCTGGGGGCGACCCTGGATTACCTGTCCGGTCTCGATGCCCGAGCGGTCGTCGATCACGAGACGGCGCTGCACGACTATCTGCTCCACGGCCTGCTCGCGCGCAACGGCGTGCGTCTGGTAGGCAACCCACGCCTGGCGCTGGTCAGTTTCGTGGTCGAGGGCATTCACAACGCCGACCTCGCCCATCTGTTGACCGAGCAAGGCATCGCCGTACGCGCCGGACATCATTGCGCCATGCCGCTGTTTAAGCATCTGCATTTGTCGGGGGCGATCCGGGTGTCGCTGGCGCTGTATAACGACTCCGCCGACATCGAACGTTTCTTCGAAGCAATGGATCAGGCCCTGGAGATGCTGCGATGAACCTGCCGGACGACGCCGTCGCGGCGCTGCAGATCTTCCAGGACGCCTCAGGCTGGGAACAACGCGCCCGGCTGTTGATGCAATGGGGCGAGCGCCTGCCACCCCTGAGCGACGCGGACAAATGCGAGGCCAACCTGGTCAGCGGCTGTGAAAGCCAGGTGTGGTTGGTGGGACGGTTGCAGGATGGTCACTGGCAATTCCGCGCAGCCAGCGATGCGCGGTTGATCCGGGGGTTGGTGGCGTTGCTGCTGGCGCGGGTCAACGGACTGTCCGCCGCCGAATTGCAGCAGGTGGATCTGCCGGGCTGGTTCAATCAGCTGGGATTGTCACGCCAGCTTTCATCTTCGCGCAGTAATGGGTTGAATGCGGTATTGCAGCGGATGGTTGAGTTGACTCGGAACCGCTAATAGCTTCGCGAGCAAGCCCGCTCCCACAGGGGATCTCATCGAACACAAATCTTGTGTACACCCCATATCCACTGTAGGAACGGGCTTGCTCGCGAAGAGGCCATCAGCGACACCCTCAAGTCTGAGGCTTGACCCGGTCAGCCGGCCGCCGCACACCCGCGACGATCTTATCCACAGCCTTGGTCGCCGCGACCATGCCGAACGTTGCCGTCACCATCATCACCGCGCCAAACCCGCCGGCGCAGTCGAGCTTCACGCCGTCGCCGACAAAACTCTTCTGCAGGCAGATGCTGCCATCCGGCTTCGGGTAGCGCAGTTGCTCGCTGGAGAACACGCACGGCACGCTGTAGTGGCGGGTCACGGTGCGGGAAAAGCCGTAGTCGCGGCGCAAGGTCGAGCGCACTTTGGACGCCAGCGGATCGTTGAACGTGCGGTTCAGATCGCAGACCTGGATCAGCGTCGGGTCGATCTGCCCGCCCGCGCCACCCGTAGTAATGATCTGGATCTTGCGGCGCTTGCACCAGGCGATCAGTGCCGCCTTGGCATTCACGCTGTCGATGCAGTCGATGACACAGTCGATGTTCGGTGTGATGTATTCGGCCATGGTGTCACGGGTGACGAAATCCGCCACCGCGTGCACCGTACAGTCGGGATTGATGCCGCGCAGCCGCTCGGCCATCACCTCGACCTTGGGCTTGCCGACCGTGCTGTCCAGGGCGTGCAACTGACGGTTGGCGTTGCTGACGCAGACGTCGTCCAGGTCGAACAGGGAAATCTCGCCCACACCGCAGCGGGCAATGGCCTCCGCCGCCCAGGAACCGACACCGCCCACCCCGACAATCGCCACGTGGGCCGCCCTCAGGCGCTCCAGACCTTCGATGCCATACAACCGAGCGATGCCGGCAAACCGTGGATCTTCTGTACTCATGACCGTTACCCCAAAAACCGGCGCGCATTATAGGGCACCGGAAACCAAACAGTCGTCGTTTTGCTATAAGATAACCGCCATCTTGTGAGTGCTGGCCGAACACTAACCAACGGCCGGACTCAGACCTGTCGGAGCGGGCTTGCTCGCGAAGGCGGTATATTCAGTCATCTATCAATTGCCTGACACACCGCCTTCGCGAGCAAGCCCGCTCCCACAAGGGTCCCGCCTTTATTCCCTGATCCGGAGCTTTCCATGACGGCCCCCGCCGACCTCTCGCCGACCCTGCAACTCGCCTGCGACCTGATCCGCCGCCCGTCCGTGACGCCGGTGGATGCCGATTGCCAGAAACTGATGATGCAGCGTCTGGGCAACGCGGGCTTTACGCTCGAGCCGATGCGCATCGAAGATGTGGATAACTTCTGGGCCAGCCATGGCAAGCATGACGGACCGGTGCTGTGTTTCGCCGGGCACACCGATGTGGTGCCCACCGGTCCGGTGCAGGCATGGCAGCTCGACCCGTTCGATGCGGTCATCGATGAACACGGCATGCTCTGTGGCCGTGGCGCAGCGGACATGAAAGGCAGCCTGGCGGCCATGGTGGTGGCAGCCGAACGTTTCGTCGCCGATTACCCGGACCACAAGGGCTCGGTGACTTTCCTGATCACCAGCGATGAAGAAGGCCCGGCACACCACGGCACCAAAGCCGTCGTGGAGCGCCTCAAGGCCCGCCAGGAGCGACTGGACTGGTGCATCGTTGGCGAACCGTCGAGCACCACCCTCGTGGGCGACGTAGTGAAGAACGGCCGACGCGGCTCCCTCGGCGCCAAATTGACCGTGCGCGGTAAGCAGGGCCACGTGGCTTATCCACACCTGGCGAAAAACCCGATCCACCTGGCCGCGCCAGCCCTGGCGGAATTGGCCGCGGAACATTGGGATCATGGCAACGACTTTTTCCCGCCCACCAGTTTCCAGATCTCCAACCTCAACGCCGGTACCGGCGCCACCAACGTGATCCCCGGTGAGCTGGAGGCGGTGTTCAATTTCCGTTTCTCGACCGAATCCACCGTCGAAGGCCTGCAACAGCGCGTCGCCGACATTCTCGACAAGCATCAATTGGACTGGCACATCGACTGGGCGCTGTCCGGCCTGCCGTTCCTCACCGAACCGGGTGCGTTGTTGGACGCCGTATCGTCGAGCATCAGGGACGTCACCGGCCGCGAAACCCACGCGTCCACCAGCGGCGGCACCTCCGATGGTCGCTTCATCGCCACCATGGGCACCCAAGTGGTGGAGCTGGGACCGGTCAACGCGACCATCCACCAGGTCAATGAGCGTGTGCTGGCAGCCGATCTCGACGTGCTGACCGAGATTTACTACAAGACGCTGATCAAGTTGCTCGCCTGATGCTCGCCTGTCCGATCTGCAGTGAACCGCTCAATTCGGTGGATAATGGTGTGGCCTGCCCGGCCGGCCATCGGTTCGACCGCGCACGCCAGGGCTACCTGAACCTTTTGCCGGTGCAGCACAAGAACAGTCGCGACCCGGGCGACAACCAGGCCATGGTCGAAGCCCGTCGCGATTTCCTCAACGCCGGGCACTACGCGCCGGTGGCCCGGCGGCTCGCCGAACTGGCCGCAGAACGAGCGCCGGGGCGTTGGCTGGACATTGGCTGTGGCGAGGGTTACTACACCGCGCAGATCGCCGACGCCTTGCCCGAGGCCGATGGCTACGCCTTGGATATCTCCCGCGAGGCGGTCAAGCGCGCCTGCAAACGCAACCCGCGCCTGACCTGGTTGATCGCCAGCATGGCCCGGGTTCCGCTGGCGGACGGTTGCTGTCAGTTCCTGGCGAGCGTGTTCAGCCCATTGGACTGGGAGGAAGCCAAGCGCCTGCTCAGCCCCGGTGGCGGCCTGATGAAAGTCGGCCCCACCCGCGGCCACCTGATGGAACTGCGCGAGCGGCTGTATGACGAAGTGCGCGAATACACCGATGATAAGCATTTGGCCCTGGTGCCGGCGGGCATGGCGCTGGATCACAGCGAAACCCTGGAATTCAAGCTCACGCTCGACAACGGCCAGGACCGCGCCAATCTGCTGGCGATGACGCCCCACGGCTGGCGCGCCAGCGCCGAACGCCGCACCAGCGTGATCGAACAGGCCGAGCCGTTCGAGGTCACCGTGTCGATGCGCTACGATTATTTCGTTCTTCAATAACCGATCAAATCCGCGAATGGATTTTTCAAGACCGCAGCGAGGACATCCATGCGCCAACCTGATATCGAGATTTACCTCAAGGACGCCGACGTCGACCACAAGGCCATCGCCGCCTGGCTGAGCCAGACCCTGGGCCCGTGCAGCGACTGGACCCAGAAGGGCCAGACCTACAAATGCAAGGCCGGCAACATCCCGGTTACCTGGCTGCCCAAGGCCGTCGGCAAATGGAACAGCCTGTACCTGGAAAGCGACCAGACCCCATGGGACGACGACATCGCCTGCGCCCGCGCCGCCTACGCCGCGCTGAACGTCGAAGTGCGCTGCGCGCCCGGTTCGTGGGTGGAAGAGGAAGGCGAGGATTCAGCTGATCGCTGGATTCGGATCAGTGCCGATGGGGAAGAGGAGATTACCTGGCGAACGGCTTGAGGTAGTCTGCTTCAATGTGAACGCAGATCTCATGTGGGAGCGGGCTTGCTCGCGAGTGCAGTGTGTCAGGCAATGAAAGTATCGACTGACACACTGCATTCGCGAGCAAGCCCGCTCCCACAATGAGTTCTGTGTAATCAGGGTTTACAACCCCACCACATCCTCAGCCTGCAAGCCCTTCTGCCCTTCCACCACCGCGTATTCGACCTTCTGGCCTTCGGTCAGCGAACGGTGGCCTTCGCCACGGATCGCACGGTAATGCACGAATACGTCTGCTCCGCCCTCACGCTGGATGAAGCCGTAGCCTTTCGCGTCGTTGAACCACTTCACGTTGCCGGTTTCACGTGCTGCCATGATGCTCACTCCCATTCTTATTTTTAGGTCGGCTGTTCGAACTTTCGCCACCGTCCAGCCGTCCATGAGGGAGGCGGAGGCAGCCAGCCGACCGAGTATAAGACAGCCGCAAAAACTCTCAACTGACTTTACTTCGCCGCTTTTTTGCCGATTTTCGATGAATCCTGCAAACTAGCGAGCCCGAGCATCCGCTCGGTTTCATCCACTCACGCAGAAGCCGTATGACCCGTTCTCCGCTCCGCCGTCTTGTGTTTGGCACCCTGCGCCGACTGCTGTACCTCTGGGTTCGCTCCGAAACGATCAACCAGTCGTCCTTCACCCTCAATCTCGACCGCAGCCGTCCGGTGTTCTACGTCCTGCAAGACCCTTCGCTCACCGACCTGGCGGTGCTCGACACCGAGTGCACCAAGGCCGGCCTGCCCCGTCCGGTATTGCCGGTGTCGGTGGGCCAGCTGTTGGAACCGGCGGCATTTTTCTATCTGACACCGGCCCCGGACTGGCTCGGGCGCCAGGACAAACGCGGCGCGCCGCCAACGCTGACGCGGCTGGTCAACGTGCTGAGCCATGACGCCGCCGAAGATGCGCAGATCATTCCCGTGAGCGTGTTCTGGGGCCAATCACCGGACAGCGAGTCCAGCCCGTGGAAGCTGTTGTTCGCCGACAGCTGGGCGGTCACCGGGCGTCTGCGCCGCCTGTTGAGCATCATGATCCTGGGTCGCAAGACCCGCGTGCAGTTCTCCGCGCCGATCCACCTGCGCGAGCTGATCGAGCACGACAAGGGCCACGAACGTACCGTGCGCATGGCCCAGCGGATTCTGCGGGTGCATTTTCGCAACTTGAAAGCAGCGGTGATCGGGCCCGATATTTCCCACCGACGCAACCTGGTCAAAGGGTTGGTGAACCAGCCGCTGGTCAAGCAGGCGATTGCCGACGAGGCCGAACGGGAAAAGATTTCTGCCGAGAAAGCCAAGGCCCAGGCCCTGCGCTACGGCAACGAAATCGCCTCGGACTATACCTACACCGCGATCCGCTTCCTCGAAGTGGTGCTGAGCTGGTTCTGGAACAAGATCTACGATGGCATCAAGGTCAACCACATCGAGAATGTGCAAGCGATCGCGCCCGGTCACGAGGTCATCTATGTGCCCTGCCACCGTAGCCATATCGATTACCTGTTGCTGTCGTATCTGCTGTTCCGAAACGGCCTGACGCCACCGCACATTGCCGCCGGCATCAACCTGAACATGCCGGTCATCGGTGGCCTGCTGCGCCGTGGCGGAGCGTTTTTCATGCGCCGTACGTTCAAGGGCAACCCGCTCTACACCGCTGTGTTCAACGAATACCTGCACACGCTGTTCACCAAGGGCTTCCCGGTGGAGTACTTCGTCGAGGGCGGTCGCTCACGCACCGGACGCATGCTGCAACCCAAGACCGGCATGCTCGCCATCACCCTGCGCAGCTTCCTGCGCTCATCGCGCACGCCCATCGTGTTCGTGCCGGTCTACATTGGCTATGAGCGGGTACTGGAAGGCCGCACCTACCTGGGCGAACTGCGCGGAGCCAGCAAGAAGAAGGAATCGATCTTCGATATCTTCAAGGTCATCGGCGCCCTCAAGCAACGCTTCGGCCAGGTGGCAGTGAACTTCGGCGAACCGATCAAGCTGGCCGAATTCCTCGACGGTGAGCAGCCCGGCTGGCGCCAGCAGGAACTCGGCCCGCAATTCAAGCCGGCCTGGCTCAACGCAACCACCCATCGCCTGGGCGAGCGCGTGGCGCGGCACCTGAACGAAGCCGCCGCGATCAACCCGGTCAACCTTGTGGCGTTGGCCCTGCTGTCCACCAGCCGCCTGGCCCTGGACGACCGCGCCATGGCCCGTGTATTGGATTTATACCTGGCGTTGCTGCGCAAAGTGCCGTATTCGCCCCACACCACCCTGCCCGCGGGCGACGGCCGGGCGTTGATCGAGCACGTCAAGGGCATGGACCTGCTGTCGGAACAGAGCGATGCCCTCGGCAAGATCCTGTATCTGGACGAGCAGAACGCGGTACTGATGACCTACTACCGCAACAATGTGCTGCACATCTTTGCCCTGCCGGCGTTACTGGCCAGTTTCTTCCAGAGCACTTCGCGCATGAGCCGCGAGCAGATCCTGCGCTACACCCACGCGTTGTACCCATACCTGCAATCGGAGCTGTTCATCCGCTGGTCGCCGGAAGAACTCGACGGTGTAGTCGACCAGTGGCTCGAAGCGTTCGTTGAACAAGGCCTGCTGCGTTTCGAAAAGGACCTGTACCTGCGCCCGGCCCCGAGCTCGCGGCACTTCGTGCTGTTGACGCTGCTGTCCAAGAGCATCGCCCAGACCTTGCAGCGCTTCTACATGACCGTCTCGCTGCTGCTCAACAGCGGCCAGAACAGCATCAGCGCCGAGGAACTGGAAGATCTCTGTACCGTGATGGCCCAGCGCCTGTCGATCCTTCATGGCCTGAACGCCCCGGAGTTCTTCGACAAGAGCCTGTTCCGCCACTTCATCCAGACCCTGCTGGACCTCGACGTGCTGCGCCGGGACGAAGCGGGCAAGCTAAGCTATCACGAGCTGTTGGGCGAACTGGCCGAAGGCGCCGCGAAACGGGTGCTGCCGGCGGAGATTCGCCTGTCGATCCGCCAAGTGGCGTTGCATCGCAGTGAAGACGCGGCGGATCAGGTTGCCCCGGTGTCCCGGGACTGATCTTCCCACAGGCGCCAGTTCGTCGACTGGCGCCTTCAATCAAGGACTGCCCCATGAACAAGCTTCTTATCATTGCCCTCGCCGCACTCCTCAGTGCCTGCTCCAGCGCGCCACTGGCGGGCAAGCACAGCCTCGACGGCGAAGTGTTTTATCTGCAACGCATCGCCCTGCCCCCCTCCGCGATCTTGAGCGTGAGCCTGCAGGACGTATCCCTGGCCGATGCCCCGGCCGTGGTGCTCGATGAACAGAGCGGCCCGGTCAACGGCCAGGTCCCGCTGCCGTTCCACCTCAGTTATGATCCGGCCCTGGTCAAGCCAGGCCATCGTTATGCCGTCAGCGCTCGGATTGAAGTCGACGGTCAACTGATGTTCGTCACCACCGAACAACACACCGTGCACCTCGATGGCAACGATCCACAACCATTGAAGATCCGCGTCAACGCGGCACGCTGATTCCTTTTACTTCACCAAGGACGCTCTCATGTTCCGTTCCACCCTGCGTTTCACCGGCCTGTGCGCCGGCCTGTTGTTCGGCGCCCATGCCATGGCCCTGTCCCTGGGCGATCTGTCGCAATCGGATGCCACGGGCGGTCTCAAGGATGCCTTGACCCAAGGCGCACAAATCGCGGTCAAGCAACTGGGCACGCCCGGCGGTTTCAGCAACAACCCGGACGTGAAGATCGAATTGCCGGGCAAGCTCGGTAAAGTTGCCAGCAAGATGAAAGCTTTCGGCATGGGCGATCAGGTCGATCAGCTGGAAACCAGCATGAACCAGGCTGCCGAGGCCGCGGTTGTCCAGGCCCAGCCGATCCTGGTCAACGCAGTGAAAAACATGAGCGTGAACGACGCCAAGGCTATTCTGAGCGGTGGCAACGATTCAGCCACCCAGTACCTGAACAAGAGCAGCCGCGAACAGATCCGCGCCAAGTTCCTGCCTATCGTCAAGCAAGCCACCGACAAGGTCGGCCTGGCCCAGAAATACAACGCCTTCGCCGGCCAGGCCGCGACCTTCGGTGTGCTGGATGCGAAAAGCGCCAACGTCGAAAACTACGTGACCGAGCAAGCGTTGGATGGCTTGTTCGAAATGATCGGCAAGCAGGAAGCCACCATTCGCGAGAACCCGGCAGCGGCGGCGACCAGTCTGGCGAAGAAGGTGTTCGGCGCGCTCTGACACCTAGCACAAAACACCTGTGGGAGCAGGCTCGCTCCCACATTGTTTTTTGGCGGTCAGAGAACTGCAGTCAGGTTTTCTTGACCCTGAACCACGCCGCATACAACGCTGGCAGGAACAGCAGCGTCAACGCCGTCGCCACAATCAGCCCGCCCATGATTGCCACGGCCATCGGGCCGAAGAACAGGCTGCGTGACAGCGGGATCATCGCCAGCACGGCCGCCAGTGCGGTAAGCACGATAGGCCGGAAGCGACGCACCGTGGCTTCGATGATCGCCTGCCACGGCGTGAGGCCGGCCTCGATGTCCTGTTCGATCTGATCCACCAGGATCACCGAGTTGCGCATGATCATCCCCGACAGCGCAATGGTGCCCAGCATGGCGACGAAGCCGAACGGCTGGCGGAATACCAGCAAAAACAGCGTCACGCCGATCAGCCCCAGGGGCGCCGTGAGAAAGACCATGGCCGTACGCGAGAAACTGCGCAGTTGCAACATCAGCAGCGTCAACACCACCACGATGAACAGCGGTACACCGGCGTTCACCGATTTCTGGCCACGGGTCGAGTCCTCGACCGTGCCCCCGACCTCCAGCAAATAGCCGTCCGGCAATTCGGCCTGAATCGGTTCCAGTGTAGGGAAGATCTGCTGCACCAGCGTCGCCGGCTGCTCCTTGCCGTAGATATCGGCCCGCACGGTCACGCTCGGCAGCCGGTTGCGGTGCCAGATCACACCTTCTTCGAAGCCGTACTCCAACGTTGCGATCTGCGACAGCGCCACGCTGGCGCCATTCTCGGTGGGCACCGCCAGGCTTGGCAGCAGCGACAGTTCGGTGCGTTCTTGCACGGTGCCACGCAGCAGGATCTCGATCAGCTCGTTGTCTTCCCGGTACTGGCTGACGCTGGAGCCGATGAGGGAGCTTTGCAGGAATTTCGACAAGTCGACGGTGCTCACACCCAAGGCCCGGGCACGCTCTTGATCGATATTCAGGTACACGACCTTGCTCGGTTCTTCCCAATCCAGATGCACATTGGCCACATAGGGATTCTCGCGAACCTTCGTCGCCACTTTGCGTGCCAGGGCGCGGACCTGCTCGATATGTTCGCCGGTGACCCGGAACTGCACCGGGTAACCCACCGGCGGTCCGTTCTCCAGGCGCGTGACCCGTGAGCGCAGGGTCGGGAATTGCTCGTTCAGCGTGGTGATCAGCCAACTGCGCAACGGCTCACGGTCCTCGATGGTCTTGGCCAGCACCACGAATTGGGCGAAGCTCGACGCCGGTAACTGTTGATCCAGAGGCAAGTAGAAGCGCGGTGAACCAGTACCGACATAGGCCACATAATTGTCGATGCCCGGATGGTCCTTGAGCATGGCTTCAAGGCGCTTGACCTGCTCGGCGGTGTTGCTCAGGGAGGCACCCTCCTCAAGCTTCAGGTCCACCATCAGCTCCAGCCGGCCCGACGCCGGGAAGAACTGCTGCGGAACAAAACGGAACAGCACCACCGAGCCCACGAACAGCAGCACAGTCAACATGATCACGGTTTTGCGTCGCCGTACGCACCACTCCACCAGTCTCCGGACACGCTGGTAGAACGGGGTGGCGTAAGGGTCCGGATGCCCGTCACCGGTGCCGTGCTTGGCCGCATGAATTTTCGCCAGGTCCGGCAGGAGTTTTTCCCCCAAGTAAGGCACGAACACCACCGCCGCCACCCAGGACGCTACCAGCGCGAGGGTCACGACCTGGAAGATCGAACGGGTGTATTCGCCGGTGCCCGATTGCGCCGTGGCGATCGGCAGGAAGCCCGCCGCCGTGATCAGCGTACCGGTGAGCATCGGGAACGCCGTGCTGGTCCAGGCGAAGCTGGCGGCCTTGATCCGGTCGAAGCCCTGCTCCATTTTGATTGCCATCATCTCGACTGCAATGATGGCATCGTCCACCAGCAGCCCCAGCGCCAAGACCAACGCGCCCAGGGAAATCTTGTGCAGGCCGATCCCCAGGTAATACATCGCTGCGAAAGTCATCGCCAGCACCAGCGGAATCGCCAGGGCCACCACCATCCCGGTGCGCAGCCCCAGGGAGAAGAAGCTCACCAGCAACACGATGACCAATGCTTCCACCAGCACCCGGACGAACTCGCCGACGCCTGTCTTCACGGCCGCCGGCTGGTCAGACACCTTGCGCAGCTGCATGCCGGCCGGGAGATTGTTCTGGATTCGAGCGAACTCGGCCTCCAGGGCCTTGCCCAGGATCAGGATGTCGCCACCCTCCTTCATGGCCACGGCCAGGCCGATGGCGTCTTCGCCCATGAAACGCATGCGTGGCGCGGGTGGATCGTTGAATCCACGACGCACATCCGCCACATCGTCGATACGGAACGTACGGTCGCCGACCCGGATCGGAAAGCGGCGGATCTCTTCTACCGTCTGGAAATTCCCCGATACCCGCAGTTGCAACCGTTCCGTGCCCGTTTCGAAGAAGCCGGCGGTGGACACCGCATTCTGTTCTTCGAGGGCCTGCTGAACGGCTGCCAAAGGCAAGCCCAGAGTCGCCAGCTTCACGTTTGACAGCTCGATCCAGATCTTCTCGTCCTGCAGGCCGATCAGCTCGACCTTGCCCACGTCTTTGACCCGTTGCAGTTGGATCTGCACGCGGTCGGCGTAGTCCTTGAGCACGCCGTAGTCGAAGCCGTCGCCGGTCAGGGCGTAGATATTGCCGAAGGTGGTCCCGAACTCGTCGTTGAAGAACGGTCCCTGAATGCCCGGCGGCAAAGTATGGCGAATGTCGCTGACCTTCTTGCGGATCTGGTACCACAGCTCGGGGATCTGCGCTGAATGCAGCGAGTCGCGGGCCATGAACGTTACCTGGGATTCGCCCGGGCGGGAGAAAGAAACGATGCGCTCGTAGTCGCCGGTTTCCATCAGCTTCTTTTCGATGCGCTCGGTCACCTGGCGGGACACTTCCTCGGCCGTGGCGCCCGGCCAGTTGGTGCGGATGACCATGGCCTTGAAAGTAAACGGCGGGTCTTCACTCTGACCCAACTTGGTGTAGGAAAGGGCACCAACGATAGCCAGCAACAGCATCAGGAACAGTACGATCTGGCGGTTACGCAGCGCCCATTCGGAAAGATTGAAACCCATCGGGATTACTCCTTGGCCGCCAGATTGACCACGCGGTTGGAGCGATCCACCGGCCGTACCTGCTGGCCGTCGAGGAGCACATGCACGCCGGCCGCCACCACCCAATCATTGGGGTTCAGGCCTTCAAGCACCGGCACGGTCTTTTCGCCGAAGGCGCCAACGCGCACCGGGACTTTTTTCAGCGTGTTGTCGGGGTTGACCACCCAGACATAGGTCGCGCCGTTCTCGGCGGTGAGCGCCGAAAGTGGAACCGACAGTGGCACCTTGTCCGCGGCCTGGATAAACACCCGCGCACTCTGGCCCAGCTCAGCCGGAACGCTGCCCGACGTGAACGCTACGCGAGCAGCGAACGTTCGGGATTTGGGGTCCGCTGCCGGCGAGAGTTCTCGAATATGCCCACTGAAGCGCTGGTCGGGCTGACTCCACAGCTCCACCGAGACAGGCTGACCAATCTTGAACCGACCGAAACTCTGTTCCGGCAGGCTGATCAGCACTTCACGTTCGCCATCGGTGGCCAGGGTGAAGACGGTCTGCCCGGCCGACACCACCTGTCCGACTTCCACCGAACGCCGCGCCACCACACCATCCTGGGGCGCGCGCAGGACCGAATAGCTGGCCTGGTTGTTGGCGACGTCGAATTCGGCCTGGATCTGCTTGAGCCGGGCAGCGCCGGAACGGTAGAGATTTTCGGCGTTGTCGTACTGCGAGCGACTGACCATCTGCCGATCCAGCAAGGTCTTGTAGCGGTCACGTTCAGCACGCACCAGGTTGAGATTAGCCTCGGCGGCGGCGACCTGGGCCCGGGTAGCTTCCAGTTGCAGGCGCACATCCTGGGGGTCCAGTTCGGCCAGCGGTTGATTGGCCTTGACCCGCTGGCCTTCTTCGACCAGTCGTCGGCTCACTTTACCGCCGATGCGAAACGCCAGGTCCGGCTCGAAACGAGCCCGCACTTCTCCGGGATAGCTTTGCGTCGCCTGAGCCGAAGGCTCCGGTTTGACCACCATGGCGGGGCGCACGGCGACGGACACCGGCTCGTCATGGCCACACGCAGACAATAAAAAAACCAGACTGACTGGCAGGGCGAGGGACGACGCATAGCGGAACATGACGAGAGACCTTTCGCTAAGGGTGCTTGGAATAATTATACTGGCGAGTATGTTATTAATAGCAAACTCACCAGTCCAGTATTAAAGCGAAGAATGTCGAACAATCTTTCCCCGCCCAGCGGCCCTGGCCGTCCGAAGGATCTGGCCAAGCGCCAGGCCATTCTCGATGCGGCAAAACGGCTGTTTCTCAGTATGGGATATGCCAGCACCAGCATGGACGCGGTGGCCGCCGAGGCGGGCGTGTCGAAGCTGACGGTCTATAGCCATTTCAACGACAAGGAAACACTGTTTTCCGCTGCCGTGATCGCCAAGTGTGAAGAGCAGGTACCGCCGCTGTTTTTCGAATGGCCTGAAGGCGTGCCGATTGAAAACGTCCTGCTGAACATCGCCCGTGGCTTCCATCAACTGATCAGCAGCGCTGAATCGGTGAATCTGCACCGGCTGATCATGGCCCTGGGCAGCCAGGATCCGAAACTCTCGACGATTTTCTACGAAGCCGGTCCACAGCGGATGCTCTGCGGCATGGAACGGTTGTTGGGCAAGATGAGCCAGAGTGGCGCCCTGTCCATCGACAAACCCCGCCATGCCGCCGAGCATTTCTTCTGCCTGATCAAGGGTGCACCGAATTTCCGGCTGTTGTACGGCTGCGGCGCGCCGCTGGATGCCGAAGCGGCCGAGGCCCATGTGCGGGAAGTGGTGGGGTTGTTCATGCGGGCTTATCGCCCTTAGGTATTGGGTGGCTGGAAGGGCCTGTGGGAGCAAAGCTTGCTCGCGATAGCAGCTTCGCATTCAACATTCATACTGGCTGGTCCGCTATCGCGAGCAAGCTTTGCTCCCACATCAGGGCTTGAGCGCCTTCTTGGGATAGATATCGTAACGACTGGACTTGCCCTCCAGCCCATGGCTCGGCTTAGGTCCTTCGATGCACGGCGCCTTGCGTGGGCGCTTGACCACCACCCGATGGGTCGCCAGGGCCAGGGCCGCTGCCAGCAATGCAGGGGCATCTGTGTCATCCCCCACCAGAGGACGGAACAGACGCATCTCCTTCTTCACCAGAGCGGTTTTCTCACGGTGGGGAAACATCGGGTCCAGGTAGATCACCTGGGGCGGCTCGCCTTCCCAGTTACGCATCAACTCGATGGAATTGCCCTTGAGCAGGTGCATACGAGCCACAATGGGGGCCACGTCGAAATCCTCGGCCCCACGAGCCAGCCCGTCCTCCAGCAAGGCACCGATCAGTGGCTGGCGCTCGATCAGGCTCATGTCACAGCCGAGGCTGGCCAGCACGAAGGCGTCCTTGCCCAGCCCGGCCGTGGCATCCAGCACGCGTGGACGTACACCCTGGGCGATACCGACCGCCTTGGCGATCATCTGCCCGCTGCCGCCGCCATACAACCGGCGATGAGCCGCCCCGCCCTCGACGAAATCCACCCGCACCGGCCCCGGCGCATCCGGCCCCAATTGCTGCAATTGCAGCCCCTGCTCGCCGATCTGCAAGGCAAACTCGCTCTCATCCACCTGAAGGGGCAGCCCAAGCCGCTGGGCCCAATGCTCAGCCTGAGGCTGGAAGGCCGGGGCCAGGGCCTGGACGTGGATGCGGCAGGCCGCAGGTTGCTCGCTCATGGAAAACACACTCAAAAAATTAAGGATCGGCAAAAACGGCCGATAACAACGGTGAACGGCATTTTGCCAGAGCTGAGCGTCGACCGAAAAAAATGTCAGACATTCAATCCACATCGATAGGCGTTATCTCCCCTTACGGCGATTACAGCCTGCGTAACACCCAAGCGCTGAGCGGTGTCAGTCACCTGTGGCAGGATTTCTTTGCCCGGGCCCTGGCCGATCAACTGGGTGAAAACGCACCGGCGCCTGGCAGCTATCAGCCCGTCGCCCTCGATGAAGCGGTTGAACCGACCCTCGGCGCCGAGTTGCTGGATCACATCGTCAGCCAACGCACTCTCGACGTGAAAGACACCCCGGTCAAACCACCGGAGCCGTTGTTCCTGCCCATCGCTGAGTTCGAACTCGACTTGCTGGACAAACCGTTCCCACCCTTCCCGCCAGAAGAGATCACCGCCCAGCAAAAACAGCAGAACTTCGAGAGCCACTGGGTTCGCCCGATCGTCCTCGCCGCCGGCCAACCGCTGCCCGAACCTGGCCCGGCTCCACAGCCACGCCCGCTGCACCTGCCGATTGCCGAGTTCGAACTGGACCTGCTGGACAAGCCCTTCCCGCCATTCCCGGAAGAAGAAATCGTGGCCCAGCAGAAAGCCCTGGATTTCGATACCCGCTGGGCACGCCCGATCGTATTGCAGAACCTGCGTATCGCCGCCTGACGGGTGCCCTGTACACAAATACTTCTACCGACAGATCCACCACGGCCCCACGTCCAGATGGAAATGGTTGCGGTGCGCCGCGTTGTAATCCGGGCTCAAGACCACACTGAACATGTCACAGGCGCCGTCGCGTACCTGGCGCAGGAAGCGAGCGTCGTTGCTGTCTTTCGGCCAATCCCTGAGCACGCTGATCGTGCGACCGTTCGCCAGGCGAAACCCAGCGATGTCCAACGCACTGGCCGTGGCATGCTGGCTGCGCGCACCGGTTTCCCGACCGTACATGTTGCGGCAGGCGAAACTGCCCAGGTGATCCACCCGCGTCACTTTCTGCCCGTAGGCACCTATAGCCGCCGGCTGCAATGCATGGCGCTCGAACAGGGCGAACGCCACCGCCAACGGACAACTGGCCAGGAAGCTGCTACTCAATGCCACCTCGCCACCCTGCACCCTCAACACGTTGGTCAGCGGACAATCAGACTTGGCGCCACTGTCGGCCTGGCGAGCGGTCCGCAACCCGGATGTCGCGAGGGCCTGGTCGCACAGCTGCGGGTCGTTGCGCAGGGCCATGAGCTTGTAGCGGGTCAGCAGGTTCGGCGGGACGTTGACATCCAGGGGCGCCCAGGGATTCCACTGCGGCGGCAGCGACAGCCAACCCCGCCATACCGCGAATAACGCAACGCCCACCAACAGCCCCACCACCAGCAAACCTTTCAGAACCCGCACGGCCATGCCTCGATCATCAGCCCTTGAACAGCTCGTTGGCCTGCTTGAACGGCATCGAGCGTTTTGTAAAGGTGAACGTGCCCTGCTGCTGGATTTCCTCGGCAGCGCGGAAGAATTCGCCATACGCCGCCAGGGCCAGGGCCGAACCGACGCTGATACGCTTGACGCCCAATTCGCTCAGCTGCGCAACCGTCAAGTCCAGCGCCCCGGACATCAACACGTTGACCGGCTTCGGTGCCACGGCCTGAACCACGGCGAGCACTTGCTCGGCAGTGCTTAACCCCGGGGCATACAACACATCGGCACCTGCGTCGGCGAACGCCTTCAATCGACGAATCGTGTCATCCAGATCGGGATTGCCGTGCAGGAAGTTTTCCGCGCGGGCCGTCAGCAGGAAAGGAAACGGCAGGCTGCGCACCGCGTCGGCTGCGGCCTTGATCCGCGCCACGGCATGGTCGAAGCAATAGATCGGGCTTTCTTCGCGCCCCGTGGCATCTTCGATGGATCCCCCGACCGCACCGGCGTGCGCCGCACGAAGCAGGTTGCGGGCGCAATCCTCGGGCCCATCGGCAAAGCCGTTCTCCAGGTCGACCGCCACCGGCAAGTCAGTGGCCGCCACGATGGCCCGGACATTGGCAAGCGTGTCCTCCAGCGCCAGGGCACCATCGGGCCGGGCCAGGGAGAAAGCAAAACCGGCACTGGTGGTCGCCAGCGCCTCGAAGCCGAGCGTTGCCAGCATTTTCGCGGAACCGGCATCCCACGGATTGGGAATGACAAAGGCCCCTTCGCGTTCATGCAAGGCCTTGAACGCCTGGGCTCGACGGGTTTGTGCATCCATGAATGTCGCTCCTGAGCAGAGAAGATATCGCCTCAGAGCAAACCCAGTTGCTCGGCGGCGGGCTCTCTGTATAGCTCAGGCAGGGCCGGCAGGCCAGGCAATCGAGACATCAATCGCCGGTGGAAATGTTGTGCGAGTTTCGCCGCCAGCAGGTTATCGGAGGTATGCAAGAAGATATAAGGCGTACGCCCTTCTTCGATCCAGCCGGCGATTTTCTCCACCCAGGGCGTCAGGAACGGCTCGTTGGCCTCCAGCACCGGATGACCGATGAAACGCACTTGCGGGTATTGGGTGAAAGCTGCCGGGCGGGGCGGCACCCGTGGCTTCTTCGATTGAGCATGGAGCACCGCCGGATCGGTCGAGGTGCAACTGAACAAAGCCCGTGGGTCGAGGCAGATGCGCTCTACGCCACGGTCCAGCAACAAGCGATTGAGACGCCGCTCGGCATCGCCTTTGGCGAAGAATTCATCGTGGCGGACTTCTACCGCCAGAGGACGCTGCAAGGCGTCGATGAACCCGGCCAACTCGGGCAGTCGATTCGGGGTGAAGGCCTTGGACAGTTGCAGCCAGAACGGCGAGACACGCCCGCCAAGCGGGCTGAGCAATTGCAGGAAGGTATCGACGGCCGCCTGGTGCTCGCGCAGATCGCCAGCGTGGCTGATGTCACCGGGAAACTTGGCGGTGAAGCGAAAATGCTCAGGCATGACATCGGCCCAGCGCTGCACGATAGCCGCTGACGGGCTCGCGTAGAAGGTGGTGTTGCCTTCCACGGCGTTGAACACTTGAGCGTAGAGATTCAGGAAATCGGAGCTTCTGGCATCCTGGGGATAAAGGTAATCGCGCCAGGCGTTTTCGCTCCAGGACGGACAGCCCAGGTAATAAGGCAATACCATCAGATGTAGAGGTCGAGCCCCAGCACTTCCATATCCCAGTCGACGAAACCGGCGGTGCTCAAGTAGCTCGCCAAGGCCGTCGCCACGCTTCGAGTCATGGCGCGATGGTAAATCATGTCTTGCTGGCGGGCGGGAAGATTGCTCAGGCGCTGTGCGGAGGCTTTGGCGGCACGGGCAGCCAATTGCTCTTCAGACGGAAACTCCAGTTCGCCATCGAAGTCGTCGAAGGTCTCCTGATCAGCGATCTTGCCCGTACGGGGCCTGCGCTTGATGGGATAGGACTGAGAAGAAACGCCGTCTATACGCATAACAGAATGCTCGGTATCAATGATGGCAATTTAGCGGCACTTTTAAAGCCGCGCAAATGCGCAAGTGATAACTAGAACACATAAAGGCCAAAAGGTTTAAAAACCGGGTAAAAAAATGACGACTGGTAATATTGGGTGTGACTTTTGGGGTCCAGTTCATTTTGTGGGAGCAAGGCTTGCTCCCACCGCCTTTAAAGCCGGGGTTAGCGTTCGGATTTAGGCGTGGCGACCTTGTCCCGCAGGTAAACCGGCTGGGCATCATCGGCCGGAATGGCTTCGCCACGCTCCCAGGCAAAACGCGCCAGGGTGAGCAGGTCTTCGGCGTGAGGCAACGAGGTGGCGTCCTGGCCGCTGAGCTTCACGGCAATTCGCTCGCCGTAGCCCCAACCGGTGCCGGCGCCGAACCACTCCCCCTCGGCGCCTGCCGGCAACGCCGCGACTTCGGGTGGCAGAACCGCTTCGGCCCCCACCAGGCGCATCTCGCCAGCGGTTTCCCGGTAGCAGCCCCAGTACACCTCATCCATGCGCGCATCGATGGCAGCCGCCACCTGACGGGCGCCATGCTCGCGCAATGCCCGCTGGGCCAGCACCGCCAGGTTCGAGACGGGCAGCACCGGGCGCTCCAGGGCAAACGCCAGCCCCTGCACCACGCCGATGGCGATGCGCACGCCGGTGAAGGCCCCTGGGCCACGACCGAAGGCAATTGCATCCACCGCCTGCAAGGTCGTGCCGGCATCGCTGAGCAATTGCTGGATCATCGGCAACAGTTTCTGGGCATGCAGGCGCGGAATCACCTCGTAATGGCTCGTGACCTTGCCGTCGTGCAGCAAGGCAACGGAGCAAGCTTCAGTCGCGGTGTCCAGGGCCAGCAAGGTGCTCATCGGTGTGTCCGTCAATCAGGTAGGAAAAAGTGCGCCAGTATAAACAACTCCGGCCCGCAAGCGGGCCGGAGTCGAGACAGCGGATCAGATCTCTCAGCTCAGCGCTTCAAGCACTTTGCTGGTGATCGCGTCGACCGAACCGACGCCCGGGATGTGGCTGTACTTTGGCTTGCCCTGGGTCTTGGTGGACAAGTCCTGGTAGAAGGCCACCAGTGGCTTGGTCTGGGAATGGTAGACCGACAGGCGATGACGCACGGTTTCTTCGGTGTCGTCCTTGCGCTGCACCAGTTCTTCACCGGTGATGTCGTCCTTGCCAGCCAGTTTTGGCGGGTTGTAGACGGTGTGGTAGACGCGGCCCGATGGCTCGTGAACACGGCGCCCGGCGATACGCTGGACGATCTCTTCGTCATCCACGGCGATTTCCACGACATGGTCCAGTTCCACACCGGCTTCCACCAGGGCTTCGGCCTGTGGAATGGTGCGTGGGAAACCGTCGAACAGGAAACCGTTGGCGCAGTCGGGTTGAGCGATACGATCCTTGACCAATGCGATGATCAGGTCATCCGACACCAGGCCGCCAGCGTCCATGATGCCCTTGGCCTTGATGCCCAACTCAGTGCCGGCCTTGACCGCCGCTCGCAGCATGTCGCCGGTGGAGATTTGCGGGATACCGAATTTTTCAGTGATGAACTTAGCCTGAGTACCTTTACCGGCCCCGGGAGCTCCCAGCAGAATGACGCGCATCGATGTGCTCCTCAATTTTTTTATGTAAAACGCTCGGATTCGCCTCGTGGGGCCAATCTCGGAAAACTGGATCGTGGCCGCCCAAACGGCCAAGGGCTGCTCAAGATACACAGCGGGCCCCACCCACACAAGCCGCCGAAAGTCGGAGGAACCCCCGCCCGGCGCGACCTTTGGAGGAGGTGGCGAACGTCGCAACCGGGCAACAAACTGTCGCCTGGCCGACCTGCTCATGCACACGCCAGGCACTGCCCGGCGAAACCGGGCGTGCCCTGGCAAGACGTCCGACGGACCTCAACCGGTGTTGCGCAAGCCTGCGGCGATCCCCGCTACAGACACCAGCAACGCCTGTTCCACGGGGCTGCCCTGGGCAACGTCCTGCTGCCTCGAGCGTGCCAGGAGTTCGGCCTGCAACAGGTGCAACGGGTCCAGGTAGGTGTTGCGAAGACTGATGAATTCCAATGTCTCTGGGCTATGTGCCAGTAGCTGCGACTGACCGGTCAAACCCAGGACCACGGAGCAGGCCTGCGACAATAGGTCGCGTAAGTGCGCACCCAAAGGTTGCAGTGCCGGTTCCACCAGACGCTCGTCGTAGGAGCGCGCGATATCGGCATCCGCCTTGGCCAGCACCATTTCCAGCATGTCGATGCGGGTGCGGAAGAAGGGCCACTGCTCGCGCATCTGCCCCAGCAACTCACCCTCGCCACGCTCCAGCGCCTTGCCCAGGGCGGTTTCCCAGCCGAGCCAGGCCGGCAACATCAGGCGGGTCTGGGTCCAACCGAAGATCCAGGGAATCGCCCGCAGGCTTTCGATGCCTCCAGCCCGCCGCTTGGCCGGTCGACTGCCCAGGGGCAGGCGGCCCAACTCCTGCTCCGGCGTGGACTGGCGGAAATACTCGACGAACTGCGGGTTTTCCCGCACCACGGCGCGGTAGGCCTTGACGCCGTCGGCCGCCAATTCATCCATCAGGTGCCGCCACTGGGGCGTGGGCGGCGGCGGTGGCAGCAAGGTCGCCTCCAGCACCGCTGCGAGGTAGAGGTTGAGGTTTTGTTCGGCGATGTCCGGCAGGCCGAATTTGAAACGAATCATTTCACCCTGTTCGGTGGTGCGGAAACGTCCCGCAACCGATCCTGGCGGCTGCGACAGGATTGCCGCGTGGGCCGGGCCGCCACCACGCCCCACGGTGCCGCCACGGCCATGGAACAGCAGCAATTCGACTTGCTGTTCGCGGCATATGTCCACCAGCCGTTCCTGAGCCCGGTATTGGGCCCAGGCCGCCGCCGTGGTTCCAGCGTCCTTGGCCGAATCGGAGTAACCGATCATCACTTCCTGGGGCCCTTGCAACCGGGAACGGTAACCCGGCAACAGCAACAACCGCTCGATTACCGGCCCGGCGTTGTCCAGGTCCGCCAGGGTTTCGAACAGCGGCACCACCCGCATCGGCCGCAACACGCCCGCCTCTTTCAGCAGCAGCTGGACCGCCAGCACATCGGAAGCCGCGCCAGCCATGGAGATCACATACGACCCCAGTGATGCCGCCGGCGCCGCCGCGACTTCCCGACAGGTCGCCAGGACTTCCGCCGTATCCGCCGAAGGCTTGAAATTGGACGGAAGTAGCGGGCGACGGTTGTTCAGCTCATCCAACAGGAAGCCGATGCGCTGCTCCTCGTCCCATTCCTCGTAGCGGCCAAGCCCCAGGTAATCGGTAATTTCGGTCATGGCAGCGGTATGACGCGTCGAGTCCTGGCGCACATCGAGGCGCACCAGGAACAGCCCGAACGTCACCGCCCGGCGCAGGCAGTCGAGCAGCGGCCCGTCGGCGATCACGCCCATGCCGCACTCATGCAGCGACTGGTAGCACAGCTCCAGGGGATCGAGTAGCTCGCGGTTGTTCTGCAGCACCTCCGCCGGGGCCGGCGTAGCGACTTTGAGCGATGCCTGTGCCCAATTACGCGTGGCCCGCAGGCGCTCGCGCAATTGCTTGAGCACCGCACGATAAGGTTCGGCACTGTCGCCGGCCTGGGCACGCAAGGCGTCGCTGGCCTTTTGCATGGACAGGTCGGCCGCCAGTTGATCGACGTCGCGCAGGTACAGATCGGCCGCCATCCAGCGCGCCAGCAACAAGACTTCGCGGGTCACTGCGGCCGTGACATTCGGGTTGCCGTCGCGGTCGCCGCCCATCCAGGAAGCAAAGCGCACCGGCGCAGCCTCCAAGGGCAGGCGCAGGCCGGTGGCGGCGTGCAGGGCCTGGTCGGCCTTGCGCAGGTAATTGGGGATGGCGTGCCACAGCGAATGCTCGATCACTGCGAAGCCCCACTTGGCTTCATCGACGGGAGTCGGCCGGGTACGGCGGATTTCCTCGGTGTGCCAGGCTTCGGCGATCAATCGCTGAAGACGCTGATGAATCTGCGCCCGTTCGACAGTAGTCAGGTCCCGATGATCCTGGGCCGCCAATTGCGCGGCGATGGCGTCGTATTTCTGGATCAGTGTGCGGCGGGCCACTTCCGTGGGGTGCGCCGTGAGGACCAGTTCGATCTCCAGCCGGCCCAATTGCCGTGCCAGGGATTCGGCACTGTGTCCCTCTGCCCGCAACCGCGCCAGCAGTTCCGGCAACACCCGCGCCTCGAACGGCGCGGGCTTGGATTCGTCGCGCCGGTGGATCAGTTGATACTGCTCGGCGATGTTGGCCAGGTTCAGGAACTGGTTGAACGCCCGTGCCACCGGCAGCAGTTCATCCTCGGTCAACTGATTGAGGCTGGCGCTGAGTTCGGCATCCGCGGAGCCACGCCGATCGGCCTTGGCGCCCTTGCGGATCTGCTCGATCTTGTCGAGAAACCGGTCCCCGTACTGTTCGCGGATGGTGTTTCCCAACAACTCGCCAAGCAGGTGAACATCTTCGCGCAAGCGTGCATCGATATCGGTCATCAGCAGTTCTCCAGCAAAAAGGTCCGGGCAGCTATCGGGTTAGACACATGAGTCAGAGAGTGCCGATACCAGTCGTTTATGACAAGCGACGAAGGGTCTTTAAACCTTGTAGGGCAAAGCTAGTCTCATAAGTAAGCCACACGACGGCTTGCCACTCACCGCGCCTGCCACGAGCAGACTGATTGAGGCCATCATGAAAATCCGTGAGCTCGCCCAGCACTGGGAAGAAAACGCCAAGGGCCACCTGACCCAGACCGGCTACACGATACATCTGGATGTAGAAGCCGCCGCACGCCTGGCGGCGATCTGCGATATGTACCCCAAACGCCAGCCCGAAGAACTGCTCGGCGAGCTGATCGGGGCAGCCCTGGAAGAACTGGAAGCGAGCTTCCCGTACGTCAAGGGCTCACAAGTGGTCGCCACCGACGAAGAAGGCGACCCGCTATACGAAGACGTCGGTCCTACGCCGCGATTCCTCGCCCTCTCCCGCCGCCATCTGCATCAGCTTTCGTCGCAGAACGACAAATCGAAGCACTGACCCATCCTCCCTCCGTGCCGCCTCCCGGCGCCATGATTTGGCGCTGGGAATACCGCTGCGCGCCTTGAAAGTTCAGCTTTTTTAACCCTGACCGATTGGTCAGCAATACTTTTTGGCGATTGGCCATCTTCGCTGAACTTTTGAAAAACGCCCCGTGTCACACCGAATAACCATACTGGAACGGTTGTTTAAATAAACGCGCCCTGGCCCCCCCAAAAAACAGACGTCAGGCTTGGCGTTTCAGCATGGATTTGTAGTTTTCTCAGGAGTTTCCCAATGGAGTTGAAGCCTATGAATACCTGCACTGCCAAACCCTCAGCCAATGGCCTGCGCGGCCTGAAATTGGCCACCCTGGCCATCGGTAGCAGCTTCATCCTGGCCGGTTGTGCCGGAAATCCACCGTCGGAGCAGTACGCGGTAACGCAATCGGCGGTCAACAGCGCCGTCAGCGCCGGCGGTACCGAATTCGCCGCCGTGGAAATGAAGTCCGCCCAGGACAAGCTCAAGCAGGCCGAGATCGCCATGCACGACAAGAACTACGCCGAAGCCAAGCGTCTGGCCGAACAGGCCGAGTGGGACGCTCGCGTAGCCGAGCGCAAGGCTCAAGCCGCCAAGGCCGAACAGGCTCTCAAGGATTCCCAGAAAGGGGTTCAGGAATTGCGTCAGGAAGGCATGAACAAGATTCAGTAAGCCACTCATGCCGCGACCACTGTTATTGATAAAAGGACGACAGACTATGATGCACAAACATTTGATGATGCCCGCCCTGCTCGCCGCCTGTGTATCGCTGGCCGCTTGCTCCCATGACCCGAACGTGAACCTGGAACAGGCCCGCACCAACTACAACGGCCTGCAGGCCGATCCGGCAGCCACCAAGGTCGCCGCACTGGAGACCAAGGAAGCCGCCGATTTCCTGGCCAAGGCCGACAAGGCCTATCTGGACAAGGAAGACGAGGCCAAGGTCGACCAACTGGCCTACCTGACCAACCAGCGCGTTGAAGTGGCCAAGCAGACCATCGCTCTGCGCACCGCCGAAGCCGAACTGAAAAATGCCGGTGACGAACGCGCCCGCGCTTTGCTTGAGGCTCGCAACGCCCAGATCAAGCAACTGCAAGACAGCCTCAACGCCAAGCAGACCGAGCGCGGTACGCTGGTGACCTTCGGCGACGTGCTGTTTGCCACCAACAAATCTGACCTGCGCGCAAGTGGCATGACCAACGTCAGCAAACTGGCCCAGTTCCTCCAGGAAAACCCGGACCGCAAAGTGATCATCGAAGGCTATACCGATAGCACCGGTTCGGACTCCTACAACCAATCATTGTCCGAGCGTCGCGCCAGCTCCGTGCGCACCGCACTGGTGAAAATGGGCGTCGACCCGGCCCGCATCGTGACCCAGGGTTATGGCAAGGAATTCCCGGTGGCCGACAACACCAGCGTCTCGGGCCGTGCCATGAACCGTCGGGTGGAAGTGACCATTTCCAACGACAATCAGCCAGTGGCTCCGCGTTCGACCATGAGCGCCAACTGATCGGCTGAGTGCAACGCAAAAGCCCCGCCTGACTGCATCAGGCGGGGCTTTTTACTGGCTGCATACTCGGCCAATATGGGAGCGGGTTGAGTTACGGCTGGAGCTTCTGCGGCGTCTCCTGCCCCATGCACCGCACCGCGCGCTTCTTGTTGTTGATCAGCACACCGGTCAGGCCCTTCTGTTCGGTGTCGAACAGCACCAGCACGCCGTCGATGCATTGGGCCACCTGGGGCGCCGGCTCCAGGGAGACCTTGTAGTCTTCACCCGGCACGGTCTTGAGCATGGTGAACTCGTTAAGCAACAACGCATCCTCGGGCTTGGCGAAGTGCAGGTAGCCGTAGTACCAGAGCACCGCGACGGTGCCGAGGATGCTGCAGATACCGGTGATGATCAGGGGAATGGCGTTACGTTCTTCGCTCATTGCGGGCTCTCAGGAGATTCAACGGATGTTTTCGGATAATTCGGGACCTCGCCCAGGCGGCGCAGGCCGTCGAAATGCCAGGGGTCGTCGAGGTAGCGCAACATCACCGTACGCCAGGTCGGGTCGGCGAACGTCTGCACGTGGCCACCGCGGGTCAGTTGCAGGACCCGGGGCGGCGGTGCAGCTTGATACAAGCGGATGCCATTGGAAAGCGGCACGATGGGATCATCCAGGCTGTGATAGATCAATTTTGGCACACCGTTCAATTGCGCCACGGAACTGATCGCGCTGTCGCCGTCTGGCACCAGCCAGGACAACGGCACCTGGAACGGCCAGGTCAGCCACGATGTACTCAGGGCAAAGCGCCCGACGTCACGGTAACTGGCGGGCACGCCATCGAGCACCAGGGCCTTGAGCTGCCGTTGCCGCTCGGGATGTTCCACCAGGTAATGCACCGCCAGCGCGCCGCCCAGGCTCTGGCCGAGCAGCACCAGCGGCTTGCCCTGGACCTCGGGGGACTGATCGAGCCACTTGAACGCTGCGTCGATGTCCTGGTAAATCGCCGGCAGGCTCGGCTCGCCTTCGGACAAGCCATATCCCCGATAGTCGACCATCAGAACCTGATAGCCCTGCTCCGGCAGCCACCAACTGCCACCGAGGTGCCAGGCCAGGTTGCCGCCGTTGCCGTGCAAGTGCAGCACCGTCCCCTTGACCTCGACGCCTTTCTTGACGGGCAGCCACCAGCCGTGGAGCCGCAGGCCGTCGGCAGTGGTCAGCGTGACGTCACGGTAGTCGAGCCGGGCCCGCTCCGGGGTGAAGGGCTGGCCGCGCTCGGGGTAGAACAGCAGGGAACTGCAACCGCTCAGGGCCAGCAGCAGGCAGATGATGCCGAGGGTTCGCATCCGGTGAAGCCTCGTAACACTTGAAGTTGAAACACGGTCCCTGTGGGAGCGGGCTTGCTCGCGAATGCGTTGAGTCAGTGACCTATGTATCGACTGACACACAGCCTTCGCGAGCAAGCCCGCTCCCACAGGGGGTTGGGGTGACTCAAAGAATATTGGAATAATCCGCTTCGATCCGATCCAGGCTCAGATGGTTCAGGAAGTTGGAAAAACACATCCACGCCGACAACGCATTCATGTCGCGGAACTGATCGGGCAGGTATTTGGGCGGCACGACCAGGCCTTCGTCCACCAGTTGCCGCAGGGTACGCATGTCCTCCAGGGTGGTCTTGCCGCAGAACAGCAGCGGCACTTGCTCCAGCTTGCCCTTGCGCACGGCCAGCTGAATGTAGTTGTAAACCATGATGAAGCCCTTGAGGTAGGACAAGTCTTTGGTGAATGGCAGACCGGTTGGCACCGAGCCACGGAAAACCCGACTGGCGTTGCCGTAGCTTTCAGCCATCTCGAAACCCTGCTCGCGGAAGAACTCGAAGATCTGGAGGAAATCGGCGCCCTCTTCCACCATATGGATCGCCCGGGTGCGGTTGGTGAGTTTGCGCAGGCGGCTCGGATAGGACGCGAACGTAATAATCTCCATCAGGATCGCCAGGCCTTCCTGGGTGACCGTGGACGAGGGCGGACCCTTGGAGAGGAAGGTGCAGATCGGCTGGTTCAAGCCGTTGAGGGTCGTCCCGACGTGGACCAGGCCCTCATGGACCTCCAGGGCCCGTACGTCGCGCTCGTTGAACATCGCATCGGTACGGATCTTGATGTAGTCGGCGCCCGCCGCCGCGTCGGCGACGATGCCATCGGACTCGAACACCCGGATGGTTTCCTCGGCCTCGCCGAACACCCGGTTGAGCCGGTGTTGCAACAGGTTGACCGCGTCCTTGGCACTGAGGACCTTTGGCTCGTCCTTCAAATCCCCACGGCCATCGATGTTGTTCAGGTAATCGGACAGCATCAGGCCCAGGTCGGACAGGGTCGGGTCACCGGCATGGAAGGCGTCGGACGCGGCGCCGTACAGTTCCTGGGAAATCAGCCCGAAATCCTCGGTGCCGCGGGCCTCGAGCATGCGCACCACCATGCGGTATTCCTTGCACATGCGACGCATGATCTGGCCGACCGGGTTGAACTGCCCGAGCTGACGGGTAATGTCCCGTTCGATGTTCTGGAATTCCAGCTTCACCCCGCTGGAGTCGAAGGACAACGGTCGGTTGAGGTAATAGTCGCGGTCCACGGCGGGCAGTTCCTTGCCCTTGGCCTTGAGAAAACCCTTGCGGATGTTCTCGTCCCACTTCACCGCGTCGAGAATGCGAATCGGCGTTTGCGCCAGCACTATGCGATCGGACAAGGTGCGTATCGTCTGCTGGTAATCGTCCACCCGAAACTCCTGATAAAAACGTCCGTTGAATACTGTTATTGGGCTTTGAGCCGTTGGTAGCGCACGGCCTCCGAGAACACGTCGGAATTGGCCGGGTCGTCGAGGTAACTGAAGACCTTGCGCATGTCGCTGTCCACCAGCACACCCTCTCCCTCTTCGCTGTGGTTCGACTGGCCGCTGAGAAGCTTCTGGCCGATGGCCTGATTGATCTGTTCCATGTCCAGGTTGTAGACCACCAGTTCCTGCTTGTCGGTCAGCTCGAACCCAGCGATTACGAAATGCCCGCCGTATCGGGCCGGCACCTTGGCCGACAGGTACCAGCGGCTGCCGTGACGGGAGACGGTCAGGGGAATGGCTTCGCGCTCATGGGGCCGAGCCCGGAAGTAAGTGATGGCCTGGTAGCGGTGCTTGCCGACTTTCGTCAGCTCCAGGTTCAATGGCTCGCCCCAGGCGTTGGTACTGGTCCAATGACCGAGCAGGCCTTCGGGCGCAGCTTCGCTGTCGGGCAACGGCGCCTTGAAGGATACCAGGCAACCGCTGAGCAGCAGCAACGACACGGCCAGTACCACGGCACGCCAGGCTTTCATTTGAACTCCCTATGGCAGGCGCCCTCACCACAAGGACAGTGGTGCTCCTGAACGGGTTACACCGACGCCAATACCAAGTGCATATAGCGGGTCAAAATGCCGAGCATGTCCTCATCTGCGACGGGCTCGGCGCCATTGAGCAAGCCCTGATATTCCATCCGTCCGATAATAGCCGTCAACACTTTGGCATCCTGTTGCGGATCGCGCGAGCCCAAGACCTGGAAAATCTGACAGGTCCCCTGCAGCAGGATTTGCTGGTGAGAGCGCACCAGCTCAGCCAGCCGTGGGTTGAGCAGCGCTTCCTGGCGAAAGGCCTGTTCGGCCATCAGGTATTCGCGACGGGTATGCAGTTGGTGCTGCACGTAGTCGGCGGCCAGGCGTGCCATATCGTCCGCCAGTTTCGTACGGGATTCGGCACTGCCGTCTCCGTAAGCGACCATTTCCCGAAGCAGGCCTTCCTTATTGGTCCACAGCTTGGCCAGGAACGCCGCGCTGCGTTCCACGTACTGGGCGAAGGTATCGGTGAGCAGGTCATCGATGTCCTTGAAATAGTACGTGGTGGCCGACAATGGCACGCCCGCCTCGGCGGCCACCGCACGGTGTCGTACCGCTCGCACGCCATCGCGCACGACAATGCGCATGGCCGCGTCGAGAATCTCCTGGCGACGCTGTTCACTGCCCTGTCGGCTGGCCTTGCGGCCCTGGTACTGAACACTTTCAGCTACAGCGGTGGCGATGCCCGCTGCACCTTCTTGAACCATTGCACGATTCACGACAGGTCTTTCCTCGCTATTTCAAAAGAACCAATTGATACGTTTGTACCAGACAGGCATTAAAAAGCCGCCTGTGAGAGGCGGCTTTTTAATTGAAGCACTTACGCTTGGGGCCGCATGTGCGGGAAGAGAATGACGTCCCGGATCGACGGCGAGTTGGTCAGCAACATCACCAGGCGATCGATGCCGATGCCTTCACCGGCGGTCGGCGGCATGCCGTATTCAAGTGCCCGGACGAAATCGGCGTCATAGTGCATGGCTTCGTCGTCGCCGGCGTCCTTGTCGGCCACCTGGGCCATGAAACGCTCGGCCTGGTCTTCGGCATCATTGAGCTCGGAGTAGGCATTGGCGATTTCGCGGCCGCCAATGAACAGCTCGAAACGGTCGGTCACGTTCGGGTTCTCGTCGTTGCGGCGAGCCAGCGGCGAGACTTCGAACGGGTACTGGGTGATGAAATGCGGCTGTTCCAGCTTGTGCTCGACCAGCTCTTCGAAAATCATCACCTGCAGCTTGCCCAGGCCTTCGAAGCCCAGCACCTTCGCACCGGCTTTCTTGGCGATTGCACGCGCCTTGTCGATGTCGTTGAGATCATCGGCGGTCAATTCAGGGTTGTACTTGAGGATCGAGTCGAACACCGACAGGCGCGCGAATGGCTCACCGAAGTGGAACACCTTGTCGCCGTAAGGCACGTCGGTGGTGCCGAGCACCAGCTGCGCCAATTCGCGGAACAGCTCCTCGGTCAGGTCCATGTTGTCTTCGTAGTCGGCGTAGGCCTGGTAGAACTCGAGCATGGTGAACTCGGGGTTGTGCCGGGTCGAAACGCCTTCGTTACGGAAGTTGCGGTTGATCTCGAAGACCTTTTCAAACCCACCGACCACCAGGCGCTTGAGGTACAGCTCCGGCGCAATGCGCAGAAACATTTCCATGTCCAGGGCATTGTGGTGGGTTTCGAACGGCTTGGCCGCTGCGCCGCCGGGAATGGTCTGCAGCATCGGCGTCTCGACTTCGAGGAAGTCGCGCTTCATCAGGAAACTGCGGATGTGCGCAATGACCTGCGAACGCACGCGGAACGTCTGACGTACGTCTTCGTTGACGATCAGGTCGACGTAGCGCTGGCGGTAGCGTTGTTCGGTGTCGGTCAGGCCGTGGTGCTTGTCCGGCAGCGGGCGCAGGGACTTGGTCAACAGGCGCACGTCGGTCATTTCGACGTACAGGTCACCCTTGCCGGAACGGGCCAGGGTGCCCTCGGCGGCAATGATGTCGCCCAGGTCCCAGGTCTTGACCGCCGCCAGGGTTTCTTCCGGCAGGGTCTTGCGGTTGACGTAGACCTGGATGCGCCCGGTCATGTCCTGGATCACCATGAACGAACCGCGATTGAGCATGATACGACCGGCCACCTTGACTGGAATCGCCGCCTCGGCCAGCTCTTCCTTGGTCTTGTCCGCGTACGTCTTCTGCAGCACGTCGCAATAGGCGTCGCGGCGGAAGTCGTTGGGGAAGGCCTGGCCCTTGGCACGCTCGGCAGCAAGCTTTTCCTTGCGCAGGGCGATCAGGGAGTTTTCTTCCTGTTGCAGGGCTTGCGGGTCGAGTTCTAGGTCGCTCATGTCTTTAAGGATTCCATCACAGGTTCGTTGCCACCGGCCGGGGCCGCGCTTTCATGAAAGCGTGCCCGCCCGCCGCATGGGTGTCGCGTTACAGCCCTTGTTTGAGGCTCGCTTCCAGGTATTCGTCGATGTCGCCGTCGAGCACCTTGTCGCAGTCACTGCGTTCGATGTTGGTGCGCAGGTCCTTGATGCGCGAGGCATCGAGGACATAGGAACGGATCTGATGACCCCAACCGATGTCGGACTTGCTGTCTTCCAGCGCCTGGGACGCCGCGTTGCGCTTCTGGATCTCCTGCTCGTACAGGCGGGCCCGGAGCATCTTCATCGCGGTGTCTTTGTTGGCGTGCTGGGAACGTTCGTTCTGGCAACTGACCACGGTATTGGTCGGTACGTGGGTGATCCGTACGGCCGAGTCGGTGGTGTTGACGTGCTGGCCACCGGCACCTGAAGAACGATAGGTGTCGATGCGCAGGTCCGCCGGGTTGATCTCGATTTCCACCTTATCGTCGATTTCCGGGGAAACGAACACCGCCGAGAACGAGGTGTGGCGACGGTTGCCGGAGTCGAACGGACTCTTGCGCACCAGACGGTGCACGCCGATCTCGGTGCGCAGCCAGCCAAAGGCGTATTCGCCCTTGATGTGCACGGTGGCGCCCTTGATCCCGGCGACTTCACCGGCCGACAGTTCCATGATGGTCGCGTCGAAACCGCGTTTGTCAGCCCAGCGCAGGTACATGCGCAGCAGGATGTTGGCCCAGTCCTGGGCTTCGGTACCGCCGGAACCGGCCTGGATGTCCAGGTAGGCGTTGTTCATGTCCATCTCGCCGCTGAACATGCGGCGGAATTCCAGCTTGGCCAGGGACTCGCCGAGGCGGTCCAGCTCGGCGACCACGTCACCGACCGCGCCTTCGTCGTTTTCTTCGACGGCCATGTCCAGCAGGTCGCGGCAATCGGCCAGGCCACCGGACAATTCATCCAGGGTCTCGACGATCTGCGCCAGCGCGGCGCGCTCGCGGCCCAGTTCCTGGGCGTATTCAGGCTTGTTCCAGACACTCGGATCTTCAAGCTCGCGATTGACTTCGGTCAGACGCTCATGCTTTTGATCGTAGTCAAAGATACCCCCGAATAGTTTCGGAGCGCTCGGACAGGTCCTTGATAGTGTTCAGGATCGGGTTGATTTCCATGGCGGGCAACACTCGTTGGCGAACTTTTGAAAGCCGGCGAGTATAACGTAATCAAGCGTCGACGGCAGCCCGCCTGGCAGCTTTGGGGCAGTTCAAGCCTTGCTCCTGCAAGTTCGCCCCTGACCGCCCCCCCTTGGGCCTACTCCACACCGACCCGGTTACGACCACTGTGTTTGGCCATGTACAGGCCCTTGTCCGCTGCTGAAATCAACTGCCGGCAATCGCCACCCTGCTGCGGAGTCACGGTCGAGACGCCGATGCTGACGGTCAGGTTCTCGCCGCCGTCCGGGGTGGCGTGGGGAATGTTCAGGGCAACGACGCTCTGGCGCAGTTTCTCGGCCATCAGCCGGGCGCCGCCGGATGCCGTGCCGGGCAATACCAGGGCAAACTCCTCGCCGCCGTAACGGGCCGGCAGGTCGGACGGCCGGCTGCACGCCTCGCGGATCGCCGTGGCGACTTTGCGCAGGGCTTCGTCACCGTCCAGATGGCCGAAGTTGTCGTTGTAGGACTTGAAGTAATCCACGTCGATCATCAATAGCGACAGCTGGGACTGGTCCCGCATCGCCCGTCGCCATTCAAGTTCCAGGTATTCGTCGAAATGCCGGCGGTTGGACAATCCGGTCAGGCCATCGGAATTCATCAACCTTTGCAGCACCAGGTTGGTGTCGAGCAGTTGCTGCTGGCTAACCCGCAGGGCGCGGTAGGCCGCGTCGCGTTGCAACAGCATCATGTAGGAGCGCGAGTGATAGCGGATACGCGCCACCAGCTCGATGTTGTCCGGCAATTTGACCAGGTAGTCGTTGGCCCCGGCGGCGAACGCCGCACTCTTGACCAGCGGGTCTTCCTTGGTAGACAGGACGATGATCGGGATGTCACGGGTCGCCGGGTGGTTACGGTATTCGCGCACCAGGCTCAGGCCATCGAGACCGGGCATCACCAGGTCTTGCAGAATCACCGTCGGCTTGATGCGAACGGCATGGGCGATAGCCTGGTGCGGGTCGGAGCAGAAGTGGAAGTCGATGTTGTTTTCATTCGAAAGCCCACGCCGCACCGCCTCGCCGATCATCGCCTGGTCGTCGACGAGCAGGACCATCGCGGCGTTTTCATCGCGCTTGAAATCGTCGAGCTGTAATTCATTCATGGGGCTCACCTGAGTGCGGCCTGGGCCAGGACTGCTGGGATTGTCATTTTGCAAAAATCTCTACCAAGCGGGGGGCTATGGCGTCCAGGGCAAGAATCTGCGTCGCCGC
Source organism: Pseudomonas sp. Pf153 (assembly GCF_001269775.1). Taxonomy (NCBI): domain Bacteria; kingdom Pseudomonadati; phylum Pseudomonadota; class Gammaproteobacteria; order Pseudomonadales; family Pseudomonadaceae; genus Pseudomonas; species Pseudomonas sp. Pf153. The sequence continues at coordinate 395,713 of NZ_LHVL01000018.1, read as the reverse complement.
GTCAATGGCCGCCGCGGCCTTGGGCATGCCGTACACCGCACTGCTTCGCTGGTCTTGAGCGATGGTCACGCAACCTTGCCGGCGCATCAGTTTAAGCCCTTGCGCACCATCGCGGCCCATGCCGGTGAGCAGGATACCCACCGCATCACCGTTCCAGAAGTTGGCGACACTCTCGAAAAACACATCGATGGACGGCCTGTAGATTTCATTCACCGGCTCGGCGGTGTACGCCAGGGTGCCGTCCTTCAACAGGCGCAGGTGATGGTTGGTACCGGCCAGCAGTACCGTGCCATTTTGCGGCGATTCGCCGTGTCGTGCCAGGCGGACGTTGTGTCCGGACACACTGCTCAGCCATTCGGCCATGCCCGCGGCAAACACCTCGTCCACGTGCTGGACCAGGACGATGGCCGGGGCGAAGTGCCGTGGCAACGCCTTGAGCAAGACTTCCAGCGCCGCCGGCCCGCCCGCCGATGAGCCGATGGCCACCAGGCTCTTACGAGACGCAGCGGCGCGTTGAGACGAGAGTGCGGGACGCTCACGGTGACCGCGCTCGCCGATCAACCAGCCGATGTTGGTAATCTTGCGCAGCAAGGGTGCCGCCGCGTCTTCGGGATTGCCGACACCCAGGGCCGGTGTATCGACCACGTCCAGCGCGCCATTGCCCATGGCTTCGAACACCCGATGGACATTCTGCTGGCTGTCGCCGGTGACGATCAGGATGGCGCAGGGGGTTTCGGCCATGATCCGGCGCGTGGCCTCCACGCCATCCATGACCGGCATGAGCAGATCCATCAGGATCAGATCCGGGGTGTATTCGGCGCACCGCTGCACCGCCTCGGCGCCGTTGGCGGCCACCCAGACCAGTTGATGGGCCGGCTCGAACGCCAGCGCGCGGCGCAGAGCTTCGACCGCCAGGGGCATGTCATTGACGATGGCGACCTTCAAGTACGTGCCCCTCCGATCAGTTCGACCACGGCATCGAGCAAGGCGTCGTCATGAAAGCTCGCCTTGGCCAGATAATAATCGGCTCCGGCATCCAGGCCACGGCGGCGATCTTCTTCGCGGTCTTTGTAGGACACCACCATCACCGGCAGCGATTGCAGGCGGTTGTCGCGTCGCAGCAGCGTCACCAGCTCGATGCCATCCATGCGCGGCATGTCGATGTCGGTGATCAGCAGGTCGAACGCCTCCGAACGCAGCGCGTTCCAGCCGTCCATGCCGTCCACCGCCACGGCGACGTCATAGCCACGATTGAGCAGCAGTTTGCGCTGCAACTCACGCACGGTCAGGGAGTCGTCCACCACCAGGATCCGCTTGCGGGGGGCTTGGGTCCGGTCCTGACGGGCGATGCGCTCCAGGCGACCGGTATCGAGCAGCTTGTCCACCGAACGCAAGAGGTCTTCCACGTCGATGATCAGCACCACCGAGCCGTCGTCCAGCAGCGCTCCGGCGGAAATGTCCTGGACCTTGCCCAGACGTTCGTCCAGCGGCAGGACCACCAGGGTCCGCTCGCCGATGAAGCGCTCCACCGCCACCCCGTAGCTCGTCTCCCGCTCGCGAATCACCACCACTTTGAGGGTCTGGCCGCTGCTCTGCGTGGCCGGCCGACCGAGCAACTGGCTGGCGGCGACCAATCCGACGTGCCGGCCTTCGTGCCAGAAATGCTGGCGCCCCTCGACCTGCACGATGTCTTCCGGCGCCAGGTCGCACATGCGGTCGATATGCGCCAAGGGAAAGGCATAGGCTTCGGCACCGACTTCCACGACCAGGCTGCGCACCACCGAGAGCGTCAGCGGCACCTCGAGGTGGAAACGACTGCCCTCGCCTGCCGTCTGCTCCAGCACCACCGCCCCTCGCAATTGCCGGACCATATGCTGGACGGCGTCCAGGCCGACGCCACGCCCGGAGACTTCGGTGACCTTGTCCCGCAGGCTGAAACCGGGCAGGAACAGGAATGCCAGCAGTTCCTCTTCGCTCAAGCTGGCGGCTGTGTGCTCGGGAGAAAGGCCGCGCGCGACGACGCTGCGGCGTACCCGTTCAAGGTCGACGCCGGCGCCATCGTCCGACAGTTCAAGGACCAGCAGGCCGGCCTGATGGGAAGCGCGCAGCCGGATCAGGCCTTCGGCAGGCTTGCCCGTCAGTAATCGCTGATCCGGGGATTCGATGCCGTGGTCCACCGCGTTGCGCAGCAAGTGGGTCAACGGCGCTTCGAGCTTTTCCAGGACGTCGCGGTCGACCTGGGTTTTTTCGCCTTCGATCTCAAGGCGCACCTGCTTGCCCAGGCTGCGACCCAGGTCGCGCACCATACGTGCCTGGCCCGACAGCACGTCGGCAAAAGGTCGCATACGACAGGCCAGCGCCGTGTCGTACAGCACTTGCGCCCGTTGGCTGGCCTGCCAGGCGAATTCGTCCAGCTCGGCTATTTTCTGTGCCAGCGACAGTTGGGTCTCGGCCAGCAGCCGCCGGGCGTCCCCCAGAGCCTCCTGGGCCTGGAGGCTCAAAGCCTGGTCCTTGAGGTGCACGTTCAGCTCTTCCAGAGCACGCAAGCCGTTGTCCTGCTGACGCTTGAGCCGCTGCATCGTTGCCAGCCAGGGCCTGAGGCGCTGGGTTTCCACGAGGGATTTGCTCGACAGGTCCAGCAAGCTGTTGAGGCGCTCAGCCGTGACCCGCAGGACCCGCTCACCACTGTCGGTGATCCGCCTGTTCCGGGGAGCCGGTTCCCCTGGCACGTCGGGCGCAATTTCGGGCACCTCGACACGAACCGGTTCGACGGGTATCTCGATCTGTGCCGGCGCTATTGCCGCCGGAAGCGGTACCGCGTCCGGATCGAGCAGACGCGTCATCATCGCCACATAGGCATCGACGTCCGCGGCGCCGACATCGTGGCCCGGTGTCGCGATACGCGTCAGCAAATCAGTGCCTCGCAGCAAGGCATCGATGTGTTCGGCACCCAATACCAGGCGCCGCTCCTGGGCCCCCACCAGGCAATCTTCCATGACGTGCGCCACACTGACACCGGCGTCCACCCCGACGATGCGCGCCGCCCCCTTGAGCGAGTGAGCCGCACGCATGCAGGATTCGAGGTGGTCGGCCTGGGTCGGGTCGCGTTCCAGGGCCAGCAGACCGGCGCTCAGCACCTGGACCTGGGCTTCGGCTTCCAGGCTGAACAGTTCCAGCAACGAGGCATCGCGCATCTGATCGGGGGTCATGACAGGCTCCGGGCCATGGCGGTCAGCAAGTGTTCCTCGTCCAGCCAACGCAGGCTGCGCCCCCTGAAAGGCAACACGCCGCGGGTGTACGTGTCATCCGATGGCGACGCGGCCGCCAGGATGCGTTCATCGATGGCATGAATGCCGTCCACTTCATCCACCGGCACCACCACCGGCCCACCCTGGGCCGCGACGATCAGCATGCGCGGCATGACCCGTGCGCCGGGCACAGCCAGCGGGCCTGGCTCCAGGTCCAGCAGTTCCACCAGCGACAGGCAAGCCACCAGTGCACCACGTACATTCGCCACGCCCAACAAGGCTCGCGAGCGCTGGTGGGGCAATGAATGGATCGGTTGCATCGGTGCCACTTCCACCAGGCTGCGGGTGGTCAGGCCCAGCCACTCTTCGCCCAGGCGGAACATCAGCAACGAGCGGGTGACGACATCGGTGTCCACCGGACCATGAACCTGCTCGTAGCCATCCTGTTGCAAGGCATAGCGGTCGAGCAGCCGGGTTGCGGCCGCCGAATACACCGAGCAGTTGCGACAGTGGATATGTTCGGCCAGTAGAGGACAGGATTTGTCGCCATGCACGCCGATGCGGTTCCAGCAATCGTCGATAGCCTGGGCATCGTCATGGGTGACGCTCTGAAAAGCCGAACCGCTCATGGTTTACGCTCACTGTCAGCCGCGCGACCGCCACGGGCAGCACGTTCCTGCAATCGACGGGCTCCGACCGCGTCTCCCTGGGAAGCCAGCAGCGCCGCCAGATGGACCAGGGCTTCGGCATGTTGCGGCTCAAGATACAGCGCCTTGCGATAAAAACCCTGGGCTTCGAGTGCGCTACCGGCCATGTCGCTGAGCAGGCCCAACCAATAGAACACCTGGGCTTTGGGTGGATGGCTGCGCAGATACTGCTCGCAGGCCGCACGGGCCTCGGCGCTTTTGCCGCTGTTGGCAAAGGTGGCGATATCGGCCAGCAAAGTCGCGGCGTCACTGCCTTTGGACTCGGCAAGGGGGGTGACGTTTGCCGTAAACGGCCGAGGCCGGACGACCGGGGGCGTACCCGGAGGAGCGACTCGGGCAGGCTGACGAACCGGAAGCGGTGTCGGCATCAGCGTGGGCAACGGCTGCGGATCGGGCGCGCCCTGGCGACTGAAGGCGAACGATTGGGGCACACCGATCGAACGCATGCCCAACCGTCCGAGCAGACTGCCCTCAGCGGGCCCGATAAACAACACGCCGTCCTGATGGGTCAGGCGCTTGAGCACCTCGAATACCAGGCGCTGGGTCGGCTGGTCGAAATAGATCAGCAAATTGCGGCAGAACACAAAATCGTACGGGGCCTCATTCACCAGCAACGCCGGGTCCAGCAGGTTACCCACTTGCAGGCGCACCTGTTCGCGGACACGCTCGTCGAGGCGGTAGCCTTCCTCATCGGCGCTGAAATATCGCTCGCGAAAAGCCAGGTCTGCGCCCCGGAACGAGTTCCTCCCGTAACGCGCGCCCCTGGCTCGCTCTACCGACAATGGGCTGACGTCCAGCCCGTCGACCTTGAATTGATGGGGCTCCAGGCCCGCATCGAGCAAGGCCATGGCAATGGAGTAGGGTTCTTCACCCGTGGAACACGGCAAGCTGAGGATGCGCAGCGCACGCAGGTGTCGGATCTCGGCCAGGCGATTGATGGCCAACCGGGCCAGGGTGGCGAAAGATTCCGGGTAACGGAAGAACCAGGTTTCCGGGACGATTACCGCTTCGATCAACGCCTGCTGCTCCTTCGGCGATTGCTGCAGGTACTGCCAGTATTGATCAACCGTACGCCCAGGCTCGGCAACGCTGCGCTGGCGTACCGCCCGTTCGATAATGGCGCTGCCCACCGAGCCGACATCCAGGCCGATGCGTTCCCTGAGGAAGTCGAAAAAACGCTGGTCATCGCTCATGGCCGGGCCTCAAGCGCGTCAGGACTCAGTGGCGGCATGGGAAACAGTACGGCGCGGACTGATTCATCGAGCAGGTCATCGACCCGTACCCATTGCAACAGTCCCTGGGCGTCTTCGCGCACCGGCCCCAGATACGGCGCCTGGCGATTGTCCAGGCCATAGGGCTGGAACTGCGCCGGGTCGCAGCGCAAGGTGTCGGTGGCCTGTTCCAGGATCAGCCCCAGGACCTGCCCCGCCTGCAGTCCATCGGGGTGATAATGCACCAGCACCAGTCGCGTGCTGGTGCGGGTCTCGGCGCGCTGGCCGAAGGTCAGGCTGCGCAGATCGATCACCGGCACCACCGCCCCCCGCCAGGCAAATACCCCTGCCACCCAGGCCGGCGCCTGGGCAATCGGCTTGAGGGGCATGCGCGGCAGCACTTCCACTACATCAGTGGCTTGCAGAGCGTAACGCTCGTTACCGATGCAGAACACCAGGAACAGGATCTGACGGGCCGCAGGCGCGGCGCCACGTCTGGCCTCGAAGTCACTCATCAGACTTTGAAACGCGAGACGCCGCTGCGCAGCCCCACGGCTACCTGGCTCAGCTCATCGATGGCTGAACTGGCCTGGCGCAAGGACTCGACGGTCTGACTGCTGGCATCGCCCAGTTGCACCAGGGCGTGGTTGATCTGCTCGGCGCCGGTGGCCTGGGCCTGCATGCCTTCATTGACCATCAGCACTCGCGGCGCCAGCGCCTGGACCTGATGGATGATCTGCGACAACTGCTCGCCCACCTGCTGCACCTCGGCCATGCCACGGCGCACCTCTTCGGAGAACTTGTCCATGCCCATCACACCCGCCGACACGGCGGACTGGATCTCGCGCACCATCTGTTCGATGTCATAGGTGGCCACGGCCGTCTGGTCGGCCAGCCGCCGTACCTCAGTGGCGACCACGGCGAAACCACGCCCGTACTCGCCGGCTTTTTCGGCCTCGATAGCCGCATTGAGGGACAGCAGGTTGGTCTGGTCGGCCACTTTGACGATAGTGGTCACCACCTGATTGATGTTGCCGGCCTTCTCGTTGAGGATCGCCAGCTTGGCGTTCACCAGGTCGGCGGCACCCATCACTGAATGCATGGTTTCCTCCATCCGCGCCAGGCCTTGCTGGCCGGAACCGGCGGCCACCGACGCCTGGTCGGCGGCGGTGGACACTTCGGTCATGGTGCGCACCAGGTCGCGGGAGGTGGCGGCGATTTCCCGGGACGTCGCACCAATCTCCGTGGTGGTGGCGGCGGTTTCCGTGGCCGTGGCCTGTTGCTGGCGGGAGGTGGCGGCGATCTCCGTCACTGAGGTAGTGACCTGCACGGACGAGCGTTGAGCTTGGGAAACCAGCGAGGTCAGCTCGGCCATCATGTCGTTGAAACCGGTTTCCACCGCACCGAATTCGTCCTTGCGCGCCAGGTTCAGACGTCCACTCAGATCACCACTGCGCATGACGTCGAGGATTTCCACGATACGGTTCATGGGCGCCATGATTGCCCGCATCAGCAGCAGGCCGCAAAGGATCGCAACGACCAGCGCGACGAGGAACGACAAGCCCATGGCGACCTTGGCTGCCGAGACTGCCTCGCCAATGGTCTCGGTGGCTTTTTCTGCCAGCTCACGATTACGCTCGATGATGCGATTCAAGTGGGTGCGGCCGCCGATCCATGCCGGCGTCAGCTCTTTGTCCAGCGTCCGCCGCGCGCCTTCGTAGTCCTTGCGCTGATAGAGGTCCAGGACTTTCGCCATGGCCTGGTTGAATGCCTGGTGCTGGGTCTCGAACTCATCGAAAGAGGCTTGGTCGGCCGGGTTCTGGATCAGCTTTTGATAGTTCTGTATTTCTTCACGCAGGTGCTGCTCGAAGCCCTGGTAACGGGCCTTGTCCTCGGCGGTGATCTCCCGATTCCCCGAAAGACCGACAATCTGCTGGGTCAGCACATAGCTGTCTACCCAACCACCCCGGATCATGGAGCTGTAATACACGCCCGGCACCGCAGCGGCCCGTACCTTTTCTTCACTGTCCTGGATCTTGAACAACCGCGAATACGAGACAACGACCATTAACAGCATGATGGCGATGATCACCGCAAAACTCGCCAGGATGCGTTGGCGCAATGTCCAGTTCTTCACAGTAAAACCTCGGGGAACTTTGAAATGCTGGGGAGTATAGCCGAGGGTTGCATGATGCCGCGTGGGTTGGATGGTGCCTCAGCAAACGACGCAGCCCCCTTGTGGGAGCGAGCCTGCTCGCGAAGGCAGCGTCCCTGTCATCTACCATGTTGGATAAAGGTCCGTTTTCGCGAGCAAGCCCGCTCCCACAAGAAGCAATGTGCGCCGAACGATGGTTATACGGCAGCCTGCCGCACCTGATTCTCCAGCTCCACCTTCAATCCCGGCTCCAGCTTGAGCTGCCGTGCCAGTTCATCGAGGTAGGACTTCTCCATGAAGTTTTCCTCGTCCACCAGCATCACGCTGGCGATGTACATCTCGGCGGCGATCTCCGGCGTACTGGCGGCGCGGGCAACGTCAGCAGGGTCCAGGGGTTTGTTGAGTTCGGCATGCAGCCAGCGCTGCAATTCCTGATCGTTGTCGAGCTTGGTGAACTCGCCCTCGATCAGCTGCCGCTCACGCTCGTCCACGTGGCCGTCGGCCTTGGCCGCCGCCACCAGTGCCTTGAGAATCGCCTGGCTATGCAGCTCGACCTGCGCCGGGGGCACCCGGTCCAGCGTCTGCGGTTCGGTTTTCATGACACCGCCCTGCTGGGCCTGCCAATTGCCATACGCCTTGTAGGCGATCACGCCCAGGGCCGCCAGACCACCATAGGCCAGGGCCTTGCCACCAAAATTGCGCGCTTTCTTGTTGCCCAGCAACAAGCCCATGGCCCCGGCCGCGAGGGTTCCACCCCCTGCGCCGGAAAGCAGGCTTCCCAGGTTGCCGCCCCCGAGCAACCCGCCCAGGCCACCGGACGACTTGCCCTGGGAACCGCCAGCCTTTTTTTCCAACATTTCCTGACCGGACTTGAGTAGCTGGTCGAGCAATCCACGAGTGTTCATTTGCTGCCTCCACGCATTCGGGGTAACCGGATCATTAAGGCCATCAGCCTAGACCGAAAGTGCCCCTGTACCTCGACTGACATTGCTTCGGAATGTTGCCTGCCTGATCGCCTTCCATTGAAAAAAACGATATACACTTCGATCCATCGATAAAACCGCCCCACAGGGTGCTTTCCATGATGACGTTGCGCCAGATTCGCCATTTCATCGCCGTGGCCGAAACCGGCTCGATCTCCTCCGCCGCACAGACAGCGTTCATCTCGCAATCCACCCTGACCCTGGCCATCCAGCAATTGGAACAAGAGCTCGGCGTCGGCCTGTTCAATCGCCACGCAAAAGGCATGACCCTGACTCACCAAGGGCATCAATTCCTGCGCCAGGCCCATTTGATCCTGGCCACTGTCGATAACGCCAAGCGCAGCCTGCAGCACAGCACCGACCAGGTGGCCGGTCACATCACCATCGGGGTTACCAGCCTGGTCGCCGGCTATTACCTGGCGGATTTGCTGACCCGTTTCCAGCGCGCCTACCCCAACGTGGACATCCGGGTGATGGAGGACGAACGGCGCTATATCGAGCATCTGCTGGTCAGCGGTGAAATCGATGTCGGGGTGCTGATCCTGTCCAACCTTGAAGACCGTCACGCCTTGCAGACCGAGGTGCTGACCCATTCACCCCACCGCTTATGGCTACCGGCACAACATCCGCTGCTGGAACACGACAGCATCAACCTGACCGATGTCGCCCGCGAACCGCTGATCGAACTGAACGTCGACGAGATGGACCGCAACGCCCAGCGCCTGTGGCGCGGCGTCGGGTTGCAGCCGAAAATCACGCTGCGCACCGCCTCGACCGAAGCGGTGCGCAGCCTGGTCGCGGCGGGGCTGGGCGTGTCGATCCAGCCGGACATGACTTACCGCCCGTGGTCACTGGAAGGCGACATCATCGAGGCCCGTGCCATTGCCGATCTCAACCAGACCCTGGACGTGGGCCTGGCCTGGCGCCGGGGTACGGCGCGACCGGCCATGGTCGAGCCGTTTCTGACCGTTGCGCGAGAGAACCCCCATGGGGGGCGCAAGCCATCGATTTAATAGAATGCCTCCTTGAGTATTTAGAATTTGTCGGTATTGACGCCGCGCACTAGTCCTGCTTCATTCCCGAGGCCGTCTGGAAAACGAGAAAGCGAACATGACTGGCATGCCCCCTGCGTTGTGTACCGCGCTGTTGATCGACGGGGAACTGGTCGCAGGCCAGGGCTTCGTCGAGCCGATCCTCAACCCGGCGACCGGCGAGATCCTGGCCCACATCGCCGAAGCCAGCACCGAACAGGTCGAAGCTGCCATCCTGGCCGCCCACCGCGCCGCTGACGGATGGGCGCGCACCACGCCACAACAACGTGCCAGCCTGCTGCTGGACATTGCCGGCGCCATTGAAAGGAACGCCGATCAACTGGCCCGTCTCGAATCCCTGAACTGTGGCAAGCCGCTTCATCTGGCCCGACAGGACGACCTGGGTGCCACGGTGGACGTATTTCGTTTCTTCGCCGGCGCCGTGCGCTGTCAGACCGGCCAGCTCAGCGGCGAGTACCTGCCTGGCTACACCAGCATGGTGCGCCGCGACCCGATTGGCGTGGTGGCGTCCATCGCACCGTGGAATTACCCGATCATGATGGCCGCGTGGAAAATCGCCCCGGCCCTGGCCGCCGGCAACACCCTGGTATTCAAGCCATCGGAACACACACCGCTGTCGATCCTGAGCCTGGCGCCGGTACTGGCCGAGATCCTCCCACGGGGCGTGATCAACATCATCTGCGGAGGCGGCGAAGGTGTGGGCAGCCATCTGGTCAGCCATCCCAAGGTGCGCATGGTCTCGCTGACCGGGGATATCGTCACCGGGCAGAAAATTCTCCAGGCGGCGGCCAGGACCCTCAAGCGCACGCACCTGGAACTGGGCGGCAAGGCGCCCGTGATCGTGTGCAACGACGCCGACCTCCAGGCCGTGGTCGAAGGCGTGCGCACCTACGGCTATTACAATGCCGGGCAGGATTGCACCGCTGCCTGTCGGATCTATGCCCAGGACGGCATCCACGATCGGCTGGTGGCCGAACTTGGCGCAGCGGTCAGCAGCCTGCGCTTCGCCGGCAAACGCGATGCCGATAACGAAATCGGCCCGCTGATCAGCACCCGCCAGCGCGACCGCGTCGCCAGTTTCGTCGAGCGTGCCCTCGGCCAACCGCATATCGAGCGCATCACTGGCGCGGCAGCGCATTCGGGGGCGGGCTTCTTCTACCAACCCACACTGCTGGCCGGCTGCAAGCAAAGCGACGAAATCGTCCAACGCGAAGTATTCGGCCCGGTCGTCACCGTGACCCGTTTCGACGAACTCAGTCAGGCGGTGGACTGGGCCAATGACTCGGAATACGGCCTGGCCTCCTCGGTATGGACGCAGAACCTGGACAAGGCGATGCAAGTCGCGGCAAGGCTGCAATACGGCTGCACCTGGATCAACAGTCATTTCATGCTGGTCAGCGAAATGCCCCACGGCGGCCTCAAGCGCTCGGGCTATGGGAAAGACCTATCCAGTGATTCGCTCCAGGATTACAGCGTCGTTCGCCACATCATGGCCCGCCACGGCCAGCATTTGTAGTGATCGGCACTACTCTAATAACAGGCCTTCAATGGCGCTTCACCCGTTAAAACACTGCCCCGATCATAATTAAAGCAAGAGGGATTTCCATGTACGCGCACAAGACCGTATTGCTCAGCGCAATCACCACGGCGCTGCTGACCAGCGTCGCCCTCCAGGCCGCCGAGCTGCCCAAGGCTGTTGGCGCTGGCGAAGGCCAACTGGATATCGTCGCCTGGCCGGGGTACATCGAACGCGGCGAAAGCGACAAGGCCTACGACTGGGTAACCGGTTTCGAGAAGGAAACCGGCTGCAAGGTCAATGTGAAAACAGCCGCCACGTCCGATGAAATGGTCAGTCTGATGAGCAAGGGCGGCTACGACCTGGTCACCGCTTCCGGCGATGCCTCGCTGCGTCTGATTGCCGGCAAACGCGTGCAACCGATCAATACGGCGCTGATTTCCAACTGGAAGAACCTCGACCCACGCCTCAAGGATGCGCCATGGTACGTGGTCGACCAACAGACCTACGGCACCCCGTACCAGTGGGGGCCGAACGTGCTGATGTACAACACCGACGTGTTCAAGCAACCGCCCACCAGCTGGAGCGTGCTGTTCAGCGCCCAGGACCTGCCGGACGGCAAGCCGAACAAAGGTCGCGTACAAGCCTACGATGGCCCGATCTACATCGCTGACGCGGCGCTCTACCTCAAGACCGCCAAGCCCGAGCTGGGCATCAAGGACCCGTACCAACTCGACGAAGCGCAATACAAGGCCGTGCTGGAATTGCTGCGGGCCCAGCAACCGTTGATTCACCGCTACTGGCACGACACCACCGTGCAGATGAGCGACTTCAAGAACGAAGGCGTGGTGGCGTCCGGCGCCTGGCCGTATCAGGTCAACGGCCTGATGAACGAGAAACAACCGATCGCCTCGACTATTCCAAAAGAAGGCGCCACCGGCTGGGCCGATACCACAATGCTCCATGCCGACGCCAAGCACCCCAACTGTGCGTACAAGTGGATGGACTGGTCGCTGCAACCGAAAGTCCAGGGCGACGTGGCGGCCTGGTTCGGCTCCCTGCCAGCGGTGCCGGCAGCGTGCACGGGCAATGAACGGCTGGGGGCCGAAGGCTGCAAGACCAACGGCTTCGACCAGTTCGACAAGATCGCCTTCTGGAAAACCCCACAGGCCGAGGGCGGCAAGTACGTGCCCTACAGCCGTTGGACCCAGGACTACATCGCGATCATGGGCGGGCGCTAGCTTCATCAGCCGGCCACAAGAGCGGCGGATGAACGCTGCTCTTGTGGCGAGGGGACGCCATGTTCCCGATCCAAATAGCTCGTGCCCGGCAACCGGGTAATGATTCAACACAAGCCCCGCTTTCTGGAGCACCGCACCATGACACTTGCAGTCCAGTTCACCCAGGTATCCCGTCAGTTCGGCGAGGTGAAAGCCGTCGACCGGGTTTCCATCGACATCCAGGACGGTGAGTTCTTTTCCATGCTGGGCCCTTCCGGCTCGGGCAAGACCACTTGCCTGCGGCTGATCGCCGGTTTCGAACAACCCAGCACCGGTTCGATCCGCATCCATGGCGAAGAAGCCGCCGGGTTGCCGCCCTACCAGCGCGACGTGAACACGGTTTTCCAGGATTACGCCCTGTTCCCCCACATGAACGTACGCGACAACGTCGCCTATGGCCTGAAAGTCAAAGGTGTCGCCAAGGCCGAGCGCATCCAGCGTGCCGAAGAAGCATTGCAGATGGTCGCCCTGGGCGGCTATGGCGAGCGCAAACCGGTACAGCTGTCCGGCGGCCAGCGCCAGCGCGTGGCCCTGGCCCGTGCGTTGGTCAATCGTCCGCGGGTGCTGCTGCTGGACGAACCCCTGGGCGCTCTCGACCTCAAGCTGCGCGAGCAGATGCAGGGCGAATTGAAGAAACTGCAACGCCAGTTGGGCATCACCTTCATTTTCGTCACCCATGACCAGACCGAAGCCTTGTCGATGTCCGACCGCGTGGCGGTGTTCAACAAAGGCCGCATCGAACAGGTCGATACGCCGCGCAACCTGTACATGAAACCGGCGACCACCTTCGTCGCCGAGTTCGTCGGCACCTCCAATGTGATTCGTGGCGAACTGGCCCGGGAACTGAGTGGTTATCCACAACCGTTTTCGATCCGCCCGGAACACGTGCGCTTCGCCGAAGGCCCGTTGGCCGGCAATGAAATCGAGGTCCACGGATTGCTCCATGACATCCAGTACCAGGGCAGCGCCACGCGTTATGAGTTGAAACTCGCCAACGGCCAGACTCTGAACCTCAGCCAGGCCAATACCCAATGGACCGACAACGCGGTCCGGCATCAGGCCGGCCAGCCACTGCGTGTTCGCTGGGCCCGTGAAGCGATGGTTGCGCTGCATGACACCGTCGGCGGCGAGGCATGAGATGAATACCCTGACCCTCCACCCGGCGCCCGCTTCCGGTTCGCTGTTGCGACGCTTTTCCAACCTGCTGTACCGACGGCCCAACCTGTACCTGTCGATGCTGCTGATTGCGCCGCTGATCTGGTTCGGCGCGATCTACCTGGGTTCGCTGTTCACCTTGCTGTGGCAGGGCTTCTACACCTTCGATGACTTCACCATGGCGGTCACGCCCGACCTGACCCTGGCGAATTTCACCGCACTGTTCCAGTCCTCGAACCTGGACATCTTGCTTCGTACCCTGGGCATGGCCATCGTCGTGTCCATTGCCAGCGCCATCGTCGCGTTCCCGATTGCCTACTACATGGCGCTCTACACCAGCGGCAAGACCAAGGCATTTTTCTATATCGCGGTGATGCTGCCCATGTGGGCCAGCTACATCGTCAAGGCGTACGCCTGGACGCTGCTGCTGGCCAAGGGTGGCGTGGCGCAGTGGTTCGTCCAGCATCTGGGCCTGGAACCGGTCTTGCAGTTCGTGCTGGGGCTTCCCGGCATCGGCGGCAGCACCTTATCCACCTCACACCTGGGACGTTTTCTGGTCTTCGTCTACATCTGGCTGCCGTTCATGATTCTGCCCATCCAGGCCTCCCTGGAACGTCTGCCGCCCTCGTTGCTGCAGGCCTCGGCGGATTTGGGCGCCAGGCCGCGCCAGACCTTCATGCAGGTGATCCTGCCCCTGTCGATTCCGGGCATTGCCGCCGGCTCGATCTTCACTTTCTCGCTGACCCTGGGAGACTTCATCGTGCCGCAACTGGTAGGCCCACCGGGCTACTTCATTGGCAGCATGGTCTACGCCCAGCAAGGCGCCATAGGCAACATGCCCATGGCCGCGGCGTTCACCCTCGTGCCCATCGTGTTGATTGCCATCTACCTGTCTATCGTCAAGCGTCTGGGGGCTTTCGATGCACTCTGACTCATCTCGAGGGCAGGCGTCCCGGGGCCTGCGCGTCGCGGCGTGGGGCGGACTGGTCTTCCTGCACTTTCCGATCCTGATCATTTTCCTCTACGCCTTCAACACCGAGGACGCGGCCTTCAGCTTTCCTCCCAAGGGCCTGACCTTGAAGTGGCTCAATGTCGCCTTCTCGCGCCCGGACGTACTGGAGGCCATCAAGCTGTCGCTGCAGATCGCGGCCATTGCCACGCTGATCGCCATGGTGCTTGGCACATTGGCCTCGGCGGCGCTGTACCGCCGGGACTTCTTCGGCAAGCAAGGGATTTCGCTGATGCTGATCCTGCCGATCGCCCTGCCGGGGATCATCACCGGCGTTGCCCTGCTGGCCACCTTCAAGACCTTGGGGATCGAGCCCGGGATGTTCACCATCGTGGTGGGACACGCGACCTTTTGCGTGGTGATCGTCTACAACAACGTCATCGCCCGCCTGCGTCGTACCTCCCACAGCTTGATCGAGGCATCGATGGATCTGGGAGCGGATGGCTGGCAGACCTTTCGCTACATCATCCTGCCCAATCTGGGCTCGGCGTTGCTGGCCGGTGGGATGCTCGCGTTTGCCCTGTCGTTCGACGAAATCATCGTCACCACCTTCACCGCCGGTCATGAACGCACGCTGCCCCTATGGCTGCTCAACCAACTCAGCCGTCCCCGTGACGTGCCAGTGACCAACGTGGTGGCAATGCTGGTGATGCTGGTCACCATGCTACCCATACTCGGCGCCTACTACCTGACCCGTGGGGGTGAGAGCGTGGCGGGTAGCGGAGGGAAGTAAATACCACTGGGGAAGCAGGCTCCCACCTAGATCACAAACAAGTTTCAGGAGGACAAGAACATGCAAACCAAACTGCTGATCAACGGCCATCTGGTGGCCGGCGAAGGACCCGGCCAGGCGGTGTTCAACCCGGCGCTGGGCCGGGTACTGGTGGAGATCAACGAAGCCAGCGAAGCCCAGGTCGACGCGGCGGTGCGTGCCGCCGACGGGGCGTTCGAAAGCTGGTCACAGGTTTCACCCAAGGATCGCTCCCTGCTGTTGCTCAAACTGGCCGATGCCATCGAAGCCCATGGCGAAGAACTGGCCAAGCTGGAGTCGGACAACTGTGGAAAACCCTTGAATGCCGCCCTCAACGATGAGATTCCCGCCATCGCCGACGTTTTCCGCTTCTTTGCCGGCGCCAGCCGCTGCATGAATGGCTCGGCGGGGGGCGAGTACCTGCCGGGGCACACCTCGATGATCCGTCGCGACCCGGTGGGCGTCATCGCCTCCATTGCGCCTTGGAACTACCCGTTGATGATGGTCGCCTGGAAAATCGCTCCGGCCCTGGCCGCTGGTAATACCGTGGTACTCAAACCGTCGGAACAAACCCCACTGACGGCGTTGCGCCTGGCGGAACTGGCGTCGCAGATTTTCCCCGCCGGCGTGCTCAATGTGGTATTCGGCCGTGGGCAAACCGTCGGCCAGCCGCTGGTCACTCATCCAAAAGTCCGCATGGTCTCGCTGACCGGTTCCATCGCCACCGGCTCGCACATCATTTCCAGCACAGCCGACAGCGTCAAACGCACACACATGGAACTGGGCGGCAAGGCACCGGTGATCATCTTCGACGACGCCGACATCGATGCGGCGGTGGAAGGCATTCGCACCTTCGGCTTCTACAACGCCGGCCAGGACTGCACGGCGGCCTGCCGGATCTATGCCCAGCAAGGCATCTACGAAAAATTTGTCGAGAAACTCGGCGCGGCGGTCGCCAGCATCAAATATGGGCTGCAGACCGCGCCAGACACCGAGATGGGCCCACTGATCACCGCCCAGCACCGCGACCGCGTGACCGGCTTCGTCGAGCGGGCCATCGCCCAATCGCACATCCGCCTGGTTACCGGCGGCAAGGCCGTGGACGGCAATGGGTTCTTCTTCGAGCCGACGATACTGGCCGATGCCCAGCAGGACGACGAGATCGTGCGCCGGGAAGTCTTCGGTCCAGTGGTATCCGTCACACCGTTCCTGGACGAAGCGCAAGTGCTGACCTGGGCCAACGATTCGGACTACGGCCTGGCCTCATCGATCTGGACCGCCGACATCGGCCGCGCCCATCGCCTGTCGGCACGGCTGCAATACGGCTGCACCTGGGTGAATACCCACTTCATGCTCGTCAGCGAAATGCCCCATGGCGGTCAGAAACGTTCCGGCTATGGCAAGGACATGTCCATGTACGGACTCGAGGACTACACGGTGGTGCGGCATGTGATGTTCAAGCATTGAAGCGCAATGCAATTGCAACCACGACCAGACGATAAAATCGGGTCGTGGTGCTGGTATTTCAAAACCTCGAAACACTCCTCATCGCGTCCAGCAGACAACGCATCGCGATCCTGTCGTTCTCCGACAGTTCGCGATAGCGTTCCACCAGTCGCAATTCCTCCAGGCTCAGCCGCCGTGGCCGACGTCCATTCTGCAAACAGGGAAAGAGCCCCAGCATTTCGACAATGCCCTTCATTTTTGTCATGAACCTTGTCCTTCTCACGTCGGGTTGGATGCTCCGAATCCTGGTAGCGCCTTTTTTGGATTGACGGGCTGAACCGTCTTCATGGGCTAAGCATAGGGATGATTCACATCGAGAAAAGTGATTTTTAGAGTAATTAGTCAAAAATGGCAGATAGGCCCGATAAAAAAGAAATATCTGTAAGAAAATTTAACCAATCCACGCTTTCCTCTCTCACCCCGCCCCACGTATCCCCTATGATTTTGCGCCCCAGTGAACCGATGCGGTTCTCAGGCATCTGTTCTTACGTTTGTCGCGTTTGGCCAAAGGCATGTCCGAACTCCTTTACCAGTCCCTGTTGCCAGGTACGGCTCGGGAATATTTCGAGAAAGGTTGTATTTATGCATCGCAGGAACCTGCTCAAGGCCTCCATGGCTTTTGCCGCCTACACCGGACTTTCCGCTTCCGGGCTCATGGCCGCCCGTGCCTGGGCCGCTGACCAGACGGCAGACGGCGAAGCCCGCCCCTTCGATTTCAAGGGGCTGAAAGACCAGGCGAAGCGGCTGGCTGAGCGTCGCTACGTCGACACCAAGCAAGTGTTACCCGAGACATTGGCGCTGATGTCGCCATTGCAGTTCAATGCCATCCGCTACGACGCCAATCATTCACTGTGGAACAAGGTGGAAGGTCGTCAACTGGACGTGCAGTTTTTCCACGTGGGCATGGGGTTCAAGCAGCCGGTGCGCATGTACAGCGTCGACCCGAAAACCCGCCTGGCCCGCGAAGTGCACTTCCGCCCGGAGCTGTTCAACTACGAGAAAACCACGGTCAACACCTCGCAACTGAAAGGTGACCTGGGATTCGCGGGGTTCCGTGCGTTCAAGGCTCCAGAGCTGGACCGCCACGACATTGTGTCGTTCCTGGGCGCCAGTTACTTCCGCGCCGTGGATGCCACGGGGCAGTACGGGCTCTCGGCCCGTGGCCTGGCGATCGACACTTATGCCAAGCGTCGCGAGGAGTTCCCGGACTTCACCCAGTTCTGGTTCGAAACCCCGGACAAGAACAGCACCCGTTTCGTGGTCTATGCCCTGCTCGACTCCCCCAGCGCCACGGGTGCCTATCGGTTCGACATCGATTGCCAGCCGACCCGGGTGGTCATGGAGATCGATGCCCACATCAACGCCCGTACCGCCATCGAGCAACTGGGCATCGCACCGATGACCAGTATGTTCAGCTGCGGCACCGTCGAGCGGCGCATGTGCGACACCATCCACCCGCAGATTCACGACTCTGACCGACTGGCCATGTGGCGCGGCAATGGCGAGTGGGTCTGCCGCCCCCTGAACAATCCCGCCACCCTGCAGTTCAACGCCTTCGCCGACAAGAACCCGAAAGGTTTCGGCCTGGTGCAGACCGACCACAGCTTCGAGAGCTACCAGGACACCGTGGACTGGTACAGCAAGCGCCCGAGCCTGTGGGTCGAGCCTACAACTGCTTGGGGCGAAGGCTCTGTCGATCTGCTGGAAATTCCTACGACCGGCGAAACCCTGGATAACATCGTTGCCTTCTGGACACCGAAGAAACCAGTGGCCGCCGGTGACTCGCTGAACTACGGCTACAAACTCTACTGGAGCGCCCTGCCGCCGGTGAGCACCCACCTGGCGCAGGTCCATGCGACGCGTTCGGGCATGGGCGGCTTCATCGAGGGCTGGGCTCCGGGCGAGCATTACCCCACCGTCTGGGCCCGCCGTTTTGCCGTGGACTTCAACGGCGGCGGAATCGACCAGCTACCGCCGGGTACCGGCATCGAACCCGTGGTGACCTGCTCCCACGGCGAGGTAAAGGACTTCAACGTGTTGGTGCTCGATGCCATCAAGGGCTATCGCATTACCTTCGACTGGTACCCCACTGACGACCGCGTGGATCCGGTGGAAATGCGCCTTTTCCTTCGCACCAAGGACCGGACCCTGAGCGAGACCTGGTTGTATCAGTACTTCCCGCCGGCGCCGGATAAACGCAAGTATCCCTGAACATAGTTCGGGTGTCGGGGCTGGCCCGATAAACAACAAGCCCCGGCCAGAACGGCCGGGGCTTGTTGTTTATCGGCATTCAGTCCCGCAGATCCGACTCATGGATCGGCTGGTCCCGGTGCGTCGCCCGTTGGTACTGCGCCGGCCAGACAGCCTTGCGCCCGCCCAGGTCATCATCGGCATGCAGCGCCCAATACGGATCGCGTAACAATTCACGGGCCAGGAAGATGATATCGGCCTGACAGGTCCGCAGGATGTGCTCGGCCTGGGCCGGCTCGGTGATCATGCCTACAGTGCCGGTGGCGATTTCCGATTCCTTGCGCACCCGTTCAGCGAAACGGGTCTGGTAACCCGGACCGGTCGGGATTTCCGCGTTCGCCGCGGTGCCGCCCGATGACACGTCGATCAAGTCAACCCCCAATGCCCTGAACCGGCGCGCCAGCTCGACGGTTTCGTCGGGGTTCCAGCCGTCCTCGACCCAGTCGGTAGCCGATACGCGCACGAACACCGGCAGCTCCTGTGGCCAGACGGCCCTGACCGCCTCGGTGACTTGCAGCACCAGCCGGATACGGTTTTCGAACGAACCGCCATATTGGTCGCGGCGCTGATTGCTCAACGGCGAAAGGAATTGATGCAACAGGTAACCATGGGCCGCATGGACCTCGACGACTTTGAACCCGGCCGTCAGGGCGCGCCTGGCGGCCGCCACGAACGCCTGGATGATCCCGCTGATCTGCCCCTCATCCAACTGGACCGGCTGGGTGTGTTGCGGGTCGAAGGCAATGGGCGAAGGGCCGACCGGCGTCCAGCCGCCGTCCTCCGGCTTCACGCTGCCATGCTTGCCCAGCCACGGCCGCCAGGTACTGGCCTTGCGCCCCGCATGGGCCAGTTGAATGCCCGGCACGGAACCCTGGGCGGTGATGAAACGCGTGATGCGTTGCAGGGGTTCGATCTGTTCGTCGTTCCACAACCCCAGATCCTGAGCGGTGATTCGCCCGTCGGCAGTGACGGCGGTGGCTTCGGTGAAGACTAGGCCGGCGCCACCCACGGCACGACTGCCGAGGTGCACCAGATGCCAGTCATTGGCCAGGCCATCGGCGCTCGAATACTGGCACATCGGGGATACCGCGATGCGATTGGGCAGGGTCAATTGGCGTACGGTGTAGGGTTCCAGCAGCAGACTCATGGGGCACCTCTCGAATCAGTGGGCAGGCTCCAGGGTTCTGTTTGAAAAGTCGACGAGTGACAAAGGGTGTTGCACCCGCCCCCGCGGGCAAAGAAATGGACAAGACGTCACAACGGCTATCAACCAGTGCTTAGAGCCTAGTCGACAACCGGGGACAAGGCAGGGTTCCTCGCCTGGATTTCTGGAAGACCGCGGGGTGTTCATCGCGGGCACGCCTTGTTCCCAACACCTTGTGCCCGCCGTTCCTCTAGCGCGGCTCGATATGAGCAATCATCAACTGCACCGTTTCCTGACCGCGGAACTCATTGAGGTCGAGCTTGTAGACCAGCTGGACCCAGCGAACGGTCGGGTTGGGCCAGATCTCGCGATCGATGCCAAAGGCAATGCCATCGAGCTTCACCGAGCCGCATTCGCTCTTGAGTACCACTTTCAAATGCCGCTCGCCCACCACCCGCTGTTCGACCAACTGGAACACGCCATGAAACATCGGCTCGGGGAAGTGCTGGCCCCAGGGGCCGGCGTGACGAAGGGCCCGGGCGAGCTCGAGGTGGAATTCTTCCACCGCCAGGGTGCCGTCCGACAACAGGCGCCCGGTCAGGTCCTCTTCCCGCAGTTGCCTGCGCACTTCAGCGTCGAACGCCTCGGCGAACTGTGAGAAATTAGCCTCCGGCAAGGTCAGACCGGCCGCCATGGCATGTCCGCCGTACTTACTGATCAGCGTAGGATGTTGCGCCGCCACGACACTCAAGGCATCGCGGATATGAAACCCCGGCACCGAGCGACCGGACCCCTTCAGCAACCCGTCCCCGGCGTCGGCAAAAGCGATGGTCGGGCGGAAATAACGCTCTTTCATCCGCGAGGCGAGGATGCCGATGACGCCCTGGTGCCACTGCGGATCGAACAGGCACAAGCCAAACGGCATCGTGTCCACCGGCAGGTCCTTGAGCTGGGCCAATGCCTCACGCTGCATGCCTTGTTCAATGGACTTTCGGTCCTGGTTCATGCCATCCAGTTGCGCGGCCATGTCCCGAGCCAGGGCCGGGTCGTCGGTCAGCAGGCATTCGATGCCCAGGCTCATGTCGTCCAGACGTCCGGCCGCGTTCAGACGCGGACCGAGGATAAACCCCAGGTCGGTCGAGGTGATGCGCGAGTGATCGCGGCGAGCCACTTCCAGAATGGCCTTGATACCCGGACGGGCGCGCCCGGCCCGAATGCGTTCCAGACCCTGGTGCACCAGGATCCGGTTATTGGCGTCCAGGGGCACCACGTCAGCGACGCTGCCCAAGGCCACCAGATCCAGCAGCTCGCCGATGTTCGGCTGAGGTTTGCTGGCGTACCACCCCAGGCTGCGCAGACGCGCGCGCAAGGCCATCAGCACATAGAAAATCACTCCGACGCCCGCCAGTGCCTTGCTCGGGAACTCGCAGCCCGGCTGATTAGGATTGACGATGGCATCGGCCGCCGGCAGCTCGGGGCCGGGCAAGTGGTGATCGGTAACCAGCACTTTGAGCCCCGCTGCTTTTGCCGCCGCCACGCCCTCGACGCTGGAAATGCCGTTGTCCACCGTAATCAGCAACTGTGGCTCGCGGGTCAGGGCGACCTGGACGATTTCCGGGGTCAGCCCGTAGCCATATTCGAAGCGATTGGGCACCAGGTAGTCGACATGGGCCGCTCCCAGCAGGCGCAGTCCCAGCATGCCGACCGAACTGGCCGTCGCGCCGTCGGCGTCAAAGTCACCGACAATCAGGATCCGTTGGCGCTGCTCCAACGCTGTCACCAGCAGATCCACCGCAGCGTCGATGCCTTTGAGCTGCTGAAAGGGGATCAGGCGCGCCAGGCTCTTGTCCAGCTCGGCCTCGGATTGAACGCCCCGCGCCGCGTACAGGCGAGTCAGCAGGGGCGGCAGATCGCCGAGGAACGGCAGGGTATCGGGCAATGGACGGGGTTCTATGCGCATGGGATAGCAGACATTTCTCTATGAGTCGTGGGATGTATTTTGGCAAAGGGATCCGAGTGGGAGCGGGCTTGCTCGCGAAAGCGGCAGGTCAGTCAATGCGAGGCGATATGATCCACCGCTTTCGCGAGCAAGCCCGCTCCCACAACAGTTCACTTGATACCGACTTACTGGCTCAACCGCGCTCGCCCAGCAGCCACTGCAATTGGACTTCATGCTGGCCACGGTCGTCGGTCACGAAAATCGTCCCCTCGCTGATCATCACATCCCACTTGATCACGCGGGGCATGTCCTGGGCCAGGGTTTCCAATACCTCCTGAGGCACAGCCGCGATGTTGACGTTCTTCAGGGCTTTGACCGCCGGCACCACCTTGCCCTCCCAGACCCGCAGACTGCCGTAAGCCAGCAGACTGGTGCGTTCGGTACGGCGCGAGCACCAGGTCAGGCGCTCGGCATCGGGCTGGCCCACTTCGATCCAGTGCAGCACACGGTCATCCAGGCTTTTTTCCCACAGGGCGGGTTCATCGACATCCGACAGACCACGGCCAAACGCAAGCAGCTCGTTGTACCAGAAGGCGTAGGCCAACAGGCGCACGGTCATGCGCTCCTCGGTTTCCGAAGGATGACGAGCGATGGTCTGCTTCACATTCTCGTAGACGCCGCGGTCGAGGTCGGTGAGGTTCAGTTCAAACTTATAGGTCGTGGACGGCTGGGCCATGAACGGGCTTCTTGATACAGGGAAAGGCGGCAAGTCTAACCGATGATGCAGGCAATCCACGAATTGCCGATCACTGACCCGCGGTGATAAAACGCTTTATCCGTTCTGCCTTTGTCCTACAGGATTGCCTATGTCGCTCACTGCCAAACCCCTTGCCGGCGTCAAAGTCATCGAACTCGGCACCCTGATCGCCGGGCCTTTCGCCTCGCGAATCTGCGCCGAATTCGGGGCAGAAGTGATCAAGGTCGAATCGCCCGACGGCGGCGACCCACTGCGCAAGTGGCGCAAGCTGTATGAAGGCACGTCCTTGTGGTGGTTCGTCCAGGCCCGCAACAAGAAATCCCTGACCCTGAACCTCAAGCACCCCGACGGCCTGGACATCCTGAAAAAGCTGATCGGCGATGCCGATATCCTGATCGAGAACTTTCGCCCCGGGGTGCTGGAAAAGCTGGGCCTGGGCTGGGACATGTTGCATGCGCTGAATCCGAAACTGGTGATGGTTCGCCTGTCGGGCTTTGGCCAGACCGGCCCGATGAAGGATCAACCGGGATTCGGTGCGGTGGGCGAGTCCATGGGGGGCCTGCGCTACATCACTGGATTCGAGGATCGCCCGCCGGTGCGCACCGGGATATCCATCGGTGACTCCATCGCGGCCCTCTGGGGAGTGATCGGCGCGCTGATGGCCCTTCGTCATCGAGAAGTGAACGGCGGCACCGGGCAAGTGGTGGACGTGGCCTTGTACGAGGCGATCTTCGCCATGATGGAAAGTATGGTGCCGGAGTTCGACGTGTTCGGCTTCATCCGCGAGCGCACCGGCAACATCATGCCCGGCATCACCCCGTCGTCCATTCACACCAGCGCCGACGGCAAACACGTGCAGATCGGCGCCAATGGCGACGCGATTTTCAAGCGCTTCATGCAGATTATCGGGCGTGACGATCTGGCCAACGATCCACAACTGGCCAGCAACGACGGTCGGGACAGTCGCCGCGACGAGCTGTACGGGGTGATCGATCGTTGGGTCAACTCACTGCCCCTCGACAGCGTTATGGAACAGTTGAACCGGGCCGAGGTGCCCGCCAGCCGCATTTTCAGCGCCGAAGATATGTTCAGCGACCCGCAATTCCTGGCCCGGGAAATGTTCTTGCAGGCCCGGCTGCCGGATGGCAAGCCGTTCAAGATGCCAGGCATCGTACCGAAGCTCTCCGACACGCCGGGCACGTCCGAATGGGTCGGCCCGTCACTGGGCGAACACAACGCCCAGGTGCTCGGCGAGCTGGGCTACGATGCGCAGCAGATCACCCGCCTGCGTGCCGAGGGGGCCATTTAGAAAAAACGGACAAAAAGAAACCCCGAGAAGTGGGGAGACAACTCGGGGTTAAACGAGACCATCTTGTGGTCCGTGCAACAAGCGACAAGCACCGGAGCACAATGCTTGATCTTGCTGGTAAAGAGTCTGACTCATCAAGACGTAGGAAGGTTCCCACGACCTGCCATTCAATTCGCGGCGGCCATGACCTTGTCGCGAGCCAGGTTACGCAGTGCCGCGGTCACACAGGGCTCCAGGCGTCCCTCGGCAATCAGCACATCACGATGCAGGCCATCGACGACATCCGTCAGTTGACGCTTGTCGGTCAATTGCGCCTGATTGAACATCCGTTCAACCATGATGCCCCCGGAGGCGTTCCTGAGCGTCACCAGGCATTCGCCCCTGGCGCCGGAAGGCGTCAGCGTGACCTGATACGGGCTCAAGGCCTCACCCAGCAATAGGCTGATACTTTCCATTCGATCACCCTTCAATAGTCCGAAAACAACTGCATGTGCACAGTAAGTGACCGTGAGCCGCAGCAGAAAGTTCTTCAGCGCACCGAAACGGCTCGCTTCCGACCTGTCCGATCGAGCATGCGCGTGCAATATGACAGGCAAATAACTGCCTTCGGTGTAAGGCGACACTTGTCGTGCCGCCGCGTTTTCATTCAGAACGATGCCAACGCCGCCCCGCATCGCTCCAGCCACCCAGCAGACCTCGCAACTGCCCATCGGCGCCGTAAAAGGGTACCGACCAATGGTAGGTATTGCACAGTCGGCCATTGAACAGCAGTTGCCGGTCGATGAACCGTGACTGGCCGGTTCGCAGCTGCTGCATCATTTCTCCATGCAGCAACTCGGCAGTGGCCGGTGGGAACGCCGCTGAGTCCACCAGGCGCGTACCTCGCAGCTTTTCGAAGCGGATCGCGAAATGCTCTTCGTAACTCTTGTTGCACATCAGCAGGCGCCCCTCCAGATCACGGATGAAAATCGGGTCGGGAATGGCATCCATCAACGCCCGCTGAAGCATCAACTGGTCGTTGAGGACGGTCTCGGCCTTGAGGCGCTGGTCAATCTGCATCTGCAGACGCCGGTTCCATAGCAACGACAACAGACCGAACACAGCGATCACCACCACGCACCAATACCCCCAGCGAGACACGCGTAGCCACAGCGATGGCGCCTGGCCAGGCAGGACGCCTGCCATCCATTTGGTGCGCAGGGCACGCATTTCTTCGGCGGGGAACGCCTCCAGGGCCTTGTTCAGAATACCCAACAGGGGCAGCAGATCCTGACGGACAGCCAGGTAATCCGGTTCCCACTTACCATCCAGACTGTTTCCCACCTTTAACTGCCCGGCCGGATATAAATGGACCCCGGTTTCGTTTTCGATGGTGGCGTGGGCCTCGCCGCTTTCCACCAGCGCCCTCGCCTCCCCGTAAGTCTTGACCGTGTGCAGTTCAATCGTGGGGTATTCGCGCCTGATTTCCGCCTCCAATGCATGACGGGCCGGCAGTGCCAGCACCTTCCCTTCGAGCTGTTCCAGCGAATGAAGCTCGGAGTCCCCGTCACGTCCCACCAATACCCAGCCAGAACCACCAAATGCGTGACTGAAATTCAGAAAGTCCCGACGCTCGTCATTCATCGCCAGGGTGGTGGTCATATCGGCTTCGCGCCGCTCCAGCATCGCCAGCAACTGGTCTGGAGAGAATGATTCGCGGTGTACGAATTCGAGTCCGGTCATGTTCGCGATCCGCTGGAGAATGTCGTGGTTCAATCCGCTCCACTGCCCCATTTCATTTTTGAACAGGTACAACGGAAACTGCATCGAAGCCACGACGACCCTGGGGTTCTCCTCGATCCACTTCAGTTCCTGTGTGTTCAGCGCCAGCCGCTCGCCGGCATTGGACGGCCGTGATTCGAGGGCCGCCAGTTGCGCCGTGCTCGCCAACGTCATCCAGCACGTCAGGGCCAGACCTGTCATCCAGCTCAGCGCTGGTTTGCATTTGATAAAAAACAACATCTGCCTTTCCTTCGAGATGGCTCGCCCCGTCCCTCCAAGGGGCGAAAACCCGATCAGTTTGGCATGCAGAAACAAGAAAGCCCGTCAGGAGACGGGCTTCAAAATGTGACAGGTTTCAGCGGTCAGAGTGGCTTGCCACGGTTGCCATGCTGGCTGACAAAGGCCTGCACGGCTTTCAAGTCGTTAGGCAGCACGGTGCAGCGCTCTTCTCGCTCAAACAAATCAGAAAGATGTGCAGGTAGTTCAAGCGCTTTTCCTACGCCTGCTTTCTCCACCGCGTCCGGGAACTTGACCGGGTGAGCGGTGCCCAGCACCACCATCGGAATGTCCAGGCTGCGACGGCACTCGCGGGCAGCCTTCACGCCGATGGCCGTGTGCGGATCGAGCAGTTCGCCGGATTGCTCGAATACCTCGGCGATGGTTTCGCAGGTCTGCGCGTCATCCACGGCCAGGGAGTCGAACAGCTTGCGGGCCTCAGTCCAGCGCTCGGGCTCGACGCTGAAGCCGCCGCCCTGCCTGAAGCTGTCCATGAGGCCGGCAATCGCCGCACCGTTGCGTCCATGCAGGTCGAACAGCAGGCGTTCGAAGTTCGACGACACCATGATGTCCATGGACGGCGACAGCGTGGCGTGCAAGGTTTCCTTGACGTACTGGTTACCGCTCATGAAGCGGTGCAGGATATCGTTGCGGTTGGTGGCGACGATCAGCTGATTGATCGGCAGGCCCATGTTGCGAGCCAGGTAGCCGGCGAAAATATCACCGAAGTTGCCGGTAGGCACCGAGAACGAAACCGAACGAGCCGGGCCGCCCAGTTGCAGGGCCGCATGGAAGTAGTAGACGATCTGGGCCATGATCCGCGCCCAGTTGATCGAGTTCACCGCCACCAGGCGTGTGCCCTTGAGGAAGCCCTGGTCGGCGAAACTGGCCTTGACCATCTCCTGGCAGTCGTCGAAATTACCTTCGATGGCGATGTTGTGGATGTTTTCGCCGAAGATCGTTGTCATCTGACGACGCTGGACTTCCGAAACCCGGTTGTGCGGGTGCAGGATGAAGATATCGACGTTCTCGCACCGCTTGCAGCCTTCGATGGCGGCCGAACCGGTGTCGCCAGAGGTTGCGCCGATAATCACCACACGCTCGCCACGCTTTTGCAGCACGTAGTCCAGCAGGCGACCGAGCAGTTGCAGGGCGAAATCCTTGAACGCCAGGGTTGGACCGTGGAACAGTTCCATCACCCATTCGTTACCGTTGAGCTGACGCAACGGCGCAATGGCGTTATGAGAAAAGACGCCATAAGTCTCTTCCAGGATTTTCTTGAAATCGGCATCCGGGATGCTGCCGGCGACGAACGGGCGCATGACCCGGAAGGCCAGTTCGTGGTACGGCAGGCCCGCCCAGGAAGCGATTTCCTCCTGGGTGAAACGTGGCAGGTTTTCCGGCACATAGAGGCCGCCGTCCGTGGCCAGGCCAGCCAGCAGGACATCTTCGAAATTCAGGGCCGGTGCCTGGCCGCGGGTGCTGATATAGCGCATAAGGGCAAACCTTTGGTTTGAGCTTCGAGCCTCAAGCTGCAAGCTTCAAGTTAAAACCGATCGGCTCTTACTTGCAGCTTGCCGCCTGGGGCTTGCAGCTTTGATTAATTCAGATGCTCAACGCGGATGCGGACCACTGGCCCCACCACGCCCTGGAGTGCTTCCAGCGCAGCGATCGCGTCGTTGATGCGCTGCTCGACCACACGGTGGGTCAGCAGAATCATCGGCACCAGGCCGTCGTGCTCCTCGACTTCCTTCTGCATGATCGACTCGATGTTGATACCACGCTCCGAAAGAATACTCGCCACTTGCGCCAATACGCCCGGATGATCCTTGGCCTGGATACGCAAATAGTAGGAGCTTTCGCACGCTTCTATCGGAAGAATCGGGTGAGCCGACAGCGAGTCTGGCTGGAAGGCCAGGTGTGGCACACGGTTTTCCGGATCCGAGGTCATGGCGCGAACCACGTCCACGAGGTCGGCCACCACCGAAGAAGCGGTCGGTTCCATGCCGGCACCTGCACCGTAAAACAATGTCGAGCCGGACGCATCGCCGTTGACCATCACCGCGTTCATCACGCCGTTGACGTTGGCGATCAGGCGGTCGGCCGGGATCAGCGTCGGGTGCACGCGCAGTTCGATGCCGCTGGCGATGCTGCGCGCCACGCCCAGATGCTTGATGCGATAGCCCAAGGCTTCGGCATAATTCACGTCGGCGGTGGTCAGCCGGGCGATACCTTCGGTGTAGGCTTTGTCGAACTGCAACGGAATGCCGAACGCGATGGATGCCAGGATCGTCAGTTTGTGCGCCGCGTCGATGCCTTCCACGTCGAATGTCGGGTCCGCCTCTGCGTAGCCCAGAGCCTGGGCTTCGGCGAGTACGTCCTCGAAGGTGCGCCCCTTCTCGCGCATCTCGGTGAGGATGAAGTTACCGGTGCCGTTGATGATGCCGGCAACCCAGTTGATCCGGTTGGCCGAGAGGCCTTCGCGGATCGCCTTGATGACCGGAATACCACCGGCCACGGCGGCTTCGAAAGCTACAATTACGCCTTTCTCGCGAGCCTTGGCGAAAATTTCATTACCGTGAACAGCGATAAGCGCCTTATTCGCGGTGACCACATGCTTGCCATTGTCGATGGCCTTGAGTACCAGCTCGCGGGCAACGGTATAGCCGCCCAACAGCTCTATGACGATGTCGATCTCAGGGTTCGTGGCCACTTCGAAGACATCGTTGGTAATCGCAATACCGGTCGTCTGGAACTGAGGCTTTGGCGTGCGCATGGCAATTTGTGCCACTTGAATCCCACGCCCGGCACGACGAGCAATTTCCTCGGCGTTGCGCTGAAGTACGTTGAAGGTGCCGCCACCGACGGTACCTAACCCACAGATGCCTACTTTGACCGGATTCACTCTTGACTCCCCATGAAACGGCCGACACAAGGTCGGCCGTGAAATACAGCCGCGCAGCTACGCGACTTTGTGTTTAACGGCCCGACGAAGATTTTCGCCGAGCCGTGATCTTCAACAGCGGATCGTTCATGCTCATTTCGCGCCAAGAGCCAGTTTGGCGACTTGTGGCGCCGGCTGGTAGCCCGGAATTACCTGACCGTCGGCCAAAACAATTGCCGGTGTACCGTTCACACCTATTGACTGACCGAGTGCAAACTGCTTGGAGACCGGGTTTTCGCATTTGGCGGATTTGATCTCCTTGCCATCGACCATCTTGTCCATGGCCGCTTTCTTGTCCTTGGAACACCATACCGCCTGCAACTGCTCATCGCCTGGCGACCCCAGGCCCTGGCGCGGAAACGCGACATAGCGCACTTCAATGCCACGCTTGTTCAACTCCGGTACTTCGGCGTGCAGCTTGTGGCAATACGGGCAAGTGGTGTCGGTGAACACGGTGATGTGGGACTTGGTCTCGCCCACTGCCGGATACACCACGGTTTCGGCCACCGGGATGCCGTTGATCAGCTTGGAAATGCCCTGGCGCTCGGTGAGCTCCGTCAGATTGACCGGCTTGCCGTCCTTGAGCTCGAACAGGTTGCCCTGAACGATGTACTGACCGTCGGCGCTGGCGTAGAGCACACGACTGCCCTTGAGCTTGACCTCATACAGGCCGGACATGGGGCTGGCGGAGATGGCTTCGATCGGTACTTCGAGCTCAAGGTTCTCCAGGCTCTTGCGAATAGCCTTGTCGGCCGCATCGTCGGCGATAGCGAAGGTGCTGGCCAGCGCAAGGGCGGCAGCGGTGAACATATGGATCAAGCGCATGAGGACTCCTGAGGCGGACAAATGGGACGGGGGAACGCCAAGGCAAAATCGGGTCCCAGCCGCCCACTGTGCAAACCGCCCAAGCCTACCACATAAGGCTGGCGTGACCGAATGCCGGTGATACAAGGCATTGGCGAGCGCTTTACTGTGGGAGCAACTGTCTTGGGTGATTTATTTAGCCATTCTTTTTCAAGGCAGCAAAAGCTCTCACAGCTCTTGGCGTGCAGATCCTGCAACCGCGCCCGGGCGACACGGGTGTAGATCTGAGTAGTGGACAGGTCGCTATGGCCGAGCAACATCTGCACCACGTGCAGATCGGCGCCGTGGTTCAGCAGGTGCGTGGCGAAGGCATGGCGCAAGGGGTGGGCCGAGAGGGATTTATGGGTCCCCTGCGCGGCCGCCCCATAAACGCTGCCAGCGGTTGCCGGCGACCAGAGCTATCACGCCGAAGCTCTGCGCCGCTATTGTGATCGCTAACGAAAGCAATGTTACCTTTCGCACTTAACTTCCCATTCGTACTAATTTAAATACCTGATTTGTCGTTCCCTTATAGGGCCAGGCGATAATACGCGTACCAATTCCTGTATTGGAACCACGGACATCCAGAACGCGACCATTATATTGATTTTTAATAACATACAAGCCAGAGCCCGCTGTATCAAAATCCCAAAAATGTTGTGGTCGAAAAAGAATTGGGCGTACTGCTGCAAATACATCATACTCATCGGCCACAAAGAGAGATCGTTCCCTTACATTATGTTGATTTGTAATTATGTGTGCGCTGTACTCGGCTTCGTATGTAATACGCCATAAATTTTGAAGAGTATTATTGTCAGGCCATAGAGTGACTATCCGTGGCTCGGCCATACTATTCGTATCCATTTGGATAGTAAGACCGTGATTTAAATTTGTCGCAATTTTATAAAGCCCCTCTACTGTTACTTTTGCCTCAGGCTTCTGGTCATCGCCGTATTTCCGTTCAGAGGCTTCATCGTTATCCTGAGCGGTTTTATCTCGCATGATAAATCTCCTGAGGTCGTCGTGTGGCAGGGGCCCTCCCCGAGCCACCCTCTCCCGAAGTGGCCCCACGCAGTGTTCAATACCGGGGGAAACATATTTATAGAGCCGTTGCTGAATATTTTTACCAGTCTTGCCGAACCGGTCTACTGTCAGAACTTACAGGCCCATAGATGAATTACGAATAGCGAGATGAGTTCTTGGAATACGGCAACTTCACTTAATAACCGTTTGGTAACCCACCAATTCGACAGAGCGTGTGATCGCCCACTCAAAGTAAGCTTGTGTAACAACAGCTTCAGCCACGCGGATGATGCTTCGCGTGCAGGTCCTGCAGCCGCGCCCGGGCGACATGGGTGTAGATCTGGGTAGTGGACAGGTCGCTATGACCCAACAGCATCTGCACCACCCGCAGGTCGGCACCGTGGTTGAGCAGATGCGTGGCGAAAGCATGACGCAGGGTATGGGGCGAAAGGGACTTGCCGATCCCGGCCACTTTGGCTTGGTGCTTGATACGGTGCCAGAACGTCTGGCGGGTCATCTGCTCGCCGTTACGGCTGGGGAACAAGACATCGCTGGGGCGCCCGGCCAGCAGCTCATTGCGGCCATCACGCAGGTAACGCTCCACCCATACAATCGCCTCTTCACCCATCGGCACCAGGCGCTCCTTGCTGCCCTTGCCCATCACCCGCAGCACCCCCTGGCGCAGGTTGACCTGTTCCAGCGTCAGGCTGACCAACTCGGTGACCCGCAGGCCACAGGCATATAACACCTCCAGCATGGCCCGATCACGCTGGCCGATGGCTTCGCTGAGATCCGGTGCCGCCAGCAGGGCCTCCACGTCGGCTTCGGACAAGGATTTAGGCAGCGGACGCCCCAATTGCGGCATTTCCACCCGCAGGGTCGGGTCGACCGCGATGAGCTTTTCCCGCAGCAGGTAGCGATAGAACCCACGCAGGCCGGAGAGAAATCGTGCGGTCGAGCGGGGTTTGTAGTTTTGCTCCAGGCGCCACGACAAATGATCGAGGATCAACTCCCGCCCGGCATGGGCCAGCTCCAGGTTTCTTTCCTGCAACCAGCCATTGAACAACGCCAGGTCGCTGCGATAGGCACCTCGGGTGTTATCCGACAAGCCCTTCTCCAGCCAAAGGGCATCGAGAAACTGGTCTATCAGGGGGTGATCGATCGCAGGCATAGACACTCATGAAGGACTGGTGGCGCGCACGCACCGGAATGGAAAGCGAAAGTATGCAGGGTGCTCAAAGACCAAACTCCAGGCAACAAAAAAGCAGCCCGCAGGCTGCTTTTTTTTTGCATCGGACGCTGGACTTAAGCCAGTTTTTCCTTGATGCGTGCTGCTTTACCGGACAGGTCGCGCAGGTAGTACAGCTTGGCTTTACGCACGTCACCGCGACGCTTGACAGCCATGCTGTCGATTTGCGGGCTGTAGGTCTGGAAAGTACGCTCTACACCAACACCGTTGGAGATTTTACGAACGGTGAAAGCACTGTTCACGCCACGGTTGCGCTTGGCGATAACGACGCCTTCGAATGCCTGCAGACGGGAACGGTCACCTTCCTTCACTTTCACCTGAACGACGATGGTGTCGCCTGGGGCAAAGGTAGGGATTTCTTTGGTCATCTGCTCTGCTTCGAGTGCAAGAATGATTTTGTTGGTCATGCTGTGCTCCTAAGGCAAGTCTTTGGACTTACCATCGATACGTTGTGAACTATCGTCCCGCTCGTGGATATATTCCTCGAGCAGCTTCTTCTCTTCTCCAGAAAGCGAGCGGCTTTCCAGAAGATCGGCGCGTCGTTCCCAGGTCCGACCAAGGGACTGCTGTAAACGCCAACGCCGGATGTGCGCGTGGTTGCCACTCAGCAACACGTCGGGAACACGCTGATCCGCATACACCTCCGGTCGGGTGTAATGCGGGCAATCCAGCAGACCATCCGTAAAGGAATCTTCCTCAGCGGAATCCGCATGCCCTAAAGCTCCAGGCAGCAGTCGTGTAACCGCATCGATCAGGACCATCGCCGGCAGCTCGCCGCCAGACAGTACATAGTCACCAATCGACCACTCTTCATCGACATGAGCTTCAATGAAACGCTCGTCAATGCCTTCATAACGACCGGCAATCAGGATCAATGCATCCGAATTCGCCAGTTCGCGTACCGCCGACTGAGTCAGCTGACGGCCTTGGGGCGACAGGTAGATCACCTTCGCACCCACCCCGGCTGCCGCCCTGGCCTGAACCAGTGCATCTTCCAGGGGCTTGATCTTCATCACCATGCCCGGACCACCGCCAAACGGGCGATCGTCCACAGTGTGATGCCGATCCGTGGTGTAGTCCCGCGGATTCCAACAGGTCAGCTGCAAGAGCTCCTGTTTCACCGCGCGGCTGGTTATGCCGTACTCGCTGATGGCGGAAAACATCTCGGGAAACAGCGTGATGACTTCAACGCGCAAATTGGCCACGTTCAGAAATCCGCATCCCATTCCACCTTCATCTCGCCTGCCTCCAGGTCGACGGCCAACACGCACTGCCCGGTATAGGGCAACAGGCGCTCGCGATCATCCAGGCTGCCGACGCAAGGCTTGACCACCATGACATCGTTCGAACCGGTCTCGAGCAGGTGATCGATTTTCCCGAGCAGTTGCCCGAGTTGGTCGATGACCTTCAGACCCACCAGCTGGTACCAGTAGTACTCGCCGTCGGTCAGTTCAGGGAACAGGTTGCGCGGCACGCAGATCTCATAACCGGCCAGAAGACGTGCTTCTTCGCGATCATCGAGACCCTTGAGCTTCGCGACCAGGAACTTGTCGTTCCCGCGTCCGCTGACCAGCTCAACCTGTTTCACGCTGCCTTCGCGCTTGAGCGTCCAGGCCTTGTAGTTCAACAGGTTCTTGATCGGATCAGTAAAGGAATAAACCTTCACTTCGCCGCGAACGCCATGTACAGAATAGATTTTGCCGACAACGATCAGATCATCAGCATCTTTTGGCGTCGCGTTCATATTGCTCAGGCCGCAGCCTTAGCCGATTCCTTCAACAACTGAGCAACACGCTCAGAAGGTTGTGCACCAACGCTCAGCCAGTAGGCAACGCGCTCTTGGTTCACGGACAGACGAACTTCCTGACCACGGGCGATAGGGTTGAAGAAACCAACCTGCTCTTTGTGGGAACCGTCACGCGGGTTGCGGCTGTCGGTTACGGTCAGGTGGTAAAACGGGCGCTTTTTGGAGCCGCCAAGGGCAAGACGGATTGTTAGCATGTGAACATCGTTCCTGTAGTCGGTGCTGCAAATCTAAATGCACAGCGGGCATGGGTGCCCGAAAGGCCGCATATTCTAAGGAATATCCAGACTTTTGCAAATGACTTTTTCCGGCGAGTGCCGGCCTGCCATTCAGATCTGCCACGTTCAGCGCCCGCCGGAGACGGGTCGGCTGGAGATCCCGCGTCCCCGCGGGCAACGCCGGCAGGATTGCCGGCGCCTGGGATTGGTTACAGCTTGGGCATGCCGCCGCCGGGCAACATACCGCCCATGCCGCGCATCATCTTGGCCATCCCGCCCTTGGCGGAGAATTTCTTCATCATCTTCTGCATCTGCTTGTGCTGCTTGATCAAGCGACCGATATCCTGCACCTGGGTACCGGAGCCCATGGCGATCCGACGCTTGCGCGAGCCGCTGATCAGGTCAGGGTCGCGGCGCTCGGCCGGGGTCATGGAGTTGATGATGGCTTCCATCTGTTTGAACTGCTTTTCGGCCGCGCTCTGGGCGTTGCCCATCTGCGCCAGGTTCACGCCACCGATGCTCGGCAGCTTGTCCATGAGGCCGCCGAGGCCGCCCATGTTCTTCATTTGTTGCAGCTGGTCGCGGAAATCCTCGAGGTCGAAGCCCTTGCCCTTCTTCAGCTTCTTGGCCAGTTTGTCGGCCTTTTCCTTGTCGAGGGTCTGTTCGGCCTGCTCGATCAGGCTGAGCACGTCGCCCATGCCCAGGATGCGCGACGCGATACGCTCGGGGTGGAACGGTTCGAGCGCTTCGCTCTTCTCGCCCATACCAATGAACTTGATCGGTTTGCCGGTGATGGCGCGCACCGACAGCGCAGCACCGCCACGGGCGTCACCGTCGACCTTGGTCAGGATTACACCGGTGAGCGGCAGCGCGTCACCGAACGCCTTGGCGGTGTTGGCCGCATCCTGGCCGGTCATGGCGTCGACCACGAAGAGGGTTTCCACCGGATTGACCGCGGCGTGCAGTGCCTTGATCTCGCCCATCATCTCTTCATCGATGTGCAGGCGACCGGCGGTATCGACGATGACCACGTCGATGAACTTGAGCTTCGCTTCCTTGATAGCCGCCTGGGCGATGTCCACCGGCTTCTGGCTCAGGTCGGACGGGAAGAACGTCACGCCGATGTCGTTGGCCAGGGTTTCCAGCTGCTTGATCGCCGCCGGACGATAAACGTCCGCCGACACCACCATCACTGACTTCTTCTTGCGCTCCTTGAGCAGGCGCGCCAGCTTGCCGGCAGTGGTGGTCTTGCCCGCGCCCTGCAGGCCGGCCATCAACACCACCGCTGGCGGCACGGCGCTCAGGTTCAGGTCTTCGTTGGCAGCGCCCATCAGGCTTTCGAGTTCAGCCTGGACGATCTTCACGAACGCCTGGCCCGGCGTCAGGCTGCGTGACACCTCGGTGCCGACGGCGCGTTCCTTGACCGAATTGACGAAGTCCTTGACCACTGGCAGGGCGACGTCGGCCTCAAGCAACGCCATGCGCACTTCGCGCAAGGTGTCTTTGATGTTGTCCTCGGTCAGTTTCGCCTTGCCGGTGACATGGCGCAGCGTCTGCGAGAGACGGTCGGTTAGGTTTTCAAACATGCGCGATCCTTTCAGGCCCGGATGAGGCCGGGATAATGGCGGCCCAGACCGTGAAAAAATGTGCTCGGCGAGCCTGCGGCGTGGGCAGGTCGCGGATTATAGCGAAGAAGCGTGCGGCGTACACCTGGTGACTCCGGTGGTCTTTCGTACGGTATGGGTTCTATGCCAAACTCAGCGACTTTCGGGCCTGCCTAACAGGATTTATGCTCCCCTTGTCACCCAGCTTGCTTGCCTCCCTCGCCGCCGCCTGCCT
The DNA here is from genome assembly GCF_001269775.1 of Pseudomonas sp. Pf153. Taxonomy (NCBI): domain Bacteria; kingdom Pseudomonadati; phylum Pseudomonadota; class Gammaproteobacteria; order Pseudomonadales; family Pseudomonadaceae; genus Pseudomonas; species Pseudomonas sp. Pf153. Next base: position 359,784 of record NZ_LHVL01000018.1, on the reverse strand, counting down.
TTATGCCGCTGCGACCCTTTACCAAGGCACCCGCCTGGCCTCCGGCGCCAGGGCGAACAAGCGCCTGCTGGTCACGCTCGGCGTGTTGGCGGTGTTCGGCCACGCGGCCAGCCTTTATACCCATCTGATGACGCCGATCGGCCTGGGCCTGGACTTTTTCAATGCCGCCAGCCTGATCGCCGTGGCCGTGATCGGCCTGACGCTGCTGGCCTGCTCGCGCATCCCGGTGGAAAACCTGCTCGTGCTGCTGTTCCCGCTGGGGCTGGCCACGGTGCTGCTGGCGCAGTTCGCGCCATCGGGTACGGTCCAGATCATCGATGAGGAGCCGGGGATCCTGGCTCATATCCTGCTGTCGATCCTGGCCTATGGATTATTTACCATCGCGGTGTTCCAAGCCTTGCTGTTGCTCGTACAGGACCACCAGCTCAAGCACAAGCATCCGTCCGGGCTGATCCGCAATTTCCCGCCCCTGCAGACCATGGAGAGTCTGCTGTTCGGTTTCCTCTGGGCCGGCTGGACCCTGCTCTCGCTGTCGCTGATCTCCGGCTGGCTGTTCGTCGAGAATCTGTTCGCCCAGCACCTGGTGCACAAGACTCTGCTGGCCTGCCTGGCCTGGGTGGTGTTCAGCGTGCTGCTCTGGGGCCGCAACCGTCTCGGCTGGCGCGGCCATAAAGCCATTCGCTGGACCCTGGCCGGTTTCTGCCTGCTGATGCTGGCGTATTTCGGCAGCAAACTGGTCCGTGAATACATCCTGCATATCTGACGGACGGCGCTGATGGATAGGTTGCCCGCGGGGCCGCTGTTGGCCGTACTGGTGGTGCTGATCCTCTGGTCAGCCCTGTTCACCGCCATCGAAGCTGCCCGGCAGCACCTGCTGGCCAAACGCAGGGCTTCGCGTGCCGGCGATAAACCGTCGGCGAGACTGAGCTTTCCCCTGACCAGCCTGATCCTGTGCAATACCCTGTGCCGCACCCTGGCGGTGGTGATCTGCACCTTGCTGGGTATTTTCACCTGGCTGGAAAACGGCCCGTGGGTCGCGTGGCTCGCCAGCGGTGCGATGCTGCTGGTCTTTGCCGATTACCTGCCGCGCATCCTGGCCACCCGTCACCCCGATGCGGTACTGGCATTGGGCAACGCCTTGCTGGGCGTGCCCTTGAAAATGGTCTATCCGCTCGCCTGGTTGTTGGACGGCCTCAGCAAATTGCTGCTGCGCCCCTTTTCCCGCAAGGCTGTCGTCGTGCAGCAAAGCGACGACGAAATGCCGACGCCGCCGCGTACCGAACAGGAACATGAACATGGCACAGGACGCCCCCACGGGGCTCCCGGCATCCATGCCCTGGACAACATCACCGTCAACGACATCCTGGTGCCCCGCAGCGAAGTCGACGGCATCAACCTCGATGACCCCATCGAGGAAATCATCGAACAACTGCTGCTGAACCGTCGAACCCGGTTGCCGGTCTTCCACAGTGACATCAACCAGGTCGAAGCGGTGCTCAACACCCGCCAGGTCCGCCATTTGCTGGCGGACGCAAGCCTGACCAAGGAAGCGTTGCTCGCCGCCTGCCACGAACCTTACTTCGTACCCGAAAGCACGCCGCTGCAGCTGCAACTGCTGAACTTCCACAAGCAACAGCGACGCCTGGGCATGGTGGTGGATGAATATGGCGAGGTGCTGGGCATCGTTACCCTGGAAGACATCCTTGAAGAGATCGTCGGCGAGTTCGAAAACGAGCACAACCTCGACAACCCGCACGTTCATCCCCAGCCCGATGGGCGTCTGATGATCGATGGCGCGGCGTCGATCCGTGAATTGAACAGAGCCCTCGGTTGGCACTTACCCTGCGACGGTCCCAAGACACTCAACGGGCTGGTGACCGAAGCGCTGGAAACCATCCCCGAAAGCCCGGTATGCCTGAAGATCGGTCGCTACCGGCTGGAAATCATCGAAACTGTGGACAATCGTGTCAGCCAGGTGCTGATGTGGCATAACGGGTCGGTGCCAAGCGTCGCCTGAGTTCTGGATAGAATCACTGCGGGAACAAGCCCTGCTTCTGCAGCATTCAGGTCTTCCCCAAAGCGTTCAACAATAATAAATCGCTCCAACGGAGCACATGACTGTCAGGGATAACTGCATGACGACCACTACCCTCAACGACACCGCGGCGGCCCAGCCGACGAACTCCACCACCCGCGTGGCGACTGCAAGCTTCATCGGCACGGCCATCGAATTCTATGACTTCTACGTGTATGCCACGGCTGCGGCCCTGGTGATCGGGCCGGTGTTCTTCCCGCAGACGTCGGGTACGGCACAGATGCTGTCGTCCTTCCTGACCTTCGGCATCGCCTTTCTCGCACGGCCGCTGGGTTCGGCGCTGTTCGGCCATTTTGGCGATCGGATCGGGCGCAAATCCACCCTGGTGGCCTCTCTGTTGTTAATGGGCATCTGCACCACCCTCATCGGCGTGCTGCCCGGCTACGCCAGCATCGGCGCCTGGGCACCGATCCTGTTGTGTCTGCTGCGCTTCGGCCAGGGGTTGGGGCTGGGTGGTGAATGGGGCGGCGCCGCGCTGCTCGCCACCGAGAATGCCCCCAAGGGCAAGCGGGCCTGGTTCGGCATGTTTCCTCAACTGGGCCCCTCCATCGGTTTCCTGGCGGCCAACGGGCTGTTCCTGAGCCTGGCCATGGGTCTGGACGACGAACAGTTCCGCTCCTGGGGCTGGCGCATTCCATTCCTGCTCAGCGCCGTGTTGGTGATCGTCGGCCTCTACGTGCGCCTCAAGCTCCATGAAACACCGGTCTTTGCCAAGGCCATGGCTCGCCAGGAACGGGTGAAAGTGCCGTTGGTGGAACTGTTCAGCCAATACTGGGCCCCGACACTGCTGGGCGCGGCGGCGATGGTGGTGTGCTATGCGTTGTTCTATATCTCCACCGTGTTCTCGTTGAGCTATGGCGTAGCCACCCTTGGCTACAGCCGCGAGACGTTCCTCGCCTTGCTTTGCTTTGCCGTGCTGTTCATGGCCGCCGCCACGCCATTGTCGGCCTGGGCCAGCGATCGCTTGGGTCGCAAACCGGTACTGATCGTCGGAGGGGTGCTGGCGATTGCCTCGGGATTTCTCATGGAGCCGCTGCTGACTCACGGTTCGACCTGGGGTGTCGCCCTGTTCCTGTGCATCGAGCTGTTCCTGATGGGCGTGACCTTTGCCCCCATGGGCGCTCTACTGCCAGAGCTGTTTCCCACCCATGTGCGTTATACCGGCGCCTCGGCGGCTTATAACCTGGGCGGCATCGTCGGTGCCTCGGCCGCACCGTTCTTCGCCCAGAAGCTGGTGGCGATGGGCGGCTTGAGCTATGTCGGCGGCTATGTGTCGGCGGCAGCGTTGCTGAGCGTGATCGCCGTGCTGTGCCTGAAGGAAACCCGCCATAACGATTTGAACCAGATCGCCTGAAACCCGCGTGGCGAGGGGCCCACCCCTCGCCACCCCCCCCTGTCGCCAAACCTGTCACAAACCTGAACACCTTCCAATGAAATAATCGCTAACAGTCCCCGCCCATTGAAACCGTCCTCTACCTGCCCCATCTAAGACGCATATTCCATTGCGCAGGTGCCCCATGAGCGACCAGCACTCTACTGAAGCCACGAACGACTACGCGGATTCCGAACACATCGAACACACCGTTTCCGGCACCGGCCTGGCGCTGCCCGGCCAGAGCCTGCCGGACAAGGTCTACATCATTCCCATCCACAATCGCCCGTTCTTCCCGGCCCAGGTCCTGCCGGTCATCGTCAATGAAGAGCCCTGGGCCGAGACCCTGGAACTGGTGGCCAAGTCCGAACATCATTCCCTGGCGCTGTTCTTCATGGACACGCCCCAGGAAGACCCGCGTCATTTCGACACCTCGGCGCTGCCGCTGTACGGCACCCTGGTCAAGGTGCACCATGCCAGCCGCGAAGCGGGCAAACTGCAATTCGTTGCCCAGGGCCTGACCCGCGTGCGCATCCGTACCTGGCTCAAACATCATCGCCCGCCGTACCTGGTGGAAGTCGAGTACCCGCACCAGCCGAGCGAGCCGACCGACGAGGTCAAGGCCTACGGCATGGCGTTGATCAACGCGATCAAGGAGCTGCTGCCGCTCAATCCGTTGTACAGCGAAGAACTGAAGAACTACCTCAACCGCTTCAGTCCCAACGATCCCTCGCCCTTGACCGACTTTGCCGCCGCCCTCACCTCCGCCACCGGCAATGAATTGCAGGAAGTACTCGACTGCGTCCCCATGCTCAAGCGCATGGAAAAAGTCCTGCCGATGCTGCGCAAGGAAGTGGAAGTCGCGCGGCTGCAAAAAGAGATCTCCGCCGAGGTCAACAGCAAGATCGGCGAACATCAGCGCCAGTTCTTCCTCAAGGAGCAGCTCAAGGTCATCCAGCAGGAACTGGGGCTGACCAAGGACGACCGCAGCGCCGACCTCGAACAGTTCGAGCAACGCCTGGAGGGCAGGGTGCTGCCGGCCCAGGCCAAAAAACGCATCGATGAGGAAATGACCAAGCTGTCGATCCTGGAGACCGGCTCACCGGAATACGCCGTTACCCGTAACTACCTGGATTGGGCCACCTCGGTGCCGTGGGGCGTCTACGGCCAGGACAAGCTCGACCTCAAGCATGCTCGCAAGGTCCTCGACCAGCACCATGCCGGCCTGGACGACATCAAGGACCGCATCCTGGAATTCCTCGCCGTGGGTGCCTACAAGGGTGAGATCAGCGGTTCCATCGTGTTGCTGGTGGGCCCGCCGGGCGTGGGCAAGACCAGCGTGGGGAAGTCCATCGCCGAATCCCTCGGCCGGCCGTTCTACCGTTTCAGCGTCGGCGGCATGCGCGACGAAGCCGAGATCAAGGGTCATCGCCGTACCTACATCGGCGCCCAGCCGGGCAAGCTGGTGCAGGCCCTCAAGGACGTAGAGGTGATGAACCCGGTGATCATGCTCGACGAGATCGACAAGATGGGCCAGAGCTACCAGGGCGACCCGGCCTCGGCCTTGCTGGAAACCCTCGACCCGGAGCAGAACGTCGAATTCCTCGACCATTATCTGGACATGCGCCTGGACCTGTCCAAGGTGTTGTTCGTGTGCACCGCCAACACTCTGGACTCGATCCCCGGCCCGCTGCTGGATCGGATGGAAGTGATTCGCCTGTCCGGCTACATCACCGAGGAAAAAGTCGCCATCGCCAAGCGCCATCTCTGGCCCAAGCAGTTGGCCAAGGCCGGCGTATCCAAGGGCAGTCTGACTATCAGCGACAGCGCCCTCAAGACCCTGATCGACGGTTATGCCCGTGAAGCCGGGGTGCGCCAGTTGGAGAAGCAATTAGGCAAGCTGGTGCGCAAGGCGGTGATGAAGCTGATTGAAGATCCCAAGGCGGTCATCAAGCTCGGGCCGAAAGACCTCGAGGCCTCCCTGGGCAAGCCGGTGTTTCGCAACGAACAAGTGTTGTCCGGCGTTGGAGTGATCACCGGCCTGGCCTGGACCAGCATGGGCGGCGCCACGTTGCCCATCGAAGCGACACGCATCCATACCCTCAATCGTGGCTTCAAGCTCACCGGGCAACTGGGAGAGGTGATGAAGGAATCGGCGGAGATCGCCCACAGCTACGTCAGCTCGCACCTGAAGCAGTTCGGCGGTGACCCGAAGTTCTTCGACGAGGCGTTCGTGCACTTGCATGTACCGGAAGGCGCTACTCCCAAGGATGGCCCGAGCGCCGGCGTGACCATGGCCAGCGCACTGCTGTCCCTGGCCCGCAACCAGCCACCGAAGAAAAGCGTCGCCATGACCGGCGAACTCACTCTCACCGGGCACGTGCTGCCGATTGGCGGCGTGCGGGAAAAAGTGATCGCGGCGCGACGGCAGAAAATCTTCGAGCTGATCCTGCCCGAAGCCAACCGGGGCAACTTCGAAGAACTGCCGGACTACCTCAAGGAAGGTGTCACGGTGCATTTTGCCAAGCGGTTTGCGGATGTGGCGAAGGTGTTGTTCTGAGGGTTTTATAGACGCTGTACCGGCCTCATCGCGAGCAGGCTCGCTCCCACAGGGTTTGGTGTGGATCACAAATGCTGTGAACACCACAAATACCCTGTGGGAGCGGGCTTGCCCGCGAAAACGTCATCAGCCACAACCCCTGCTCACCTGACACACCTAGTAGCATCTTCGGTTATGCTCCCCATTCGTCGTGAACGCCGGAGCCCCTATGTCCCCCACCCGCCTGCTCGTCCCCTTGAGCCTCGTCTTGCTGAGCGCCTGCGCCACGCAGTCGAAACACAACGTGACCGTGGAAAAGCTGAGCGAATGCCCGGTTCGGCTCAACAACGGACAGAACCTGATCCTGAGCCTGCCCAGCAATCCCAGCACCGGTTATCGCTGGGCAGTCCAGGATTCGGCCGGCGGTGTTCTGAAAGCACTGGGCCCCGAGGTATACCGCAACCCGGAGGACGCCGGCATCGTCGGAGCTGCCGGGGTTTCAACCTGGCGCTTCCAGGCATTCAACCTGGGCACCGGCCGGCTGCGCCTGACTTATCAACAGCCCTGGGCCCCTGAAGTGCCGCCCGTGGAGACCTTCGACTGCGCTATCGCGGTGAAATGAGCATGGGCTGGCTGATCCTCGCTCTGATGGGAGCGGCCACCTACCTGTATGGCCTGAGCGTGCATGCCTCGCTGCTGTGCCTGCTGGTCAAGCCGATGCCGGTGTTGGCGCTGCTGGGCTGGCTGCACGACGCGCCGCCCGGCGACTATCGACGCGGGATCAGTCTGGGGCTGATTTTTTCGCTGGCGGGCGATGTGCTGCTGGCGTGGCCGGGCGACTTGTTCGTGTTCGGCCTTGGCGCGTTTCTCCTGGCGCACCTGGCCTACCTGAAAGCCTACCTCAGCGATTGCCGCCAGCCCGCATTGCTTACGCTGGCCCTGGCCTTGGGCATCGGCGCGGTGTTGTTGGGGATCCTGATATCCAGCGGCCTCGGGCCGTTGCTGGTTCCAGTGATTGTCTACGGCCTGGCCATCAGCGCCATGCTCTGGCGAGCCCTGGCACGCCTGGGTGGTGCGGTACCCAAGCGCTCGGCGTGGCTGGCCGCTGCGGGAGCGCTGGCGTTCGTCTTTTCCGACAGCCTGATCGGCATCGACCGGTTCGTGACCCCCTTCCCCGCTGCGCCTTACCTGATCATCATCAGTTACTGGCTAGGCCAGTGGGGCATCACCGCCTCGGCTTTCCCCCGCAAGTCCTGCCGAACCACTGGCGATAGCGGTCTGTCGGCAAGCTGATCCGTCGCCGTCGCGAGCAAGCTCGCTCCCGCAGCTTTTTTGGTTAAAATGCCGGCCTTTTCACCACCCATGCCGCTGGAATCGCCGTGAGCAAAGAGTCCGACCGCCTATTCGCCCAACCCCTGGCCCAAGTGCCTGACTTCGCGTTCAACGAGGACGTGGTGCGGGTGTTTCCAGACATGATCAAGCGTTCGGTACCAGGCTACCCGACCATTGTCGAAAATCTTGGCGTACTCGCCGCGCAGTTCGCCCAGCCGGGCAGCGTCCTCTATGACTTGGGGGCGTCCCTGGGCGCGGTGACCCAGGCGTTGCGCCGCCATGTGCGCACCGACGGTTGTCGGGTGATCGCTGTGGATAACTCGGCGGCCATGGTGGAGCGCTGCCGCGAATACCTCAACGGCCAGAACTCGATGTTCCAGGAGCTGCTGCCGGTGGAAGTCATTGAAGGCGACATCCTGGCCCTGGACTTCCAGCCGGCTTCGGTGGTCGCGCTGAACTTCACCCTGCAATTCATTCCGCGGCCGCAGCGCACCGAGCTGCTGAGCCGAATCCGCCAATCCCTGTTGCCCGGTGGCGCCCTGATTCTCTCGGAAAAACTGCGTTTCAACGACCCCGAGGAACACGCCCTGCTCACCGACCTGCACGTGGCGTTCAAGCGTGCGAATGGCTACAGCGAACTGGAAATCGCCCAGAAGCGCAGCGCCATCGAAAATGTCATGAAGCCCGACAGCCTCGAAGAACACCGCGAACGCCTGCTGGCGGCCGGGTTCTCGAAAGTCGTGCCGTGGTTCCAGTGTCTTAACTTCGCCTCGTTGATTGCCCTGCCATGATCGATCTGTCTCCCCTCGCCCGCCGTCTGGCCGGTACCCCCCTGGCCGACTGGGCCGCGACGCTGCAGTCGCAGCTCGATATCAAGATGCATAAAGGCCATGGCGATCTCGAACGCTGGCAGAACGCCCTGGATGCCCTGCCGTCGCTGCAACCGACCCGGGTCGACCTGCTGAACAGTCTGACGCTCGACACCGATTGCAGCGATGAAACCCGCGCCCAGATGCGCACCGCCCTGATGGGCCTTTCCCCATGGCGCAAAGGCCCGTTCGATCTGTTCGGCGTGCACGTGGACACCGAATGGCGTTCGGACTGGAAGTGGTCACGGGTGGCACCGCACCTGGACCTCAAGGGCAAGCGCATTCTCGACGTGGGATGCGGTAACGGCTACTACATGTGGCGAATGCTGGGGGCCGGGGCCGACACCGTAATCGGCGTCGACCCCAATTGGCTGTTCTTCTGCCAGTTCCAGGCGGTGCAGCGCTACCTTTCGCAGCCCAACGCCTGGCACCTGCCGTTCCCCTTCGAAGATCTGCCGCCGGACCTCGAAGGCTTCGATACGGTGTTTTCCATGGGCGTGTTCTACCACCGCCGCTCGCCGATCGAGCATTTGCTGGCCTTGAAAGACTGCTTGGTGAAGGGTGGTGAGCTGGTACTGGAAACCCTGGTAATCGAGGGCGACGAGCACCAGGTACTGGTGCCCGAAGACCGCTACGCGCAGATGCGTAACGTCTGGTTCCTGCCGTCGGTTCCAGCCCTGGAGCGCTGGCTGCGCCGGGCCGGGTTCAGCGACGTGCGGTGTGTGGACGTGAGCCTGACCACCGTCGAGGAACAGCGCAGCACGGAGTGGATGAAGTATCAATCACTGAGTGACTTCCTCGACCCCGAGGACCACAGCAAGACCATCGAAGGCCTGCCGGCGCCGATGCGGGCGGTGATTGTGGCGCGTAAATAAATAGTCCAAATAACCCCAAAACCCTGTTTCAGTCTGCCGGTTTGGCTCTACGCGCCTTGAAAAACTCGCTCAGCACCGTGCTGCATTCCTCAGCCAGTACCCCACCCTCGAACATCACTCGGTGATTCAGGAAACCCTGGCTGAAGAACTGTCCTTGGCTCTGAACGATACCGGCCTTGGGTTCCAGGGCGCCGTAGACGACTCGGGCAATGCGTGAGTGGACGATCAGGCCGGCGCACATGCTGCACGGTTCCAGCGTGACGTAGAGCGTACTGCCGGGCAGGCGATAGTTGCTCACGGCCTGGGCCGCGGCGCGGATGGCGACCATTTCCGCATGAGCACTCGGGTCGTGGCCGCTGATCGGGCAATTGAAACCGCGGCCAATGATCTCGCCATCCTGCACCAGCACCGCCCCCACCGGCACCTCGCCCAGGGCCGCACCTTGCGCGGCGAGGGCCAGGGCTTCGCGCATGAAGTCCTGGTCACGGCTGCGGTCGATGATCCGGGCGGGACGAATCTGGCGCATCACGCCACCTCGATGGCGGCCATCAGGCCGGTTTCCATGTGATCGATCACGTGGCAGTGGAACATCCATACCCCAGGGTTATCCGCCACCAACGCCACCTGTGCCCGCTCGTTCTTGCCCAGCAGGTAGGTGTCGGTGAAGTAGGGAATGACCTTGTGCCGATTGGACGCGATCACCTTGAAGCTCATTCCGTGCAGATGGATCGGGTGCTGGTACTGGGTCATGTTCTTCAATTCGAAAATGTAACTCTGGCCTTTCTTCAGCGTGGCGATCGGCCGATCAGCGCAGGTCTTGTCGGTAATGTCCCAGGCTTTGCCGTTGATCTGCCACAGACTCGGCGGCTTGCCGTTGTCCACATTGACCGACACCGAACCGACCCACTCGAAATTGAAGTTGAGTTTCTCGGCATTGGCCAGGTCCGGCTCTGACACCGGGTTGGCCGGCAGCGCGGGCGGCCAGGCGGTGGGCGCATCGTTGTTGGGCACCGAACGCAGGGTGCCCAGTCGCACCGGGCCATTGCGCAACGACAGTTCTTGCCCGGCCGGTGGTGCCTTGATCGCCAGGCAGATGCGCATGCCCGGGCCGAGCCAGTATTCCTTGCCCAGCGGCCGGGGATCGACGGGATTGCCGTCCAAGGCGTAGATCTGTGCTTCGACACCTGGAATGTTGATGCGGTAGGTCAGCGTGTTGTCCAGGTTGAGCAAGCGTACCCGGGTAATCTGCCCGGCAGGCAGGTCGATCACCGCCTGCGGCACGCCGTTGATCGTCGCCAGACGCCCAGCCGTACCACCACGGGCGGCTTCACGGGGAATGCTGAATTCAACGAACTGACCTTGCTCGTCCACATGCCAGCTCTTGAGGCTCAGGGTCTGCTCGTACTTGAACCCGGTGGGCTCGCGTTCCTCGACGATCAATGGCCCCACCAGCCCCCGCCCGAGCTCTTCGCTGCTGTTGACGTGCGGGTGATACCAATAGCTGCCGGCGTCCGGCACACGGAACTTGTAATCGAAGTATTCCCCCGGCAGCACCGGGAGTTGCGAGACATACGGCACACCGTCCATTTCCAGTGGCAGGCGGATGCCGTGCCAATGGATCGTGGTCGCCACCGGCAGGTGGTTGATGAAGCGCACCCGCAGCCACTCGCCTTGGCGCACCCGCAACTCAGTGCCCGGCGCCGACGGGCCGAACGCCCAAGCCTGGGTCTTGTGCCCGGCCACCAACTCGACATCCAGGGGCGCCGCGATCAACTCATAGTCATGGCCAGCGTCGGCATCCGCCCGCTTACCCAACCAATACCGCGATGCGCCTCCCGCGCCTACGCCCACGACAACAAGACCGACCAGGCCTCCGAGTATTTGGCGACGGGTGAAGGACATGTACGCAACTACCTCTGAATCCGCGACGGACCGGTGGGCCCGCAAAAGGCGAATACGATACACCTGCACTTGAGAAATATTAAGTGAAGGATTGTCGCGGATAAGTAATGTCAGCTCGCCGGTTTGCGTGCCGTGACAATCCATGCCGCGCCGTCAATCACCACCGACCGTTCGCCGGGGAGACCCGCGAAGGCGGCGCGAACCGCGGCCCAGGCGTGGGCGCGGATGTCGTCGGGCTGATCCGCGAGCACAAGCGACAGCGGGCCACCTTCGAATGCCATCTTCACCGCGTCGTCGATCGCCGCGTCCCGAGTCTCGCCTTGGCCGAACGAGATGGAAGCATCGAAGGGCGCGATAGTGATATCGGTGAAGCCGGCCGCCGTCAGGATGCGCTCCACGCGCCCCCGGTCGCCGAACGAGAATGGGCCGGGCGCTTCGGGACCGGGGGGCGCGGGCAACGGGACAATGTCCTTGATCGCTATCATGGGCAGACGCACCCAATCATTCTCGGCCACGCCGCGCCAGCAGACGAAAGCGACCCGCCCGCCCGGTCGGAGCGCGCGTCGCATATGAGTGAACGCCGCTGTCGGATCGTCGAAGAACATCACGCCGAAACGCGAGAACAGGATGTCGAACGCGCCCTCGGGCAGCTCGTCGCTGCTGGCGTCGGCCACATGGAACAGGACCGGCGTGTCCTGTGGCGCAAGCGCGCGCGCACGACCGATCAACGGCTCGGATATGTCCACGCCCAGCACTTGGCCGCCCGCGCCGACGCGGGCGGCCAGATCCAGACTCGATGCGCCCGCGCCACAGCCGACGTCCAGTACACGCTCACCCGTCGCGGGCACGGCGGCTTCGATCGCGGCCTGGCCAAATGCTGCAAACATGGCGTCGAGCCGGGCCTGGTTGACGGCCCAATACTCTCCGCTTTGGCCATTCCAGTCGGCGACCTGATAGGCTTTTTGCTCTGTCATGACATTTCCTCGTACTGTCCGAGAAGAGAATCTGCGCTTTCAAACCAACATCGATTGCTGAGCGGAGATACCCGCCGTCGCGCCGTGCGCTATTGCCTGGGTGACGGAGGCCATGAGGGGATTGGCGAGATCGCCCGCGGCGTAAATGCCGGGCATGCTGGTTTCGCGGCGCTCGTCGACCTTAAGGGCAATGCCGAAGGGCGTATCCACCGTGGCGAGGCCCAGTGATTCATGCAGCCTCGCGGACGGCGTGTTGCGCGGATGGGCGAACAAGATGTCGACCGCGACAGAAGGGCCGGCGTCGAGCCTGACGGTGGTGTTATGGCTCTCGTTATGGTCGATTTCGGTGATCCGGCCATCGACGACAGGGACGCCGCGACGCGCCAGATCGGCCCGAACGTCGGGTGGCATGTCATGCCCATTGGCAAAGACCGTCAATGTGTCGGTCCAGTCGTGGTACAGCCTGACATAAGTGTGCGACTGCGGGCCGGACCAGACGAGGCCCCAATGCCTGCCGGCAACTTCAAAGCCATCGCAATAGGGGCAGGGCACGATGGAGGAGCCCCAGCCGTCGGCAAAGCCGGAAACTTCAGGCATCTGGTCGACGACGCCATAGCTCAGGATCAAACGACGCGCCCTGAGGCTTTCGCCATCGCCAGTGAGCACGGAAAAATCGTCGATGGCGCCGGAGACGCTCTCGGCCCGGGCATTGACCAATTGGACCGTGGGGTAGCGCGCCAGCTGCTGCCGCGCCTCGGCCAGTATCTCCAGCGGTGACTTGTGATCGTGGCCGAGCAGGCCATGCGAATGGTCGGCGAAGCGATTACGCGGCAGTCCGGTGTCGAGAACGGTGACCTTGCGTCGGGCACGGCCGAGCTGCAAGGCGGCGGCAAGACCGGCAAAGCTGCCGCCGATAATGATGACGTCATTCATGGTGATGGGCTCCGCGCTGTGGACAAAGGGAGATTGGCTTGCAGCTTTAAGATACTTTGAAGTACCATAATCCAAGGATTACGATACTGTCAAGTACTGGAATTTTATGACTGAAAACAGCCAGAACCGGCGCGGCCGACCCGTCAACGAGGCGCTTGGCCAGACGATCATCGACGCCGCGTTCGAACTTTTCGTGGAATTGGGGTTTCAGGCGACGACCATGGACAAAGTCGCCCAGCGGGCGAAGATATCCAAGCTAAGCATCTACCGGCACTTCGAGAACAAGGAGGCGCTGTTCAGCGCGGCCATCGCGACCCGCTGCCATCAGTTTGCACCACAGGCCCTTTTTGAAGGCGTCGACGGTTCGGCCGAAGACCAACTCATGGCGGTGGGATCAATCCTGCTTCGCACGCTGTTGAACCCGGACGTGCGCAGTGTCGAAGCCATGATCATGGCCGACAAGACGAACCAAGCGTCGTTAAGCAAGCGCCAGTACGAAGCCGGCCCCGCCTATGTCATTGCCCAGATCGAAATCCTGTTGCGTCAGTTGCATGCGAAGGCGATTTTGAATGTGCCCGATCCTCGCCAGTCCGCCCGCTTGTTTGCCGCACTGATCAAAGGATCCGATCTCTTGAACATCGCCCGCTTCGATGAAGCGAGAGCAGAGGACGATAACGAAATCGAATCCTACTGCCGGTCGGCCGTCGCCATGTTTATCGCCGCACACGCGACGCGAGCTGCCGACAATCAGACAGCGCCAGGCTAAAAATGCAAAAAGCCCGCATTACGCGGGCTTAGAGGTGCTCCTTGCTGCCGGCCTATGCCGGACGCAGGATCATTCCCACTCAATCGTCGCAGGCGGCTTGCTCGACACGTCATACGTCACGCGGGAGATGCCGTCGATCTCATTGATGATCCGCCCGGAAACGGTCTCCAGCAGCTCGTACGGCAGGTGCGCCCAGCGGGCGGTCATGAAGTCGATGGTTTCCACGGCACGCAGGGCCACGACCCAGGCGTAACGGCGGCCATCGCCCACCACGCCGACCGATTTCACCGGCTGGAACACCACGAATGCCTGGCTGACCTTGTGGTACCAGTCGGCTTTGCGCAGTTCTTCGATGAAGATGTGGTCGGCGCGACGCAGCAGGTCGGCGTATTCCTTCTTCACTTCACCGAGAATCCGCACGCCCAGGCCTGGGCCGGGGAATGGGTGGCGGTAGACCATGTCGTACGGCAGGCCCAGTTCCAGGCCCAGGCGACGGACTTCGTCCTTGAACAGCTCGCGCAGCGGCTCGACCAGCTTGAGGTTCATTTCTTCCGGCAGGCCGCCGACGTTGTGGTGAGACTTGATCACGTGGGCCTTGCCGCTCTTGGCGCCGGCCGACTCGATCACGTCGGGGTAGATGGTGCCCTGGGCCAGGTACTTGATGTTGTCCAGCTTGCAGGATTCGGCGTCGAACACGTCGATGAAGGTCCGGCCGATGATCTTGCGCTTCTTCTCCGGGTCGGACTCGCCGGCCAGGTTGGCCAGGAACTGTTCCTCGGCGTTGGCGCGGATCACCTTGACGCCCATGTTCTCGGCGAACATGGCCATCACTTGCTCGCCTTCGTGCAGGCGCAGCAGGCCGTTGTCGACAAAAACGCAGGTCAGCTGATCACCGATGGCCTTGTGCAGCAGCGCGGCAACCACCGAAGAGTCGACGCCGCCGGACAAGCCCAGCAGCACGTTGTCGGTACCGACTTGGGCGCGGATGCTGGCGATGGCGTCTTCAGCAATGTGCGACGGCGTCCACAGGGCTTCGCAACCACAGATATCGAGGATAAAGCGCGACAGGATGCGGCCGCCCTGCTTGGTGTGGGTCACTTCGGGATGGAACTGCACGCCGTAGTACCGGCGATCATCGTTGAACATGCCGGCGATCGGGCAGCTCGGGGTGCTGGCCAGGATATGGAAGTCTTCCGGCATCTTGGTGACCTTGTCACCATGGCTCATCCACACGTCCAGGCCGAACAGGCCGTCGGCGTCGATGTGGTCTTCGATACCGTCCAGCAGGCGGCTCTTGCCGACCACGTCGACACGGGCATAACCGAACTCACGCAGGTCGGACCCTTCTACTTTGCCGCCCAGTTGCTCGGCCATGGTCTGCATGCCGTAGCAGATGCCGAAGACCGGCACGCCCAGGTCGAACACCGCTTGCGGGCAACGCGGGCTGTTGGCTTCGTGCACGGACTCGGGGCCGCCGGCGAGGATGACGCCTTTGGGCGCGAATTCGCGAATCGCTTCATCATCCATGTCGAACGGATGCAGTTCGCAGTACACGCCGATTTCACGCACGCGGCGAGCAATCAGTTGGGTGTACTGGGAACCGAAGTCGAGGATCAGGATGCGGTGAGCGTGAATGTCGAGGGCCATGACTCATTCTCATGTAGGGAATCAGAAACAACTCGGGGCTGAATGAACAGCCCCGGTGATTACGTTTTTGCTGAAGGCCTTAACCTACGCGGTAGTTCGGCGCTTCCTTGGTGATCTGCACGTCGTGGACATGGGACTCGGCCATGCCGGCACCGGTGATGCGTACGAACTCAGGCTTGGTGCGCATTTCTTCGATGTTGGCGCTACCGGTGTAGCCCATGGAAGAACGCAGGCCGCCCATCAACTGGTGAATGATGGCGGTCAGGGTGCCTTTGTACGGTACGCGACCTTCGATGCCTTCCGGTACCAGCTTCTCGGCCCCCGCGGAGGAGTCCTGGAAGTAGCGGTCGGAAGAGCCCTGGGCCTGGGACATCGCGCCCAGCGAGCCCATGCCGCGGTAAGCCTTGTAGCTGCGACCCTGGAACAGTTCGATCTCGCCTGGTGCCTCTTCGGTACCGGCGAACATGGAACCCATCATCACGCTGTAGGCACCGGCCACGATGGCCTTGGACAGGTCACCGGAGAAACGGATGCCACCGTCGGCAATCAACGGGATACCAGTGCCTTCAAGGGCTGCGGCGACGTTGGCAATGGCGCTGATCTGCGGCACGCCGACACCGGCGACGATACGGGTGGTGCAGATCGAGCCAGGGCCGATACCGACCTTGACCGCGTCGGCGCCGGCTTCGGCCAGTGCCTTGGCAGCGGCGCCGGTGGCGATGTTGCCGCCGATCACCTGCACGTCAGGGAAGTTCTGCTTGACCCAGCGAACGCGGTCGATCACTCCTTTGGAATGACCGTGGGCGGTATCGACGACAACCACGTCCACGCCGGCATTGACCAGAGCGGCGACGCGATCACCGGTGTCCTTGCCGGTGCCGACTGCGGCACCGACGCGCAGGCGACCTTGGTCGTCTTTGCTGGCCAGCGGGTAGGCCTTGGCTTTTTCGATGTCGTTGACGGTCATCATGCCCTTGAGGGTGAATTTGTCATCGACGATCAGCACACGCTCGATGCGGTGCTTGTGCAGCAATTCACGGACTTCGTCCTTGCTGGTGCCTTCCTTGACCGTGACCAGGCGCTCTTTCGGCGTCATGACCTGGCGGACGGTGGCGTCCAGGCGATTCTCGAAACGCACGTCGCGGGAGGTGACGATGCCGACCAGGTCGCCATCGTGCAGCACCGGAACGCCGGAGATGTTGTGCATGCGGGTCAGTTCGAACAGATCGCGCACCGTGGCATCAGCCTCGATGGTGATCGGATCCTTGACTACGCCAGCCTCGAACCGCTTGACCTTGCGCACTTCGGCGGCCTGCTGTTCGATGGTCATGTTCTTGTGGATGATACCGATACCGCCTTCCTGGGCCATGGCGATGGCCAGACGGGCTTCGGTCACGGTGTCCATGGCGGCGGAAACCAGTGGGATATTCAGCTCGATGCCACGGGTAAGACGGGTTTTGAGACTGACTTCGTTAGGCAGCACCTCGGAATAACCGGGCACTAGGAGAATGTCGTCGAAGGTCAGGGCTTCTTGGCTGATACGCAGCATCGCGGGGGCTCCCGAGCGGGAAAATGGAAGCGCGCCATTATACTCATGCACCCCGCCGGGCTCAATGTAAAACTCTGTCTATTATTAGCGGGCTGATTGATGGGCTGGAACACCACCTGGCTACCTGCATACATCACTGTGGGAGTAACCAATCGCTCTACAGCTCCACCCGCACCCAACTCACCGGCTGATCCAGCCAATCGGCAAATTCATCCAGAAACGCTTGCTTGAACCCCGCCTCCAGCCAGTTGTTGAAAATGAACCCCAGGTTCGAAAAGGCGCACGGTTGCAAGAACAGGAACCCATTAATATCGTCTTCATGACCGCATTCAGGGCAGATGAAATTGTCGGTGCGGCCCGGCATCCAGTCTTCCAGGCTTTCGAACAGCGCCTCGCCGATTTCCTTGCGGCATTCGGGGCAACCGGCTTCTTCGAGAAAACCCTTGGCCGGTGTATAGATGCAGCGCTTGGTGATGATCTCCAGACCATTGATCGCGCCGCCGAACGGCAAGACGTCGGGATGCAGGACTACCTCGCGGGCACCCGGGGCGATGGCATGGCCCATGCGATTGCCGGTGCGTCCGCACGTGGTCAGTTGTTCCTCGACGATATTCTTGCGCACCAACCAGCGAAGGATGGCCCGGGCCCGAGGTTCGTGGACCGGCAGCGTGGAAATTCTCGGAACGATGATGCTTTGCGAATTCATGGTACGGCCTGGCGGTATGCGTTGCGGTGCGATGGGAGGCCGGCAGCTTAATCCCTGGCCGAGCCAGGTCAAGCGCTCAGGTATCGCATGATCAAGGCGATGCCGCTGGCGAGAACCAGCCAGGTTACCAGACGCACGAACGCCTCGCGGGACATCCTCATGGTCAAGTGACGCCCTATCCACAAACCCAGCGCCATGGCCGGCAACAAACACAGCGCCAGTAGCAACAAGGGTAGTTCGGCATACACGCCTGCGACAGCGAACAGACTCAGCCGCACCACGGTGCTGCAGCTGATCAGCGCACTTTGAGTGGCGCGTGCAGGCTCCTTGGGCAGCCGACTGTTCAGGTAGATGGCATACAAGAAGCCACCGCTGCCGAACAAGGCTCCGAACAATCCGCCCACCGTGCCCATCGGAATCGCCCACAGGGCCGACAGTTGCGCGGGCCGGGCCTTTATCCACAGGCTGTAGATCGCATAGGTACTGATGAACAGGCCCATCAACAATAGCAACAGATCGGACTTGAGGTTGAGCAGGAAAATCACCCCGAGGGTGCAGCCCACCGCCATGCACGGCAATAGCCGAAGCAGCTCCGGCCGGGCCACATCCCGGCGTGAAGGCAGCAGGTTGCCGAACGCGGCGACAAAGTCCATCAGCACCAGCAGCGGCACGATCTTCGACAACGGCATGAACAGCAACAGGATCGGCGCGGCCACCAGTGCCGTACCGAACCCGGCGATGCCGAACACGATGTAAGCCAGGGCAATGGCGAGGCCGATGACCAGCCAATCCATTGGAGCGAAGGCCCACTGGCCCAACCACGGCAGAAGATTCATCCGGCACTTCCTTGCTGACGAAGCGGCGACTTTAGCCAGAGGTCAGTGGCTTATCCAGCATTTATGATGGCTGTACCGTCGCTTTCGCGAGCAAGCCCGCTCCCACAGGATCGACACTGTACGGGTGGGAGCGGGCTTGCTCGCGAAGAGGACGACTCGGTCTAATTGTCTCGACACATGGAGCTTGAGCCACAAATGCCCTTATCATGCCGCCCATGATTAAAGATCCCTTTGCCCGACTGGGCCTGGACCGAGAGGTCCTGACTGTCAGCCAGCTCAACGGCCGTGCGCGGGTGTTGCTTGAAGACGTGTTCAGCAACATCTGGGTCGAGGGCGAGATTTCCAACCTGGCCCGGCCGGCCTCCGGCCATGTGTATTTCACCCTCAAGGACAGCGGCGCCCAGGTGCGTTGCGCACTGTTCCGGCAGAACGCCGCGCGGGTACGCCAGGCGTTGAAGGACGGGCTGGCCGTCAAGGTGCGCGGCAAGGTCTCGCTGTTCGAGGGCCGTGGCGACTATCAACTGATCCTCGACACCGTGGAGCCGGCCGGCGATGGCGCCCTGCGCCTGGCCTTCGATGCCCTGAAGGAAAAACTCAGTGCCGAGGGCCTGTTCAGCGCCGAGCGTAAAGTCCCATTGCCGGCCCATCCGCAACGTATCGGCATCATCAGCTCGCCCACCGGTGCGGTAATCCGCGACATCATCAGCGTCTTCCGCCGCCGCGCGCCGCAAATCTCTCTGACGCTGATCCCTACCGCCGTCCAGGGCCGCGAGGCCACTGCACAGATCGTCCGCGCCTTGAAATTGGCAGACGCGCGGGGCTTCGATGCGCTGATCCTGGCCCGGGGCGGCGGTTCGCTGGAAGACCTGTGGTGCTTCAACGAGGAAGCCGTGGCTCGGGCGGTGGATGCCTGCGTCACGCCCATCGTCAGCGCCGTCGGCCATGAAACCGACGTGTCCATCAGTGATTTCGTCGCCGACATGCGTGCTCCCACGCCCTCCGCCGCCGCTGAATTGCTTGCGCCGGATGCCGGCGATCTGGTGCGCCGGGTCGAAAGCCTGCACCGCCGATTGGTGATGCGCATGCGCGACCGCCTGATGCGCGATCAACTGCGCCTCGAAGGCCTCATGCGACGCCTGCGCCATCCGGGCGAGCGCCTGCGCCAGCAGGCCCAGCGCCTCGACGACCTGGACATGCGTCTGCGCCGGGCCTTCGAGCGCAGCCTCGATACCCGCCGCGAACGACTGATCCGTCTGGAAACCCGCCTGGCCGGACAACATCCCGGTCGACAACTGGCGTTGCTGCGCCATCGCCTGGACAGCCTCGCCACCCGCCTGCCCCGGGCCATGAATGAAGGCCTGAAAGCACGACGTCTGCAATTGCAGAACCAGATGCAGACCCTGCACATCGTCAGCCCCCTGGCGACCCTCGGCCGCGGCTACAGCATCCTGCTGGACGAACGAGGCCACGCGATCCGCAGCGCTGGCCAGACCCAGACCGGCCAGCGCTTGACCGCCCGTCTCGGCAAAGGCGAACTGCTGGTGCGCGTCGAAGACAACCACCTGACTCCCGTCACCCTTTCTTTACTGGATTGATCGATGTCGCGATTCCTGGCGCCACTGCTGTTGCTCTGCCTGACCTTCAACGCCCACGCCGACAGCTACATCACCCGCCTGTTGAACAAACCGGTACCCGGCGGCGTGGCCGTGGTCGATCTGGGCAATGCGCCCCAGGCGCCGAAAGCCACTTACCTGGGCAAGCCGTTGCTGGTGGTCAAGGAACAGCAAAACTGGCTGGCGATTGTCGGCATTCCGCTGACGGTCCAGCCCGGCACCCAGCAGATCAAGAGTGGCGGCAGCATCCAGCCATTCGTGGTCGGCTATAAAAAGTATCCTGAGCAGCACATCACGTTGAAGAACAAGCGCCAGGTCAACCCGAACCCGGCGGACCTCAAGCGCATCGACGCCGAAATGGCCGTGCAGTTGAAGGCCTACCGCAGCTTCAGCCCGAACATCCCGAGCAACCTACTGCTGGACAAACCGGTGGATGGCCCGCTGTCGAGCAAGTTCGGCGTGCGCCGCTTCTTCAACGGTGAAGAGCGCAACCCCCATGCCGGCCTGGACTTCGCCGTCCCCGCCGGTACGCCGATCAAGACACCGGCAGCTGGCAAGGTGATCCTCACCGGCAATTTCTTCTTCAATGGCAACACCGTGTTCGTCGACCACGGCCAGGGTTTCATCAGCATGTTCTGCCACATGTCGAAGATCGATGTGAAAGTCGGCCAACAACTGGCACGAGGCACGGTGGTGGGCAAGGTCGGCTCCACCGGTCGGGCGACGGGGCCGCATATGCATTGGAATGTCAGCCTGAACGATGCGCGGGTGGATCCGGCGATTTTCATTGGGGCGTTTCAGCCCTGAAGAATTGTGGTACGGCTACTGGCCTCGTCGCGAGCAAGCCCGCTCCCACAAAGATCAACACTGCACCTGTGGGAGCGGGCTTGCTCGCGAAGGCTTCAGCTGTATCACCCGATACTCAAGGATTGCCAAGCCAGAAACATAGACGCAATAAAACTACAATTCCCGCCGGAATACGCGATTAAATCTCGCCAAACCTTCCCAAAGCAAAACTTCTCTCAATTTTTCCCGACTGCTTGCGATCCTTCCCCCACGCGGTTAGGGTTGAGGGCATGAAAACCTCTCACACCCTCATCCAGCTTCGCCAGCACCGCAGTCTGTGCCTCGTCAGCGCACGACTGCCGGGCTGACTCGCGTCACCTCGTCCAGGCTGTGAAGCCACCCCTTCGAACCACCGGCAGGCCGCCTTTTTCCGGCCACGATAATAAAGGATTCCGCTCATGAGCATGCTCAAAGACCCGTCTTCCAAATACCGTGCGTTCCCGACCATCAACCTGCCGGATCGCACCTGGCCGTCGAAGACCATCACCACCGCGCCGATCTGGTGCAGTTCAGACCTGCGTGACGGCAACCAATCGCTGATCGAGCCGATGGACGCGGTCAAGAAGCTGCGCTTCTGGAAAACCCTGGTCGCCGTTGGCGTCAAGGAAATCGAAGCGTCGTTCCCAGCTGCCTCGCAGACCGACTTCGACTTTGTGCGCACCCTCATCGAGGAAGGCCACATCCCGGACGACACCACCATCCAGGTGCTGACCCAGGCCCGTGAAGACCTGATCGCCCGTACCTTCGAATCCCTGCGCGGCGCGAAGAAAGCCATCGTTCACCTCTACAACGCCACCAGCCCATCGTTCCGCCGTATCGTGTTCAACCAGGACAAGGAAGGCGTGAAGGAAATCGCGGTGAACGCGGCCAAGCTGTTCGTCAAATACGCCGCCCAGCAGCCGGAAACCCAATGGCAGTTCGAGTACTCGCCGGAGACCTTCAGCGCCACTGAGCTGGAGTTCGCCAAGGAAGTCTGCGACGCCGTGATCGAAGTGTGGAACCCGACGCCCGAGCGCAAGGTGATCCTCAACCTGCCGGCCACCGTGGAGGTCGCCACCCCGAACGTCTACGCCGACCAGATCGAGTGGTTCCACCGCAACATCAACCGCCGTGACAGCGTGCTCATCAGCCTGCACACCCACAACGACCGTGGCACCGGCGTAGCCGCCACCGAGCTGGGCCTGATGGCCGGCGCCGACCGTGTCGAAGGCTGCCTGTTCGGCAACGGCGAGCGCACCGGCAACGTCGACCTGGTGACCGTGGCCCTGAACCTCTACACCCAGGGCGTCGACCCTGAACTCGACTTCTCCGACATCGACGGCGTGCGCAAAGTGGTCGAAGAGTGCAACCAGATTCCGGTCCACCCACGTCATCCATACGTTGGTGACCTGGTCCACACCGCGTTCTCCGGCTCTCACCAGGACGCTATCCGCAAGGGCTTCGCCCAGCAGAAACCGGACGCTCTCTGGGAAGTGCCGTACCTGCCGATCGACCCGGCCGACATCGGCCGCAGTTACGAGGCGGTGATTCGCGTCAACAGCCAGTCGGGCAAGGGCGGCATCGCCTACCTGCTGGAGCAGGAATACGGCATCAGCCTGCCACGTCGCATGCAGATCGAATTCAGCCAGGTGGTGCAACGCGAAACCGATCGCCTGGGCCTGGAGATGACTGCCCAGCAGATCCACAGCCTGCTGCAACGCGAGTATCTGCAAGCCAACACCCCGTATGCGCTGGTCAGCCATCGCCTGCAGGAAGAAAACGGCCACAGCGCCGTGGAAGTGGAAGTGGCCAGCAAAGGCCAGGGCGAAACCAACCTGCACTGGCGCGGCAAGGGTAACGGTGCGCTGGAAGCCCTGGTGGCCGGCCTGCCGATTCCCGTGGAAATCATGGACTACAACGAACACGCCATCGGCGCCGGCACCAACGCCAAGGCGGCGGCGTACATCGAACTGCGCGTCAACGGCGAGCGTCCGGTGCACGGCGTGGGCATCGATGAAAACATCACCACCGCCAGCTTCAAGGCGCTGTTCAGTGCACTGAACCGTTCCCTGAGCCAGCCTGAGGCCAAAGCGGCTTGATCCATCGCTGACATGCAAAAAGGCCCCTAGGTGCGAACCTTGGGGCCTTTTGTTTGGCCGGTAGTTTTATGCTGATTGTTCTGGCCTCTTCGCGGGCAAGCCCGCTCCCACATGGGATTTGTGATGATCACGGATCCACTGTGGGAGCGGGCTTGCTCGCGAAAGGGCCCTACCAGACGACAAGCATCTCAGGCGTGGGTATCAACCCCAACCGTCATAGCCTGCAACAACGCGCCGCGCAGGGTCTGCAAGGCAGCCTGGGTGCCCATGATCTGGGTCTGGATAGCCATTGCCTGCTGAGCCTTCTGCTCTTCACTGGCCTGGCTCTTCTGCACGCGGGCCAACTGCGCTTGCTGTTGGGCCAACAGCTTTTCGGTCTGCTCGATCTGCTTCTTGATCTGCTCGATGATATCCACCCCCTTGCTGGCGGGTGCACCGGCGACGTTGGCGCCGCTGGTATCGACCTTCAGTGACGTTTCCTTTTCGCTGCCGGCCTTCGTCGATGCAGTCGTATCGTCAGTCGCCCCTTTGATCGAGACTTTAGGCGTCGACATCGCGTAAGGGCTAGCAATCGTTGCGCTGATAGTGGTCATAAGTGTTCTCCTTGGCTGCCCGTTTATCGGCCTGCCCTGACACTTCTTGAGGGCTGAATCGTTTCAATCAGATGAATTCGAATCGGTCGGCATCCAGGTTCGCCGGGAAACGCGTGCGATACGCCGCCAGATCCGCCGCATTCAGACTCACCATGAATACGCCGTCGGCCTCCCCTACGCTGAGCAAGGTTTCGCCCTGGAAATCCAGCACCTGGCTATCACCGGCGTAGGCGAAACCCTTGCCGTCGGTGCCGATGCGGTTCACCGCCGCCACATAACACAGGTTTTCGATCGCCCGTGCCGGCAGCAGGCGGTTCCAATGCAGGCGCCGGGCGCCCGGCCAGTTGGCTGTGTACAACAGCAGGTCGGTGTCCTCGGCGTCACGACTCCAGGCCGGGAAACGCAGGTCGTAGCAAATCAGCGGGCGAACCCTCCAGCCCTTGAGCTCAAACAGCACCTGGCGGTCGCCCGGCGTGTAGTGGTTGTGCTCGCCGGCCATGCGGAACAGATGACGTTTGTCGTAATGCAGCACTTCGCCGTCCGGTCGGGCCCAGAGCAGGCGATTGCGGTGGCTGCCGTCGGCGGCCTGGACGATCAGGCTGCCGGTGATCACCGCGTCCAGCCGCGATGCCTGGGTCCGGAGCCACACGCTGGTGGGCCCCTGCTCCGGCTCCGCGAGCGCCTCGGACTCCATGGAGAAACCGGTGGTGAACATCTCCGGCAGGATGACCAAGTCCGCGCCGCTTGCCTGTTCCAGCAAGCCTTCGAAATGTTCGAGGTTGGCCTCGCGGTCATGCCACGCCAGGGTGGTCTGGATCAACGCCACATTGAGATTGGGCAACGCACTCAGATCACGCATAGCTTTTGCGCCGCTTCGCGCAGCGTCTCCTCACGTTTGGCAAAGCACAGCCGCACCAGGCGCTGGCCTTGAGGTGGGTTCTGGTAGAACACCGACACCGGAATCGCCGCCACACCGTGCTCGCGGGTCATCCAGACTGCCATGTCGACGTCGTTCAGGTCCGGGCGGATCCGGGAGTAGTCCACCAACTGGAAATAAGTGCCGGCCACCCGCTTGAAGCTGAAACGCGACGGGGCCAGCAGATCGCAAAACAGGTCGCGCTTGGCCTGGTAGAAGCCGGGCAATTGTTCGACATGTTCCGGATGATCGGCCATGTAGTCGGCCAGGGCATACTGCAAGGGCGTGACGCCGCAGAAGCTGACGTACTGGTGCACTTTGCGCAGCTCGGCCGTCAGGGCCGGTGGCGCCACGACGTAGCCGGTCTTCCAGCCGGTGACGTGATAGGTCTTGCCGAACGAACTGATCACAAAAGCCCGCTGATACAGCTCCTCATGGGCCAGGACGCTGACATGGGGCACGCCGTCGAACACCAGGTGTTCATAGACCTCGTCGCTGACCAGATAGATGTCGCGATCACGGATCAGCGCTGCCAACTGGTCCAGTTCGGCGCGGCTGATCAGGGCGCCACTGGGGTTGTGCGGCGTGTTGAGAATGATCATGCGCGTACGCGGGCTGAGCGCTTCGCCGAGCTTCTGGAAATCGATGGCAAAGTCATCCAGGCCCAGTTGAACGTGCACGCAACGCCCACCGGCCAGTTGGACGGCGGGTTCGTAACTGTCATAGCTGGGATCGAATACGATCACTTCGTCGCCGCTTTGGACCACCGCCGCGATGGCGCAGAAAATCGCCTGGGTCGCGCCAGGGGTCACGGTGACTTCCTGATCGGCATCGACACCGGCACCGTAGCTGCGGGCAATCTTCGCCGCGATCTGCTGACGCAGGGCCGGCAGGCCGGTCATGGGTGAGTACTGGTTATGGCCCTGAGCGATATGCCGGCCCACCGCATCGCGCAAGGCCTGCGGTCCATCGAAGTCGGGGAAGCCTTGGGACAGGTTCAGCGCACCGGTCTGTGCGGCAAGCTGGGACATCTGGGTGAAAATCGTGATGCCGACATTCGGCAACTTGCTGGTGATCATCAAGGCTTCTCTGCGTCTGCACCCGGCTCTGGCGCGGCGCGGGAGAGGTCGAGGATAGCCCAATCGCCGGGCATGAAAAAGGGTGCCGGTGGGCACCCTTTTTCATGCCACTGTCACACATGGTGCAAGTGCGTCCTGTGGGAGCAAGGCTTGCCCGCGATAGCTACACCGCGGTGCAATAGTTGGACCGCGTCATCGTTCATCGCGGGCAAGCCTTGCTCCCACAGCATTGCTCCCACATCCTCACTCCAGCAGGCCTTGCTGCCACAGGGGGTCGGCGCAGGCTTTCGATCAGCGC
Organism: Pseudomonas sp. Pf153; assembly: GCF_001269775.1. Classification (NCBI taxonomy): domain Bacteria; kingdom Pseudomonadati; phylum Pseudomonadota; class Gammaproteobacteria; order Pseudomonadales; family Pseudomonadaceae; genus Pseudomonas; species Pseudomonas sp. Pf153. The sequence goes on along the minus strand of NZ_LHVL01000018.1, from coordinate 333,966 downwards.
TTGTCCCGGCGCTTCTTCTCGGCCTTCTTGTGGTGGGACATCAAGCGGCGCTTCTTGTTGACCTGACGGTCGGTGAGCGTGTTCTTGTTGCCTTCGTACGGGTTCTCGCCGCCCTTGAACTCGATGCGGATCGGCGTGCCGACCAACTTCAGGACGCGGCGATAGGTGTTCTCCAGGTAACGCACGTACGACTTGGGCACTTTCTCGATCTGGTTGCCGTGGATCACGATGATCGGCGGGTTGGCGCCGCCCAAGTGAGCGTAGCGCAGCTTGATCCGGCGGTTGTTGACCATCGGTGGCGCGTGCTCGCTGACCGCATCTTCCAGGATCTGGGTCAGGCGATTGGTCGGCCAGCGGGTGACCGCCGACTTGAACGAGTTCTGCACCGACGCGTAGAGGTTGCCCACGCCTGTGCCGTGCAACGCCGAGATGAAATGGATATCGGCGAAGTCGACGAAAAACAGCCGGCGCTGCAATTCGACCTTCACGTAATCGCGTTCGCTCGGGGTCATGCCGTCCCACTTGTTGATGGCGATGACCAGCGCACGCCCGGCTTCCAGGGCAAAGCCCAGCAGGTTCAGGTCGTGATCGACCACGCCTTCGCGGGCGTCCATCACGAAGATCACCACGTTGGCGTCCTTGATGGCCTGCAGCGTCTTGACCACGGAGAACTTTTCGACTTCTTCGTGGATCTTGCCGCGCTTGCGCACACCGGCGGTGTCGATCAGCGTGTACTTCTCGTCGTTACGTTCGAACGGGATGTAGATACTGTCGCGGGTGGTGCCGGGCTGGTCGTACACGATGACCCGGTCTTCGCCGAGCATGCGGTTGACCAGCGTCGACTTGCCCACGTTCGGGCGGCCGATGATCGCGATCTTGATCCCGTCCTTTTCGCTCGGGCCCGGAATGCGCTTGGCTTCCTCGCCTTCGGCAACGATTTCTTCCTCGCCCTCTTCGGGCTCGTCTTCATCGTCTTTCGGGAAATCCGCCAGGGCAACTTCCAGCAACTGGCTGATACCGCGACCGTGGGCACCGGCAATCGGAATCGCCTGGCCCATGCCCAATGGCGCGAACTCGGCGCGGGCCATGTCCGGGTCAATGTTGTCGACCTTGTTGGCGACCACATGGGAGCGCTTGTTACGTTTGCGCAAATGCTCGGCGATCATCTGGTCGGCAGCGGTAAAACCGGCCTTGGCGTCTACCAGGAACAGCACAACATCCGCTTCTTCAATGGCCAGCAGCGATTGCTCGGCCATTTTCTCGTCCATACCGTGTTCGTCACCGGAGATGCCGCCGGTGTCGATCAGAATGTAGGTACGCCCTTGCCACTTGGCCTCACCGTACTGGCGATCACGGGTCAGACCGGACAAGTCGCCGACAATGGCGTCGCGAGTCCTGGTCAGGCGATTGAACAAGGTGGACTTGCCGACGTTCGGTCGGCCCACCAGGGCGATTACGGGAACCATGCGGCTCTCCACTTCGTTATTTCAGAAAATACAAAAGCCGCTGCGAGGCAGCGGCTGGTGCTCAGGTGAAGCCGCCTGGGGAATTTATCCCCAAGCATAGTCTTACTTGATGGTCAGGGCTTCCAGTTTGCCGCTGTTGCCATACACATAGATCATGTTGCCTGCCACCAGCGGACGGGCACGCAGGCCGTCGCTGTCGATGCGCTCGCGGCCGACGAAACGGCCGTCCACCTGGCTCAGCAGGTGCAGGTAACCTTCCAGGTCACCCACAGCCACGTAGCTGGAGAACACTTCCGGGGCCGACAACTGGCGACGGGCCAGGGAATCGTTGCTCCACAGTGCGGTGGTGGAACGCTCGTCGACGCCTTCAACCGTGCCCGAAGACAGGCTCACGTAGACGCTGCCGAAACCCTGGGCGACGCCGGCGTAGCTGGACGCATCGCGCTGCCACAACGGGCGGCCGGTTTCCAGGTCCAGTGCCGCGACGCGGCCCTGATAACTGGCGACGTACAGCGTGCCACCGGACAGCAGCAGGCCGCCGTCGATGTCGACCACGCGCTCCAGCTCCGAACGACCTTGCGGGATGGCAACACGTTGTTCCCACACCGGCACGCCGTTGGAGATATCCAGGGCGACCACTTTACCGGTGGACAACCCGGCTACCGCGAGACGGTTGGTGACAACCGGCGCGCTGGTGCCCCGCAGGGTCAGTACCGCTGGAGTGCTGTCATACACCCAGCGCTGGTTGCCGCTGGCGGCATCCAGGCCGATCAGGCGGTCATCCTGGGTCTGGACCACCACCACGTCACCGTTGGTGGCCGGCGGTGCGAGCACTTCGCTGGTCACGCGGGCACGCCACTTTTCTTCACCGCTGCTGGCGTCCAGGGCGACGATCTCGCCCTTGAGGGTGCCGATCATGACCAGCCCATAGCCCACGCCAACGGCGCCGGACACAGGCAGCTCAAGGTCCTTCTCCCACTTCACGTCGCCGTTCAGGCGATCCATTGCCATGACCACGCCCGTGACGTCGCCGGCATAGAGGGTGTCGCCGTCGATGGCCGGCACCAGCATGTTGTAGGTTTCGCCCTGGCCGTCACCGATGGTGCGGCTCCACTGCTTCTGCAGCACGACTTCTTCTTTGAAGTCGGTCAGTTCGGCCGGCGGCAGTTCTTTCTTGCTGTTGCTGCTGCAACCCGCGGCCAGAATGGCCAGAGCCAGCAATGCTGCATGTTTCCACTGGATCACGTCACGCATCCCCTTTGGCCAGGTCGTCCAGCTTGATTTGCAGGCCACCGACTGCGGCTTCGTCCGACAGCGCAGCCTTGGCTTTTTGGTAGGCCGCATGGGCCTCGTCGGCACGACCCAGTTGCACCAGCAGGTCGCCCTTGAGCTCTTCGCGAGTAGCCAGGAAGGCTTTGTCGGCATCACCGGCAAGCAGCTTCAACGCGTCTTCGGCTTTGCTCTGCGCAGCCAGTACCTGGGCCAGGCGCTGACGCGCCACTTCGCCCAGGGTCGGGTTGGCCGGCTTGTCGACGATGCCCTTGAGCTCGGCGGCGGCGTCATCCAGCTTGCCGCTGTCCACCGCAACCTTGGCCACGAACAGATGGCCATATTGGGCGTAAGCCGTGCCACCGAATTCCTTGTCCAGCTTGCCGGCCAGGTCCGCCACGCGGGCAGCGTCAGGCTTGCCATCCGGGGTCAGCGTGGTTTCCAGCAATTGCTGGTAGAGCATCGAGGCGCCTTGCGACTGGTTGCTCTGGTATTTCTGGTAGGCCTGCCAGCCGAACACGATGACCAGCGCCAACAGGCCGCCAGTGACCAGCGGCTTGCCGTTGCGCGTCCACCAGTCCTTCAAATCCGCCAGCTGTTCATCTTCGGTACTCGACACCCCAATACTCCTTAATCGCTAAATCGGCTGTTTGACAGCTTCAACCCTGCACGACGCAGGTGGCCAGGTGTGCAGCAAGTGCATCCCAGGCAATACTTTGTTGTTCGCCCTGGCCACGCAGGGGTTTGAAACCTACCACTTGTTGGGCCAGTTCGTCGTCACCCAGGATCAGTGCATACAGCGCACCGCTCTTGTCGGCCTTCTTGAACTGGCTCTTGAAGCTGCCGGCGCCGGCGTTGATCTGCAGGCGCAGGTTGGGCAACTGGTCACGCACCCGCTCGCTCAGGGCCAGGGCCGCCAGTTCCGCCGCTTCGCCGAAGGCGCAGAGGTAGACGTCAACCTGGCGGGCCAGCTCTTCAGGCACCTTGTCCAAGGCTTCGAGCATCAGCACCAGGCGCTCGATACCCATGGCAAAACCCACGCCGGGGGTCGGCTTGCCGCCCATCTGCTCCACCAGCCCGTCGTAGCGGCCGCCAGCGCATACGGTGCCCTGGGCGCCGAGCTTGTCGGTGACCCATTCGAAAACGGTCTTGCTGTAATAATCCAGGCCACGCACCAGCTTGGGGTTGATCACGTAGGGAATGCCGACAGCGTCGAGACGCGCCTTCAGCCCTTCGAAATGCGCACGGGACTCGTCGTCGAGGTAATCGGCCATCTTCGGCGCATCGGCCAGGATCGCCTGGGTATCGGCATTCTTGGTGTCCAACACGCGCAGTGGGTTGGTCTTGAGGCGGCGCTGGCTGTCTTCGTCGAGCTTGTCCAGGTGCGCGGAGAGAAACTCCACCAGCGCTTCGCGATAGCGAGCGCGGGATTCACTGGTGCCCAGGCTGTTGAGCTCGAGCTTGACCGCGTCACGCAGCCCCAGCTCGCCCCACAGGCGCCAGGTCAGCACGATCAGTTCGGCGTCGATGTCCGGCCCTTCGAGGTTGAACACCTCGAGACCGATCTGGTGGAACTGGCGATAGCGGCCTTTCTGCGGGCGCTCGTGACGGAACATCGGGCCGACGTACCAGAGCTTCTGCACCTGGCCACCGCCGGTGATGCCATGCTCAAGCACCGCGCGCACGCAGGCCGCCGTACCTTCGGGGCGCAGGGTCAGGGAATCGCCGTTGCGGTCGTCGAAGGTATACATTTCTTTTTCGACGATGTCGGTCACTTCGCCGATGGAGCGCTTGAACAGCTCGGTGAATTCGACGATGGGCATGCGGATCTGGCGATAACCGTAGTTATCCAGCAAACGCGCCACGGTGCCCTCGAAATAGCGCCACAGGGGCGTCTGTTCGGGCAGGATGTCATTCATGCCACGGATGGCTTGCAGGGACTTGCTCACAGAATTTCCTTAGATTCGTTCGATCAGCCGCGTGCGATGACCGCTGCGTCGGCTTCGACCTTTTCGGCCGCCTTCTCGCGGATCAGCTTTTCCAGCTCGTCCACCAGATTGTCATTCGTCAGTTTCTGCGACGGCTTGCCGTCGATGTAAATCAGGTTCGGTGTACCGCCAGTCAGGCCGATATGGGCCTCTTTGGCTTCACCCGGCCCGTTGACCACGCAACCAATCACCGCGACATCCAGCGGCACCAGCAGGTCTTCGAGACGCCCTTCCAGCTCGTTCATGGTCTTGACCACATCGAAGTTCTGCCGCGAGCAACTCGGGCAGGCGATGAAGTTGATCCCACGGGAACGCAGGTGCAGGGACTTGAGAATGTCGTAGCCGACTTTCACTTCCTCAACCGGATCGGCCGCCAACGAAATGCGGATGGTATCGCCAATCCCCTCGGCGAGCAGCATACCGAGGCCGACGGCGGATTTCACCGTGCCCGAACGCAACCCACCGGCTTCGGTGATGCCCAGGTGCAGCGGCTGGACGATTTCCTTGGCGAGCAGGCGATAGGCTTCGACGGCCATGAACACGTCGGAGGCTTTCACGCTGACCTTGAAGTCCTGGAAATTCAGGCGCTCGAGGTGCTCGACATGGCGCAGGGCGGACTCTACCAGCGCGGCCGGGGTCGGTTCGCCGTATTTCTTTTGCAGGTCTTTTTCCAGAGAACCGGCGTTGACGCCGATGCGGATCGGAATGCCCCGGTCGCGGGCGGCATCCACCACGGCGCGCACGCGGTCTTCGCGACCGATGTTGCCCGGGTTGATGCGCAGGCAGTCGACGCCCAGTTCAGCCACGCGCAAGGCAATGCGGTAATCGAAATGAATGTCGGCCACCAGCGGCACCTTGACCAATTGCTTGATCTTGCCGAACGCCTCGGCGGCATCCATGTCCGGCACCGAAACCCGCACGATATCGACGCCTGCGGCTTCCAGGCGGTTGATCTGCGCGACGGTGGCAGCCACGTCGTTGGTGTCGCTGTTGGTCATGCTTTGCACAGCGATAGGCGCATCGCCGCCCACGGGCACGTTACCGACCCAGATCTTGCGGGATTCGCGACGTTTGATTGGAGATTCGCCGTGCATGACTTATTGACCCAGCTTCAGGCGAGCAGTCTCGCCAGTGGTGAACGGAGCCACGTCGACCGGCTGGCCGTTGTAGCTGACCTGCGCGCCACGGGCATAGCCCAGGCGTACGGCAAAGGGGGGCTTGCCGTTGACTGAGGTGCTATCGCCCTTGCGCTTGAGGCCGCTGAACAACACCTTGCCGTTGCCGTCGGTGATCTGCGTCCAGCAATCGGCCGTGAATTGAATCTGTATCTGGCCTTCGCCGGCGGCAGGCACCACGGGCGCAGCCGGGGTGACGGGAGGCGCCGTCGGAGCTGCCACGGTCGGTGCTGGCATGGCCGGCGCCGGCGCCGGCGTTGCGGGGGCTGCGGGGGCCGGTGCAACCGGCGCGCTGGAGGTTGCCGCAGGCGCGGTCGGGGCCGTAGGTGTCGCGGGAACGCTCGGCTCGGCGCCGGCTTCGGCATCGGCGCCGTCCTGGCCTTGCGGCAGCGCCAGGCTGGTTTCGCCTTCGGTTTGGCCTTCCAGCACCGCCTGATCTTCCGGTTCGTCCAGCGGGTGAATCCGGGTGGTGCCGTCGGCACCCTCCACTTCCACATGTTCCGGGGCCATGGCGACCGGCTCCTTGGTACGCAGGGACGTCTGATCCTGCCACCAGATGAAACCGCCACCAATCACCGCGATCAGCAGCAACAGGCTGACGATTCGCAAAATGGTGTGGGAAACGCGAACCGGCTCCTCGATGCGACCCAGGCTGTGCACGCTGCTGCCCTGGGCGTCGGAACCGGTGTATTGATCGAATTGCTGCACCAGTACGGTCTGGTCCATGTCGAGCAACTTGGCATAGGCACGGATGTAGCCCCGGGCAAAGGTGTGCCCTGGCAGCTTGTCGAACGCGCCCGATTCCAGATTGCTCAGGGAAGCCACGGTAAGATTGAGCTTGAGGGCCACTTGGGCCAGCGACCAACCATTGCTTTCGCGGGCTTGACGCAGGGTCTCACCGGGATTTACGCGAGTCGCTGCTACAACTTCGGGATGCGCCGCTTTCATCATTGCTCCGACAGGTATTGCTGATATTCCGGCGTACCGGGATAGAGTCTTTTGAGTTGCAGGCCGTAGCTGGCGGCCTTGTCGCGATCTTCAAACACATGGGCCAGCCGAACGCCGAGCAATAGACTACGTGCATTTTGCTCGCTCAGCAGGCTAAAACGTTCGTAATAGTCGCGTGCGGGCACATAATGCCTGTCTTCGTAAGACAACTCAGCCATTTCCAATAGTGCCCGCGGCTGCTGGCGGTTGAGCCGCAACGCCTTTTCCAGCTGCTGGCGGGCCAGGTCGCGCTGACCGAGTTTTGCAGCGGTCATTCCTAGGTTCTCGAACACCCGCGAACGTTCGGGATAAAGCGTATCGGCGGCGGCCTGCTCGAAGCGCTCGTAGGCCTCTTTGTAGCGCTGTTGCTCGTAGAGGAAACTGCCGTAATTGTTCAGAATCCGCGCATCCTGAGACCGGGCGGACAATGCCTTGCGAAAATGTTCGTCGGCCAGCTCGGGCTCCAGCTCGGCCTGGAACACCAGGGCCAGGGCCGCGTTGGCATCGGCGTCGGAACTGTCCAGCTCCAGGGCTTTCTTGAGCGGGACCTTGGCCCGTTCGGTCATGCCCTGCTGCAGGTAGCCGATGCCCAGTTGCACATAGGCCACACGGGCCTCATCGCGGCCCTTGCTGGTCTTCATCGGGTTGTAGTCGCCCGACAAGACACACCCGGCGCAAAGCCCGGTCAACAGCAACAGCAGCGCGAAGCGCAGGGACATGGAGTTCCTCTCTTAGTGACCGTTCGCAGCGTTCTGCACCGCATCGTCGGCGTTCAATTCGCGCACGGCGATGTAGCGTTCGCTGCGACGGGTGCGATCCAGCACCTGTCCGACCAATTGACCGCAGGCCGCGTCGATGTCTTCGCCACGGGTGGTGCGCACGGTGACGTTGAAGCCTGCGTGATGAAGCTGATCCTGGAAGCGACGAATCGCATTGTTGCTCGGACGCTCGTAGCCGGAGTGCGGAAACGGGTTGAACGGGATCAGGTTGATCTTGCATGGGATGTTCTTGAGCAGCTCGATCATCTCGACCGCATGCTCGACCTTGTCGTTCACATCCTTGAGCAGGGTATATTCGATGGTCAGTACACGTTTTTCACCCAGGGCCGACATGTAGCGCTGGCACGAGTCCAGCAGCATCTTAAGCGGATACTTCTTGTTGATCGGCACCAATTGGTTACGCAATGCGTCGTTGGGTGCGTGCAGGGACAACGCCAGGGAGACGTCGATGTGCTTGGCCAGCTCATCGATCATCGGCACCACGCCGGAGGTGGACAGGGTCACCCGGCGCTTGGAGATGCCGTAGCCCAGGTCATCCATCATCAGGTGCATGGCGGCGACGACGTTGTCGAAGTTCAGCAGCGGCTCACCCATGCCCATCATCACCACGTTGGTGATGGCACGGTCGACGGTCGCCGGGACGCTGCCAAAGGATTTGTTGGCAATCCACACCTGGCCGATCACTTCGGCGGCGGTGAGGTTGCTGTTGAAGCCTTGCTTGCCGGTGGAGCAGAAACTGCAATCCAGGGCACAGCCTGCCTGGGACGAAACGCACAAGGTGCCGCGCTTGCCCTGGGGAATGTACACGGTCTCGACGCAGCTGCCGGACGCCACGCGCACCACCCACTTGCGGGTACCGTCGCTGGAAATGTCCTGGCTGACCACTTCAGGGCCGCGAATCTCGGCAACCGCCTTGAGTTTTTCACGCAAGGCCTTGCCGACATTCGTCATGGCATCGAAATCGTCGACGCCAAAGTGGTGAATCCATTTCATCACCTGGCCGGCACGGAAACGCTTCTCCCCGATCGAGTCGAAGAATTTCTCCATTTCCGGCTGGGTCAGGCCCAACAGGTTGGTTTTGCCGTTCGATGTAGTCATGGATTCACCTTCACTCAAAAGCCTGGGCTTAGCGAGTGGTTACTTCAGTAGCGGAGAAAAAGTAAGCGATTTCGCGAGCAGCAGCGGCTTCGGAGTCAGAACCGTGAACGGCGTTGGCGTCGATGGACTGGGCGAAGTCAGCACGGATGGTGCCTGGAGCGGCTTCTTTAGGGTTGGTAGCGCCCATCAGCTCACGGTTGCGAGCGATAGCGTTTTCGCCTTCCAGCACCTGAACGACAACCGGACCGGAAGTCATGAACGCAACCAGCTCACCGAAGAAGCCGCGCTCGCTGTGCTCAGCGTAGAAGCCTTCGGCTTCGGCCTTGGACAGTTGCTTCATTTTCGAAGCGACAACGCGCAGGCCAGCGTCTTCGAAACGGGAAACGATCTTGCCGATCACGTTTTTAGCAACGGCGTCAGGCTTGATGATGGAGAAAGTACGTTGAACAGCCATGGTGTAACTCCAGAAACGGTAATGTGCGAAAAATTAAACCCGCGAATTATACGCGGGTTATCGGGTATTGCCTAACTGCGTACAGTACAGACTCAATCTGCTTCTTCGATCCAGGCGGCTTGGATGGCCTCAAGCACTTTCTCGCCGCCACGGGACGGATCATCGCTGAACTCCGGCAAGGCCAGCACCCACTGGTGCAGATCGACGAAGTTCACGTAACGCGGGTTTACATCAGGCTTGGTCTCGGCCAGCTGGATCGCGATCTCCAGCACATCAACCCATTTCAGACTCATGTTGGATTCCCGGATCAGTGCGGCGCTTCGGCAGCGTGGTTGAGCGAGTATTTGGGGATTTCGACGGTCAGGTCTTCCGTACCGACGATAGCCTGGCAACCCAGGCGCGATTGCGCCTCCAGCCCCCAGGCCCGGTCGAGGAAGTCCTCTTCCAGTTCGTCCGCCTCTTCCAGCGAGTCGAAGCCTTCACGGATGATGCAATGGCAAGTGGTGCAAGCGCAGACGCCGCCGCAAGCGCTTTCCATTTCAATATCGTGTTTATGGGCCAATTCAAGGATAGAGATCCCAGGCTCAGCCTCCACCACCATGCCCTCGGGGCAGAACTTCTCGTGGGGCAAAAAAATCACCTGTGGCATCAATTACTCCTCGATTTCATTCAGGTTACGCCCCGCCAGGGCGGCTTTGACCGTTGAGTCCAGGCGGCGGGCGGCAAAGGCATCGGTGACGCTCGACAGACGCTTGGTCTGCTGCTCGATGGCATAGCCATCGGTGCCTTTGATCAATTCGGACAATTCCTGCATCTGCATTTCGATGACCATGCGCTCTTCGGCGTCCAGCAGACGGTCGCCGTCAGCCTCAAGGGCGCCCTGCACGGCTTCGATCAGGCGCTGGGCGTCGACTTGCTGCTCGCGCAACACACGAGCCACTTTGTCATCGCCAGCGTACTGGAAGGAATCCTTGAGCATCCGGGCGATTTCGCCGTCGGTCAGGCCATAGGACGGCTTGACCTGGATGCTGGCCTCGACGCCAGAGCCCAGCTCGCGAGCGGAAACGTTGAGCAAACCATCGGCATCGACCTGGAAAGTGACGCGGATCTTCGCCGCGCCAGCCACCATGGCCGGAATGCCGCGCAATTCGAAACGCGCCAGGGAGCGGCAGTCGCTGATCAGTTCACGCTCGCCTTGCAGCACGTGGATCATCATGGCCGACTGGCCGTCTTTATAAGTGGTGAAATCCTGGGCGCGGGCCACGGGAATGGTGGTGTTGCGCGGAATCACCTTCTCCATCAGGCCGCCCATGGTTTCCAGGCCCAGGGACAGCGGGATCACGTCGAGCAACAGCAGTTCGCCGCCGTCGCGCTTGTTGCCGGCCAGGGTATCGGCCTGGATCGCGGCGCCGATGGCAACCACCTGATCCGGGTCGATTTCGGTCAGCGGCTGGCGACCAAAGGCCTCGGCGACGGCTTGGCGAACCCGAGGCACGCGGGTCGAACCGCCGACCATGACCACGGCCTTGACGTCTTCGATCTCGACGCCGGAATCACGCACGGCGCGGCGGCAGGCCTTGAGGCTGCGGGCCACCATGGGTTCGATCAGCGCGTCGAAGGTTTCGCGGCTCAGGGACGCTTTCCACTCGCCGTAGACCACTTCAACGCTTGCGGCGTCGGTCAGGGCTTCCTTGGCCGCGCAGGCGGTTTGCAGCAAATGGCGTTGCGCACCCGGATCCAGGTCGGCGGACAGGCCCGCCTGCTCGATGATCCAGCCGGCGATGGCGTGGTCGAAGTCATCGCCGCCCAGGGCGCTGTCGCCACCGGTGGCCAGGACTTCGAATACACCGCCGGTCAGGCGCAGGATGGAGATGTCGAACGTGCCGCCGCCCAAGTCATAGATAGCGACCAGCCCTTCGGCGTGTTGGTCCAGGCCATAGGCCACCGCCGCGGCGGTCGGCTCGTTGAGCAGACGCAGCACGTTGAGACCGGCCAACTTGGCCGCGTCCTTGGTAGCCTGGCGCTGGGCATCATCGAAATAGGCCGGGACAGTGATAACCGCACCCACCAATTCGCCACCCAACGCGGCCTCGGCGCGCTGGCGCAACACCTTGAGGATATCGGCCGATACTTCCACCGGGCTTTTCGGCCCCTGCACGGTTTCGATGAACGGCATGTGGGACTCGCCGCCGACGAAGCGGTACGGCAACTGATCGCCCAATTGCTTGACGTCGGACAGACCACGACCCATCAAGCGCTTGACCGAGACAATAGTGTTCAACGGATCGGTGGCCGCAGCCAGCTTGGCCGATTCGCCGACTTCGACGTGGTCGGCGTGATAACGCACGGCAGACGGCAGGATCACCCGCCCCTGCTCGTCGGCCAGCGGCTCGGAAAGACCGCTGCGTACCGCAGCGACCAGGGAATTGGTGGTACCCAAGTCGATTCCGACAGCCAGGCGACGCTGGTGCGGTTGTGGACTTTGGCCGGGTTCGGCGATCTGCAGTAGGGCCATCGTAATCAGGACTTATCTGTAATCAGGCGTGCGACCGGAGCGGCACTGGGTTAATCGTCGAGGCGCTCTTCCAGCTGGCGCACTTCGTAGGTGAGCTTGTCGAGGAACTGCATGCGCCGCATCAGGCGCTCGGCCTGCTCGCGTTGCGCGGCATCGTTCCAACAGGCTGCGAAGCTGTCGTTCAGTTGCTGCTGGGCGTCTTTCAGGCGGCGCTTGAAGGCGGTGACACCGGCCAGGTCGGCACTGTCCTGCAAGTCTTCGAGCTCTTCGCGCCACTGCATCTGCTGCAACAGAAACTCGGGATCGTGAACCGTGACTTCCAGGGGCAGTTCATGGCCGCTGATGGCGAGCAGGTAACGTGCGCGCTTGGCCGGGTGCTTGAGCGTCTGGTACGCCTCGTTGAGGTTCGCGGACTGCTCGAGCGCCCGTCGCTGCTCAGCCTCGGAGGCGTCAGCGAAACGATCCGGGTGGACACCACGGGCCAGTTCCAGATAACGCGCGGACAACTGATCGAGATCCAGCTGAAAAGCAGGCTGCAACTGGAACAAAGCAAAATGACAAGGAGTACCCACAAGCCGCCTCAGATATTGAAGCTTTCGCCGCAGCCACATTCACCGCGCACGTTGGGGTTGTTGAACTTGAAGCCTTCGTTCAACCCTTCCTTGACGAAATCCAGCTCAGTGCCGTCCAGGTACGTCAGGCTTTTCGGGTCGATGATCACTTTTTGACCATGACTCTCGAACACCTGGTCGTCTTCGCCGACTTCGTCGACGAATTCCAGTACATAGGCAAGGCCGGAACAACCGGTGGTGCGAACACCCAGGCGGATGCCCTCGCCCTTGCCGCGCCCCGCGAGGGAGCGCTGTACGTGCTTGGCGGCTGCTTCTGTCATCTGGATAGCCATGGAAAACTCCTTACCTGTCGCGGTTCAGATCAAGCCTTTCTTCTGCTTGTAGTCGCGAACGGCGGCCTTGATGGCGTCTTCAGCGAGTACCGAGCAGTGGATTTTCACTGGCGGCAGGGCCAGTTCTTCGGCCAGCTGGGTGTTCTTGATGGTTTCGGCTTCGTCGAGGGTCTTGCCCTTCATCCACTCGGTGGCCAGGGAGCTGGACGCGATGGCCGAGCCGCAGCCGTAGGTCTTGAACTTGGCGTCTTCAATGATGCCCTGCTCGTTGACCTTGATCTGCAGACGCATCACGTCGCCGCAGGCCGGGGCGCCGACCATGCCGGTGCCGACATCAGGATCCTGCGCGTCCATCTTGCCGACGTTGCGCGGGTTCTCGTAGTGGTCGATGACCTTTTCGCTATATGCCATTTGCTTCAATCCTCATCAATGAGTCGCTCTGGTGGCGACTTCTTCAGTGCGCCGCCCACTCGATCTTCGAGATGTCGACGCCGTCTTTGTACATGTCCCAGAGCGGCGACAGAGCTCGCAGCTTGGTCACGGCCTCGCAGACTTTCTGCGCGGCGTAATCGATTTCTTCTTCGGTGGTGAAGCGGCCGAAGGTGAAGCGGATCGAGCTGTGGGCCAGTTCGTCGTTGCGGCCCAGGGCGCGCAGTACGTACGAAGGCTCGAGGGACGCCGAGGTGCACGCCGAACCGGACGACACAGCCAGATCCTTGAGCGCCATGATCAGCGACTCGCCTTCAACGTAGTTGAAGCTCAGGTTCAGGTTATGCGGGACGCGGGCGGTCATGCTGCCGTTGACGTAGAGCTCTTCCAGGTGCTCGACCTGCTTGAAGAAGCGGTCGCTCAGGGCCTTGATGCGCACGCTCTCGGCGGCCATGTCTTCCTTGGCAACACGGAAGGCCTCGCCCATGCCGACGATCTGGTGGGTCGCCAGGGTGCCGGAACGCATGCCGCGCTCGTGACCGCCGCCGTGCATGGTCGCTTCGAGGCGAACACGCGGCTTGCGGCTCACGTACAGCGCGCCGATGCCTTTCGGGCCGTAGGTCTTGTGGGCGGAGAACGACATCAGGTCGACTTTGAGCTTGGACAGGTCGATGTCGACCTTGCCGGTGGACTGGGCCGCGTCGACATGGAACAGCACGCCTTTGGAGCGGGTCAGTTCGCCGATGGCCGCGATGTCGTTGATGGTGCCGATTTCGTTGTTCACGTGCATGATCGAAACCAGGATGGTGTCGTCGCGCAGGGCGGCTTCGACCATGGCAGGGGTGATCAGGCCGTCTTCGCCGGGCTCGATGTAGGTGACTTCGAAGCCTTCACGCTCCAGTTGGCGCGTGGTGTCCAGGACCGCCTTGTGTTCGATCTTGGAGGTGATCAGGTGCTTGCCCTTGGTGTGGTAGAAATGCGCGACACCCTTGATTGCCAGGTTGTCGGACTCGGTGGCACCGGAGGTCCAGACGATCTCACGCGGGTCGGCGTTGACCAGGTCGGCGACCTGGCGACGGGCGTTCTCGACCGCTTCCTCGGCTTTCCAGCCGAACACGTGGGAGCGGGACGCCGGGTTGCCGAAGTTTCCGTCGACCAGCAGGCATTCACTCATTTTTTGCGCGACACGCGGATCAACCGGGGTGGTCGCAGAGTAATCAAGGTAAATCGGCAATTTCATGGACTCTCTCCTAAATCAGGCTGGCTGGCGCTCCGCTTGCTCTGCGGCGGTCATTCGACGGCGGACGCTTCAATCTTGTCCAGGTGCGGCGCCTTGCCATTGCAACGGCGCTGGTCCTGACGCTGGGCTACTTCCTGCACCTCACGACGAGTGACAAGGTCAGCCAAGCTGATACCGCTCAGAAATTCGTGGATCTGCAAGCTCAGGTCGCACCACAAGTGGTGGGTCAGGCAAGTATCGCCGCCATGGCAGTCGCCAAGGCCCTGGCATTTGGTCGCATCGACCGATTCGTTCACGGCATCGATCACCTGGGCGACCTGGATGCCTTGCATGTCACGGGACAGCTGGTAGCCACCGCCTGGACCGCGAACGCTGGACACCAGGTTGCTGCGGCGCAGTTTGGCAAACAACTGCTCGAGATAAGACAGGGAAATGCCCTGGCGCTCGGAGATATCGGCCAGGGACACCGGCCCGTGCTGCGCGTGCAATGCCAGATCCAGCATCGCGGTCACGGCGTATCGGCCTTTTGTAGTCAGTCGCATGGACAATTACCACGGAGTTCGGAATGGGGGCGAGTATGCAATTCCCGAGTATTTAAGTCAAGTATAAGACCTAGTGGGTTACTCGGGTTTACCCGCGAAAGAGCGGGCGCATGATAGCAAAGGCTTGGCGGGCAGGACCAGCGATACCGCGTTATCGTACTTCGCGAGCAAGCCCGCTCCCACATTGGATCACCGATGCACACACAATCGGCGCACTACAGGGATCAAAATGTGGGAGCGGGCTTGCTCGCGAAGAAGCCAACCCGGTCTAGCCGGCTTGACTCTGATCCTTATCCTTCACACACGCGAAGTCTTCCTCGCGCAGTTCAGGCAGGTCCTTGGCACAATAGTTACTCCCCAGCTCCTTCAGGGCGCCGCACATCCCCTCCAGGCGCCCGTCAACGGCTTGCAGGTGATCGAGCAACTGATTGATGGCCCGAGCGACCGGGTCGGGCATATCTTCGCCGACGCCGTAGGCATCGAAGCCGATCTTCTCGGCCATGGCTTTGCGGCGGGCGTCCTGCTCCTCGTCGGACTTGACGATGATCCGCCCCGGGATACCAACCACGGTCGCGCCAGGCGGCACGGCCTTGGTGACCACGGCATTGGAGCCGACTTTCGCCCCCGCGCCCACCGTGAACGGCCCGAGCACCTTGGCGCCCGCACCCACCACCACGCCATCTTCCAGCGTCGGGTGACGCTTGCCCTTGTTCCAGCTGGTGCCGCCCAGGGTGACACCCTGGTATAGCGTCACGTCGTCGCCGATCTCGGCGGTCTCGCCAATGACGATGCCCATGCCGTGGTCGATGAAGAACCGGCGACCGACCTTGGCGCCCGGATGAATCTCGATGCCGGTGAGCCAGCGACCGAAGTTCGAGACCAGCCGCGCCAGCCACTTCCAGCCCATGTTCCACAACGCGCCGGACAGGCGGTGGATCCAGATCGCGTGCATTCCCGGGTAGCAGGTCAGCACTTCAAAGGCGTTGCGCGCCGCCGGGTCACGATGGAAAACGCTTTGGATATCTTCACGCAAACGATCGAACATTTTATTCCTTCCGCTTAATCAGCTCGCCACGGGCCGCTTTCTGGGTTTCCGTGAGGATGCCGCGCAATATATTCATCTCCGCCCGGCTGACCGAGCTTCGTCCGTACAACCGACGCAGGCGTGCCATCAAGTGCCGAGGCTTGTCCGGGTCGAGGAATTCGATGTCCACCAGGGTCTGTTCCAGGTGCTCATAGAATCGCTCCAGTTCATCCATGGTCGCCAGTGTCTCACTGCGCGGCGACGTCACCTCGGTTTTTTCGACCTTGCTGGGCTTGCCTTCGGCCGCCAGCCAGGCCATGCGCACTTCGTAGCTCAACACCTGCACCGCCGCCCCGAGGTTCAGCGAACTGAAACCGGGGTCGGAAGGGATATGCACGTGAAAGTGACATCGGTGCAGCTCTTCGTTGGTCAGGCCGGAGTCTTCACGGCCGAACACCAGGGCGATTTCAAAGCCTTGCGCGGCCTCTTCGACCACTTTCGTGCCGCATTCGCGGGGGTCGAGCAGTGGCCAGGGAATGCGGCGATCACGGGCGCTGGTACCGAGCACCAGGTTACAACCCACCAGAGCGTCTTCCAGGGTGGCGACGACCTGCGCATTGGCCAGGATGTCACCGGCGCCGGAGGCCCGGGCGTCGGCTTCGTGATGGGGAAACACCCTTGGCTCGACCAGCACCAGGCGCGACAGGCCCATGTTCTTCATGGCCCGCGCAGCCCCGCCGATGTTACCCGGATGGCTGGTATTGACCAGGACGACACGAATGTTCTGCAACAAGGGAGGCGCTCTCGAACACGATAAAGGGGAGCAAATCTTACATAAGCACCTACCGTTAAGCTATGAAAGCGAACGCCAACCTTCTCCTGATAAAACTTTCTGATAGAATGCCCGGCTTTCTTTAACAACCTTAGGTGACACATCCATGCAGCCAATGCTGAATATCGCGCTGCGCGCCGCCCGCAGCGCCAGTGAACTGATCTTCCGCTCCATCGAGCGCCTGGATACCATCAAGGTCGATGAAAAAGACGCCAAGGACTACGTGTCCGAGGTGGATCGCGCCGCCGAACAGAAAATCGTCGACGCCCTGCGCAAGGCTTACCCGAACCACTCGATCATGGGTGAAGAGACCGGCATGCACGCCGGTACCGGTATCGAGGGTGAAGAGTACCTGTGGATCATCGATCCACTGGACGGCACCACCAACTTCCTGCGCGGCATCCCTCACTTCGCTGTCAGCATCGCCTGCAAATACCGTGGCCGCCTGGAACACGCTGTCGTGCTGGACCCGGTTCGCCAGGAAGAATTCACCGCCAGCCGTGGCCGTGGCGCCCAGTTGAACGGTCGCCGCCTGCGCGTCAGCGGCCGCACCAGCCTGGACGGCGCCCTGCTGGGTACCGGTTTCCCGTTCCGTGACGACCAGATGGACAACCTGGACAACTACCTGGGCATGTTCCGCGCCCTGGTCGGCCAGACCGCCGGCATCCGCCGCGCAGGTGCCGCGAGCCTGGACCTGGCTTATGTGGCTGCCGGTCGTTTCGATGCGTTCTGGGAGTCGGGCCTGTCCGAGTGGGACATGGCGGCAGGCGCCCTGCTGATTCAGGAAGCGGGCGGCCTGGTGAGCGACTTCACCGGCGGCCACGATTTCCTTGAAAAAGGCCATATCGTTGCCGGCAACACCAAATGCTTCAAGGCTGTGCTGACGGCCATCCAGCCGCACTTGCCGCACTCGCTGAAGCGCTAAGCGACGGGCTATGAAAAAGCACCTTTCGGGGTGCTTTTTTTGTGCCTGTGATTCTGTGGATGAACCCGATCCTTGTGGGAGCGAGCCTGCTCGCTCCCACAAGGGGCGTGTGCCGGACATGAAATTTGAGTTCACTGAAGATCCAGTGTGGGAGCGGGCTTGCTCGCGAAAGCGGTGGGTCAGTCGATGTCTGGTTTGAATGCCAGTCCGCATTCGCGAGCAAGCCCGCTCCCACAGGGTTGAGTGATGGTCCCTGGAATCCGGGCATAAAAAAAGCACCCCGAAGGGTGCTTTTTTGTAGCGGTTGGATCACTGGGCTGGTTCGTTCTGCCCCAGGATCAGTTGGCCTTCCTTGTTCACCGGGATCTGGTTGCCCGGGTCGCGGTCCATGCGGACTTTGCCTTCCTTGCCATCGAGCATGTAGCGAACGTCGTAGCCTACCACCTTGTCGCTGATGTCATTGACGGTGTTGCAGCGCGTCTGGGTAGTTGTGTAGGTGTCGCGCTCCTGCATGCCTTCCTGAATCTTGTTACCGGCATAACCACCACCGGCCGCACCTGCCACGGTGGCGATTTTCTTGCCGGTGCCGCCGCCGATCTGGTTACCCAACAGGCCACCCGCCACGGCGCCCAGTACGGTGCCGGCGATCTGGTGTTGATCCTGGACCGGTCTCTGACGGGTCACGGTAACATCCTTGCACACTTCACGCGGGGTCTTGATCTGGGTTTTGACCGGCTCCACGGCCAATACTTGCGCGTACTCAGGACCACTTTTCACCAAGCTGTAGGTGGCGACCGCACCACCGGCAGTTACACCGACAGCACCCAATACCGCACCAACCAGCATCGATTTGTTCACTTGAACCTCCAGGCCATCACAAGCGGAATAATCCGCGCTTCTCCCAGCCTTGGAGCATAAAAAAAGGCGCGAGTTCAACTCGCGCCTTCCAAGCGGTGACGGACGGGGCGACAGGCCCTATGGGCGGTCGTCCACCTCCGTTTCGGTGGCCGCGGGAGGAATCAGGTCCTCGGTGCTCAGGTTCAGCCAGATCAGCACCACGTTGGCGATGTAGATCGACGAATAAGTACCTGCCATCACACCAATGAACAGTGCGATGGAGAAACCGAACAGGTTGTCGCCGCCAAAGAACAGCAGCGCCGCAATTGCCAGCAACGTGGAGATCGAAGTCGCCATGGTCCGCAACAGGGTCTGGGTGGTCGAGATGTTGATGTTCTCGATCAGCGAGGCCTTGCGCAGCACACGGAAGTTTTCACGCACCCGGTCGAACACGACGATGGTGTCGTTGAGCGAGTAACCGATGATCGCCAACACCGCCGCCAGCACCGTCAGGTCGAAGGTGATCTGGAAGAACGACAGGATGCCTACGGTCACGATCACGTCGTGGATCAGCGAGACAATCGCACCCACCGCGAACTTCCACTGGAAGCGAAAGGCCAGGTAGAGCAGCACACCGCCCAGCGCCATCAGCATGCCGAGGCCGCCCTGGTCGCGCAGCTCTTCACCGACCTGCGGACCGACGAACTCGACACGCTTGACCTGGGCCGGGTTGTCGCCGCCCGCTTTCTGCAAGGCCTCGGCAACCTGATGGCCCAGCTGCGGGTCTTCACCCGGCATACGCACCAACAGGTCGGTGGTGGCACCAAAGCTCTGGACGACCGCTTCACCGTAGCCCGATGTCGCCAGCTGCTCGCGCACTTTGGTGACATCGGCCGGACGCTCGTAGGTCAGCTCGATGAGCGTACCGCCGGTAAAGTCCAGGCCGTAGTTCAGGCCCTTGGTGGCCCAGCTGAACAACGCCAGCACGGTGAGAAACAATGTGACGCCGAACGCAATGTTGCGGACGCCCATGAAGTTGATTGTACGTAACATGGCAGCCCCTTAAATCCACAACTTCTTGAAGTCACGACCGCCAAAGATCAGGTTGACCATTGCGCGGGTCACCATGATGGCTGTGAACATCGAGGTAAAGATCCCGAGGGACATGGTCACTGCGAAGCCTTTTACCGGGCCGGTGCCCATGGCAAAGAGAATCCCGCCGACCAGCAAGGTGGTCAGGTTGGAGTCGAGAATCGCAGTGAATGCCCGGCCGAAGCCTTCGTTGATTGCCCGCTGGATCGACATGCCCGCGGCGATCTCTTCACGTATCCGCGAGAAGATCAGCACGTTGGCGTCCACCGCCATACCCATGGTCAATACGATACCGGCGATACCCGGCAAGGTCAGCGTGGCGCCCAGCAGCGACATCAGCGCCAGCAGCATCACCATGTTCACCGCCAGCGCGACAGTGGCGATGAGGCCGAAGAATCGGTAGATGGCGATGATGAACAGCGACACGAACAGCATGCCCCACAGGGATGCATCGATACCCTTGGTGATGTTGTCGGCACCCAGGCTCGGGCCGATGGTGCGCTCTTCCGCGAAATACATCGGCGCGGCCAGGCCACCAGCACGCAGCAGCAAGGCCAGTTCCGAGGATTCGCCCTGGCCGTTCAGGCCGGTAATGCGGAACTGGCTGCCCAGCGGCGACTGGATGGTCGCCAGACTGATGATTTTCTTCTCTTCCTTGAACGCTTGCACCGCGACGTCTTTCTCGACACCGTTGACCACCTGCTTGGTGTAGGTGGTGGTCGGCTTCTGCTCGATGAAGATCACCGCCATGCTGCGACCGACGTTGCTGCGCGTGGCGCGGCTCATCAGTTCGCCGCCGTGGCCGTCGAGGTGGATGTTCACCTGTGGGCGACCCTGCTCGTCGAAACTCGCCTGGGCGTCGGTGACCTGGTCGCCGGTGATGATCAGGCTGCGCTCGATCTGCGCCGCCGGGCGATTGCCCTCGCGGAACTCGAAACTTTCGGAAGTGGCCTTGGACGCACCCGGTTCGGCCGCGAGGCGGAATTCCAGGTTGGCGGTCTTGCCGAGGATACGCTTGGCTTCGGCGGTGTCCTGCACGCCGGGCAGCTCGACGACGATGCGGTTGGCGCCCTGGCGCTGCACGATCGGTTCGGCCACACCCAGCTCGTTGACCCGGTTACGGACCGTGGTCAGGTTCTGCTTGATGGAGTATTCGCGGATTTCCGCCAGCTTGGCCGGGGTCATCGCCAGACGCAGCACCGCCTGACCATTGAGGTCGGCCGGTACGATGTCGAAATCGTTGAAGCTTTTGCGGATCAGTGCACGGGCCTGCTCGCGGGTATCTTCATCGCTGAAGCCCAGCTGAATGGCACCGTTGAACGCCGGCAGGCTGCGATAGCGCACGCGCTCTTTGCGCAACAGACTCTTGACGTCGCCTTCGTAGACTTTCATCCGGGCGTCGAGGGCCTTGTCCATGTCCACTTCCAGCAGGAAGTGCACACCACCGGACAAGTCCAGGCCCAGCTTCATCGGATGCGCGCCGAGTTTGCGCAGCCATTGCGGGGTGGTCTGGGCCAGGTTCAGGGCCACGACGTATTCGTCGCCCAACGCCTTGCGCACCACGTCCTTGGCCGGCAGCTGGTCTTCAGCCTTGACCAGACGCAACAGGCCGCCCTTGCCGTTTTCGGCAATGGAGGCAGCCTTGACCTC
Organism: Pseudomonas sp. Pf153; assembly: GCF_001269775.1. Lineage (NCBI taxonomy): Bacteria > Pseudomonadati > Pseudomonadota > Gammaproteobacteria > Pseudomonadales > Pseudomonadaceae > Pseudomonas > Pseudomonas sp. Pf153. Next base: position 312,760 of record NZ_LHVL01000018.1, on the reverse strand, counting down.
GATATTGGACGCCTTGAGCGCCGCGCTCGCACGGTCCAGATCCGCCTGGGTGACCTGCAACGCCGTGCTGGCGCCACTGACCTGAATGGCCGGGTCATCCGGGTAGAGGTTGGGAGCGGAATAAATCACACCGACCACCAGCACCGCCAGGATCAGTACGTATTTCCACAGAGGGTATTTGTTCAGCATCACGCCGCCCGCTTATGACGCGGGGCGCCTTGCGCGCCCCGTCGATTGAAGAGAAGTTGTTACTTAGATCGCTTTCAGCGTGCCTTTTGGCAGCGTGGCCGCGATGGCGCCCTTCTGGAACTTCATTTCAACAGTGTCGGACACTTCCAGTACCACGAAGTCATCAGCCACTTTGGTGATCTTGCCGGCGATACCACCGGTGGTCACCACTTCATCGCCTTTCTGCAGGCTGCTGAGCAGGTTCTTCTGCTCTTTGGCGCGCTTGGCCTGTGGACGCCAGATCATCAGGTAGAAGATCACCAGGAAGCCGACCAGGAAAATCCACTCGAAACCGCCACCCATAGGCGCAGCTGCAGGGGCAGCGGCATCAGCCATGGCGTTAGAGATAAAAAAGCTCATTTAGCACTCCAGTTGCAAGTATTGAATCTTAGGATCGGAAAACTCAGTCCAAGGGCGGAACAGGCAACCCGCGCTTGGCATAGAAGGCCTCGACGAAGGCGGCCAATGTACCCTGTTGAATAGCCTCGCGCAAACCAGCCATCAGCACCTGGTAATGGCGCAAATTGTGGATCGTATTCAACATGCTACCGAGCATTTCGCCGCACTTGTCCAAATGATGCAGATAAGCGCGGGAGAAGTTCTTGCACGTGTAGCAATCGCAGGTCGGATCCAGCGGCGAATCATCATGGCGATGGAACGCGTTACGGATCTTCAGCACGCCCGTGTCGACGAACAGATGCCCATTGCGAGCATTACGGGTTGGCATCACGCAATCGAACATGTCCACCCCGCGGCGCACACCCTCAACCAGATCTTCCGGTTTGCCAACGCCCATAAGGTAACGAGGTTTGTCAGCCGGCATCTGGCCCGGCAGGTAATCCAGCACCTTGATCATCTCGTGCTTGGGCTCGCCCACCGACAGGCCGCCAATCGCCAGGCCGTCGAAGCCGATCTTGTCCAGGCCTTCGAGCGAACGCATGCGCAGGTCCTGGTGCATACCGCCCTGGACGATGCCGAACAGCGCCGCGGTGTTGTCGCCATGGGCGTTCTTCGAGCGCTGGGCCCAGCGCAACGACAGCTCCATGGACACCCGCGCCACGTCTTCATCGGCCGGGTACGGCGTGCATTCGTCGAAGATCATCACGATGTCCGAGCCCAGGTCGCGCTGCACCTGCATCGACTCTTCCGGGCCCATGAACACCTTGGAACCGTCCACCGGGGAAGCGAAGGTCACGCCCTCCTCCTTGATCTTGCGCATCGCGCCCAGGCTGAACACCTGGAAGCCGCCGGAGTCGGTCAGAATCGGGCCTTTCCACTGCATGAAATCGTGCAGGTCGCCGTGGGCCTTGATCACTTCCATGCCCGGACGCAGCCACAGGTGAAAGGTGTTGCCCAGGATGATCTCCGCGCCAATCGCCTCGATGTCCCGTGGCAGCATTCCCTTGACCGTGCCGTAGGTGCCCACCGGCATGAACGCGGGGGTTTCCACCGTACCGCGCGGGAAGGTCAGACGACCGCGACGAGCCTTGCCATCGGTGGCGAGCAACTCGAAGGACATGCGACAGGTGCGACTCATACTGTTTCCTCGGGTCCGCGTGGCGCGGGGTTACGGGTAATGAACATCGCATCACCGTAGCTGAAAAAGCGGTATCCATGCTCGACGGCGGCCTTGTAGGCGGCCATGGTCTCGGGATAACCGGCGAACGCCGAAACCAGCATCAACAGCGTGGATTCGGGCAAATGAAAGTTGGTGACCAGGGCATCGACCACATGAAACGGCCGGCCCGGGTAAATGAAAATGTCGGTGTCGCCACTGAACGGCTTGAGCACGCCATCGCGAGCGGCGCTTTCCAGGGAACGCACGCTGGTGGTCCCCACCGCCACCACCCGTCCGCCGCGCGCGCGGCAGGCCGCCACTGCATCGACCACTTCCTGACTCACTTCCAGCCATTCGCTGTGCATGTGGTGGTCTTCGATGCGATCGACCCGCACCGGCTGGAACGTCCCGGCGCCGACGTGCAGCGTCACGAACGTGGTCTCCACGCCCTTGGCGGCAATCGCCTCCAGCAACGGCTGATCGAAATGCAGCCCCGCCGTCGGCGCCGCCACCGCCCCCAGACGCTCTGCGTACACGGTCTGATAACGCTCGCGGTCCGAACCTTCGTCCGGGCGATCTATATAAGGAGGCAACGGCATGTGCCCGACGCGGTCGAGCAGCGGCAACACCTCTTCGGCAAACTTCAGCTCGAACAACGCATCATGCCGCGCCACCATCACCGCCTCGCCCCCGCCGTCGATCAAAATCGATGAACCCGGCTTGGGCGACTTGCTGGAGCGCACATGGGCCAGCACACGATGACTGTCCAGCACCCGCTCCACCAGAATCTCCAGCTTGCCACCGGAGGCTTTCTGGCCAAACAACCGCGCCGGAATAACCCGGGTATTGTTGAACACCATCAAATCGCCCGGGCGCAAATGCTCAAGCAAATCAGTGAATTGACGGTGAGCCATGGCACCGCTGACCCCATCCAGGGTCAACAGTCGACTGGCGCGACGCTCCGCCAGAGGGTGGCGAGCGATCAGCGAATCAGGGAGTTCGAAGGTAAAGTCAGCAACACGCATGATGGGGTTCGTCTAGCAGGGCCGGAAAGTCTAGCGGAAATATCAAAAATTGACCATGAAACGTGATTGACCAACGGTAGTCACCTCTCTATACTTCGCCGCCATTGAGCCCTGATGGCGGAATTGGTAGACGCGGCGGATTCAAAATCCGTTTTCGAAAGGAGTGGGAGTTCGAGTCTCCCTCGGGGCACCATCTTAAAGAAAGACCTTGAAATTCAAGGTCTTTTTTTTCGTCTGCAGGAAAGTCACCGATCCATTTGTGGCGAGGGGATTTATCCCCGCTGGGTCGCGAAGCGGCCCCAACCACCAAATCTGTGGCGAGGAAGAATCTGTGGCCATTAGGAGCCCGTGGCGAGGGAGCTTGCTCCCGCTTGAGCGCAAAGCGCTCACCAAAATGTCACAGCCCCCACCGATGCTCCGCCTTGCGACGCCCAATTGATCTACCGCCCCTCCTCACCCGCTGACAAAGGACTTCACCCCATGGAATTGCTGCTGGAAACGGTCGCTCTTTACTCGCTGAAGCTGGCTTATGAGACAGAGGGGCACAGCCCGATTTTACGGGATGACCACCTGATGGCGAATTATGATCGGGAGGTGTTTGGGTTGTTGGTGCGCAAGGGGGACGTTGCTGCTATCCAAGGCAAAGTGGAGCATTGCCTGAATCTGGCGTTGGAAGCCATTGGGGACGGGGTACTGGGACGGGAGCTGCGACGCTTGGCCGCAGACCTCAGCGCCGAACAACCGATGGAGCAATTGGATACACCCCTCACTGCACTTAAGCACTATCTGAAGGACATTCAATGAGCAAACACCAAGTGGGCGCTGAAGCCTATCTTGATCTGTACATCGTTTGTTTTATCGGATTTCAAAGGCTGGTCCCGCCCTCGCTCGAGAAAACAAAAAGACATTACCACTCCTTCAAGCTTTTCCAAGTTCACGGTCCATATGCGATAGTCCTCGGGCTGCAGCCCAATCACCTCGGACCCTGTGTGCTACGGGACTGTGCACGCCTCCAGATTCGTTCCTTCTATAAGCCTTACTTGAGCCACCAGAACCAGCCACGAAAAAATCCAACAATGACTCTAAATGGCATGCATTTTTTTAAGCCTAAACCTCTGCCCCCCATGATAGGGTGGAGAAATTATAATATTAGTACCATCTACAACACTACCATCCTGCACATCCAGCATCTCATCACCATAATGAGCATTAACAATGTAAACTACGTCGTCACCTGCATCGGCAAAATACCAAATATGCAAAAGACTATCCGCACCGGCGAGTTCCGCTACAACATTCTCAAAAGGGTTTTGTGGACTGCCAGGAACCACTCCGAGCCGGAGAGAATCATCTCTGTCGTTGAATATACTATATAAATACCCACTCCCCTTGATAGGTACAATATTCCAAATGGATTCGCGCTCATTGTTATCCCTATTCAATCTTACATTAAAAACAAAAGCTTCCCCTTCTATCGGAGAGATATCAACAATACTCGTATTATTTATTGCCGTATAGATTTTATAGAAACCCTCATCAACGGTTATTATGTCTTTATATTCCTTGAGCTTTTGCTCAAGCGCCCTGAGATCACTAGAGGGAATTTCACGCATGATCACTCTCCTTATATAAACAACCAATAAAAGCGCAGCAAAGCACAGCAAAACCCCGACAACCATAAACTAAACGAACTTGCAATTCCGCCAACTGTCAGGAATGACAGTTTTATAGACTCTTTCCAAATAAGGATCGTACTTTAAATGCAACTAGTATCTTGACTGACACCTATCATGCCCATATTTGATTCTATAGAGTCGCGTCCGGGCAGGGCACGTCAAGGTTTAGGATCGTTTGATCAAGTCACGCAGTTGGCGCTAGCGATTGTCATCGCGTGTCTGCCGTAGCGCAGCCGGTGCATCTTGTCGGCACGGGTGTAGATCAGCTTCCAGCTCTTTTCTGGCTTGAAGTTCTGCGGGTTGATCTCTTCGGGTTTAGCAGCCGCGGTAATACGAGGTGGCAAGAGGTAAGCGCGAATTGGGTTCTAGCTAGTATCGGCGGGGTTGGATTGCAGTGGTTAGACGGTACGCAGGCGCTGTCTCCCTTCAACAATCACTCCTTCCATAGACGCGAACCCTCCCGGCTGAGGTATAAAAGCAGCCACGCACCAATGCATACAAAGGACTGAAACGTGAGCACGCTGCAATTCTGGTTGGATAAGTTGAGGAACAAGCAGGCGCCCGCGTCCATTTGGGCCGACCATCGTCGAAACGAGGCGCTGGAAGCGCTCGCCGGTGCAGGGACCCACAATAGTTGGATTGAACTGAGCCGCCATCCCAACGGTTTCGTTCGCGAGATCGCGGTTAGGGAGCTGTGTGCCCGGCCATCTCCTGAAGCGCTGGTGGCGTTGATAGACCGGTTGAATGACTGGGTGCCGCAGATTCGGGATCTCGCCACGGTTGGTCTGGAGCATTACCTGTCCCCTGCTCACGTCCAGGCATTGCTATTCGCGACGGAGCAGCTAATCGCCCTGGCCGTACGTCAGCGGGCCGACCACGGCAGAACTCTTAAGTCCACACGCGCTGTTTTGCAGTTGGCCGCGGTACGGGATGAGGTCTACGCGAATTTTCTGACGAGGCACGGTAAAGCTGCCCGCTATTTGTTTGAGCTTTTGCTGGACAGCGATCCGAATCCTGAGGAGCTGCTGCGCAGCGCCCTTGCCCACCGTGAGGTGACCGTGCGATTGCTGGCAGTGTCCACCTGCCAAAAGCTACCCAATATTCAGGCTCGGCAGTTGCTGCTCGAAGCCCTGTCTCAACCCGGTGCAAAATTTCGCGTCTGGGTGTTGCGTGCATTGCTCCCTTTGCTTGACGAGCCTCGCCCTGTGCTGCGTGAGGCGTTGCTTGATGCATCCGCCTCGATCCGTAGCCTGGCGCGCTGGGCGGCGCCAAGCAGTGGTGTTGATGCGCATGCGGTCCTTGCCGACCGACTGGAGCAGGATCTACCCTGCAAGAAGCGAGATTGGCTCGGCGTGCTTGGACTTGCGAAAGAGCTCGGCGTTGAGCTGGATCCGCAGTGGCTGAAAGAAGCACTGTGCTCTCGTTATCCCACGGTGAGACGCGCCGCCATTAGCGTGGTGTCCGATGATCAACTGCCCGAATTGTTCAAAGCACTCGATGATCCATTGGACTCGGTTTTTTCCGCAGCCATCGATCGGCTCAAAACGCTGCCATGGGCTTTGGTGAAGCTTGGGTTAGATACCCAACTGGATCGGAGCTGGCATGAACTTTCAGTGATGCGCCGAAACGCACTGCTCCAATTGCGTCCATTATGGCAGCAAGCGGCGTATCTGTTGGACAAGCTGGATACCGAGCCAGCAATCCAGGCTTTTTGGCTTCGACAATTAAAAATATGGTGTGATCGTCAGTATCAAATGGTCGATCCGGTAACGCCCAAAATCGAGCGAACGGTGATTGTAGAAAGACTACAGAAACTGGCTGCCCAGAGCCTTATCGATGGTAATAGCGTTGGTCGCGTTGTTTAGCTAGTACCCGAATTTTTATGGACCCTCGATGAATCCGTTCGCCACGGGCATGCTGAAATGGACCTGTTCCTTCGTTGCCTTCCGAAGGAGACAATGTCTTCTGGCCTTGCCATCGGCCACACCCAGGGAAATAGGCCAAGATATCAGGTAGAAGAGGCTCGCGAATTTTCCGAAAAAGGGAGCGAAAAAGGGGGACGGATATTTTTCCGAAAATAAATCCGTTCCCCTTTTTCTGGCCCGCTACCTCACCTCAACAATATCCAACACCCGATTCGCCATCAGCTCACTCAGCTCAATCACCTGCTGAATCCCCAACGCCACATGCCGCCGCGATCCATCGAGATCGAACGCCAGATCACTGATCATGGCATTGGCCGAAGCCAGGTTCTCGCTGAGGCTGGCAAGCAAGCATTCAGAATCCACATCAGAAGCGATGCGGAAGATGGTGTTGGGATTGTCGGACGTTTCTTTGTCAGGCTTGGGATTCAGATAGAAATCCAACGCTCGCGTAGCAGCGTCGTCGATTTTCTTGTTGCGCGCAGTCTGGGCGCGGGAGACATGTTCGTCCGTAACTGGGGGGTTGGGTGTAATTTTGACCATGGTCTTAGCTCTCTCTGGTTGAGGCTACGACCCGCTCGCGACTAAACGATGGGAGGCAGCTGTACGCAGGTTAGTCGACCGACGAGCTAAGAAATCGGCGCGCCCAAGGGCGCCCTGCGCACAGCCACCATCAAGTTCAGGGATGGGGATACCTGACTGAAGGACGCTTGAGCGACTTAGCTACGACGGGCGACTAAACCCGATCACTGATGAGCAGTGACAGGACTCAAACTACCGACGCCACCCCAGGCGCACAAGCCGGCGGATTCTGGCGTAGTTGTAGGCAACGGCGCAAGGCGATGTCGGCTGAGCAATGGAGGAAGGATCTGATCGCGCCACGGACGTCAGTCAATTCTGACGTCGTTTTCTCTTCAACGGTGTAAGCGATGATTTGCTGGCCTTCTGAAGAACAACCTTCAGTCGGCAGACTTGCTCATCTGCTGAAGCTCAAGCTGCCTGGCAGCACTGGTCTCAAGGTTCGCACGCTCCTGATCCAGATACTGATAAATGCCTTGGAGGTTGGCGATTTTCTGTTTGATCTCCGCCATCTTCCTTTCAATCAGCTTGGCGCCCTCAGCACAGTCGATCAGCTGGTTGCGCTGCGCATTCAGAATCTCGCCTATCTCCCCCAGGGAAAACCCCATGCTTTGTGCACGCTGGATAAAGTCCAGGTCCTGCAGGGTTTGCGCTGAGTAATCGCGATAGTTATTGGTTCGCCGCAGTGGTGAGATCAGGCCGATTTGCTCGTAGTAACGCAGCGTATGGCGGCTGGCGCCGCTGCGGGCTTCGAGTTCGCCGATTTTCATGAAAACACCGCTTGACTGTAGAGTTGGGTCGACAGTTTACGCTTGGCTCCTCACCTTAACCAGGAGCAGGAAATGAGCGTGGAGTGCTTTGTCACGGGGGGTACCGGCTTTATCGGTCAACATTTGGTGGCGAACCTGAGTGCCAAAGGTCACACCGTTCGGGTATTGATGCGTCGCCCGAAGCGGCTGGCGGCACTGCGCGAGCAAGTCGCTCATTTGGGCGGGGACGCATCCCGGGTATTTGCCGTCGCTGGGGATCTGGAACAGGACAACCTCGGGTTGAGTCTTGCTGACCGGGAAGTGCTCAGGCAGGCCAAAGTCGTCTTCCACCTGGGCGCGCACTTCGCTTGGGGGCTGTCATTGGAGCAGGCTCGGGCGGTGAATGTGGAAGGGGCAAAGCGCGTGGCGCTGTTGGCGGCTGAGCAAAACAGTCGGTTGGTGATGATCGGCGGCTACATGCTGAAGAATCATGAACATCTGCAACGCATCGGCATCGTTCCTCATAATCCGCCGCTGACGGATTGGCCTGCGGTCTACCGGCGTGTCGGCAGTTACGAGGCGAGCAAGCTGGAGGCGCATTTTGCAACCTTGGCGCTCATGTCTGCCAAGGGCGGGGAGATGACCGTGATCCACCCCTCGACGGTGTGCGGTCACAGCCGCACGGGGCATATCCTTGACGGTCAGCCGCTGGTGGCGCTTATCCGCAACCTGGTGCAGGGAAAGCTCACCGCAGTGCCCGGTACAGCCGAGCACTGGCTGCCCATGGTCACCGTGGATTATCTGGTCGAGCTGGTAGCGGCCAGTGCTTTTGATCCTGCCATGGCGGGCCAGGAACTGCTGGCGCTCGATGCCCAGACGCCCAACTTACGGGAACTCCTGGCAGAGGTGGCGCAGCCCATTGGCCTGAAGTCTCCCAAGCATTACATTCCGCTGCGATTGCTGAAGTGGCTGCTGAGGATTCCTCCCGTCGCGCGGTTCTTGAACACGGACGTCGAAGCCTTGGACTTTATCCAGATCACGCGTTTTGATACGGCGGCGGTCGAGCAGTTTGCTAACCGGCATGGGATAGCCAAACCGGATATACGGCAGTCGTTGCGGCACACTGCAACGTTCGTCCATTCCTATTGCCTCGGTAAAGAAGAGGCATTGATTGTTGGGCAGTGATACGCCCCATTCTCTCTGGGATCAGCCAGCATCGGTATAGGAGCAGCAAAGCCTGACGGGAAAGCCGTTTTGTAAAGTCACGTCAAATTTCTTTAAATTCTTCTATCAACAGTTCGACAAACTTATCTTTCGCACGATGAACCTCAACGTTCTTGTTCCAAATAAAATAATTTTTTACTGGGAGCAAATCGTCAAACACATACCCACTGATGTTTCCGATACTTTTGAATTGTTCGAACATTCCTCTCGGGACTAACGAAGCCCCTGCCCCAGAGCTGACGCAGCCGAGAATGGTGCCATAACTGGCTATGTTGGTGATGGGGCGCGACACCTCGTGCATCCTCAGCCAATTTTCCAGTGCCCCTCTATAAGGGCACCCTTCGGGCCACATGAATATGTCCATACCACCTAAATCCTGCGGTGTACGTATTTCCCCCGCCATGGCAGAAGCGATCAATACAAGCTCCTCCCTGTAAATCTCGGTGATTGCAATATCGGGATGCTCAGGTCTGACAGCGATGATTGCTCCATCTAGCTTAAGGCTAACCACATCGTTTAATAACTGCGACCAATCGCCGGTACTAAAGTGCATTTGCACCAGAGGATAGAGATGATGATACTTTGACAAAAAGCTGGGCAATCTACCTGTAGCGGACGACTCAATGGCACCAATCTTCAAACTTCCCGATGGCGCCGCCGAAGGGTCAAGCGCTCTTTGTGCTTCCTGACACAGAGACAATATTTTATTCGTGTAATCAAGAAACAATCTGCCGGCAGGACTGATAACGAGCCCCCTACCCTTTCTTATAAATAGTGAAACGCCCAGCTCTCTTTCTAAAAGTTTTACTCTGTTGGTGATGTTTGACGGAACGCAGTGCAACAGCTCAGCTGCGCGGACAATGCTGCCTTGATCGGCCACTGTCTTGAACATCGTTAGCTGGGAGAGCTCCATGCCACTACTCACTCAAAGTGAACGATTGGCTGAGTATAAGTCACTTGTTGCAAGCCCTCAAGTCGTTTAGCGTTCAGGATTCTGGTTTATAAGGATGATTAATCAGAACCAATTAATACGCACCAAACAATCCGATCGGTCTTCAAGGAAAAGACACAATGAACCCAGCAGCGCAGCAACGTCGCCTCGATATATTTGAAAGAAGATCCATGCAAGAGTTTGGGGAGTTTTTTATCGAGGCGCTACCCAAGCACATACGAAACCTGAAAATTCCCGGACGAGTGATTTTTGAAAATCACCGCAGGGAGCCTGTACCAGCACACATAATGCAAATCTCCGAACTTCAAGATTCCATGCTTGAGGTGCTTCGCCATCCGATTACACAAGAAGCTCACTTTCATACAGAAAGTGTATTCAGAGCTTTCCTCAGAAAACAAACGGTAGACCCCAGCGTTCTCATGTTTTTCAATGGGTGGAATGAAACTCACAAAACCACCAGCTTGGTTTCGGCCAAAATCATCATGCGATTATCAGCGGACGCGATATCTTTACCTGCCGAAAAACGAGTTGGATATCACATCGTCATGGCACATATGCATGAAGTCGCGAAAGTCGATTTCGGGCTTGGGCATCAGGGTCATGATGGCATGTACGAATATATGACCGCAGCTTTTGGTGCGAAAGGATGGATGGAAGATCAATATAAAGTGAAAGAATGTAACGAATTTTCAGATTTTCTATACAACACCGGAATTGCGGAACATAACTCAGCTCTTAATTCAGCCGCACACAAGGGATCGATCATGGATGCCATGATGGTTTCGATTGCTTCAGAGCTATGGAATGGGCGGGAGTATAATTTCATTGCTCAATATATAGAGGACAAATTACTTGCGGCAAGTCCAGGCCTGAGAACGGACATCCCGAGTTTTCGCAACGCTAAAAGTTATGTAATGGGTCATTCTGGTGAAGTGGAGAACAAGCATGGATTGCATGCTTTAGCTGCAGCGCAGGCTTATGGCCGGACGGTAGATATCCCCTTTAAGCCAGGCCGATTAAAGGGAATTATGCTTAGTTACAATGAACGAGTAGGAAAAGCTTTTGCAGCGATGCACTGTGCCCTAACCTCATAGACAAACGCAGACGTGATATTTCGCAGCAATACCGATCCGTAGGCTAATCGGCATCCAAGAGAAGGCTGCTTCAAGCTAAGGGAATGCCACGGGCATTGGAAATTCAAGTCACGAAAGGATCTCCTATGGACCTTGACCAAGCCATCATCGCGCTAGGCTTTTTTGCCTTTTGCGGCGGCTTGATAGATGCAGCGGTAGGCGGTGGCGGGCTTGTTCAGGTGCCAGCACTTTTACATGCCCTGCCCCAGCAAAGCCTGGCCACCGTTTTCGGCACCAATAAACTGGCCGTCCTCGCAGGTAATGCGAGTTCAATATTCAGCTACTTGAAGAGAATAACCATCGTGTGGAGGTTGATGCTTCCCACCATGTGCTCAGCCTTTGTTTTTGCTTTCCTTGGGGCCGCCGTAGTATCTATTGCGCCGAAAAGACTGATGGAGCTCGTCGTTTTCTTCATCCTGATAACCATGGCTATTTATACTTTCAAGGAGAAGAAATTAGGCTTGGTGGGTTCCAACAAACCTTGCGGAACGAAGGAGATTGCATTCGGGATACTATTTGGTGGGCTGATTGGATTTTATGACGGTGTCTTTGGCCCAGGTAGCGGCAGTCTTCTGCTTTTTATTTTCGTCAAGTTCTTTGGCTTCGACTTTTTAAACGCATCGGCATCGGCAAAGCTGGTTAATTTGGGGACGTTTAGCGCCGCACTTATGTTTTTTGTTCCGTCTGGCAATGTGTTATGGACTGTCGGAGGCGTGGTTGCTCTTTGCAACATGGCAGGTTCTCTCGCCGGTGTTTTTTTGGCGCTGCGTTATGGAAGTGGCTTTATAAGAGTTTTCTTTCTGGTGCTGCTTATTTTCCTGATAGGCCGAATGGGGTTGACTGTTTTTTCGTAGACAATCACATAGGATCCAGCGAATGGGTGTTACGACCGCCACCGCCCTCGCGCATGCAAATACGCCGCCGTATCGCTATACCCCAACCGTGCGGCAATCTCCGCCAGCGGTTCGCCTTGCAGCTCCAAATGCAGTTCCAGTTCGGCGCGCACTTGATCGAGTACTTGTCGGAAGGTGGTGTCCTGCTCCTGCAAACGCCTGCGTAGCGTTCGCGGCGTGTGGTTCAGCGCCTGGGCCACGCTGACGAGGTTGGGCACTTCGTTTCGCCCCAACGCACGCCACACGCTTTCAGCCACCGTTGCCGACCAACCGGTGAAATGTCGATGGGCGGAGATGCGACGGTCCAATTCCTGGGTCAGCAATTCCAGCATGCCGTGATGACGCGTTTGCATCGGCAGCGTCGCGGTTTGGTCGTGGAAGTAGAAGCGGTTGGCCGGGCAATCGAATTCCAGATGTTCGCCGAACCACTGGACGTACCGGGCATGGTACGGCGGCCGCGAATGGGCGAACTGCGCCAGGATCGGTTTGACCGGCTGGCCGGTCCCGCGCTGCAGTTGCGTGACGGCCATGACCCCGTAGTGCTCGACGATGTAGCGCGCCACTTCGGTGGGCGCATTGACCCGCAGTTCGATGCCCATGCCCTTTTCATCGTCCAGCAGCCGCATGCTGTCCGCGTCCGACGCCAGGGGCACGTACTTGGCCCAGAGGCGCAAGGCTGACAAGACGTCCGGGCTGTAGAGGCAAAGGTACGCCAGGACGTGCACATCCTGGAGGGTAAACAGCGAGAAGAGTTTCAGGCCGATGGCCGGGTCGATATTCGCAGCGTCGCGCCACAGCTGGTCCAGCTCGACGAGGCTGTAGTCTCGGTTCTTGCCAGGGGCCTGGGCATCCAGGAAACGCTCCAGCACCTGGCCGAGCTTGCCACGGTGAAAGCGCTGCGCCGAGCGATTGGCCGCTGTTCCCGTGATTCTGTCCGTTTCGCGCATAGGGAGCACCGAGCCCTCGGTTTCTAATGAAATGGCATTGCCCTTTGGGCCTAATTCGAGAGTGCCATGAATACAATAATGCTCGCTAATCATCCAACGCTCATCGTGGCCGGGATCTTCCTCGCCTTCGTCTTACTGGAGCTCGCCTGCTCCGCGTTCAAGCAATCGAACGGCAGCCGGCGTGACGTGCTCATAGAGGCGATTGGCTCCGGCATCCTGGTGACCATCACGTTTCCCACGGTGATGTGGTTGAGTGCAAAGATCCTCAGCCTCACCGTGCCGGAGCTCAAAGATGCCCTCATCACCCTGCCCTGGCTGGCCGGGTTTGCGCTGTTTCTGCTGCTGGACGACATGACGCAATACTGGTGGCATCGCCTGACGCATCGAGTGCCGATGTTGTACGCCTTGCACCGGGCGCATCATTCCGCGCCGTACATGAGCATCCGCATCGTCTATCGCAACAACAGTTTCTATTACTGGCTGATGCCCGGTATCTGGCTCAGCGGCATGTTGATTTACCTGGGCCTGGCGCCGGTGTATTACATCTACCTGATCGTGAAGATGACGGTCATCTTTGCTGCCCACAGCAGCGTGCCATGGGATGAAAAACTCTACCGGATCCCGGCGTTGCGCCCTGCGGTCTGGGTGCTGGAGCGCGTCATCTCTACCCCTTCCACGCACTCGGCGCATCACGGCCTGACCGCCGAAGACGGTGTAACCCATTACAAGGGCAACTTCGGCAACTTGTTGTTCGTCTGGGACATGCTGTTCGGAACGGCCAAGATCACCCGGCGACGCCCACCCGCCTACGGTATTGAAAACCTGTCGCCGATCAGCTGGACCGAGGAATTGTTCTGGCCACTGGCACGCCGCCGTCATGCGAAACCTGCAGCCAAGACAAATGAGGAGGTAGCCCCATGAACCGCCATTTAGTCATCATCGCCGGTTCCCAGCGAGAGGGCAGTCAATCCTTGAAAGTGGCCGAATTTCTATATCGCCGGATAGAAGAACTTGAGCTTTTCGATTCCGCTGAGGTGATAGACCTGGCACACCAGCGGCTCCCCCTTTGGCCGCAAGAAGATACCCAGTCCATTTGGAACTCACTGCAATCAAGCCTCAGGAAGGCGACGGCGTTAATCGTTATCTGTCCTGAGTGGAATGGCATGGCGTGCCCTGCTTTGAAGAATTTCTTCGTGTATGCGGGCATCGAGGAACTCGGTCATAAGCCGGCCCTACTGGTGGGGGTGTCTGCAGGCGTTGGAGGCGCTTACCCGATTTCGGAGTTACGGGCTTCGAGTTATAAAAACTGCCGAATCGTTTACCTGCCAGAGCACCTCATTATCAGAAATGTGGAGTCGGTCATGGAAGGTGATACGCCGATTGGAGAAGAGGACAAGCGGATGCGCAAGCGCGTGGATTGGGTGTTGCGGATGCTGGGCCAATATGAAGCGGCGTTTTGTTCGATACGTACTGCAGTGACTCAAGTGCCGGGGTTTTCTTCAGGAATGTGATAAACCAGCGCAACGTCCGCGAGCCCGGTCCGACACTTGATCAACGGCCGGCTGCCAGCCACTCCCGAGGCGAGACCCCCACCTTGGCTGTAAAAGCCCGCGACAGTGCCGACGGCGTCGTATAGCCAAGCTCTTCGGTCAAACGCTTGATGGACTCACCTTGACGCAAGCGGCTCTGGGCCAGGGCGATACGCCAGCTGGTCAGGTAGTCGGCGGGGGTTTGGCCGACCACGTCGCGAAAGGTGTTGGCAAATGCCGTGCGTGACAGGCAGGCGCGTTCCGCCATGCGTTCCAGGGTCCAGGCGGCGCCGGGGTCTTCGTGGATGGCCACCAGAGCGCGGGCCAGGCGTGGGTTGGAGAGCCCGGCGATCAGGCCTGGCCGGATGCCGGCTTCATGCTGGTGGTCGAGCAGCCAGCGCAACAATTGCAGCACCACGACTTCGAACAGTCGGTCGGCAAGCATCCGTTGGCCGCAACGCACATGGTCGGTCTCGGCGAACAGCAATTCCAGGGCGGCGTGCAGACCTGGGACCTGGGCCAGCGGCAGGGCAATCAACGGAGGCAGCGCCCGGGCCAGGGGGTTGAGTGAACCGCCCTCGAACATAAGTCGGGCACAGGTGAAGTCGGCACCTTCCGCTGGGGGATTGTGGAATTGATGGGTGAGCGGGCAGGGATAGAACAGCAGCGAAGGCTCTTCGAAGCGCATCGAGGGCAGGCCTTGCCCACCGGAGTGAGTGACTTTCAATTGGCCCCGGCGCAGCACATGCAGGTAACCGAACCCTTCCCGCGCATCGAAGCGATTCACACCGCACAGGGCGCCGGTGTGATGCAACTGCGCCTGCACACGGAAATGGTCGAGGATGCCGGAGAGGCGATCGATGGTCGGATGCGTTTGCATTTTGAACGAATAGCTACGTTATGTGTACGTTAAGAGCCAAATAGTACAGAGCGTCCCCCTACACTGCCAGCACCACACATCACATGGCAGAAGGGCCCATTATGAAACTCATTCGATCCCACCTCCTTTGCGCTTCGTTGCTGCTTGGCTTGAGCGCCAGCGTCAGCGCCCATGAAACAGCCCATCAAGGCGGCATCGTCAGCCAACCGATGAAATCCGTGCAGGCGCCGTTCGATATCGTCCATACGAAGATCAGTACCCAAGGCAACGTGGCGATATTTCACATGGCGGTGTCCGGAAAGGCCGGCAAGGTACACCCCGCGGCCAGCGGCAAACTGGCAGGCAGCACTGTGTTCTCTTATGTCTGGCCCACCAGCCTGGACCCTTCAGTCATCGGTTTCGAGCCAAAGTCCGGGATCCTGGCGTTCGCCGTCACCTCACACCCGGACTTCGACGACACGCCGCTGTTCGACGAGAACCACGACGGGCGCCTGGATAACGATGGTGACCTTTGGCATTCCCACTGGGTGGTGCTGCAGCCCGACCCGGCCTGTGGAAAAGATTCACTGAAGGTGGTGGACATTCCCGAAGGAGCCAAGCCCCGTGTGCCGAAGACTTGGCCGGGGCTGCCGATCCTGATCGACAGCCCCGGTTGGACCCCGACCATCACCCGGCAAACCGTCGAAGTGCGGGTGCCGTTCGACGACATCGGCGCGGTAGAGGCCGGTGCTTTCGATGGCGTCACGGCGGCCCTTCGGGTGAACGCCAGCGTGCACAACCCACTGCTGTGCGTGGCCGACGTGTTCAAGGTGGCGTCGGGCGATCTGTCCCTGCCCGGCAAGGTCAATCGGTGAAATCGGCCCGCCCTCGCCGGGCGGGCTCGCATTGGCGGAGTGACGCGGCGTTATGCGTCCTCCCCCTTCTCCCCCGATTCATCGCTGTGCACCACCACCAACAACTGCGCCTGGACATCCCCCACCGAACGCAACCGATGGGGTTTCTGCGCATTGAAATGCAAGGCATCGCCGCGGTTCAGCAATACGCGCTCGTTCATGAAATCCACTTCCACCTGGCCCTCATGCACGAACAGGAATTCCTCCCCCGTGTGTTCCTTGAACGCGTGATGCGCGGTGAAATCGCTCGCGGGATAGAGGATGAAGGGCAGCAGGCTGCGCTCGGACACTTGATGGGCCAACACCGCGTATTCGGAGCTGCCGCTGCTCGCCGCCAGCGATTGACGGTCTTCACAGCGCACCAGGCTGTAGCTGTCGAGGGAGACGCTGTCTTCGGAGAACAGCTCCTCGACTTTCACGCTCAGGGCCTTGGCGAGTTTGAGCGCCGTGGCGATGGAGGGCGTGCTCAAGCCCCGTTCCACCTTGGACAGGTAGCTCTTGGTCATCCCGGTTTTTTCGGCCAGGACGTCGAGTGTCATGCCGAGTTTTTTCCTGAGCAATTTCAAGCGAATGGACATAGGTAACCAACATTTCCAGAGAAACGGACAATCAAAGGTTGCAAATGACACTTTGTGTCATATAGTATTTTTTGTGTCATTAGCACCTTCCTTTCACAGCTTCCATGACGCGGATCAAGAACGGTCAAAGAACGAATCAGGAGAACGGGTATGAGCAAGACACTGGCGACGCCCAAGGACCAGTTGGTCCAGCATGCTGTTAACCAGATGCAGAAAACACTGCCGGATAATACGTGGACTGTACGACAAAAGCTGGCCCTGACCTGCCGCATCCTGTTTGAGAACGGTCACGACTCAGGGCTGGCGGGGCAGATTACCGCGCGCGGGCCGCAGCCGGGCACCTATTACACCCAGCAATTGGGCCTGGGCTTCGATGAGATCACCGCCGGTAACCTGTTACTGGTCAATGAAGACCTCGAAGTGTTGGAAGGCCATGGCATGCCCAACCCGGCCAACCGCTTTCACACTTGGGTCTACCGCGCCCGGCCGGATGTGAATTGCATCATCCACACCCACCCGACCCACATCGCTGCGCTGTCGATGCTGGAGGTGCCGCTGCAGATTTCCCACATGGACCTCTGCCCGCTGTACGACGACTGCGCGTTCCTGGAGGGCTGGCCGGGGGTACCGGTGGGTAACGAGGAAGGCGAATTGATCGCCGGTGCCTTGGGTGACAAGCGCGCCATTCTGCTTTCCCACCACGGCCAGTTGTCCACCGGCGCCACGGTGGAGGAAGCCTGCAACATCGCCCAACTGATCGAACGCGCCGCGAAGCTGCAATTGCTGGCGATGGCCGCCGGCGAGGTGAAACCGATCCTGCCTCATCTGGGCCGCGAAGCCCACGACTGGATCGCCCGCCCCAAGCGCCACGCGGCCGCCTTCAACTACTACGCCCGGCAGACCTTGCGTCAACACGCCGATTGCTTGAACTGAACCCACCAGGAGCGAAGCCATGTCTACCCCCAACATCCACGGCATCATCGGCTACACCATCACGCCCTTCTCCACCGACGGCCAGGGCTTGGACCTGGACGCACTGGGCCGGTCCATCGACCGTCTGATCGACAGCGGCGTGCATGCCATCGCGCCCCTGGGCAGCACCGGCGAAGGCGCCTACCTGAGCGACGCCGAGTGGGACCAGGTCAGCGAGTTCAGCATCGCTCGCGTCGCCGGCCGGGTGCCGACCGTGGTCAGCGTGTCTGACCTGACCACCGCCAAGGCGGTACGCCGCGCACGCTTTGCCCAGGCGAAGGGCGCCGATGTGGTGATGGTGCTGCCGGCCTCTTACTGGAAACTGAGCGAGGCGGAAATCCTCGCGCACTACCAGGCCATCGGCGCCAGCATCGACTTGCCCATCATGCTCTACAACAACCCCGCCACCAGCGGCATCGACATGTCGGTGGAGCTGATCCTGCGGATTTTCAACGCGGTGGATAACGTCACCATGGTCAAGGAGAGCACCGGCGACATCCAGCGTATGCACAAGCTGCAGTTACTGGGCGAAGGCCAGGTGCCGTTCTACAACGGTTGCAACCCTCTGGCGCTGGAAGCCTTCGCCGCCGGGGCAAAGGGCTGGTGCACCGCCGCGCCGAACCTGATCCCGCAGCTCAACCTCGACCTGTACGCCGCCGTTCTCGCCAACGACCTGACCCAGGCCCGGACATTGTTCTATCGTCAGTTGCCGCTGCTGGACTTCATCCTCAAGGGCGGCTTGCCCGCCACCATCAAGGCCGGTTTGCGCAACCTCGGCCTGGAAGTCGGCCACCCGCGCCTGCCGGTGTTCCCGCTTGATGAAGCGCGCAACGCCCAACTGCAGACAATGTTGAAAGAACTGCTCTGATCCTGCGCACTACCCTTGCGACCGGACAGGTGGCGCCCATGGACGCCACCTGTGCGGGACCGTCGAAGGCTACGCTTGGCAGGGCTACGTTATTCCCGCACTGCAACATTGCGAGGCATGAGATGCGTATCTACAAACCCTTGGATTGTGATCTGCATGATTATCTGGAGATTGCCTGCCTGTACGGCTATGCGCTGGACATCGAACTGACTGACGGCCAGCGGTTGACAGCCCGTGCGATCACCACGCGCACCTCGCCGACGCGAGAGGAATTTCTCGAAGTCGAAACCGCTGATGGTCGCCTGGAGATCCGCCTCGATCAGTTGTTGGCGATTACACCGCAGGACAAGAACGCCAGGTTTGGCCGTGTGGTGCTGGCGAATGGCTGAGGGCTGCATCAGGTCTTTACCTGCCGTCCTTACCTGCATTGAGGAAAACAGCCCCATCACTCACAGAAACCTCCTACATCTCCCTCCATAGCTCCCGCGTTAGCGTCTGTCCTGCCTTTTATCGGACGAGACGCACCACGTCGTGACACGCAAACAAGACATCCCCCAAGTCCGAAACCCGCCCGGCGGTGACGGGCACTACGTCACCTATCGGGACATGACCGCCACCGAACTGGCCGAGCGCGAAACCCGACAGCGGGCTTATGAAGCCATGCTTGCCCGACAGGCCGCTTACGTACAGGCGCGGTGGGCCACAGCGAGTAACAAGCCGTTATCCAGCGTAACCGGAAGCGTGTTTGCCAAGAGCTGCACGCTCCCCAACGGCATCATCGATTACAGCAACCCCAACGGCTACGTCCCGGCAGACCTGGTCAAACAGTACGGCGACCTGATGTGGCTCGGCGGCCGGAGCGCCGACCCATCCGGCACGGTGCCCCTCAAGCAGATCGGCGCGGGTGCGGTTCCGGCTACGTTGGGCAGGCTCGCGCTGGGCGGTTCGGCAGCTTCTACGGCGGCTAGTGCTGGCGGCACCGTCGGCGCAGCGCTACTGACCGGCATCGTTGCTTTGCTCTGGCCCTCCAGCCTGGGCGACAGCGCGCTCTATAGCGAAGACCAGCTGAGAAACCTCAAGCAAGCCCGCAGCCGCATGCGCCTGAGCATCGAACAGCAAGCCGATGGCAGTCTCAAGGGTTATGGTTTCTATACGGGGCACAATCGCGACTGGGAAATGGTCGACGTTGTCCAGTTCACCCCACGAGCCGACCAGTTCGTCGCTGACCTGGGCGATGGCGTCGAACTGATCTGGACGCCGGCTACCAATCCGTCCGACACCCTTGGCATTCCAGCCCTGGAGGCTGCGCCTCAGGCACCGCCTGTATGGATCTACCCGCCGACACCGATGGCCGACAGCATCATCGTCGACCCGATTTATCCACCGGAGTACAGGGACTTCATTCTGGTGTTTCCGGCGGATTCGGGTGTTCGGCCGGTTTATGTCGTTGTCTCTGTCAGACGAAGCGGTAACGCCGATCATGACTATCATCCAGCGCCAGATACCGAAGAAATTACCGGTTTTTCAAATCTCAAAGCCGCAAAAAAGAAAACACCAAAACAAGCAGGGGCAGGCCTAAGAGAGCGGTGGGTTGATTCTAAAGGAAGGACTATTTATGAATGGGACTCCAGACATGGTGAGCTCGAGGCATACCGAGCAAGCGATGGAAGCCATTTAGGCGCGTTCGATCACGAGACGGGTGTACAGGTAGGTCAGGCTAGAAAAAACCGCAACATAAAAAAGTATTTGTGAGAACACGATGGGCTTAAAACTAAGATTGGATTGGTATGACAAAAAAACCGAATTGGGTGAAGGCGAAGAATACTCGAAAGACTTAGGGGACGATTTGTCGGCAATCATTGCGCTGGATCTGGAAAGCGAACCAGAAATATATGACGGTGGTTTCGATTTGCTCGCTGAATGGATACCCATCATCCAGCCCTTCTTTGAACACCCAATCAAACCAGAAAAATTCGACTATCAAATTGCTTTTCGATACAGAACCAGTTGGCGAAAATAGCTTACCAACTAATGCAATGCTTAACTTTGCAACGACCGAGGATCTTATTCATCAGCACAGTTCCATGAGGATCAAATGGGACTCAAACTAAGACTCGAGTGGTTTAGCAAGCAAACCAAATTCTACAAGGAGGGTAAAAAAGTGAAGCCCATCGTTGAAATTTTTGATATAGCCACGGAAGAATTAATACAGACTGTGGAAATCCCAGGCGTCTATTTAGACCCGTTGGCTGCGCTAATGGGCTGGACAAAGCCTGAGGATTTTTGCTTTGTCTACGACCTGTTACCGCAGCAGATAAAAACGATAGAAGAGTGGACTCATACAACACTTGATGGTGATAACCGAATAATTCAAATCGTCTGCCTAGAATAGATAGAAGCATGAAACACAAAATAATGGGTATCATTGACGGAGATGATTTCGCCACATACGAAACAACATTTGGCATCGACGGCGAAGCCCTGGCAAAAATAATGAACTGGAGCCAGAAAGAAGATCATTTGTACGACTATGAGCTGAGTGCAGCTCAAATTGAAGCCTTGGAAAAAGCGTGCTCAATCGAGCTTCCTAGCAACCTGTTGCTTTTCCTGACCAGCAGCAATTAGTTGGCAGCGTGGTCCTGATCCTTTTACGATGAACTGCGTTGGGCGGTTTGGGCCTGCTACGCAGCCCCGCGGGAGAACTGCCTGCCGTCCCCTTTCAATAAGCGCCGGCGTGCGTTCGTCGTCAGGACGGCGGATAGGCCTCGTTGAACACCTTGCAAAATCTTCCGCCTTCGAAAAGAGCAGCTGTACATTGATTTGCCCTTGCTGTGTTGCCTGGCTGGCCCAACCGCCTAGCAGAAGTCTCTTGGATGGCGCTTCAGATCGCCTGCCGCGTACAGATCCATCCATGCATTAATCCCGCTTGAAAGAACTGCACAGGGGCGTCAAACCCGGCGGCCTTTATAAGGCCCGCGACCTGTTGCGCAGGCAGGATCGCAACGTTCCTGGCGTAGGCAGTACGCGCTCGCTCCAGCCCTTCCGGCCGAAGACCATCGGAGGACATCAGCGTCAGCCAACTGCGTAACAGCACCTCATAGGCAGGCGATTCGGTATCAGAGGCAAGGTCAGCGTTCGCCAATATTCCATGAGGTTTAAGGCGGCGGGCAATCTCGTGAAAGAACGTGGTGCGAGCGCCTCCATCTAACAAAAATTGGGATACCAGCAAGCAGGTAGCAGCGTCGTAGCTGGCCTCGGCGGCGAGCGTGTCAAGGTAGCCTTCGTGAAAATGGCAGCGTGCAAGAAAGCCATTTTGAACAGCCTTCTGACGACAGACCTCAAGCATGGCGCCCGAGGGGTCGACAGCAGTGAAATGCCAGCCTGGGAAGCGCTCTGCCAGATGGGCAAGTTCCGCCCCTGTGCCAACGCCTACGCAGAGTATCCGGGCATCTTCCGGCAGACCGGTAAATTGAGATTCGAGCAGCAAATAGAGGGCGGCGCGAATCGGCGCCATCCCTTCCCATTGCTTGTCGTAGCTGACAGCTTGCTGGTCGAACACTGTCTTGAGTTCTTCATTGCGCATAGGGCACCTTGGGTCGTGACAGACGCATCGCGTTAACCGCGGTATTGCTTCTAGTATCCCTGCCCTGTCAAGCCCTGCACATTTGCGGCCGCAATGCCATGGATCAGCACCGGACCAGGAACCCAGCCGAACACTTCCGCCAGCTCAGAAGCTGCCCCCACAGCATGCCCAGCAAAAAATATTTCCCTCCCATCCCCTCCCGCAAAACTCCCATCCGCTCCAGCAAAGCCCCCGGCAAATCCGCCCCCCGATAATCCCCCCTTCGCTCGCACTCCCCTCACCCGTCAGCACCGTGTAACGCCCATGAACCTACGCATCTTCATCCGTAGCTATTGCCTCAACTCCAGGCTCGCCACAAATACGCTGATCCAACTGCACCGGGCGCTTTCGTTCCTGGCCGGTTACTTGGCGCGGCAGGGCTTCGACTCCAGGACATGGCCGGCAACCCGTGACGCGGACACGCTGGAGCAGCGCGGTAGCGCCGTTTGCCCGGAGCTGGCAGCAACGGTCTTCAGCCACGCACGGGAGGGGGTCGTTCTGGTGGATCCGTACGGCCGGGTCATCAGCGTGAACGAGGCCTTCACGCGGCTCACCGGTTATGGACAGGACGAGGTCAGGGGCCGGGATCTGAATTCACATCGTATGGTACGGCGGCTCACGGCGTTTTATGCGCCGATGAAGACTGCGCTGGATTTCCACGGGCACTGGTCCGGGGAAATCCAGAGCAGCCATAAGGACGGTCGGGAGATGACGTCGCGCATCAGCATCAGTGCGGTGCATGACCGTCACGGGAACGTTCAGCATTACGTGGCGCTGTTCAGCGACATGACGCAGGTGAAACAACGTCTTCAGTTGCTGGAACGCGATGCTCGTTTTGATGCGCTCACGCAGTTGCCCAATCGGCTACTGTTGGCCGAACGGATGCGTCAGGCATTGGGCAAGGCGCGTATCCATCAGCACAAGGTCGCCATTGCGTTTATCGACCTCGATGGGTTCAAGGCGCTTAACGACAGTTACGGCCATGACTGGGGGGATCGGGTGTTGCAGATTGTCGCGGCGCGGATCAATGCGACGCTGCGTGAAAGCGACACGCTGGCGCGGCTCGGTGGCGATGAGTTTGTGGCCGGGCTAGTGGGTTTGCAGGAGGTGGAGGACTGCGAGCCGTTGCTCAAGCGCATGTTGCAAGCGGCCAATGCGCCGATCCTGATTGGCGCGCAAACGGTGGAGATCGCCGCGAGTATCGGCGTGGCATTTTTCCCCGAGCATGGGCAGGAGGTGGATGCGCTGATCAGCAAAGCGGATCAGGCGATGTACTTGTCGAAGAAGGCCGGCGGCAACCGCTTGGCGTTTTGTCCCACGCGTTTTATTTCGCTCAATAGCGAAGCCTGAAGGTGGTGCCGAGGGTTCTTTCGCTGCCGGTCATCACGCCGTAGTCTCCGGCCCCCAGCAATGAGTAAACGGCGGTGATGTAGTGACGGTCGAAAGCGTTGTGCATCCAGCCTTCCACTTCCCAACCCCGGTCCTGGCTGCGCAGCCCCAGGCGCAGATTGGTAATGCCGTAGCTGGGTTGATAGCTGCCTTCTCCACCTTCGAGGGTGCCGTAGTAGCCGGTGCGAAAGCTGTAGTCGACGCCGCTGTAGACTTCCAGTCCGTAGGGCAGCGGATGGCTATGGTCCAGGCCGCTGCTGAGGTTCCATTCCGGGGCGTTGTAGAGGCGGTCACCGCTGAGGTCGCAGGTCCATTGGCCGGTCTGCGGTGGGCACGGTGCGTTGGGGAAGCTGCGATAGCGTGCATCGCTCCAGGCCAGGCCCAGGCGCCAGGTGAGTCGGGGGGCCAGTTGCCAGGCCGAATCCAGTTCGACGCCGCGCAGGCGGACCTTGCCGACGTTGATCAGGTTGTCCCGCAGCGGTGGCGCGAACATCGACGTCGGTGGGCTGTAGGTGAGCGCCTGGTAGTTGTCGACATCGGTCTGGTAGACGGCGAGGTCGAGCATGGCCCGCTCGTCCCAGAAGCGCATCTTCAGGCCCAGTTCCAGTGAGGTGGCGCGTTCCGGCTCGAAGGTGGGCGCGGTCAACGGGCCGACCACGTCGAAGTTGATGCCGCCAGCCTTGTAGCCCCGCGACCAGCTGACGTAGCCCATCACCGCATCGCTGAAGCGGTAGCTGGCGCCGAGCAGGCTGGAGACGTTGTGTTCTTCGATCGAATCCTCGCGGTAATAACCACGGCCGAGGGCGATGTCGCGCAGTAATTGTCCACCGCCCTGAAAGATCGGAGGCAAGCCCGTCAGCGGCGCAAGGTTGCTGACATCACGGGAAACCCAGCCGTCCTTGCGCTCCCGACTGTAGCGCAGGCCGCCGGTCAGTTCGAGAGGGTCGACGGGGCGCCAGGAAACCTGGCCGAAAATCGCCCGGCTGTCACCCTTCTGCTCGCCGTCGTAGTGTTGCCGGGCGCCGTCCAGAAGCAGCGACGGCACTTGGCTCGGATCGGTAAAGGTGATGCCGTAGAGTTTCTGCAGTTGCTCCAACTGATCGCCGACGAACCAGGGCGCGGCGTCCTTGCCGAACTGAACGTCGATGTCCCGGTCGAGCTGCTGGCGCAGATAATAGAGCCCGGCGACATAATCGATGGACGAGCCGACCGTGCCCGATAGCCGCCACTCCTGACTGAACTGCTGGTGCCCCAGTTCCGTCTCGGACTGAGCGACCGACAACGTAGTGCTGTCGCCGTCGCGGGTGGCGCGGTAGTCCCAGTCACGGTAGGCGGTGATGCTTGTAAAACGCATCGCGTCATCCAGATCCCAGTTCAGTTCCAGCGAGACACCGTTCTGCTGGGTTTTCGGACGCCCCGGTGCGTCGATACGCACCTCGCGTTGATAAGGGTCGGGCTCGGACAGCGGATAGCCGAGAAATTGAGCGCGTTTGCGCGTCTGCTGGCTGTAGTGATTGACCAGCAGCACATTACCGGCCTCGTTTTGCCGGGCATGGTCTGCGATCAGGCGGGCGCTGAAGTCCGTGGTCGGCGTCCACAGCAGTTGTCCGCGCAGGCCCTGGCTGTCGGCGTCACCGAGGCGGGAGCCGTTTTCCATGTTTTCCACTTGCCCCTCCTCCGAGCGGTCGAAAACATTCAGCCGCCCCGCCAGGACATCGTCGCGCAGCGCCCCGGAAATCATCCCACGATACTCCCGCAGGCCGTGGTCTCCGTAGCTGGCCTCAAGGTTGGCCTCGGGTTGGAACGTCGGTGAGCGGGTGATGATGTTCAGCGCGCCCGCCGTGGTGTTCTTGCCGAACAAGGTGCCCTGGGGCCCGCGCAGCACTTCGATGCGCTCAATGTCCATCAACTCGGTGAAGGCCATGCCCTGGCGCGCCTGGTACACACCATCGACGTAGGTGCCGACACTGCCTTCCAGGCCATCGTTGTAGGCGGTCGCGCCGAACCCGCGCAGGCCAAAACCGGCATAGCGGGCGTCATGCCCGGACACCACCAGTCCGGGCACACGCTGCTGGATATCTTGCAGCGTGTGCAGGTTGGCCTCGTCCAATTGCTCGCCGTAGAGAACGTTGATCGGGATGGGCACCTGTTGCGGGTCTTCCTCGCGACGGCGGGCGGTCACCGTGGTTTCGTCGAGGACGATGGCGTCGAGCGACGGCGCAACCTCTTGCACGGCGTGGACGGACGCCCAAGGCAACATCGCCAAGCCGCCGAGCAAGAGCAGCCGGTAACCCCGATTGAGCACCCTAGCGCTCCCGGACCATCGTGCGCTGCACCGTGTCCAGGCCCGTGAGCGTCTTGACCCACGCCAATAACTCGCGGCTGTCGGCGGGCTTGAGCAGGACTGCATCGAACACCAGGTCTTGCGGATAGGCCTGTGGCCGGCGCGCCGGCACTGCCGAATAGAGCATCACCGGCAGAGGGCGGCAGCGCTCGCGGACCTGGCGCAGCAGTTCCCAGCCGTCCATGCCGGGCATCATCTGGTCACTGATCAACAGATCGACTGGCTGCTCCGCCAGGCAGGCCAACGCTTCTTCTCCATTGGCCGCGATGCTCACGTCGAAGCCGTAGCCGGCCAGCAGGTCATAGAGCCATTCGTTGTTCTGCTCGACATCGTCCACCAGCAAAACATGCTTGCCCTGGCCGTCAAACGGCGCGGCGTGATTATCGACGATGCCGATTTCGAGGTCGTGCTCGTGGGCGCACTTGAGTTGCAAGCGAAAGCTGAAGCGACTGCCGCCCTGCTCGGTGGCCTGTGGTTCCAGGCGGCTGCCCATGCGCTCCAGCAGTTGCGTGACGATCGACAAGCCGAGCCCGCTGCCTTCGTAGCGTTGCGCATTGCGCCCGCGCTGGAACGGTTGCAGCAGTTGCTCGAACTCTTGCGGATCGATGCCAATGCCGGTGTCGATCACGCTGAAACACAGCTCGACGGTGTCAGGGCCGGCGCCCGGACAACCGCCCACTTCAAAACGAATCTGGCCGTTACGGGTGAATTTCGCTGCGTTTGCCAAGAGGTTCATGAGGATCTGCCGAAGGCGTTTGAAATCGGCCTCGACCAGCGCCGGCAGATCGTCGGCCACATCGGATTCAAAGGTGTTGCCCTGCCGTGCGGCAAGGAAACCCGCTTCCTCGGCAATCTCCCTGAGAAAGCCGTACAGGTAGCCCGGTGCCAGGCTCAGTTGCATTTGCTCCAGCTCGCCTCGGGAGAACTCAAGCATCTCGTCGATCAACTCCAGTTGCTGTCGGGCATTGCGTTCGATGGTGGCCGGGTACTCGCGGTTTGGCCCGCCGTGCAGCAGGCGCGCATAGTCGATGATGCGCACCAGCGGCGAGCGCAGGTCGTGGCTGATGCGGGCCATCAAGGCACTGCGGGCCGCCAGGGATTCGCGCAACTGCGCCGTGCGCAGGGCTACGGTGCTTTCCAGGCGTTCGTGCTCGGCCTGGCGTTGTTGGTCGAGACTGGACAGCGCGTGCCTTTCCCGCTGGCGACTGCGATTGACTTCCATGATCAGCGTACACACCAACAAGGCCACGCCCGGCAGGGTCGACGACAAACTGTGTTTACTTTCCGGCGACTGCCAGGGCAACTGCTCCTGCGGGAAGAAATAGCGCATCAGCAATTGCCCCAGCAGCAGCCCCGGCACCAGCCACGCCATCCAGTCGTAGCGCAGCCGTTTGCGCCAGGCCATGAACAACGTGGCGAGCAGCACCGCATAAAAACTCAAGAGCGACAGCTGGATGAACTGCGCGCCCTGGACCGGATCGACCTTCAACCACCAGGCTCGGCCAAAGGCGCACCCCAACAGCGGCATCCAATAGCTCCAGCCAATGACTTTTGGCAACTGGGAAACCTGCAACAGCACGCGCATGTAGGCGAGGAACAGGATGAACGAGATCACGCTGGCGCCGGCCAGCAACTCGCGGGTCCAGCCGAGTGCCGAGGCCCAGTAGATCAGGTAGCCGTTCACCAGGCAGGTCAGCAGGATGTAACTGAGTACCGCGCCGGCATTCACTGTCAGCAATCGGGAGCGCAGGATCGCGCCGACAATCAGCCCGAACGGGACGACCAGCAGGACAATGCCCAGGGTCAGTCCATCGCTCAGGTACGTCTGCTGCTGACTGCGCAGCAATGCCGGCTCGGACCACAGCTGCGGCTCCAGCAACATCTGGAAGTGGCTGGTGACGCGGACGAACAACGTTGCGCCCTGTCCGGCCGCCAGCGAAACTGGAAACGCCGGCTGCCGCGCCGCCGGCTGGGGCCATTCGGCCAACGGATAGGCGGCACCGGCGTGGGCCTCCCGCCAACGTCCGTCGGCGTATTGAAAGACACGAATGTCTTCCAGGCGCGGCGCGCCGATCACCAGCAGGCGCGAACAGGCCACATCGCTGGAGTTGGTGAGTTGCAGTTTCAACCAGAAGGCCGAGCGGCTGTAGCTTTGCGCTGGCCACTGCGGAGTCGCGGCATGAAATCGCGCTTCGGGCAGTCGGGCGACGTCCTCCACGCTCAACCTCGCCTGGGCGTCCTCGACGATCTGCATCGCCGGCATCAGGTCCTGATAATCAGCCTGACAAAGGTCCACGGGCGCCGCGCGCAACAGGCCGGCGGCCAGCAGCGTCGTCACCAGTAATAGAACCTGCAGAAGCCGCATCAGGCGGACCCGGCCGACTCGGTATCAGCGATGCCCAGGGTCTGCTGGCGAAACTGGCTGGGCGTCATGCCGATTCGCTGCCGGAAGGCCGTGGTGAAGTTGCAGGCATTACGAAAGCCGATCAACTCGGCGACGTCCTGCACGCTCATGGCGCTTTCGGACAGCAGCTCCTGGCCGCGACGCAGCCGAGCATCCCGGATGTAGGCGAACACGGTCAGGCCCAGATGCTCGCGAAATATCCGGGAAAGGCGTTTCTCATGGGTGCCGACTTTTTGCGCCAGCGCGACAAGAGAAGGCATGTCGTCGAGGTGGTGTTCGATCAATCGCATCGCAGCCCGCAGCACGATCCCGTCGCCTTCCGGCTCCGGTGCCGCCGGGCTGTCCTGGCTCGCCGGCGGCGCGCGCCAGGTCAATTGCAGGTGGATCCTGATACGCGCCAGCACTTCCTCGGGGGCGCAGGACTTGGGAATGTAATCGACCCCGCCCACGGTCAACCCTTCCAGACGTTCGAAGGTGCTGTTGGCCGAAGACAGAAAAAGAATCGGCGTCTGCCGGGTCGACGGGGCCTCGCGCAGTAGCCGGCAGAGGCTGAAACCGTCCATGTGCGGCATGTGCACATCCAGTACGATCAGGTCCGGACGCAATGCCAGCGCCCGCTGATAACCCTGTTGGGCATCGCTGGCCAGGGAAATGCGCCAGGGTTGCGCCTTTAGCAGAACGACCGTTGCCCGGATGTCCTCGGGTTCATCGTCGATAAGCAGGATATGCGGCAGCGGCCCGGATGACACAGCCGCGTCCCCTGCCGCCCGCCTTTCGTATCGCCCGTCGTCCATACGCTGCGTTCTCTTATCGTGCTTTTGCCAAACCCCTGCCGAAAAAGCAAAAGTATCGCAAAGGCAATCGATGGATCGGTAAAAATCGTTATACCGATAGCGGCAGGTCAGGTGAAGACTTGAAGGCGTCGCGCATGGACGACAGCCCTTTCCTCAAGGCTCGACAAAAAAGGTCCTGCACGGAGCAAGACTTGTCTCTCGAAAGACAAGGGTTTATCCGGTAGCTCCTACTGGGTCATGCAGGCAGCATCGATCCGGTATCCAGATCAATAGTCAGTCATGACCACAGGCTTTTCTTTCCTCACGCCACGCGCACTCGGCTTCTCAAACCCACCCTGCTCTCGATACCACGCCACCGTGTCCGCGATGGTCACCTCCAATGCTCGAAAACTCAGGTCCAGCTCCTGCACGCTCTTGAGGTGGTTGAAGCAGGTGCGGTTCTCCTCTCGCCTCATGAGACGCAACGTGGCCATGCTCAATAAGATCGGTTTGCCAGTCACCCGCGCATAAAGCTCCTGCACCGCAGCCAAGGTGTACAACAAGGGGAACGGCAGCTGTCGATCGGGCGTCTTGACGCCCGCCACGCGTCCCAACAGCGGCACCAATTGACGCATCGTGATATGCCGACCCGCCGCAAGGTAGCGCTCGCCTCGCCGGCCTTGTCTGGCAGCGGCAATCATTGCCCAGGCGACATCCCGGGCATCGACCACGGAAAAGCTCCCCGGGATCAGGCCAGGCAACTTGCCGTTCACGACATCCTTGAGCAGTTGGCCCGACGAGGTCGGCCCGATGTCGCCGGGGCCCCACATCCAACCGGGCAGGACCATGCAGGCGTGCATGTCGGGATAGGTGTCCAGGAATGACAACACCACGCGGTCAGCCAGGATCTTGCTGCGGTAGTAATTATCGGCATCGGCGTCAGCACGCAGACAGGTCTCGTCGATGGACGAGCAGGGTTCGCCGTCAAGCACGGCGATGGATGAGGTGTGGACAAAGCGTCGTATGCCGGCGCGGTAAGCGTGGTGAAGCAGGTCCCGGGTGCCGTCGACGTTGATCTTTTCGAGTGCTTCCCAGTGGTTGCCACCCTTGTAGTTATCGCGAAAGAACGCCGCCGTGTGGAACACGGTGTCGCAGCCTTGTAACGAGGCGGCGAAGGCCGCGACATCGGCCATGTCTCCGACCACCCATTCCAGATCGGGAAACTCGCTGAACTGCTGTTCACCTTTGGCCCTGGAGCGCACCAGGGCTTTGACGGTGCAGCCACGGGCAACCAGTTCCCGTACCAGGTTGTTGCCCAGCAGGCCCGTGGCGCCGGTCACGAATACGTTGCGCATGGTTCAGCCCTCATCCTGTCCGTAGGACAGCAGCAACACTGCAGTGTCGAAGAACACCTCTTCATGGGTCGCCAGCCCATCCTTGAAGATGAAGTGCGCCGCAAAGTGCGTGGTGATCGGGCGACCATGGGGCGGAATCACGCGGTCTGCCAGCACCAGGGGAGCCGTAAAGGTGCCGGACAGGACAGCGACCAGCGCCAATCGATCATCGGCGACCATGAACGGAGTGAGAGTTACTTCGGCATCGGGCAGCGCTTCGAACAGCGCGAGTTCGCGTTTGCGCATGGCCTCGCGACCGATTTGCACCCCCATGCCGTCGAGGTAGATGAAATCTTCGCTCACTAAAGCGAGCATCGCCTCCACATCACGGCGATTGAAGGCTCTCGAGGCGCGTTCCGCATAGTCGTTGGGGCCGGTGGTCATACAATCCATTCCATTCATTTCGAAGGGCGTAGGTATACCGTCGGGCCCGCTTTTGAAAAACAGCGACTGCTGCATAATGGCTTTGCATATATGCAGATCAGGGAAGACGGGACGCATGGCATCGCAAGCAAATTGGGACGATCTTCGGCTGCTGTTGGCGGTGTCGCGACGTGGCAGCTTTCTTCAAGCGGGGCAGTTGTTGGGGATCGCGGCGTCTACGGTGTCCCGCCGGCTGACTCAGTTGGAGGCGGCCCTGGGTGAGCCGCTTGTCGAGCGGGGCGTCGAAGGTTGCTGGTTGACCTCGCGAGGCCAATCCCTGGTGGACGTTGCCCTGGCGGCAGAAGCGGGGTTGCGGCGACAGACCTTTGCGAGCCTGCCCGGGCGACAGGCAGAGCTCAGTGGCAGTGTGCTGGTCAGTGCCGGGGAAGGATTCTCGTCCTCAGTGCTGGAAGCCGCGAGCCGCTTCACAGCCCTGCATCCACGTTGCTCGGTGGAGCTGCAGTTGAGCGCCGAGTTCCACAAGATCGTCCGCGGCGTGGCTGACGTTGCGGTTCGCACCGCTCACTTGGGCGAGCCTTCGCTGATTTACAAATCCATAGGCCGGGTCGCCTACGGCGTCTTTGCGCAGGCCAGCTACGTCGAACGGTTACCTGGGTTGACACCTGCCACTGCGCCCCCAATCGGACTGCTTCCCCCTCTGGACATGTTGCCCCAAATGCGCGCCGCAAAAGCCGCCGGCCTGGCGCGCGCGCAGATCAGCGTGAATTCGTTCACCGCACAGCTCGAGGCGGTGCGGCGGGGACTGGGGGTAGGCGTTCTGCCCCGTATCCTGGCACGGGACCTGGTCGAGGTGTTTGCCCAGTTGCCTATTCCCGATCTGGAGGTCTACCTGGTGAGCCGGCCCCAGGCGTTGAAGCAGGCGCATATCAAATGTTTTTTCGGAATTCTGGAGCAGGTGTTGCTTGAGAGCGTATCCGAGGGAAATGACTGAGTGGAAAGGCTGGCGAGGTCCCGTGCTTTAGCCTGTCTCGTTTTTACTTACGACCTGCGCAAACGTTTTTTTCATCTAGGCTAAATGGTTCAAACCGGGACACAAGGACGCTTTCCATCATGGACTTGGACGACGACATCAATCCGTTTGGTCATCTGGCGGTAGATCCCGTCATGCCGCATTTAGGCAGGCTGTTTCGGGTTGTCCGAACGGCGGCTTATACCGTTCCGGCAGGTTTATTCAATGCTCCCCTGACCGCGCAGGTACTCACCCGGCTCCCTTCCCCCGGCAACTTTGATGAATTGATGGTCGAGAATGGGACTCCCAGGCACCTGGAGGGATTGGCCGCCTTGGCCGCTGTCAGGTACCGAGCCGTTCCCTGGCCTGTCAGGCGAGGCGACGATGCCACTGTCGACTTTTATGACGGCAACGGCGAGCCGTTCGATGTAAAGACCCCTGCACCTGGACATAACATTCAAGCCGCCGCAGATTCCGTCGCACATGAGCTCGAGGGGGGTGGACAAGCCGGTGTAAATGACGTCTACGTACCCAGAGTAGTCATGGACACCACGTTTCTCTCTAACGGCGAGCATGCTGCACTTTGGGGATACCTCGCGCCTTACGTTAACGAACGTCGCCTGATCGAGGTGTGTCTGCCCTATACCTTGCCGAGGCTGGCGGGAGGCACGTGGCACTGGTTGCCGTGACTGGCAATGAACTGAATGGGGACCGTCGAACTCACCGTCTCGCCCCCCAGCTCAGATCACACTTGCAACATCCCGCGAAACCCTCTCGCCGCGTAATACGACTGAACCCCGTTGTGGTAGATGAACACCCGCCCATAACGGCAGTCCCCGAATATAGCCCCACCCAGCGCACGTACCTCGGGGGGCGTCGCCAGCCAACTGGACGTTTTCAAATCAAACGCCTCCAGCGCCTGGAGTTCGCGGTACTGCTCTTCGGTCAATAGCGCCACCCCCATCTCGGCGGCCATGTCCAATGCGCTGCCCTGGGGCTTGTTTTCCTTGCGAGCATCCAGGGCAGCACGGTCATAGCAGAGGCTTCGGCGGCCGGCGGGGCTTTCCCTGGCGCAGTCGCAGAACGTGACGCGCCCGGTTTTCCTGTCGTGGCCGATCACGTCGGGCTCGCCTCCGCTGGCCTCCATGGCCTGGAGGGTTTTCAGGCCGGTGGGGTTGCCTTCGAGCCGGGCCAGGACGTCGGACCATTTGAGGTCCGGGTGGCGATGGGGGTTCTGTTCGAAGCGGGACTTCAGGGTTTGAAGCAGGGCGGTTTGTTCTTGTTTTTTCATGGGTGGGGTCCATTGGTTTGGAGTTCCGCTGATCGTTCCCAAGACCTGACATATACCGCAAAGGTCCTTCCGTTGCCGGTCGCGCCAGCCCTCACCAGAATAGCCCGCCTGGATAAACTGCAAGGATTGCAATGCGCTTGATAAGAAGTGCGGATAAGGGCGTCGAGCAGACCGAGCCCCCGCATATTGCCGCTCGAAAGGTGAACGATGCACTGATGCGCGGTCGGCATACCATCGACGGGTTGGATAACTTTGGAACCCCGTCCCGAGTCGCCAGCGACAGCGAGATTGTCGAGGCTGTCAGCAATGGAGAGTTGCTGTTGGTCAAGCCACGCTCTTCCGATTCCGGGGGCGGCTGGATGCCTCGCGCATCGCCAGCACCTGAACCGGTTCAAATTGCCTTGGATCATTGGCCGCCAAACAAGATTCGCGATGACCAGGTATTCGCCAAATCCTGCGTTGCGACGAACTGGTGCCGCACCAGCGCCGGTACGACCAGGGAACCCGCTTCGAACTTTGGCCGGGTGATGGTTGCCGGCGCCATGCTCTTTCCATCCGCCAGCACTGCCATTGCCTCAGCATTAGGTGCGGATCTGGCATTGGGCCGCATCGCCGGCGGCGGCATCCTGCAACAGCGCCTTAACTGGATGATACGTGGCGCGGGTGGACCGGCCAGTGTGTTCATTCTCGGCATGCTTCCTGCCAAATTGGCTGACGGCACGCTTTACAGCGACGATCAATTACGTCGCATAGATCACGCGTCCACGCGGGTGCGCTTTCAATTTCGCAGCGACCCGGAAGGTGCGTTGCAGGTTTATGGCATCCATAGCCGCGCAGCGGGCGACGATTCGGTGCGCACGGTGCAAGTGGCGTGGAACGCCGACAAAACCGCAATGGAGGCCAAGCTCAATGGCCTCACCATTCTATGGACACCTCAACATGGACCGCTTGGGTCGATCCCACCGCTGATTTT
The DNA here is from genome assembly GCF_001269775.1 of Pseudomonas sp. Pf153. Classification (NCBI taxonomy): domain Bacteria; kingdom Pseudomonadati; phylum Pseudomonadota; class Gammaproteobacteria; order Pseudomonadales; family Pseudomonadaceae; genus Pseudomonas; species Pseudomonas sp. Pf153. The sequence goes on along the minus strand of NZ_LHVL01000018.1, from coordinate 278,571 downwards.
CCCCGAAAACATCGGCGAACGACTGGGTACGATCCTCGTGCATCCGATTCCGGAAGATGTCGACAGCCAGATTGATGGGCTGCCGGGAGAGGATATTACTGCAGACGACTGTATTCTGGTTTTTCCTGCGGATACGGGATTGAAGTCGCTTTATGTGGTGTTTTCGAAGCCGGTACCAGGTGACCATAAATATTATCCTCCCCCAAAAAGCCTGGTTGCGTTTCCCGATGCCAGGATTACGCCTCGCAAAACGCCCTTAAAAGGTGGAGGAGGCCTACGAAAACGATGGAAAACAAAGAACGGAACTATCTTCGAATGGGACAGCCAGCACGGGACAGTTGAAAAGTACAACAAGCGTGGCAAGCACCTGGGGGAATTCAACTCAGAAACAGGTGAACAAACCAAAGATGCTGACGATACCCGGGAGGTAGAACCTTGAAATACATCATCGAAGCTTTCGAAATAGAATCTGAGTGCTTGGCATTTGAAGTGGAATTGCCTGAGGGCTGCGACTCGCAGCTGGCACAAATCATGGGATGGTCGGAAGCACAGCGCGGTGACGAGGGTTATGACCTTAGTGCCAGCCAGGCTTCGGCTCTTGAAGTGTTAGCCGACAGGCAGTTTTATGATGGTGATCACCTCTTCCAGCTCACCTGCAATATTGACTGACACAGGTGACTTCCCAATCCAAATGCAGGGATGTTTATCGATGCTTGCCCCGCGCAATTCCGCCGATAATCCTCATGGCCTATTCTGACCTCATCTTGTTTTTACTGGCCCGCCACCATGATCCACTGCAAACGAGCCTACGACGCGCCCGCCCAGGATGACGGCAAACGCATCCTGGTCGACCGCCTGTGGCCGCGCAATTGCCGCAGGGACGAGTTGTCCATCGACGAGTGGCTGCCCGACGTCGCGCCTTCCCACGCATTGCGCAAAGCCTTCAAGACAGGCGACCTTTCTTTCGCGCAATTCAGGACGGCCTACCGCCAGGAACTGACCGCACAACCGCAACATTGGTGGAAGCTGGTGGACTTCGCCCGCAACGGCAACCTGACGCTGGTGTACGCCGCCAGGTCCACGGTTGAAAACAACGCCGCGGTGCTGGCCGAATGGCTAGAGGATGAGTTGGAAAAACGGGGCGACATGAGTTCGCCCGCTTGTTATCTGCCAGAGTTTCCGGGGCACTAGTGGCAGGTCCCTACGGGAACACAGCAGCAAGGCCCTGGGCAATCAGCCCAGGAGGTACTTGGAGATCAGTCTGGAGATTTCAACGATGCCCGTCTTGCCCGTGAATTCGAATTTCACTTTGCCCAGGGACGAGAAGTAGATTTCCAGTTCGGAATCCAGGTCGAACGTGCCGGAGGTTTCGATCGAGTAGGCAACGATGTTTTTATAAGGCAGAGATGTGAAGTCTTTCTTGCTGCCGGTAATGCCCTGCACGTTCACCGCGATGATGCGTTTATTGGTGAAGACCACGCCGTCGCGCATGGATTTGTAGGCATCGATGACCTGCTCACCGTCCAGCAGCAGCGCCGTGACACGCTCGGCGTATTCGTCGTTTTGCTTGAGCTTGAAGAAGCCTTTGTTGTTGAAGTCGATCATGGGTCGGTCCTTGTCGAGTTGAAAGCATTCCAGGCTTGCCGGGCCCGAGCTACCGGATTCTGCGTGAGCGGACAGGGATATCACAAGGACATTGGTTTCTTCTCCTAGACTTGCCCTTGTCTCGTCTTCCGATGAGTTCGTACTGTCCATAAAAACGCAGAGGGAACCTCGCAATGCTCAAAGCTTTTTGGAAAGTATTTGTCTGTAGCCTGGCTGTCGGTACGTTGGGCACGGCGCTGGCGGCCGAGCCGATCGTGATCAGGTTTTCCCACGTCGTGGCCGAACAGACGCCGAAGGGCCAGGGCGCGTTGATGTTCAAGAAGTTGGTGGAGGAGCGCCTGCCGGGCAAGGTGAAAGTCGAGGTGTACCCCAACTCCACGCTGTATAACGATGACAAGGAGATGGAAGCCCTGCTGTTGGGGGAGGTGCAAATGATTGCGCGCTCGCTCGCCAAGTTCGAGCAATACACCAAAACCGTGCAGCTGTTCGATCTGCCGTTCCTGTTTGACGACATGGCCGCAGTGGAGCGTTTTCAACTGAGTCCCGAGGGCCAGAAACTGCTCAAGTCCATGGAGAGCAAGAACATCACCGGACTGGCTTATTGGCACAACGGCATGAAGCAATTGTCGGCCAACAAGCCTCTGCGCAAGCCTGAAGATGCCCGTGGCCTGGTGTTTCGGATACAGAACTCCGAAGTGCTCGCCGAACAATTCAAGGCCGTGGACGCGAAGGCCCAACCGATGATTTTTTCGGTGGTCTATCAGGCCCTGCGCGCGGGCGTGGTAAACGGTACGGAAAACCCCTATTCGAACTTCTACAACCAGAAACTGCATGAAGTGCAGAAGTACGTCACCGAAACCAACCACGGCGCACTCGATTACATGTGGATCACCACCTCCGACTTCTGGAACGGCCTGCCGTCGGACATCCGCACCGAACTGGACAAGATCGTGGCAGAAGTCACCACCTACACGAACGGTGAAGCCGAACGCCTGAACCAGCAGGACAAACAGCGCGTGCTCGACGCCAAGACCACCGAGATCATTACCCTCACCCCAGAAGAGCGCAATGCCTGGCGCGAAAAGATGAAACCGGTGTGGGCCAAATTCGAAAAGGAAATCGGGCCGGATCTGCTTAAAGCGGCGCAGGCGGCCAACCAGGCCCAATGACCCTTGCGGGAGCAAGGCTTGTGAAAGCAAGGCCTGTGGGAGCAAGGCTTGCCCGCGATGAAGCCAACTCGGTCTTGGCAGCACCCCCAGCAATCGCGAGCAAGCTTTGCTCCCACAGTAAAACTCGCCTCCATCCCTGCGCCAGAGCCCATTGCGTTATGATCCCCGCCTCCACCTGAACCCGAGCTTTACCCACGCATGCCGTTCACCACTGACATCCCTCCTGTCCTGCCCCCCGTCCTGGTCGGTCCGCTGCTGCGACGGCTGGAGCCCAGGCGGTTGGTGATGTGGCTGGTGGGGACACGCTCGCTGGCGTTGACGCTACGGCTGGACGGCATGGGCGATCTGGCGTTGGATGCCTCGCGTTGCACGGTGGTACCGGTGGGTCAGCAGGCCTTCGTGCATCTGATCGATGTACGCCTCGACAGTCCCTTGCCCGAGGATGTGGTCATCGACTATGACCTGCTGGTGGAAGGCGCGCCCATCGCCGAATGGGCACCGCACCTGTTGTATGGCGCAGCACAACGCCCGAACTTCGTATTGCATTCGCGCATTGGGCAGTTGGTCCACGGCTCATGCCGCAAACCTCACCATCGGGCCAACGACGGCTTGCTCTGTGTCGACCGACTGCTGGCCGAGGCCCCGGCGCAACGGCCGGCCTTGTTGATGATGAGTGGCGACCAGGTCTATGCCGATGACGTCGCAGGACCGATGTTGCGGGCAATTCACGCGCTGATCGAACGGTTGGGACTGTTCGAGGAACGCCTGGACGGTGCCGTGGTGGAAGACAGTGCACGGCTCTACCGCCACCCTGCCAGCTATTACCACCGCGCCGATCTGCTGCCGGCGCTGGAAAGCAACGAGACCCTGCGCGAACGGTTTTTCGGAGGGGCCCGCAAGCCGATCTTCACCAGCAGCAGCGCCGACAATCATCTGGTGACCTTCGCCGAAGTCATGGCGATGTACCTGTTAGTCTGGTCCCCGGTGCCATGGACGCTGATCGATCCGCAGCCGCCCGAACTGACTGCCGAACGCCGCCAGCGCTACGAGCAGGAACGCCTGCGCATCGACGATTTCAAGGCTGGGCTGGGTGGCGTGGCCCGGGTGTTCGCGCATCTGTCGTGCCTGATGATTTTCGACGACCACGACATCACCGATGACTGGAACCTGTCCGCGCAGTGGGAGGAAACGGCCTACGGCCATCCCTTCTCCAAGCGCATCATCGGCAACGCATTGATCGCCTACATGCTCTGCCAGGGCTGGGGCAATAACCCGGACGCGTTCGAGGCGACGATCCGGCAAACCGTGGCCTTGAGCGACACGGCGCGGGACCGCTATCTCGACAGCGAGCCCCAGGACAAACTGATCGACGGGCTGCTGGGCTTCCAACAATGGCATTACGTGCTGCCCAGTACCCCCGCCCTGGTGGTACTCGACACCCGCACCCGTCGCTGGCGCAGCGAGCGTAACCTCAGGCATCCCTCTGGCCTGCTGGACTGGGAAGCCCTGAGCGAGCTGCAACAGGACTTGCTGGATCATCCATCGGCGATCATCGTTTCACCGGCGCCGATCTTCGGGGTGAAGCTGATCGAAACCGTGCAGCGGGTCTTCAGTTGGTGCGGTTACCCATTGCTGGTGGATGCTGAAAACTGGATGGCGCATCGCGGCGCGGCCCAGGTGATCCTGAACATTTTCCGACACTCCCGTACACCGGGGAGTTACGTGGTGCTGTCAGGAGATGTGCATTATTCCTTCGTCTATGAGGTGTTCATCCGACACCGCAAGGGCGGCCCGCGCATCTGGCAGATCACCAGCAGCGGCATCAAGAATGAATTCCCGCCGACCCTGCTGGAGTGGTTCGACCGTCTGAACCGCTGGCTCTACGCGCCCCGCTCGCCCCTGAACTGGTTCACCCAGCGCCGACGCATGCGCATCATTCCTCATACCCCGGAACATGCCGAGACCGGGGAGCGATTGTGGAACTCGGCGGGCATCGGCCAGGTGTTCTTCAATGAACAGGGGCAGCCGGCTCAAATCTACCAGCACAATGCCGACGGCAAACCGCCTACGCGCATGTTGCCGCCGAAATCCCCTCCGGCCCGAGAATGGGAATGAGCCGCCTGGGATGATGAAGGCATGAAAAAAACGGGGGCCATGTTTCCATGGCCCCCGTTTCATTTGCCGTCAGCAATCATGGGTATTGCTGGTAAGTTTGCCCCTGCTGCTGTGGAGCTTGGTATTGCTGGCCTGGAATCGCCTTGAGGTTGACCTCGACACGACGGTTCTGCGCACGGCCGTTGACGTCGGCATTGCTGGCAACCGGGTTGTCCGGGCCGGCGCCACGCGCACTCAGGTTCGCACTGCTCACGCCTTGGGAGGTGAGGTAGGTCGCCACGCTTTGCGCACGACGCTGGGACAGGTCCATGTTGTGCTGGCGGCTACCGGTACTGTCGGTGTAGCCCACGATTTCGATCTGGTTCTGGTTGAACTCCTTGAGGGAGTTGGCCAGGTTGTTCAGCGGCTGATAGAAGCTGGGCGCGATGTTGGCCGAGTCGGTGGCGAAGGTGATGTTGCCCGGCATGATCAGTTTGATCTGGTCACCCTGGCGCTGCACTTCCACGCCCGTGTTGGCCATACTGGCTCGCAGTTTCTTTTCCTGCTGGTCGGCGTAGTACCCGTAACCGGCAGCGGAAGCGCCCACGACCGCGGCGCCGATCAATGCACCTTTGCCACGGTTATTGTGATCGATGGCCGCACCGGCCAACGCGCCCGCCAGGGCCCCCAGGCCGCCGTACTTGGCAGTTCTGCTCATCCCTGAAGAATCGGTAGAAGCCTGACCCTGGTTATCATAAGGGTTAGGCGACGCGCAGCCGGACAACAGGGCCACAGCGGTAGCGACAACAATCAAGCGACGCGGGGTGAACATGGGAAAAAGCTCCTGGTTTTTCGGTCTGATGTGCCAGGGCACGGGCAATCGACTCTGGCTGGCGTTGGAACGCGGCAAAGGTTGAAAATTCCGTGCAATGGCGAAGGTTTACCAAGAACTTACAAATCGAAACGGCCCCCCTTCAAGCCTTGATCACGCGACGACGATGGCAATCGCCCGCCTCGAGTTTCCTGCCATCAAGCGAACGAACCTCGAGCAACGCCACCGGCTCGTCCCGCTCATTGTCCAGCAGCACCGAGTGCGTTTCCCCGGCCTTGAACAAATGTCGCTCACCCCACTGGCGCAGGGAAACCACGATGGGGAATACCTCGCGCCCCTTTTGCGTCAGTACATATTCCTTGTAGGCGCTGCCATCGGAGGCAGGCCTCGTCTCCAGCACCCCCACCTCCACCAGCGCCTTGAGGCGCGAAGCGAGGATGTTCTTCGCCAGCCCGAGGTTCTTCTGGAATTCACTGAACCTGCGCACGTCGTCGAATGCGTCGCGAACGATCAGCAGCGACCAGCGATCCCCAATGACCTCCACCGCCCTGGCCACCGGGCATTCATGGCTGCCTGACCCTGTCTGCTGCGTCATCTGAATCACTCTCGCCGGAAAACTGGTTGCAGATTAAAACCGAAACAGTTAGAAATCAAATGAGTGGTTTCAAATCAAAACCTGAATCTGCCAAGGAAGCACCATGACTTCACATGATTCCACCCTCCCCCAGTCGGACCGGACAACCGCTCCCGGGCTCACCCGGGGGATGACGCTGCTGTTCTCCCTGGCCTGCGGCCTGGCCGTGGCGAATGTCTACTTCGTCCAACCGTTGCTCGACTCCATTACCCAGGACCTGCGGATCGCCCCTGGCTTGGCCGGCACCGTGGTGACCGCTACCCAGGCCGGCTACGCCGTGGGCCTGGTGTTCATCGTTGCCTTGGGAGACCGGGTCAATCGCAAGCACCTGATGGTCTGCCAGACGCTGCTATCGGCCGTGGCACTCGCTGTCGCCGGGTGCGCCAGGCAATGGCCGGTGCTGTTGGGGGCGATGGTCATGGTGGGGATGCTGGCGGTGCTGGTGCAGGTCATTGTCGCCTCTGTCGCCGCCCTTGCCTCGCCGCAACAGCGCGGCCGCGCCGTGGGGTCGGTCACCAGCGGCGTGGTGGTGGGCATTCTGCTGGCCCGTTTGGTGTCGGGGGGGATTGCCGACCTGGCGGGATGGCGCATGGCGTATTTCGTTTCGGCGGGACTGATGCTGATCCTGTGCGTCGTGCTCGCCAGGACGGTCCCGGCGATCAGCACACCCAGGCCCGACATGTCCTATGCGAGGTTGATCGGCTCGTTGTTCGCACTGTTCGTCACGGAGCGCACCCTGCGGACCCGGGGCCTGCTTGCCTTGTTGATCTTCGCCGCATTCAGTGTGTTATGGACCGCGATGGTGTTGCCTCTCAGCGCTGCGCCGCTGTCATTGTCCCATACCCAGATCGGCCTGTTCGGCCTGGCCGGCGTGGCCGGTGCCCTGGCCGCCTCGAAAGCCGGACGCTGGGCCGACCGGGGACTGAGCCGACGCACCACGGGCATTGCCCTGGCCTTGCTGACGCTGTCGTGGCTGCCCACGGCCTTCCTCCAGGTATCATGGCTGGCATTGATTGCCGGGGTGATCATGCTGGATTTCGCCGTTCAGGCCGTGCACGTGACCAACCAGAGCCTCATCTTCGCCGCCCGCCCCGATGCGCAGAGTCGCCTGGTGGGCGCGTACATGTGCTTCTACTCCCTCGGCAGCGCAGTGGGCGCCAGCGCCGCGACCCAGGTCTATGCCCAGTGGGGCTGGGGCGCGGTCTGCCTGTTGGGCGCGCTGATCAGTGCGACGGCCCTCGCCTGGTGGGCCTGGACCGACCTCATGCCTGCGCGAGCACCCGGCTCACGCCCCTGACGATCATTTCCACTTCCCGCTCGTCGACCGTCAACGGCGGCAGCAGGCGGATGACCTTGCCACGGGTGACGTTGATCAGCAGGCCATGGTCCTGCGCTGCGCGCAACGCCAGGTCGCGGACCGGCTGCTTGAGTTCGATGCCGATCATCAGGCCCTGGCCGCGAATCGCCAGCACGTTCGGGTTATCCGCCAGTTCCGCCCGCAGCCGGCTCAGTAACCGTTCGCCCTGGCACCTGGCGTTATCCACGAGGTCTTGCTCTTCGATGATGTCCAACACCGTGCAGCCAACCCGACAGGCCAGCGGATTACCACCGAACGTACTGCCATGGCTGCCGGGCGTAAACAACTCGGCCGCCTTGCCCCGGGCCAGGCAGGCACCGATGGGCACGCCATTGCCCAGGCCTTTGGCGAGGGTCATGACATCCGGCACGATGCCCTCATGCTGGAACGCGAACCACTGGCCGGTACGGCCGATGCCGGTCTGGATTTCATCGAGCATCAGCAACCAGGCCCGGCGGCTGCACAACTGCCGCAAGGCCTTGAGATAGCCCGGCGGTGCGAGTTGCACACCGCTTTCGCCCTGGATCGGCTCCACCAGCACCGCGACGATGCGTTCGCCGTGGACTTGCTGGATGGTTTCCAAAGCCTGGAGATCACCGAACGGTACCTTGATGAAATCTCCCGGCAACCGATTAAAACCCAGCCGCACCGCCGGACCGTCACTGGCAGACAAGGTGCCCAGGGTGCGCCCGTGAAACGCATTCTCCATGACCACCACCAGCGGCTGCTCGATGCCTTTGTGCCAGCCATACAGACGTGCCAGCTTCAACGCTGTTTCGTTGGCCTCGGCGCCCGAGTTGTTGAAAAACACCCGTTCCAGCTCGCAGAGCTGCGTGAGTTTATGCGCCAGCCGTTGCTGCCAGTCGATGCTGTACAGGTTGGACGTGTGCAGTAACAGGCCGGCCTGTTCGCTGATCGCGGCGACCAGTCTGGGATGGGAATGGCCCACGTTGGTCACCGCCACGCCGGCCACCGCGTCGAGGTATTCACGACCGTTCTGATCCCACAGACGCGTCCCCAGCCCGTGGGTGAAATTCAGTGCCAGGGGTTGATACGTGGTCATCAGGCAGGCGGCAGTCATGACGTCAGGCTCCATCGGGTGGTTTTTTCCAGTATCGTTAGCCACCTGAATTGGATAAACAGCACTTTACTTCAATCATTTAAAAGCCAGGCTTGATAATGGATCTGTTCCAGGCAATGGGCGTTTACGTCAAAGTGGTGGAAACCGGTAGCCTGACGGCAGCAGCCCAGGCGTGTGAAATGTCCACCACCATGGTAGGCAATCACCTTCGCGCATTGGAGCAACGCCTGGGCGTGCGGCTGCTCAATCGTACGACCCGTCGTCAGCGTCTGACGGAATTCGGCTCGACCTACTATCAACGCTGCCTCGAAGTACTGGGGCTGGTGGCCGACTCCGAACGCCTGGCGGAGCAGACCCAAGGCGAACCCACTGGCACCTTGCGCATCACCGCACCGCTGACCTTCGGCACCGAGCGTCTCGCGCCGGCATTGGCCGAATTCAGTCAACGTTATCCACAGGTCAAGCTCGACGTGGTTCTGACCAACCAACGCCTGGACCTGCTCGACCATGGCTTCGACGCCGCCATCCGCCTCGGCCTGCCCGACCCGAAACTGATCGCCCGTCCGTTGGTGGACTACACCTTGACCATCTGTGCCTCCAGGGCTTACCTGGCCCGGCGAGGCACACCGGAACAACCGGCCGACCTGCAACATCACGATTGCCTGTCGTTCGCCTATTCCGCCGGAGACGAATGGCGATTCGCCCAGGACCATTGGCCCATCAACGGCCCCGAGGGTGAAATCAAGATACCGGTGAACGGGCCGATGCTGATCAACAGTTCCTCGGGCCTGCATCGCGCCGCCCTGGCCGGCATGGGCGTGGTGATGCTGCCTGATGCATTGGTGGAACAAGACCTCAAGGAGGGGAATCTGGTGGCGCTGTTACAGGATTACCAACTGCCCCACCGGCCGATGAACCTTATCTATGCCCAGGATCGCTATCGGTTGCCGAAGCTGCGCAGTTTCGTGGAATTTACGTTGGGGCAATGGGGGAAATTTCCTGACGAAACGCCGATGTAGCCTGCAGAAGCTACTTTGAGCAAAGTAGCCTCTGCAGGCTACATCGGAAAAGTTTGCAGCTTTGAGGCACGTGCAGCGGTCGTAAGGGTAACGCTTGCAACCGGGCCATCGAACTTGTCGACTTCACTCCCCTCTCCCTCAGCTTTTTACCTGGGCTGCGCTGGCTGGTCACTGCCCCGAGAGCAGTGGCCAGCTTTCCCCAACGAAGGCACGCACCTGCAGCGCTACAGCGCCCGCTTCCCGGCCGTGGAGATCAACAGTTCGTTCTACCGTCCGCACCGCCCCGCCACCTATGCAAAGTGGGCCGACAGCGTTCCTCCGGGTTTTCGGTTTTCGGTCAAGGTGCCCAAGCAGATCACTCACGAACGGCGGTTGCGCGATTGCGAGGGGCTGGTGGATGAATTTCTCGGACAGTGTTCGCAGTTGGGTGAAAAACTGGGCTGCCTGTTGATTCAGTTACCGCCGTCGCTGGCCTTCGAGGCCACCGCGGAGGGGGCATTTTTCAAAGCCTTGCGCGATCGTTATCAAGGCCATGCCGTGCTTGAGCCCCGGCATCCGAGCTGGCTTGCGGAGCACGTCACGGCACTGCTGCAAGACGAGCACATCGGTCGCGTCGCCGCCGACCCATCGCCCTTACCCGGCTGCGGTCAACCTGCGGGATGGCGTGGGGTTCGTTACTACCGACTGCACGGCTCACCGCGAATTTATCATTCGTCCTATGAAGACATCTGGTTGGGACAGCTTGCCGGCCAATTGAACAGCGAGCCCGATACGCCGACCTGGTGCATTTTCGACAACACGGCCAGCGGTGCCGCGATACCCGATGCGCTGCGATTGGAGACGCTGATGGGCAGCTCAATACTGGCCCCGACAATAAAAGACGACCTGCCGCCGGTTCAACCGTGACAATGCCGCCCGCCTCCAATAGATTAGGCGACCGAAAAAAAGCGCCATACCTTTCTCGCCTCATCCCGCTAACAGAAGTAGTGAAATTTCAATGTCCGATTCCAACACCGCTGAATCCGTAGTCACCCTGTCGTCCAAAGCGGAATACGAAAACTCCATCAATCTTTCACAGCATCTGCCCCAGGCCAAAAGCATCAGTGAGATGGTGCTCGACGCCTTCCAGTCAAACCGCGAAAGCGATCAGATCCGCGAACTGCGCAGCGCCATCCGTCAGGCTCACGATGCGTTCGACGATGACAAAGCCTACGAGCTCATGGGCCAGCTCAAGCAACTCAAGGATGCCGAAGCCGCCGATTTCGCGGCCCTGGAAGACCTGAGCAGCCGCTTCCCCATCAGCCGCATCCTGTCGAGCTACAAGGACGATCCGGCGTTTCAGGAACTGGTTTATGGCCTGGCCCTGAAAGTACTGAACCAGACACACCAGGCCATCAGCAATCCGAGCGGCAGCAAGGGCAAAGCCTCGCGCGCCAAGAAAGAAGCGGAAGTATTTGTCATCAGCAAAGACGGCATCAGCGTCACCCTGCCCCTGCGCACACCACGCTCCAAGCCGAACGTCGACCGCGAAGCCTTCGAATTCCTGGGTTTCAATTTCGTGGGCGAAGGCGACGACGCCGAGCTGGAAAGCGAAACCTTCCTGGACAACGAAGGCACCGAACACCAGGCGACCCGCAAAAGCATCGTCACCGCCCTGCAACAGCAAAAGGCATTCGACGGCTACAGCATCGCCCAGCAGTAAAGCGCCCCCCGCTTTCCTGTGGGAGCGGGTTTGCTCGCTCCCACAACAGCCCAGAAAAACGTCCAAGAAAAAGCCCCGCCCTTCTCACGAAGGCGGGGCTTTTTGTGCAGCGTCTGAAGCTTAAGGCGCGTAAGTCAGCAGCAGCTCACTCGGCACTTTGAAGTCCAGGGACATCATGACGCTCAAGGCAGTGATGGTGAAGATCGAGAACACGAACAGCTTGCGTGCCCAGACCGTGTCATCCACCGCCTTGTAGCCGGTCCAGGCCATGTACAGCCAGTACATGCCCATGGCAGCGGCGACAGCGAGATAGCTCATGCCAGCGTAGCCGCTGAAGGTCAGCATCAGGGTCGCCACCAGGAAGGCCAGGATGTAGAGCAAGATGTGCTTCTTGGCCACGCGAATGCCGCGCTTGACCGGCAGCACCGGAATCGACGCTGCCAGGTAGTCATTGAAGCGGAAGATCGCGATGGCGTAGGAATGCGGCATCTGCCACAGGCTGAACATCACCAGCAGCGTCAGCGCGGCCATGTCGAAGCTGTTGCTGACCGCCACATAGCCAATCACGGGGGGCATCGCCCCCGACAGGCTGCCCACCAGCGTGCCGTGAACCGACTTGCGCTTGAGGTACAGGCTGTAGAGGCCAACGTAGATGACGAACCCGATGACCGCAAACAGCGCCGCCAACGGGTTCGCCACCCGATACAACAACGCCACGCCCGCGACTCCCAGCACTGTGGCGAACGCCAGGGCCAGTTGCACCGGGATCAGCCCCTGGACCAGCGCACGGTTTTTAGTGCGCTCCATCTTGATGTCGATGTCGCGGTCGATGCAGTTGTTGAACACGCAACCGGACGCTACCACCAGGGACGTGCCGATCATCGCCGCCAGGAAAATGGCCAGATCGACATGCCCTTTCGAGGCCAGGAAAAACCCGCCTGCCACAGAAAGCACGTTACCGAAAATGATCCCCGGCTTGGTGATTTGGATAAAGTGCTTTAAGGACATCCGGACTTTCCTCAGTGCGCCATCATGTTGGTGTGGATGCTGAACATGATCCACAACGACAGGCCGACCAGCAGGACGATCACCAGCGCAGCGAAGACAAACGCAATCACGTTGTTACGCTGTGCGGCGGAGCGATCCAGGTGCAGGAAGTACACCAGGTGCACCAGGACCTGGACCACGGCGAAGATCAGGATGATCCACAGGGTCAGGCTCTTGGGCAGCGACGGGTACATCACCAGGCCAAACGGAATGACAGTCAGGATCACCGACAGGATGAAACCGATGGCGTAGGACTTGACGCTGCCGTGGCCGGCGTCGTGGCCATCATGGGAATGAGCGTTAGCCATTTACAGGGTCCCCATCAGATAAACAACGGTGAATACGCAGATCCACACCACATCCAGGAAGTGCCAGAACAGGCTCAGGCAGCTCAGACGGGTCTTGTTGGTGGCGGTCAGGCCATTTTTATGGACCTGGTACATCATGATCGCCATCCAGATCAGGCCGCTGGTCACGTGCAGACCGTGGGTACCGACCAGGGTGAAGAACCCGGACAGGAAACCGCTGCGGCTAGGGCCGTAGCCTTCGGCGATCAGGATATGGAACTCGTTGATCTCCATGGCGATAAAGCCGGCACCCAGCAGGAAGGTCATGGCCAACCAGCCCAGTACCTGGGTTTTCTTGCCCTTGAACAACGCCAGCATGGCGAAGCCGTAGGTGATCGAGCTGAACAGCAGCAGCGCGGTTTCACCCAGTACGTACGGCAGTTCGAAGATGTCGTGGCCCGACGGGCCACCGGCGACGTTGTTAACCAGCACCGCGTATACCGCGAAGATCGACGCAAACAGAATGCAGTCGGTCATCAGGTAGAGCCAGAAACCGAATACGGTCATCTCGCCCGAGTCGTGGTGATGGTCATCGTGCCCATGGTCATGACCATGGGCGTGTCCAACATTGGTCACTAAGTTCGACATGGTTTAAGCCTGTTCCAACGAGGTTTCAACACGGGTGGCGGTGGCTGGGACTTTCCCGGCCGCGACCAGACGTTTGTGCTGCTCGGCTTCGATGCGTTCGATGACATCCACCGGCACCATGTAGCCCTGATCGTCACGGGCGGCATGAATGGCGAAATACACCACGGTGCCGACCAGGCTGGCGATGGCCAACCACCAGATGTGCCAGATCATCGCGAAACCGAACACGGTCAACAGGCCGCCCATGACCACACCGGTAGCGGTGTTGTTAGGCATGTGAATCGGCGAGTACTTGGCCGGAGTCTGGTACGCAGTACCGTTTTCCTTGGCTTCGGTGAACGGGTCGATGACGTCCGCTTTCGGCAGCACGGCAAAGTTGTAGAACGGCGGTGGCGAAGAGGTCGACCATTCCAGGGTATGGGCATTCCACGGGTCGCCGTGTTCGCACCGGTTCTCTGCCTTGTTGCGGTCACGCACGCTGACGTACAGCTGGATCAGCTGGCAGGCGATACCGACCGCGATCAACACCGCACCGAACATGGCGACGTACAGGTACGGCACCCACTCAGGGTTGGTGGTGGTGTTCAGGCGACGGGTCATGCCCATGAAGCCCAGTGCATAGAGCGGCATGAACGCGACGAAGAAGCCAGTGATCCAGAACCAGAACGCGCCCTTGCCCCAGCCTTCGTGCAGCTTGAAGCCGAACGCTTTCGGGAAATAGAAGGCGAAGCCGGCGATGTAGCCGAACACCGCGCCGCCGATGATCACGTTGTGGAAGTGCGCAATCACGAACAGGCTGTTGTGCAGGACGAAGTCAGCACCTGGGATGGCCAGCAGTACGCCGGTCATGCCACCGATGGCGAAGGTCACCATGAAGCCCAGGGTCCACATCACATGGCTGGTGAAACGCAGGCGGCCCTGATAGATGGTGAACAGCCAGTTGAACAGCTTCACCCCGGTCGGAATCGAGATCAGCATGGTCGCCAGGCCGAAGAAGGCGTTGACGCTGGCGCCCGAACCCATGGTGAAGAAGTGGTGCAGCCAGACCATGAAGCCCAACACCGAGATCGCGCCCGAAGCGTAGATCATCGAGTGGTGGCCGAACAGTTTCTTGCCGGAGAAGGTCGAGATGACTTCGGAGAAGATACCGAACGCCGGCAAGATCAGGATGTACACCTCGGGGTGACCCCAGGCCCAGAACAGGTTCACGTACATCATCGGATTTCCACCCAGTTCATTGGTGAAAATGTGGAAATCCATGTAGCGGTCAAGCGTCAGCAGTGCCAGGGTAGCAGTCAGGATCGGGAAGGAAGCGACGATCAGGACGTTGGCCCAGGTGCAGGTCCAGGTGAAGATCGGCATGTCCATCAGTTTCATGCCAGGGGTACGCATTTTCAGCACGGTGGCCAGGAAGTTGACCCCGGTTAGCGTTGTTCCCAATCCGGATAGCTGTAGCGCCCAGATGTAGTAGTCCACACCGACGCCTGGACTGTACTGCAGCCCCGACAACGGCGGATAGGCGACCCAACCGGTCTTGGCGAACTCGCCGACACCCAGGGAAACGTTGATCAGCACCACGCCGGACACCAGCAGCCAGAAGCTGAGGGAGTTCAGGAAAGGGTAGGCCACGTCGCGCGCACCGATTTGCAGCGGCACTGCCAGGTTCATCAGACCGGTGAAGAATGGCATCGCCATGAAGATGATCATGATCACACCGTGGGCGGTGAAGATCTGGTCATAGTGTTCAGGCGGCAGGTAGCCAGGCGAACCCTCGGTGGCCATGGCCAACTGGGTACGCATCATGATGGCATCGGCAAAGCCGCGCAGCAGCATGACCATGGCGACGATGATGTACATCACGCCGATTTTCTTGTGGTCGACGGACGTCAGCCACTCGGTCCACAGGTAGGTCCACTTCTTGAAATAAGTGATCCCGGCGACCAGCGCCAGACCACCGAGGGCGATGATGGCGAGGGTCACCATGACAATCGGCTCGTGGAACGGGATCGCTTCCCAACTTAATTTACCAAACATCGTTTACTCCTCTGCCCCGGCAGCTGAATGCGAGCTCATGTCCATCCCTTCCATGTTGTGCGCCACTTCCTTCTCTTTCTTCTCGTGGTGCATTGGCTTGCCCGGGTTCATCCCTTCATATTTGTCGATGATGGTCTGGAACAGGTTCGGCGTAACCGACGAGTAGAGTTCGACTGGGTTGTTCTGGCTCGGTTTGGAAAGGGCTTCGTATTCAGCTTTTTCAAGCTGCTTAGGTGCCTTCTTCACTTCGTTGACCCAGGCGTCGAATTCTTCCTGAGTCGTGGCGACTGCCTTGAACTTCATGCCGGTGAAACCCGCGCCGCTGTAGTTGGCGGAGATACCTTCAAGTTCGGTGTTCTGGTTGGCGATCAGGTGCAGCTTGGTCTGCATGCCCGCCATTGCGTAGATCTGGCCACCCAGGCCCGGGATGAAAAACGAGTTCATCACAGTGTCGGAGGTGACTTTGAAGTTGATCGGCGTGTGGGCCGGGAACACGATCTTGTTGACGGTGGCGATGCCTTGTTCCGGGTAGATGAACAGCCACTTCCAGTCCATCGACACCACCTCGATGGTGACCGGCTTGACGTCGGAGTCCAGCGGACGATACGGGTCCAGGGCGTGGGTCGACTTGTAGGTGACATAACCCAGGGCAATGATGATCAGCACCGGGATGGTCCATACGGCCACCTCGATCTTGGTCGAGTGCGACCACTTCGGCGTGTACACGGCCTGGGTGTTGGACGCGCGGTATTTCCAGGCGAACAGGAACGTCATGACGATGACCGGCACAACGACCAGCAACATCAGCAGCGTGGCGGTGATGATCAGGTTTCGTTCATCCAGGCCGACCTGGCCCTTGGGATCGAGCAAGGTCATGTTGCAGCCTCCCAGCAGCAACGTGCCGAGCAGCGGCAACAAGCCTAGTAATCGGGGGTACCTGTTTTTACTCATCTCACGACCTCTAAAGCAGCTTGCGCAATGCAGTTGGGTTTTGATCGCCAACACTTCACCCTGCCAAGGGTTGGCATTTTCTTGGATTTGAATAAGGGCTGTCCGTCGAGCGTCAGACGCTGTTCGACACATCCTGGGCCAGCAGTGAGTTCTTATTCGAATTCGTCGGTAAAAGGCCTTGTTACAGCCCAATTCCATTTGGTGCGGGTAGTTGGAAGGCACCGACACCTGGGATCGCATGGGGCGGGACGCCCTTCGACCACCTCTCGCGCTCAAGCCTGAGCCGGGTCGGATATTCGGTGCGGGCGATTGTAGTGAGCTGGAGCGCTGTAGACCATGTCTCATCCCGAAATAATTTTTATCCGAACCGGCAACAATCTATGGCGGATTCTGCAACAGACGCCCATGTTATCGAAAACAGTTCTCAACAAGAACCCCAAAAAACGTAGGTCTACTAAGCCCGATTTAGACAGGCCACAAGGGATTCACAGACTTTTCAGGCCACGCAAGTGCCCAGTTTTCGGGGGCTTTGCCCCATGGCGCGATATTGTTAAAAATGCCTGCCCTGCGCGGGAAGGCGGTGGCGAAAGCGGGGCACTCGAGGCCTTTTTTTGTTACAGGACAACGCGACTATTGGCGTCGTGGAAGACGTGTCATCGGCAGGATGTGTGACAACGTGTCGCAGATTGTCGCAGAGCATTCTTGTCCGGGATCAAGGCCATCGCCTTGGACGACTGAAACGAAAAACGCCCCGGCTCTTCGGAAGAAAAACCGGGGCGTTTCCGTCAGGCATTCAGCGAAGCGATTTGCGGTTGCGCGACACCAACAGCGGCACCAGCACCACGATCAGCACGAAGGCCACCAGGGCCCATTGCGCCAGGGACAAGCCCAGGATCGGCGGATAGGGCGTGGAGCAGAAACCGTCGACCTGGAAACCCAGCGGGAAGATCTTGGCCAGCGGCAGGTCGTCGACGATCGGCTGCAGCACATCGACTCCGCAGCTCACCGCCGGAAAGAACTGGGTATAGACGTGATGCCCCGCCACTCCCGCACCGGCCAGGGCACAAAGCACCACGATGCCTTCAAGGATTGTCAGGCTGCGACGGGTGCGCATGGCCGCGCCGATAAAGGCGAAGATCGCGATCAGCAACAACGCATAGCGCTGCAGGATGCACAGTGGGCACGGCGCTTCACCGAGGGCCACCTGCATGTACAACGCGCCACCGATCAGCGCCAGGCAGATCACTCCCAACAGCACCAGGTAGCGCCGTTCACGGCCCAACCGGATCATTTCCTCACTCATTGCGTTTCCCTTATGTAGGCATGGATCGACGCACAGCCCAGAGACACTCGGCGCGCTGGCGGATGGCCGAAGTCTACACGCTGACCATGACAGTGAACGAGCGGCTGGCGTCAAGTTTGGGAGGGAATAAACAGGAGGTGGGTTAAGTGCGGATTAATCGCTAGCAGGCTCGCTCCCATATAGGTTCCGAGTGAACGCCAAGTCTGTGCTCACAGCAGATCAAATGTGGGAACGAGCCCGCTCGCGATAGCGGCGACCCGGTTTCCCGGGTCAGCCGCCTGCTTTCATTCCAGCGCAGCCGCCGGCCCGAAGAACTCGTAGCGGCTCTGCTCATCTGGCACGCCGAGGTTCTTGAGGTGGCGCTTGACCGCCGCCATGAAGCCCTTCGGCCCGAGGAAGTAGGCATCCACATCACGCTGCTCCGGCAGCCATTTGGCCAGTTGCTCCTGGCTCAATAACCCCACCTTGTCGGCCGGGCTGGAACCGTCGTCTTCGTCGTAGCAATAGAAGCGCTTGAGCTGCGGGTGTCGCTTGGCCAGGTCGTCGATCCAGTCACGGAAGGCATGCACCCGGCCGTTGCGTGCGCAGTGGATGAAATGCACCGGTCGCTCGGTTTGCAGTGCCGCCTGCAACATCGCCAGGGTCGGGGTGATGCCGACGCCGCCACTGATCAGCACCAGGGGCTTGTCGCTGTCAGTGAGGTAGAAATCTCCGGACGGCGGGAACAGCTGGATGCTGTCGCCGATGTGGAAATCGTCATGCAAGTGGTTCGACACCCGCCCACCCGCTTCGCGCTTGACACTGATCCGGTACTGACCGTTGTCCGCCAAGGCCGACAGGGAATAGTTGCGCCGTACTTCTTCACCTTCCAGCAGCAGTTTCATGCCGATGTACTGGCCGGGCTCTGCTACGAGGATCGGCCCTTTATCCGCCGGTTCGAAGTAGAACGAGGTGATCTCCGAGCTTTCCTGCACCTTGGCGGTCAGGATGAACTCGCGCTCGCCACGCCAGCCGCCCGGTGCCGCGGCTTTCTGGTCGTACATGCCGGCTTCGGCACCGATCAGGATATCGGCCAGCTGGTTATAGGCCGCGCCCCACGCTGCAATCACCTCGGGGGTAGCGATTTCCTCGCCCAGCACCTCGGCAATGGCTCGCAACAGACAGGCACCGACGATCGGGTAATGTTCTGGCAGGATCTGCAAGGCCACGTGCTTGTTGACGATTTTCGCCACCAAGTCGCCCAACTGGTCGAGCTGGTCGATGTGTCGCGCATACATCAATACGCCATTGGCCAAGGCGCGGGGCTGGTCGCCGCTGGCCTGGTGAGCCTGGTTGAATAGCGGACGCACCTGGGGATATTCGGACAGCATCATGCGGTAGAAATGGGTAATGAGCGCTTCACCACCGCTTTCCAGCAATGGAACGGTGGAACGAATGATGGCGCGTTCTTCTTGGCTGAGCATAAGGTGACTCCATGCAAGGACTTGATAACAACTACCTTGTCCTATCAGATTTCATGCCATGATTAATTTCATTATTTATCAATAACTTAAAATAAAAGTAGTCATAAAGACACAAGTACCGATATAGTCTTTCGGACTACATGGAGTCTTTATGACCGCAACCTCCCTTCTTACAGCCTTGTTGCCCCTGGTGGCGGACCTGTCCCGGGAACTGCCTGAAGGCGAGCGCTATCGCCGCCTGCTGGGGGCCCTGCGCGCCTTGTTGCCCTGCGACGCCGCCGCACTGCTGCGCCTGGACGGAGACTGCCTGGTGCCCCTGGCGGTGGACGGCTTGAGCACCGACACCTTGGGCCGACGCTTCCGGGTCAGCGAGCACCCGCGCTTCGAGGCGCTGCTGGCCAACCCGAACCCCACCCGTTTCGCCACCGACAGCGATCTGCCCGATCCGTACGACGGGCTGGTGGAAGGCCTCGACGATCATCTGGAAGTCCACGATTGCATGGGTTGTCCGTTGTTCGTCGACGAGCGCCCCTGGGGCCTGCTGACCCTCGACTCTCTGGATCCAGGCCGCTTCGAGCCGATCGACCTGAGCGCCTTGCAGGCCTTCGCCAGCCTCGCCGCAGCCACGGTCAGCGCGGCCGAACGCATCGAGCGCCTGGCTTTGAAAGCCGAAGACGAACACCGCCGCGCCGAGGTTTATCGCCAGGCCAGCGGCCAGCAACACCGGGACATGGTTGGCCAAAGCAAAGCCCATAGGCGCCTGATGGAAGAAATCAACCTGGTGGCCGGCAGCGACCTGACGGTGTTGATCACCGGCGAAACCGGCGTCGGCAAGGAACTGGTCGCCCAAGCCATCCATGCCGCCTCGAAGCGCGCGGAGCAGCCGATGATCAGCCTCAACTGCGCCGCCCTGCCGGACACATTGGTGGAAAGCGAACTCTTCGGCCATGTGCGCGGCGCGTTCACCGGGGCCACCAGCGACCGGCGCGGCAAATTCGAGCTGGCCGATGGCGGCACCTTGTTCCTCGATGAAGTGGGCGAGCTGTCCCTCACCGTCCAGGCCAAATTGCTCAGGGTTCTGCAAAGCGGCCAGTTGCAGCGCCTGGGCTCGGACAAGGAACACCGGGTCGATGTGCGCCTGATCGCCGCCACCAACCGTGACCTTGCCGAGGAGGTGCGAAACGGTCGCTATCGGGCCGACTTCTATCATCGCTTGAGCGTCTATCCCCTGCAGGTACCGGCCTTGCGGGATCGCGGGCGGGACGTGCTACTGCTCAGCGGCTTTTTCCTGGAACAGAACCGCTCGCGCATGGGCCTGGGCAGCCTGCGCCTGAGCAGCGACGCCCAGGCCGCACTGCTGGCCTACGACTGGCCGGGCAACGTGCGCGAACTGGAACACCTGATCGGCCGCAGCGCCTTGAAAGCCTTGGGACGATGCCCGGCGCGACCGAAGATCCTCAGCCTGGGTGCCCAGGATCTGGACTTGCCCCAAGTCACTGCACAGAACCCTACCCCTGCCAACGCCCCTGCGCAGGACGGGGGACCTGTGGCAGGCGACTTGCGCGAAGCCGTGGATGACTTCCAGCGCAAAATGATCGGCGCCAGCCTGGAGCGCCATCAACACAACTGGGCCAGTGCCGCCCGGGAACTGGGCCTGGACCGGGCGAACCTGGGTCGGATGGCCCGGCGGTTGGGGCTCAAATAGCCCCCTCAACCGCCACAGGTGTGTATTCACAGGCCGCTGGCAGGAATTCGGATGTCGACAGCTTTTATCCTAAAGCCTGCCCCTGACAAGTCGATAACCCAATATCACCAGCTGTTCTGGCGAACTTCATGCTCGCCCCACCTTTTTACACAGAAGGTTTTTATGTCTTCCAACAAAGCCCGCGCAGATTCACTTTCGCTTCTGCTGTTTACCTTGCGCAGCGGCAAGCTGATGGCAATCAACCTGCTCAAGGTCAGTGAAATCATCCCGTGCCCGCCACTGACCAAACTGCCGGAGTCGCACCCCCACGTAAAAGGCATCGCGACCTTGCGTGGCACTTCGCTGTCAGTGATTGACCTGAGTCGAGCCATCGGCGAGCGGCCACTGGAAGATCCGGATGGCGGATGCCTGATCGTCACCGATGTCAGCCGGTCCAAGCAGGGCCTGCACGTACAGGCAGTCAGCAAGATCGTGCATTGCCTGACCACCGACATCAAACCGCCGCCTTATGGCTCCGGGGGTAATCGTGCGTTCATCACCGGCGTGACCTCGGTGGACGGCACGCTGGTACAGGTACTGGACATCGAAAAAGTCATCCACGGCATTGCCCCGGCGCAGATCGAAACCGCGCCTACCGAGCTGAGCATGGAAGACGCCGAAGTGCTGGGCAACGCGCGGATCCTGGTGGTCGACGACAGTCAGGTAGCGCTGCAACAATCAGTGCACACCCTGCGTAACCTGGGCCTGCAATGCCACACCGCCCGCAGCGCAAAGGAAGCCATCGAGTGTCTGCTGGATTTGCAAGGCACAGCAGGGCAGATCAACCTGATCGTTTCCGATATCGAAATGTCGGAAATGGACGGTTACGCCCTCACTCGCACCCTGCGTGAGACACCGGACTTCGCTCATCTCTACGTGCTGCTGCATACCTCCCTGGACAGCGCCATGAATGCCGAGAAGGCCCGGTTGGCCGGGGCCAACGGCGTGCTGACCAAGTTCTCTTCGCCGGAACTGACCAAGTGCCTGATCACCGCGGCCAAGGCGGTTGCCGAGCAGGGCCACTGACAATCAGGCTTCCACAAAACGGCGGGAGCCAAGCCTGCTCGGCTCCCGCAGGAATGTATGGCGCACAACTTGCTTCGGCCCGGCCCGTCACGGCGTTTTTCTGTCGCCCTTTTCATTCCCGATCGGTCGCTCAATGAACACACGGTTTTCCTGCGTAGGCTGCGGCAAATGCTGCAGCGATCACCATGTTCCCCTCACCCTCGACGAGGCCAGGATGTGGGCTCACGACGGAGGCCAGGTTATCGTCCTGGTGGAAGCGTTCCTGTCCAATGGGCTCGGCCTGCCGGCGGCGCAGCACGAACATGCGCAACGTCGCTCGGTGGTGGTCCGCAGCGGCACCACCGAAGCGTTCGTAGCGATCACCTTCGCCGCCTACAATGCCGGCCGTTGCCGCAATCTTGACGAAGAAAACCTGTGCCGGATCTATGAACGCCGGCCGTTGGTCTGTCGTATCTATCCGATGGAGATCAACCCGCACATCCCGCTCAATATCGCCGTAAAGGAATGCCCGTCAGAATCGTGGGAGACCGGACCGCAGTTGATCGTGGGAGGCGAGCTTGTGGACCGTGAACTGGCCGGGCTGATCGAACGTTCGCGTCAGGCCGATCGCGAGGATATCCGGATCAAGGAGCGCATCTGCGCAGCGCTGGGCATCCACACCGCCGCGTTGAAGGGCGATGGGTTTACCGCGTATCTGCCAGACATGACTGCCTTTGCCGCGACGATCGATCGGGTGCGTTTGCAGCCGCTGGAGCAGCAAGCCGGTGAATGGCAATTCCACCTGTCTGGTGAGGACATAGCCGGTCAGGTCATAGCCTGTGGGGCGCAGGTCGTGACGGGCACGCCGCTGGACTATACGTTTATTTCATTGCGGGCAGCGTAACGCCTGTGGGAGCGGGTGCCTGACTGCGCCCAATCGATACTGCCTCTCGCCTAACCCTCGCCAAGAATGTTAGCGTGCTTGGTATCCTCTGCCAGACGAGCCTTGCATGATGAAAAAAACCGTACTTGCCTTCAGCCGTATCACGCCCCAGACCGTCGAGCGCTTGCAACAGGATTTCGACGTGATCGTGCCCAACCCAGCGAACGGCGACATCAATGCTCAGTTCAACGAGGCCTTGCCCCACGCGCATGGCCTGATCGGTGTCGGGCGCAAGCTCGGACGCGAGCAGCTGCAAAGCGCCGCGAACCTGCAAGTGGTGTCCAGCGTGTCGGTGGGCTATGACAACTACGACCTGGCCTATTTCAATGAACGCGGCATCATGCTCACCAACACCCCCGACGTGCTCACCGAAAGCACCGCCGACCTGGCTTTTGCCTTGCTGATGAGCAGCGCCCGGCGCGTCGCCGAGCTGGATGCCTGGACCAAGGCCGGCCAATGGCAGGCCACGGTCGGTCCGCAACTGTTCGGCAGTGACGTGCACGGCAAGACGCTGGGCATCGTCGGCATGGGCAACATCGGCGCGGCCATCGCCCGGCGTGGCCGCCTGGGCTTCAACATGCCGATCCTGTACAGCGGCAACAGCCGCAAGACCGAACTGGAAAACCAGCTGGGCGCACAATTTCGCGAACTCGATCAGTTACTGGCCGAAGCGGACTTTGTCTGCCTCGTGGTGCCCTTGAGCGAGAAGACCCGTCATCTGATCGGCCAGCGCGAACTGTCGCTGATGAAGCCGAGCGCCATCCTCGTCAACATCTCCCGCGGCCCCGTGGTGGATGAACCGGCGCTGATCGAAGCCTTGCAGAACAACCGCATCCGCGGCGCCGGGCTGGATGTCTACGAGAAAGAGCCCTTGGCCGAGTCGCCGCTGTTCCAGTTGAAAAACGCCGTCACCCTGCCCCACATCGGTTCGGCCACCCACGAGACACGTGAAGCCATGGCCAATCTCGCGGTGGATAACCTGCGCAGTGCGCTGATGGGCGAGCGGCCACAGAACCTGGTCAACCCTCAAGTCTGGAAATGACGCCCGTGGCAGGCCCGGTCTGGCGGGCCTGCCATCGCTGTCGATTCAGCGTGCGCCCCAGGCAACCTTCGCGGTCACTGGCCGGGGTTTGCGGAACACCAGCACGTTGCCCAGCATCACCAGCACCAGCCCGACCAGTGCCGGTGCCGTCCACTGGTAACCTTCGGCAAACGCCGAGACGTTCAAGGCCACCACCGGAAACAGCACCGTGCAATACGCCGCCCGCTCCGGCCCCATGCGCCCCACCAGCGTCAGGTACGCGGTGAAACCGATCACCGAGCCGGGAATCACCAAGTACATCAGTGAGCCGATATAGCGGGTGTTCCACTCCATGTCGAAAGGGATGCCGTTGAACAGGCACCACACAGCCAGCATCGTCGCGCCATAAGCCATGCCCCAGGCATTGGTCGTCAACGGCTTGAGCCCGGCTTTCTGTTGCAGGCTCGACAGCATGTTGCCCGCCGAGAAACACAAGGTCCCCAACAGCGCCAACGCCAACCCCAGCAGCGTCTGCGGGCTCGCATGATGGCCGGCCAGCTCCGGCCAGAACAGCATGCCCAACCCCGACAACCCCAAGGCGCCGCCCAACAGCACATTTCGCGCGATCCGCTGGCCGAAGAAGATCCGGGCGTTGAGGGCGTTCCACAGCGTGGCGGTCGAAAACACCACGGCCACCAGGCCACTGGGAATCCATTGGCTGGCGGTGAGGAAACACATGAAGTTGATGCAGAACAGACACAGGCCCTGGGCCAGGCAAATCAGATGGCCGCGCCGACTCATCGCTTGCAGACGCCGACTGAGCAAAAGCATTGCAAACAGGATCAGCGCCGCGAGAGCGAAGCGATAGACGATCGACACGGGAATCGCAACGACGCCCAACTGCAGTTTCAACGCGATCCAGGTGGTGCCCCAGATCAATACGGTAAGCAAGTACAGCGAGAGATTCATGACGGCGGCTCCTGACAGTGGCCACCAGTGTCACGCCAAGGGCCGACGGCCAGTTGCGTAAACTTGCGGTTTTGTCAGTGGGCGGGCTGGCATGGGACGGCCTACGGAGTAGGATGCAGGCTGGAGAGAACGATCATGTCCACACTGCAAACCCTGCAAGTCTTTCAAGCCCTCAACAGCTCACCCAATGCTCGCCTGGAGTACAGCGCCGAGCTGGGGGATGGCATGGCGGCCGCGTTATGGAGCAATCATCACGACGCCCGGGACTACGAGGCGCCGACTCATCATACGCTGTCGTGCTACATCGCCGGTGGCACCGGTACCTTTCGCCGCGAGCGCCCCGAGACTACGGGGGCACCGGACAAGCTCTGTGTCCTGCCGGCCGGCCATGAATCGGCCTGGGTCATCAACGGTGACATCCGCCTCGCCCACCTGTATTTCAGCCCCGAGCAGTTCGCCCTCGGTTGCGTCACGTTGCTGGACCGAGAACCCCGGCAAGTCCAATTGCACGAAGCGACCTTTCTCGACGACCCGCAACAAGCTCAGCGGTTTCGCCAGTTGATCGGCCTCGACTGGAACGAACCCGCCGAACGCCTGCTTTGCACCAGCCTGGCCCATGACCTGCTCGGTCATTTGCTGCTGAGCCAGGTCAGCCCGCGCCAGGGGCTACGCCTCAAGGGCGGACTGGCCGCTCACCAGCGACGCTTGCTGGTGGACTACATCGACAGCCACCTGGCCGATGCCATCAGCCTTGGGCAACTGGCGGCGTTGTGTGCCTTGTCCGAGTATCACTTTGCCCGAATGTTTCGCGAGAGCTTCGGACTGCCCCCTCATCAATACGTGCTTGCGCGGCGTCTTGCCCGGGCGCGACACCTGCTACGCACCACCTCACACCCCTTGGCGGATGTCGCCCTGGCTTGCGGATTCGCCAGCGCCAGTCATTTCACCCACCGTTTCCGCCAGGCTCTGGCAGCCACGCCTGGAGAGTATCGACAGGCCTTTTTGCGCCAGACACTCAAGTAACCGCTTCAAAAAGGATCCGATTCTCATCCCGATTGCCGTAGCCCCCGTCGCGCCCCTACAATGCGAACAATTCTTGTTCTCTAACGTAGTCGATCGCTGTCGGAGTGTCCCCGTTGCCGCCCGCCCCCACCGTCGAAGTGCTTTACACCGCCCATCACAACTGGCTCAACGGCTGGCTGCGACGCAGGCTCGGCTGCCCCGACAGCGCCGCCGACCTGGCACAGGACACATTCATTCGGGTACTGACCACTCGCGATCCACAACCGATCCTCGAACCGCGGGCCTTTCTCACCACCATCGCCAAACGCGTGCTGTTCAACCATTACCGACGCCAGGACCTGGAACGCGCCTACCTCGAAGCCCTGGCTCAATTGCCCGAGCAGGTGGCGCCGTCGGAGGAGGATCGGGCGATCATTCTGCAAACCCTGCTGGAACTCGATCAGCTGCTCGACGGCCTGCCGCGTGCAGTCAAACGCGCCTTCCTGCTGGCTCAGGTCGATGGGCTGACCTACAACGAAATCGCCCGCGAACTGGGCATCTCCCTGGCGACGGTCAAACGACATCTGAACAAGGCAGCGATGCGCTGCTATTTCGCGCTGTGAACCCATGAATATGCCTCCCAATGTGAGCACGCGCGTCGCCGAGCAGGCGGTCCACTGGCTGCTGGAAATGCAGCAGGGGCCACTCACCCCGCGTCAGCAACAGGCCTGGGAGCAGTGGCTCGATGCCCACAGCGAACATCGCCGTGCCTGGGAGCATATCCAACGCGTCAATCAACGACTGCGCAGTGTGTCCTCCCCCTTGGCCCACGCGGCCCTCAATGCACCGAAGCGCAGTACCCGGCGCCAGGCGCTCAAGCTGCTATCGATACTGGGCGCCGGTTCGGCCCTGGCCTGGGGCCTGCGCGAACGCCAAGTGCTGCCCCCGCTGCTGGCAGACTATCGCAGCCCGGTGGGCGAGCGTCGTCGCCTGACCCTGGATGACGGCAGCCAGTTGCAGCTCAACACCGGCAGCGCCGTGGACGTTCGCTTTGACGCCCAACGCCGCGTGATTCGCCTTCTCGAAGGGGAACTGCAACTGGCCAGTACCCGGGATCCTCGTCCGCTGCACATGATGACCGCCCACGGGCTGCTGGAAACTCATGGCGCTCGATTCAACGTCCGCGAATTTGCCGACCACACCCAGGTGGCGGTGTTCGAAGGGCAAATGCAAGTCCGCGACCGGCATGGGGCCTCACTCTTACTGACGGCCTCGCGACAACTGGGCCTGGGCGTCAACGGCCCCGGCCCGGTCACGGCACTGGACGCCAACAGCGGTGCCTGGACCGAGGGCATGCTGGTGGCGTCCCACATGCGCCTGGCGGATTTCCTCGACGAACTCAGCCGCTACCGGCGCGGCCAGTTGCACTGTGACGAAGCGGTCGCCAACCTGCTGATTTCCGGAAGCTACCCACTGGACAACAGCGAACGCATCCTCGACCTGCTGGAAGTCAGCCTGCCGGTGACTGTGCGGCGGTTTACCCGCTACTGGATCAGCGTCGAAGCTCGCAGCTGAACATGACGAGTGCAGGCGTCGCCTTCGAACGAACCCGGATGCGCCCGGTTTCAAAAAAATGAAGTTCCGGTGAGCCGTTTTCGACACCTCGGGTGACAGAGAAGTAAAGCCACTTTGACACAACCTTCTCAGGACCCTCCTTCATGCAGCAACTTCCTAGCCGCCTCACTCCGATCACTCGCACCCTGCGCCGACTGCTATTGGGGGCGAGCCTGAGCCTCGTTGCGTTACCGCCAGTGCAGGCAGCCGAAACCAGGGCCTACCACATCGCGCCGTCCTCGCTGGAAGAGGCCCTCAATCAGTTCGGTCGAGAAGCGGGGGTCTTGATTTCCTTCGGTTCGCAAGTGACCAGCGGGTTGAAAAGCCGCGGCCTGGAAGGCAGCTACAACCCCGAACAGGCCCTGGATGCGTTGCTTGAAGGTACGGGCCTGCAAGCCCGTCCCGAAGGCGACAACGCCTTCAGCCTGCAACCGGTCAGCGACGCCGCGCTGGACCTGGGGACCACCACCGTGGTGGGCGACTGGCTCGGCGATGCCGCGCAGGTCAACGTGTTCGAGCATCCCGGCGCCCGTGACGTCATCCGTCGCGAAACCTTCGAACGGCAGGGCGCGACCCAGGCCCGCGACGTGCTCAACCGTATTCCCGGGGTCAACGCACCCGAGAACAACGGCACCGGTAGCCACGATATGGCGCTGAACTTCGGCATCCGGGGCCTCAACCCACGCCTGGCCTCACGTTCCACGGTGTTGATGGACGGCATCCCGGTACCCTTCGCCCCGTACGGGCAGCCGCAGCTATCGTTCGCCCCGGTCAGCATGGGAAACATGGACGCCGTGGATGTCGTGCGCGGCGGCGGTGCGGTGCGCTATGGTCCGCAGAACGTCGGTGGCGTGGTCAACTTCGTGACCCGGGCGATTCCCGATGCGCCGACGGTCAAGGGTGGCTTCCAGACCGAGACGAGCCCGTCCTCCAGCCACGACGGCTTCAAGACATCTTCCAACCTGTTGGCCGGCGGCACCGCCGACAACGGCCTGGGCGGTGCGCTGCTGTATTCCGGAACCCGTGGTGGCGATTGGCGCGAACACAGCGACACGCAAATCGACGACCTGATCCTCAAAGGCAATTACCAGCTGGACGATGCCAACAGTTTCAATGCCATGGCCCAGTACTACGAGGGTGAGGCCGATATGCCCGGCGGCCTGAATGTCGCCGACTACGATGCCGATCCGTACCAGTCCACTCGACCGAACGACCGGTTCTGGGGACGTCGCACCCTGGTCAACGTCGGCTACCGCTACCAGCAAGACCGCCGGGAATTCACTGCCAGCACATTTTTCACCAAGACCTTGCGCAGCGGTTACCTGGATCAAGGCTCGTTCCTCTCCCTGTCGCCTCGCGAATATTGGGTGCGTGGCCTGGAAACCCGATTCGCCCAAGGCTTCGACCTCGGCCCGACACGCCACGAAGTCGGGGTCGGCTACCGTTACATCAACGAAGCCGGTCACGAGTTGCGCTATCGCACCCCCATCGCCAGCAATGAGTTGCCGACGACCGACAGCCGAAACGACCGAGACACCCGTGGCGGCACGCAAGCCAATGCGTTTTTCATCGATGACCGGATCGACATCGGCAAGTGGACCATCACACCGGGTATTCGCTACGAGATGATCGAATCGCAGCAAACCAACAACCTGACGAATGTGAAGTACAAAGGCGACTACAACACCGCCCTCCCGGCGCTGAACGTGCTGTATCACCTGACTGACGACTGGAACTTGTATGCCAACACCGAAGGCTCCTTCGGTAGCGTGCAATACAGCCAGATGCCCAACCGTGTCAGCAGTGGCGAAGTGAAACCGGAGAAAGCCCGCACCTGGGAGCTCGGCACCCGCTATGACAATGGCAACCTGAAGGCAGAGATTGGCGCATTCCTGATCAACTTCGACAACCAGTATGAAAGCAACCAGACCAACGACTCGGTGATCGCCCGCGGCGAAACGCGTCACCAGGGCCTCGAAACCAGCATCAACTATGCCCTCGATGGCCTGAGCCCGGCGCTGGCCGGTTTCGATGTCTACGCCACCTACGCCTTCGTCGACGCCACGATCCGCGAAGACGGGCCGAACAAGGGCAACCGCGTGCCGTTCTCCTCGAAACACAAAGGCACCCTGGGGATCGGTTACACCGAAGGTCCATGGAAGCTCAACCTGGACAGTACCTACCAGAGCGCGCAGTTCGCCGACAACGCCAACACCCGCACCGAAAGCGCCGACGGCAGCACCGGCAATATTCCCGGCTACATGCTCTTCAGCAGCCGTGCCGCTTACGATTTCGGCCCGCAGCTGTCGGACCTGAATGTCGCCGTGGGGGTGAAGAATATGTTCAATACCCAGTACTTCACCCGCTCCTTCGACGACAACAACCGGGGCAAGTACGTAGGGGAACCGCGCACGTTGTATGTGCAGACATCCGTAGCATTCTGATCGGCACGCAACCCGCGTCCTGTCCATGACACCGCAGAAACGAAACGGGCCTGCGATTGCAGGCCCGTTTAGCAGGTCAGTGAATTTGAATCAGGCTCAGCCGTTCAGGGCAGCCCGCTCGTTTTCCAGGAATTCTTCCTCCAGCATCGCATCGGCCAGTGCCACGGACTCGGTCTTGACTGCCGCGGTGCGCTTGCCGCGCAGCTTGCCGAACAAATGTTCCAAGGCGTTTTCAAGCTTGGTTGCCGCGCCTTCGATCGCTGCCTCCAGCGAACCGGCCTTGTGCGTCACGGAAACAGGCTGATGGCCCTTTGGCCGAGCTTCGATCTGGCAACGCATATCATGGGGTCCGGGCTTGTCGCCGTTCTCATCCCCCAAGTGAACCTCGACCCGAGTCAGGTCGTCTTCATAACGTTCGAGCGTGCTTTCAATGGTTGTACGTACCCACTCCTCCAGTCGGATGCTGCTTTGAATATGGTTATCGCTGTTGACTTGGATTTGCATAGTTCATCCCTTATCTCGGCTAGCTCGCCAGGGGCCTGTCGACGTTGGCGTAACGGCCCCTTGAGTACAGAGTCGGGCTGGCGGAGGAACAATTCAAGCCCTTGAGAAAGATAAATATTCATTTGCAAATAAAGGCGGACAACGGGCGAAAGCGCTGTTAATGTCGGGAATTGCCTCGCCCCACCGTCCCCCTCGCAGCCCCTCTTTCCTGCACCGTCAACGATCATTGCGCCCCGAAACGGGCAGTCTTCGCAGCCGCTCCCGGAGTGCTGCGGATCGATGCGCCAGGAACCATTGTCCGAAGATTTTTCCGGCATGTCCCTTGCTACCTTTCAGGCAGACGCAGGCGCAAGCGATAACTATCAAATGGCCACCCACCTGCCGTCTTGAAACAGAGGATGAACACGAACATGGAATGGCCGATGGTCCGGTATTGCGAACTAATCCCGATCAGGGCCGGTCAACAACTGCACGTTCAATCAGGCGGTGACGCATCATGGACAACCCTTTTCAGATCATTACCGACGCTTTTGCGCCGCACTATCAGGTCAACCTGAGCATCCAGGGCCTCGACGGCAGCATTATGCTGACCTTGTCCAAGGCCGGACGGATCGTCGCCCGGCGCATGATCAGTGCCCAGCAACGCAACGATCCGGAACGCCTCAAGCGGCTGGTGCAAAGCATTCAGTTCGGCATCGCCATCGAGCAGGGCCACAGCGCCGTGGCCATCCTCGAAGCCATGACCGGCGGTGACAACGTCAGGCTGCCACCCCGGCAGGCACAACCCCAGGGCGCTCCCGCCGCCAGCCTCTAGGCTTGGTGCTCGCAGTGCCTGCGCGACGTTTCGTGCACGTCCTAAATCTCACCCTTCTCCACTTCGGCATGCTCACTGGAACCCGCACCGACCTTACGGTGCGGGGGTTCGATCTTCACCGAAGGGAATTGCGAAGAGGCGTAGCGCACCACCAGGATCGAGAACGCCAGCAGCAGGATGCCACCACACAGGTAGATGATGCCGAGGTCCGGCGGGCTGTGATGGGAAACGTTGGAAATCAGCAAACGGGTCAGCGCGGTGATGGCCACGTAGATCAGAAACCGTACTGGCATGTGATTGGTCTTGAAATAGATCCCGACCATCGCCCCCAATTCCAGGTAGATGAACAGCAGGAGGATGTCATCGATCTTGATGTGTCCCTCTTCGATCATCTGCAAGAACTCCATCACCGCCGCCCACGCGGTGACCGCCCCGATGGCGAACAACGCCAGGTAATGAAACGTCTCGACGAACAGATTGCCCAGGGACTCGGCCACTTGATGCACGTTTTGCCGCAAATTCTCGGCCCAGTTGATTTTCACGGTGTGGTTTCCTTAGGTCGTTTCGACCGGATGATGCGGGTTGGACGTGACGGTTTTTCTGCATGCAGAAAAAAGGCCAGCGGCTAGGAATGAGATGGCGATGGGCCGTGTTCCGACACTTTTTGCAGGAGCTCGTGCCGGCCTCATCGCGAGCAGGCTCGCTTCCCCCCTCGCTCCGCACCGTCAAGACAAATACCGAAACCGGTCTACATTAAAAAGCCACTACCCAACGGGAAAGGATTTCGCGTATTCTCTTGCCTGTATATAAATACAGTACTCAGAAAACAACCAATGTGAAGGCATGTGAGGTGGTGAATGGCCGTCGAAGTGGTATACCGCAGCAGCCGAGATCTGGAGCGCTTGTTCATGGATAAAGCCGAAGCTGACCGTCATGACAAAATGCTGGAACTCGCCGAGCTGCTGGCCGAAGTGTTGCAAAAAGCCGTTCCATCGCTGAACGAGCAGCAGGTAGAGGAAGTTGGCATCTACATGGCGAAGAATCGCGATGTGTTCGCCAAGGCATTCAAGAGCCAACCGGATGCATTGTCCGAACTGCTCAACCCTGGCGCCGAATAAAAAAGATCGCGGCCTTCCAGCAGCGCACGCTGTCGGAAGGCCGCGATCTTTTCTTATCGGTTCATTTGTACAGCAGACGCTCCGCCAGTTCGTCCGCTACCCGCGCCGGTGAGCGCTTCTCTGCCTGGGCATGGGCGAAGACTTCGGTCAGCCGGGCGCCTATTTTCGACAGGTGGGCCGTAATGGTCGGCAGCTCTTCGCCGCGATGTTTCAGGGCCACGTAGATCAGGCCACCGGAATTGATCACATAGTCCGGCGCATAGAGAATCCCACGTCTTTCCAGTTGATCGGCCACTTGCAGGTTGCTCAACTGGTTGTGGGCCGAGCCGGCCACGGCCGAGCAGCGCAGTTGCGCCACACTGTGGCTGTTGAGCACGCCACCCAGGCCACAGGGCGCAAGAATGTCGCAGGGAGTGCTGAGTAATGCGTCGTTGGCGATGGGATGGGCGCCCAATTGCTCCATCGCCAGCTGCACCTTGCCCGGGTCGATGTCGCTGACCAGGAGTTCAGCGCCCGCCGCGTGCAGTTGTTCGGCCAAGGCATAACCCACGTTGCCCAGGCCCTGGATGGCCACGCGCAGGCTTTCCAGATTATCGCTGCCCAGGCGCGCCATGGCCGTGGCGCGGATGCCGGCAAACACCCCCATCGCTGCATGAGGCGCAGGGTCTCCGGATGCTGTGGTGCTGGTGACATGGCGGGTCTGCTGGGCAATGCAATCCATGTCGGCCACCGATGTGCCGCTGTCGATGGCAGTGATGTAGCGACCATCGAGTTGCTCGATGCAGCGGCCGAAGGCTTCGAACAGCGCGGCCCGGCTCTGGACATGGGCCGGGCGCATGATCACTGCGACGCCGCCGCCCACCGGAAGGCCGGCCAGGGCTGCCTTGTAGCTCATACCCTGGGCCAGGCGCACCGCGTCGACGACGGCGCTTTCGTCGTCAGGGTAAGACAGATAACGACACCCTCCCAGGGCCGGCCCAGGACGGCTGCAATGAATGGCAATGACCGCCTTCAACCCGGTCGTCGGGTCTACGCTCAAGTGCAGCGATTCAAGGCGGGAGCTTTGCATGAGAGCAAACATCGAAAGGCTCCCGAATCACTTTTGTTTGTTCCGCCAGTATAGGCGTGTAGTCGAAAAATGCTGGAGCACGCCGGAATAAGCCGTACCACGTGTCAGTCTTTTCGGAAATAACCAGAACAATGACAGTCCGGGACTGGACGAAACCCCATGGCAGAGCTAAAAACGAGGCAATGCCCGGAGACTGTGATGAAACCGCGCCAAGCTTTTTTCGACTGCCTGCACCGCTCGCCACCGGCGCTTTTCGAAGCGGCGCTCTGGATAGCCGCCGAACATGATCGCGATGTGGACGTGCCGGCCTTGCTGAAAGATTTCGTGGACCTGCAACATCGGGTCAGTCAAAACCTGCCGATGCTCCCTGTCGCGGAACTGGGCCAGCCCCTGTTGCGATGCCTCAATGACCTTGGGTTCGCCCAGGATGACTTCACCCCACTGCGTCCTCGCGCCGCGTTACTGCACAAGGTGCTGGCGCGTAAACGCGGGCAACCGTTGGCGCTTTCCCTGATTGCCCTGGAGCTGGCGCGACGTCTGGAAATTCCGATGGTCGGCGTCAACTTCCCCGGACATTTCCTGCTGCGCGTGCCCGGCGCCGACCATTTGCTCGACCCTTGCGGCGGCCGCCGGCTTTATCCCAATGACTGCAGGGAATTGCTGCAACGCCAATACGGGGCGAACATGCCGCTCAAAGCCGAACACCTGGTCACCGCCGAACCGGTACAGATGTTCCAGCGGTTGTCACGCAACCTACGACAATTGCATCTGACCAACGACGAGTTCATCGATGCCTTGATCGACGCCGAACGGGTATTGGAACTGGGGGATGCCAGCGCCGCCGATTACCTGGCCCGCGCCAGCCTGTACCAGCGGCTCGACTGCCCCAATGCCGAACGCTTCGACCTGGAACATGCCCTGATGCTCAGCGAAGACCCGATTCAGCGGATCCGGCTGACGGAACGGCTGGGGCACTTGCCACCGAACTCGATCGTACATTGAGCACAGCACCCTCGCGAGCACAGAGAATGCTGTAGCCGTGGGAGCAAGCTCAGGGAGTGTCCGGCTGGTTGGCCGGGTGCGCTTGCCGGAAGGCGGGGTGTGAAGCCGCCAATGCCGCGACGCGACGAATCCGAGGGTAGGTCTGCAACGAAACGTTGAACCGTTCGGCCGCATACAACTGCGGGATCAAATAAACGTCCGCCAGTCCTGGCTCGGCGCCGAAACAATAGCCGTCGTCGCCGATCAACTGTTCCACCGCCGCCAGGCCCTGGACGATCCAGTGCCCGATCCACTCCGTCACCTGAGTTTCGTCGTGCCCCCACTGCCGCAGCTTGTTGAGCACGCTGACATTGTGCAGTGGATGAATGTCACAGCCGATCAGCGCGGCGACACCTCGCTCATGGGCCCGAACCGTCAGGTCCGGGTTGAGCAACGGCACCTGTGGATAACGTTCCTCCAGGTACTCGATGATGGCGGGCGACTGTACCAGCAGCGCGCCCTCGTCGGTGCGTAGCGCCGGTACACGCCCCTGCGGGTTGACCGCCAGGTAGGCCGGTTGGCGATGCTCCCCGCCTGGCGGTGCGATCAGGTTGACCGGCAAGGCCTGGTAATCCAGCCCCTTGAGCGCCAGGGCAATACGTACCCGGTACGAGGAAGTCGAGCGGTAGTAGGTGTAGAGCTCCATGCCCCTGCTCCTTAACGCGCCGGCAGGATCTTGCCGCGGCACTCGCCGAAACCGATGGACGCGACGCCCTCCCTGCTGCAACGGGCTCGCAAAATGATTTCATCACCGTCCTCGAGGAATTTGCGTATTTCGCCGGAGGCCAGTTCGACCGGCTTTTTACCGCCTTCGGTGATTTCCAGGAGACTGCCGAACTGTCCGCTTTCAGGCCCCGACAAGGTGCCCGATCCAAACAGGTCGCCCGCCTGCAACTGGCAACCGTTGACGCTGTGGTGGGCGATCATCTGCGCCACGGTCCAGTACATGTACCGCGTGTTGCTCAGCGTCAGGCGATGGGCCGGCAGGTTCCGCTCGCGCATGGTTTCGGTCAGCAGCAGCACTTCCAGTTCGATGTCGAATGCCCCGCCAGCCTGATCACGCTTGTCCAGTAGATACGGCAGCGGTTGTGGATCGCCTTCCGGGCGCGCCGGTTGCGGGCGTCGGAACGGTTCGAGGGCTTCGGCCGTCACCACCCAGGGCGACACG
Source organism: Pseudomonas sp. Pf153 (assembly GCF_001269775.1). Classification (NCBI taxonomy): domain Bacteria; kingdom Pseudomonadati; phylum Pseudomonadota; class Gammaproteobacteria; order Pseudomonadales; family Pseudomonadaceae; genus Pseudomonas; species Pseudomonas sp. Pf153. The sequence continues at coordinate 242,889 of NZ_LHVL01000018.1, read as the reverse complement.
CTGGTGAGAAAACTCTTCGACAGGAACGGCCCCAGTGGCTGGTATTCCCAGGCCTGGATATCCCGCGCCGACCAGTCGTTGAGCAGGCAAAAACCACCGATATGTTCAGCAGCGTCACCAATGGCGATGGGCTCGCCCAAGGCGTTGCCCTTGCCGATCCAGATGCCCAGTTCCAGTTCGTAATCCAGCCGCGCACAAGGGCCGAAAGTCGGTTCCGTCTGACCGACAGGCAGGGTCTGGCCCTTGGGGCGACGCACATCGGTGCCGCTGGGGCGCACGGTTGAGGCGCGACCGTGATAGCCGATAGGAACGTGTTTGTAGTTGGGCAGCAATGGATTGTCGGGGCGGAACAGCTTGCCGACATTTTGCGCGTGCTCGATGCCGACATAGAAATCGGTGTAGTCATTGATCCTGGCCGGCAGGTGCATCTGGCAGTCCGCCGCCAGGGGAAGCAGTTTTTCACCCAGGCCCAGGATCTGGTCACGCTGCGGACTGTCTTCGCCCAACAGCGTCAGCAGCCGCTCGCGCAAGGCCACCCGGGCGGCGCGGCCCAACTCGAAGAAAGCGTTCAACTGGGCATTGCCCATGGCCTCGACCGCTTCGCGGGCCATGCCATCGAAGAGGCCCGCCTCGAGCGCAGCCTGCAGGTCGAAGATATGATCGCCGATGGCGACGCCGCTGCGCGGGGCGCCATTGCCCGTGCTGAAGATGCCTAATGGCAGGTTCTGCAGGGGGAAATCGGCATGGCCATTGGCGGAGGCGACCCAGCTACGGGCAGCGGATACTTGGGTCATGGTTTATCTCCGGGTCGGGTCGAACGTGACAGGCAGCGAGGCCCAGCAGGCATCATAGTCGGTTTGCAATTGCGGGCAGTCCAGGGCGAAACGAGTCGGACGCAGCACCTGGCTGGTTTCGAACATAAAGGCCATGGTGTTGTCGATCTTCGCCGGCTCAAGCGCGGCATTGATCGCCCTGGTGCAGGTTTCGCCGTCCGGACCATGGGCGCTCATGCAGCTGTGCAAGGAGGCACCACCGGGCAGGAAACCTTCGGCCTTGGCATCGTAGGCGCCTTGGATCAGGCCCATGAATTCGTTCATCAGGTTGCGATGGAACCACGGCGGACGGAAGGTGTTTTCCGCCACCATCCAGCGCGGCGGGAAGATCACGAAGTCGAGGTTGGCCAGGCCGTGGACGCTGGTCGGCGACGTCAATACGGTGAAAATCGAAGGGTCCGGGTGGTCGAAACTGACCGTGCCAATGGTGTTGAAGCGGCGCAGGTCGTACTTGTACGGCACGTTGTTGCCATGCCAGGCCACCACATCAAGCGGTGAGTGATCCAATTCGCAAGCCCACAATTCGCCAAGGAACTTCTGCACCAGCGTGGTCGGTTGCGCAACGTTCTCGTAATGGGCCACCGGTGTGAGGAAGTCACGTGGATTGGCCAGGCCGTTGCTGCCAATGGGCCCCAGGTCCGGCAGGCGAAGCGCTGCGCCATGGTTTTCGGCTAGGTAACCACGGGCCTGCGGGTCGAGCAGTTCGACCCGGAACTTCAGTCCGCGAGGCAGCACGGCGATTTCCAGCGGAGCCAGTTCCAGCACACCCAACTCGGTGGCGATCCGCAGCCGTCCCAGCTGCGGCACGAGCAGCCATTCACCGTCGGTATTGAAGAACACCCGCTCCATGGAGCGATTGGCGCGGTAATGATAAAGACTGATGCCGGCCGGCTTGTCCTGATTGGCATTGGCCGCCATGCGCACCAGTCCGTCGATGAAGTCGGTTGGCTCTGCGGGGATGTCCAACGGGTTCCAACGCAGGCGATTGGGCGTGACGTCCCCCAGCGGACCACCATCGAGCTGGCGTTCCAGTCGGGTAAAGGCCGGATGGTTGGCCGACGGCCGGATGCGGTACATCCAGGTGCGTCGCGCTTCGCTGCGGGCCATGGTGAACGCCGTACCGGAAAACAGCTCGGCGTACAGTCCGTACGGGGCTTTCTGCGGGGAGTTCTGGCCAACGGGCAATGCACCCGGCAGCGCTTCACTGGCGAATTCGTTGCCAAAGCCCGATTGATAGATCAGGTCCGATGCAGCGGGATCGACGTTCATGGAGCCTCCTGAACACCTGTTATTTTTATCGTAATCGAATTACGCATAACGTAATTTGCTCGACAGCGACCGTCAAGCTATAAAGACGCCCATTCGCCTCTGGACCCTGCGCCTCCATGGAAAACCCGCTCAATAACGGCAAACAGAAAGTCCGCTCGGCCGAAGTCGGTACCGACATTCTCAAGGCCCTGGCCGAACTCTCTCCATCCACCTCGCTGTCGCGCCTGGCCGAACACGTGCAGATGCCGGCAAGCAAGGTTCATCGCTACCTGCAAGCCTTGATCGCCAGTGGTTTTGCCGAGCAAAACACGGCGACCAACCATTACGGCCTGGGGCGCGAAGCGCTGCGGGTGGGCCTGGCGGCGTTGAACGGCATGGACGTGCTGCAGGTGGCAGCCCTGCCCCTGGCCGAGCTGCGGGACGACCTTAACGAAACCTGTTTCCTGGCAGTGTGGGGTAACCACGGTGCGACCGTGGTACGGATCGAACCTGCCGTGCGAGCGGTGACTGTGGTCACGCAACTGGGCTCGGTACTGCCGTTACTCAGCTCGTCTACCGGCCTGGTGTTCAGCGCGTATCTGCCGGAACGTGAGACGATCGAGTTGCGTGAGCAGGAAGTGAAGAGTACCCATGGGCATCTCCTGGCCGATGATCAGGCCTATGGCAGCCTGTGCGAGCAGATTCGCAGTCGCGGCCTGCACCATGTGCACGGCTTGCTGATGCCGGGGGTGGATGCATTGTCCGCCCCGGTCTTCAATGCTGTCGGCCAGGTGGCTGCCGTCATGACCATCGTCGGTCCGACTTCACTGTTCCATGCCGACGAACATGGCCCGGCGGCGCAACGGTTATTGGCGGCCACTCGGGCCGTGAGCTGGCGGATGGGCTACGAATGCGATGGCGCTAGCTCATGACCCCCATGCCCTTGGCCTTCGCCACCGCTTGAGTACGCCGCTGCACACCCAGTTTGCTGTGGATCCGACGCGCGTGGGTTTTCACAGTGTGCAGCGAGATAAACAGCTGTTCGGCAATCTGTTGGTTGGAATGACCTTGCGCAATCAATCCCAGCACTTCCAGCTCCCGCTGGCTCAGTAATGTTTCTTCAGCCACGCTCACATGCGTCTCGAGAGGTTGCGCCGCCTGTGACCAGCGCAACAGCTCCGGCTGGCGCAGGCCCAGTTCGTGCAATGCCTGCTCTGCCCGCCAGCAGGCGACTCGTTCAAGTCCTTCCCGCATGAGTGCGCGCGCCAGGGCATGATCGGCGGACAGCCAGGCAACTTCCGCCAGAGCCAGGTGCAACTCGGTCTCCAGCCCATGCATGCCGCAGCGCTGCGCCCGGTCGATCATTGCCTTCAGGCGCGCCTGCGGGTCTTGCGCCCGATGCAGATAGACCTCGGTGAGCACCAGCAGGTATTCAAGTCGCGGGATCAGCTCCAGCGTCGCCGGAGGCGCTTGCTTGGCCTGGGGCCCATGAAAATGGCGAAGGACTCGGGTCAGGGCCTCATGGGCCAGTTCCGGGCGCCCTTGCTGCAACCAGAACTGGCAACTGGTTTGCAGCAACACGCCTCGATAGACCGTGTCGGGGATGTTTCGCTGCTGCATAATCCGCTCTGCATCACGCAACTGCATGAACGCCTCACCGTAATCGCCCCGGTTGACGGCCAGGTTGGCTTTACCAAGGAAACCATAAAGCACTTGTTTGTCCTGGTAGCGCATCGCTGTCTCCAGCCCCAACTGGAATTGCTCGGTGGCCTGCTCATCGAAGCCCATGCGCAGTGCCAGGCGTCCACGGCGCAAGGCGATGCGCCCCAGGAGCGCCGAAAAATCCTGGCCCGACTTATCAAGCAACGCCTGGACCGCACTCAGCAGAGCGTCGGCTCGATGAGGTGCGCCACGCTGCTCCAGGATCTGGGCATGGTCCAGCTCCAGCAAACCTTCGAACACCAGCGAGCCATGAGCACGCGCCAGGCATAACGCCTGGCGACTGGTCCACTGGGCGCTGGCCAGTTCGCCCTTGAGCAGCGCCTGCTGCGTCAATCCCGACAGGCATAGCAACTGCAAGGCCCAGGTGTTCGGGTCCAGGTTGGCCTGGGCCTGGAGAAAGTGCTCGCAGGCTCGTTCGCCGTCGCCCGACAAATGCAACAACCAGCCCCGAAGCACCTGCCAGCGAGCCACCAACTCTCTCTGTTGGCAGGCCTGTGGTTGCGGCAGGAAGCGGGTCAACTGCTCGATGCACACCGATGCCTGGTCGAAACGTCCGGCGAACAGCAGCGCGGCAGTGACCAACCCCACCGACTGCGGAGTGCTCAGCGTCAGCGCCTCGCCTTGCTGGTCATGCAGGTCGAGCAACAACAGCACATTGTTGCGCTGCAGTAGATGCTCGAAACTCAGGTGCTGCAGGAAACTGATGGCCGTTTCGAACTCCTCGGCCTGGATGGCCTGCTCGAACGCCATCTGCCAGTCCTGCTCGGCGGCGAACCACTGGCAGGCCCGTCGATGCCAGGAACGTCCCTGCGGCCAGGGCTCGTCACGTACCAGCCGGGCCAGGGGCGGATAGACCTGCAACCAATCCGAGGATTGTTCCCACGGTTCAATGAAACACCCCAGGTCCAACAACAGGGGAAGACATTCCACCCCGACGGTGTCCCCGAACAGGTGCTCACAAAGACGGGCATTGAACCGCGGCAGATGCGCCAACACGCGCCAGGCTTGCGCCAGGTCCGCCGTCAGCGTGCTGAACAGCTCGTATTCAAGGTAGTCGAGCAGGGTCCCGGGCCGCCCTGGCGACGCGTGGCGGCGCGCCCATTCACAGCGTTCGAGCAAGGCGATGCGCACCCCGGCGCACCAACCACCGCTGCGCTGTATGACTTCGCGGGCCGTGCGGATCGCCTGGGGTGCGGGCAGGTGACCGAGCAAGGGGAGGATATCGTCGGACGTGAAGACCAATGCCTTGGCATCGAACTCGTACAGCTCGTCATCGAGCAGCAGGCGCGTCCAGTTGCAGTGTGGACGTCGGCGGCCATTGAGCCACAGGTGAAGCAACGGACTGCCGGCATTCAACAAACGGTCGAGCAAGCGGTCCAGTTCGGGGTTCGGCACTCGGCAGTAATCGTCCAGGAACAGCCAGGTGGGGGTTTGCAGACGGGCCAGATGATTTAGCAGCCCCGCTTCATCCATCACTGGCAAGCCGAGGGCTTGCGTCAGGCGCTCGCACATCTGCGCCCCATCCAACGCAGCGCCTGCCAGTGGCAACCAGTGCAATCGGCAGTCGCTGGGGGCTTGCAGGAAGCATTCGGCGAACAACGCGCTCTTGCCGCTACCTGCCGGGGCGCACAGCAATTTCACCCGCGCCCCCGAGGTCAGCAGGGGCTCGCTCAGGGACCTGCGCGACACATGCGTCGCAGACAGGCGAGGCAGCAATCCAGGACGGTCCGGGCACGGGGTCATGGCGGTCATGTGTGCAGGTCCTTTTTATTGTTCTTCCACCACCCTAGTCCTGTGTCGTCCACCTTTGGAGAAGTATTCAGCGCGCTGATTGGCTCCCATAAAAAAACGACCGACAGATGCGGCTGCCGGTCGTTCGTGATGATCAAATCAGGCAAAACCCCATCCATCACACCTTAACGCACGCCTGAAGAGCGTAGCGCCGCCGGCGTGTAGTCGGCCGCACGGGCCTCGAAACCATATACGTAACTGTGCTTTTCTTCGTTCTTCATGCCCAGAGCAATGTAGCGACCGGCGATCAGATCGTAGAGCGCCTCGAGGGTGTAACCCGGGTTCTGATGATCGTAGTAGAACTGGGCATGCCCTTCGGCCACGCGCCACAGTTGGCCGCGACCGTCATAGTGATCCACCAGCGCGGCCTGCCAGCTGTCCTCGTCGATGTACATGTGGCGCTTGGCGTAGATGTGCCGCTCGTTGGGCTTGACCGTACCGATCACTTCCCAGACCCGGTGCAACTCATAACGAGTCAGGTCCTGGTTGATGTGTCCGGCCTTGATCACATCGTCGTACTTGAGAGTGGGCGAGTCGAGCTTGTAGCTGTTGTACGGAATGTACATTTCCTTCTTGCCGACCAGCTTCCAGTCGTAGCGATCCGGCGCTCCGGAGAACAGATCGAAGTTATCGGAGGTGCGCAACCCGTCGGCCGCCGTGCCCGGACCGTCATAGGCCACTTGTGGCGCGCGTCGCACACGACGCTGGCCCGCGTTGTAGATCCAGGCCAGACGCGGCTCCTTCACCTGGTCCAGGGTTTCATGCACCAGCAGCACGTTGCCGGCCAGGCGTGCCGGGGCGGTGACTTCCTGCTTGAAATAGGTCAGCACGTTGCTGGCCTTTTCCGGATCGGCGTCCTTGATCAGGAACGGCACGGCAATTTCTTCTTCAAAACGGATCGGCGTGAAACTGCCGTTGGTCTGTGGCGTCGCCTGAGTGATGACACGCCGCAGGTTGCCACCGTGATAACGAGTGACGTGGTTCCACAACACTTCCACACCGTTCTTGGGAATCGGGAAAGCGTAATAGCGGTTACCGGTGAAATTGGCCAAGCCGTTGCCGTCGTTGATTGCAGTGACGTTAAGTGCGCTGCGCTTGACCGACTCGTAGATTTCCGGCGGCAGGCCCACGCTGCGATGAGTCGGGTACACAGGGATCTTGTAGGTTTCGGGGTAGCGCTTGAACATTGCGACCTGGCCTTCGGACAGCTTGTCCTTGTACTTGTCCACGGTCGCGGCGGTGATGGTGAAAAGCGGTTTTTCATTGGCGAACGGGTCGGCCAGGAACCCCTTGCTGTCTACCGCACCGGCGTTCTTGGGAATGCCGCCGGTCCAGGCCGGGATCGAGCCGTCGGCGTTACCCGCCTTCTCAGCCCCCAGCGGCGTGAGGCTCGTCCCCAGCTTGTTGGCTTCTTCCGGCGAGACCGCCGCCATCACATTCGCAGCCAGCAGGCTCAAGGCCAGGGCACCGCATTGCAGGATCATCTTGCGCATTGGGTTTTCCTTGTCAGCCAGATCAGAAGTTCACGCCGAAGCTCAGCGCGAGGAAGTCGCGATCTTCGAGAACGTTGTAATCGCCGCCAAAGAAATCGGTGTAGCTCAGGCTGGCGGTGTAGGTGTTGCGGTAGTCGGCATCGACACCAACGCTGACGGCCTTGGCGCCTTCGTTGAAAAGCCCGTTGGGGCCGTAGCCGGCCACGTCATGGGACCAGGACAGATTAGGCTTGAAGTTGATGCCGGCGACGACGTTGGAGTAATCGAGGATGGCCCGGGCGCGATAGCCCCAGGAGGTCGACGTGACGAAGCCGTCGGTGTCACCGTTGAATCCGTACTGACCGTAGACCGAGTCGCGGCCATAACGCAGTTTGTCCTTGGACTCCAGCCCGCCGACGTGCACCACCGCCGCCTCGCCCACCAGGGTCAGGCGATCGGCGCCCAGCACTTGGTCGAAGAAATGCGTCATGGTGCTCTGGACCTGGGTGATTTCCTTGCGCCGGTAACCGGTATTATCCGCCCCTGCCGACGTGGCAATGGGGGATGCGGCACCACCGGCGATTGGATTGAGCAAGGCCAGGGTCAGGTCGTTGGTGTTGAGCTGTACCGGCGCGTTGGGGCGGTAGCTGATTTCCCCGGTCCATGCGGTGCCGGTGGGCAGCGTGGTTGAGAAGCTGGCGCCGTACAGGCGGATATCCTCGGGGTATTCCAGGTAGTACTGGCCACGTCCCAACATCACGCTTTGCGCCAGGCCGGCGCCGCTGCCCGGAAAAATACCGTTGGCAATCGCGACCATCCCGGGCAACGCCGCCAGCGTGGAAGCACCGGCCGTGGTGGTGCCGACAGTTGGCGTGCGGCTGTGATAGTTCATGAAATACAGGCCGTACTCGGTGTCATCGCCGAGCCAGCGCAACGCCGTACCCCACTGGCCGGAGTCCCGCGCATCGCGGTCACCGCCCCGAGGGATGATCACCCCTTCGTCGACCACTTGAATGCCCTGGCCGAACAGCTGGGTCAGCGGCACGAACGGCGCGATCGCCGGGCTGCCCACCGTGTAGCCGGTGGTGCATCCGTCGGCGACAACATCGTTGCCGAAAAACGTGCCGCAGTTATCGACCACCGTCTGGTCCCACTCCAGTTGGTAGAACCCCTCGAGGGTGAGTTTGTCGGTCAGGCCCTGGGAAGCGAACAGCATGTTCACCGGGATCAGGCCTTCCTTGATCTCGGCGCCCGGACGGCGGAACGCAGAAACGTCCACCGGGTTGATGCTATTGATCGAGTTGCCGATGAAGGTGCTTTCGCCCCAACTCACCACTTGCTTACCGGCGCGCACGGTGCCCGGCAGGTCGGCGATGGAGTAGTTGTGATAGACGAAGGCGTCGAGAAGCTCGGCTCCGGAGGACTTGGCGCCTTCCTTGCGATTGCTGTCGCTGATGTCCTTGAACTCGCGGCCTTCATCCTTGAGCTCGAAGTCATACCAGTACTTGCCGCGCACGAACACGCCGGTGTCGCCGTACTTGAGTTCGAGGTCGTGCAGACCTTTGAATATTTTGGAAAAGGTCTCGCCTTTCTTGAAATTCAGCCGCCCATCATCACCGGTGGACGATTGGCCCCGACCGCCGTTGACCGTGCCAACCAGGTCCTTGTCGGCATCGCGCATGCCCCAGCTCGCGCCCACGGACAACGAGGAGTCGAACTGGCCTTCGATCTCGCCAATGTTGAATGAAACGGCCTGCGCCTGGGCGCAGCAACCCAAGGCCACCGCAACGGCCAGCGCTTGCGGCTTGAAGATGGCGCGCATTGTTATTGTTGTCATGCGTCTTCCCCGGTGAGTGACAGAGCCTTCACCCTACTGCCGGCCGGGGCGGGCGATAAGCGCACCAAGGAGGTATTCGCGCTGTCGCTCGAAAGGATTACAGCTCTTGTGGGACGGGGCTTTGCGTCGTCCATGGACGCACTGGATGATGGGTCATCAGCGCCACGCATACCTATCCCAGCGGGCAGCACTATTGCGCCTGATGCAACAGTGCATGTCCGGATCCGGGCTGTTTCCCGGCCCGGTCAGTCCTTATGCTGGCCGGGCTTGCAGGGTAACGGGCCTGCAACATCCGCCATGGCATCCCTCACGCCTGGCGCACCGTCATTCGGATGGATGGGTGTATCGGTCCATCAACCCGTGCTTGCCGACGTTGATTTGTAGCTCCTTTGCAACGTCATGCTTAGGCCGCTGCTTTGTTGCAGCGGCCTTTTTTATGTAGGTCTATTCGTGGAAAAAATTCAGTATTCCTACAGCTCTGTCGGAATCTCTCACCTGCCTGGCTTTTGAATCAGAACTCATAATCTTGCTCGTCGCCTCAGATGGGGACGACATACAGAGTTGTGGTGTCTGTAACCACTCACAAGCGCATCGAAAGGAACTCGATATGCAGCAAGAAAAAAACATTCTGGTTAATAGAGGCATACCTCGTAGCACTTCTTCACCCTTTGGCTTCGGATTTAGCGGTGGGAGTGTGCCAAATCGCGACCATTGGGACCGCGCATACGACGCAGTCGATCATGCTATTGACTGGCTGATTGACAGCAATGAAGCTACAGAGAAACTTTATACTGAAAACCTGCAAAATATCACTTATATAACAGATACCGAACTCGCAAAAACAAGAGCAGCTGTCATTGCCGTAGTCCCCCCTGACACTGACACGCTCGAGATTGAATCAAGAACACTTAGGCTACAACTTTTCAAAGCCAGGAACGATCACCAAGAACACATAGCAATAGCCAACTTATATTACGGGCATGATCCCCTGACCCACCCCGCCCAAGATTCTCGCCTTCAGGGTTTCGAACTTCTTGGGCGACGCGGAGGGCGCACAGCCTATTACGACGCGATTGCCAAATGGAAAGTTTCCTATGCCGCGGCTTACGAGGCAAAGTTTTTGGCTGAGCAGATAAGGCTAATGGATGCTCGCTTAGCTTCTATCGATCATGCCATCGCCGAGGCCAAGAAGGCCCAAGCAGTGGCCGCGGCAAATGCTGCTGCTCGGGCAAGGGCCCAGGCCGAAGCTAAACGTGCGGCGGAACGAGCACGGCTGGCGGCAGAGACACAGCGCCTGGCAGCGGCTGCCGCAGCTCACGCTAAAGCCCAGGCCGAAGCCAAACGCGCAGCTGAAGAGCAGGCACGCAAGGCAGCCGAAGCCGAGGTTCAACGTGCGGCCCAGGCACAAACAACACGCCCAGTCCTGGCTGGTCGCACATTCCTGCTGCCGGGCGCGGCAACCGCAGTCGGCCCGGTATTCGCCATCTCCGGCAGCACCTTGGCCATAAGCCCGGCAACAACCCTGGCCATCCAGGCTGCGCTACGCTCCACCGTCTCGGCGATTGTCGAAGTCGTCGCCGCAACGGCCGGCCCGGCAGTCGGCGGCATTGCGGCATTGCTTTATCCCTCGGAACTGGGCAACAGCGATCTGTATGCCCTGAGTGTCCCGCTGTCAGAACTCGCGCCGGACAACACCGATGACTTGCACCTCGTCGCCACATCAACAAGGGAAATGACGCTCCCCGTCGTCCTCGGCTCCAGGACCGTCGCAGACAAAACGGAGTTCGTCGTCGCGGCCCCTTCAAGGGTTTCCAAGCACTCCAGGGTGCCGGTCAGACTCGCCACGCTCGATGCGCAAGCCAACACTTACAAGTCCTACCTCCCGAACGCCGACATCGGAATGACATGGACGCCTATCGTCACACCGGGCGATGCTTCTACGGCGCTACCGGCAAGCGTTTCGAACGCCACGATCTATGACGGCGCCACTCCCGTCGCCGGAAACGGGCGAATCGATAGCCACCCGGAACTGGATCGCTACAGCTTTGGCGGGTTTGTCACAGTGTTCCCGGCTGACTCGGGCATTCCTCCGCTGTATACCGTATTCAGCAGTCCTTATGAGGGAGCGACGACCACAGGGGAGCACAGTGGACGCAGATTCAATCCCGAGCAGGCGGGTGGGCCGATTCTTGAATTGGATTGGAGGACGGCGACCATTACCCGGAAAGGAGTTGAAGAAGTGAAGCTGCATATTGCTCGGCTGAGCCCGTCAGATGCCAATGGCGTCATGATCGAACGGCTTGAAAGTATTCTCAGCGGAAAAGTTGGTATCACTGATACAGATCGGCGGTACTACACGCATGAAATCAGGGAACTCGAAAGATTTCGAACCCTTGGCTTGGCTGATGATTTTACACCCGAAGAAAACTCTCCCTACTGGAATAATACCCATACCGCAACACTCGAAGATTACAAAATCCAAGATCGCGTGTCATTGCTTTATACTCCGGACGCTTTAGCCAAAGCGGACCTACAGGACCAGAAAAATTATCAACAGCTTCTGAAGGAGATGTCGCAATGAGCACCGTTGAACAAATAGTCAAAAATGAATCATTAGAAGAGATTGTCACGGTCTTCGCACTGCTGAAAGCGAACCCACATCTGGACATGTTGATCAGGCGTCATAATCCGGAGCTTATACAACACGGCGAGCTTGAAAAAATTTACACCAAACTTTTCGAAGCGGGAATACTCGAAAGCGGCGAAAAAGGACTATGCATCAAAGGTCCTAATTGGAAAGCACCAAAATTCTTTACAGAAAAACGATACACGTAACACTACCCGCACCCTGAAGGCGCCGTCGCCTAAACAGCGGCGCCTTCTTCCTGACCTCGATTTTCTTACAAACCAAACGCCTATTCCCACATCAAACCCAGACCTTCACTACATGCCAACCCCACGATCATTGTTAGCCTGAAACCGGTCCCAGTTTGTCGCTTCGACCTTATTCAGTTATCAGTGAGCTCTTTATGTTTCCAATAAACTCCAGCAGTTATCGTTCAAGAAAAAGCTATAACAACCGCATTCGTTTCCTGGTCTTTCATTACACGGCCGCCAATTTCTCTTCTTCCATCAACGCTCTGACCGGCCCGTCGGTCAGCGCCCATTACCTGATCCCGGATTTTACCGACCCCACTTATTTGAAAGCAGGTTTCAACGAACCACAGATTTTCAATCTGGTGGACGAGCAGCACCGCGCCTGGCACGCGGGCGTGAGTAGTTGGGGTAATCGCAATAATTTGAATGACACCTCCATCGGCGTGGAGATCGTGAACCTGGCCGCCGATCACCAGGGACAGTTCACGTTTCCTCCTTATCAGCCGCAGCAGATAGAGGCCGTGGAGCAGTTGGCGCTCGACATACTCAAGCGCTATCCCGACATCAGCCCGGTCAACGTAGTGGCCCATTCAGACATCGCCGCCGGCAGAAAAAGCGATCCCGGCCCGATGTTTCCCTGGCAGGCGTTGTACGCCAAGGGCATCGGAGCCTGGTTTGACGAGCCGACGCAAAGGGCCTATCTGGAGGCTTACCAATGCAACGGCTTGCCCCCTCGCGAGCATTTGCTCGGCTTGTTCAAGAAATATGGGTATGACATTTCGGCCGCCACGACAAGTGCGGGCTTCCAGCGCCTGGTGCGCGCCTTTCAGCTGCACTTTCGCCCGGCCAGATATGATGGGCTGATGGACTTCGAGACCGCTGCGAACCTGGCGGCGTTGGTGAATAAGTATTTTCCCTGACCGACGTTGCCGTCGCTGACGGCAACCGGTCGAGGTCACGAATCAAACGGCGTAGCGTTGCAGATTCGCCATCATTTCCTTCAAGGCTTCCAGGTTGTCATTGGGATGCACGGCGTTTTCGAAGTCACAGATCTGCTGCCAGTGGGCGGCGACGTCCTCGGGTGAAAAGCCCTTGCCCGGATCGAATCCGGCGCCGAGGCTACGCTCCCAGCGAACCTTGCCCATCCAGCCGCCGCCCACCTCGAACAACCCGGAGGTTTCTTGGCATGCTTCGCTGGCCAGATACACCACCAGTGGGCTGACCAGTTCAGGCTTGAGTTGCTCGAACACCTGCGGCGGCATAAGGCCTTCGGTCATACGGGTTCCGCCGGTAGGCGCGATGGCGTTGACCAGGATGTTGTGCTTGCGCCCCTCAATGGCCAGGGTCCGCGTCAACCCGTAGAGACCGAGCTTGGCCATACCGTAGTTGGACTGGCCGAAGTTGCCATAGATACCGGACGTGGAAGCCGTGAAGATCACCCGGCCATAATTCTGCTCGCGCAGGTGTGGCCACGCGGCACGGGTGACCTTGTAGGCGCCCTCGACATGGACGCGGTAGACCAGGTCCCAATCGGCGTCATCCATTTTGTGAAAGGTCTTGTCCCGCAGGATACCGGCGTTGTTGACCACTACATCGACCCGGCCGAACACGTCGAGCGCGTTCTGTACCAGCTTGTCGCCATCGGTGACCGAATCGTGGTTCGCCTCGGCGATACCACCGGCTTCGCGAATCTCAGTCACCACCCGGTCTGCCGCCGAGGCATTGGCCCCCTCCCCCTGGGCGGAACCACCGAGGTCGTTGACCACCACCCGGGCCCCCTGCCTGGCGAACAGCAAGGCATGAGCCCGCCCCAGGCCACCGCCAGCGCCGGTGACGATCACCACTTTATCTTCGAAGCGCACAGATTCACTCATGGGCAGAACTCCAGCAGGCCGAATGGTTTGCAAAGCCCGAGTGTCCGGTACAGGGGGGACGGTCTTCAATCAACTCGGCTGAGAGTGAATGGTGGGCGATAAGGTGAGGGGATGATGCTTGCGCGCCTCGCTGGGCAAAAAATGCCTTGGCTTGGCTCAACGTCATCGCCCTGAAACAGAAGTCACGAGTACACCCTTTGCCGGACCGGACCGGCGATTCCTGCACGAAACGCCAGGTAATGCTTGAGTACCTGCACCGGGGCTTCGGCCTGGGGGTAGTGGCCGATGTCAGGCAACAGCACCGTGTCCGCATTCGGAATCAGCGCCTCATAGCGCGCCACCATGTGCGCACCGGAAATCGGATCGAACGCGCCATCTATGACACGCATAGGCACTTCGCCACGCTGCATCGCCTGCACCCAGCGATCACGCTGCACACGGCGCTCGGGAATGTAGCGGATGAGCTTATGCATGATCCGCGGTCCGTCATGGCTTTGCACCAAACTCCAGTAGTCGTCCAGTTCGCTTTCGCTGGGACCTGTCCACGGACCGAAGATTTGCCGGAAACTCTTGGCGATATCCTCTCGGGAAACAGCCCGGCCCACCAGCCAGCCCAAAGGGCTGAGCAACAACTTCTGCACCAGCACCGGACGATGGGTTTCGGGAAACAGGCCACCATTGAGGAACACACAACTGGCAATGTCGATCCGCGCCTCGCAATGGCGAGCGATCAACTCCTGGGCCACGCTGTCCCCATAATCGTGAGCCAGCACGTGGACCGCTTGCCTCACATTCAGATGCGCCAGCAGTGCCTGCTGCAGATCGGCCTGTTCCAGCAGGCTGTAGACGTGGTCCACCGGCTTGGCCGAATCGCCGAACCCGAGCATGTCGCAGGCGATCACCCGATAACGCTGTGCCAGGGGCTGCCACAGGTAATGCCAATCCCAACTAGCCGTGGGGAATCCGTGGATCAACAATAATGGCTCACCCTGCCCCGCCACCCAGTACCGAATGGCGTGCCCCCGGAACATGAAGGTCTGCCCACGCTGGCGCCAGATACGCAGGGGAACCTGTACCATGGGCATCAGTTTTTATAACCCGGGTCTTGCTGATCGAGTTTGCGCAGCAATGCCGGCCAGGCCAGCACACCCCCCATGCCCTGCGCGCTCTTGGTGACCCCGGCGATCATCGCCCGGGCACCGGCCAGGATCGGCGGCTCAATGGCAATCAACTCCGCCCCGCCGTTCTGCGCCAACACCTGGATCTCACAGGCGCGCTGGAACGTGAACATCATCAGGAAGGTATCGGCAATGGTGCCGCCACAGGTCAACAACCCGTGGTTGTGCAGCATCATGAAGTTGTTGTCGGCCAGGTCGGCCTGCAGGCGAGCCTTCTCTTCGGGGTTGAGTGCCACACCTTCGTAAGGGTGATACGCAAGGCTCGACAATACGAACACCGATTGCTGGCTGATGGGCAGCACCCCTTGCTTCTGTGCCGATACGGCGACACCGGCGGCGGAGTGAGTATGCAAAACACAGGCTACATCGTGCCGCGCCTCGTGCACCGCACTGTGGATCGTGTAACCGGCCGGATTGATCTCGTAAGGGCTGTCCATCAGTTTGTTACCGGCCAGGTCGACCTTGACCAGGCTCGACGCGGTGATTTCATGAAACATCATCCCGAACGGGTTGATCAGGAAATCTTCGGTGCCGGGAACCTTTGCGGAGATATGCGTGAAAATCAGATCATCCCAGCCGTGCAACGCGACCAACCGGTAACAGGCGGCCAGGTCGACCCGAGTCTGCCATTCCGCTGCACTGACTTGTTCCTTGATGCTGAGTGTCGATTGGATGGGCGCTACGCTCACGGCTCTGACCTCTGGCTTATCGTTATAAGGTGTCACGAACAAGCCGTGCACAAGAGGATGAGTCTAGTCAGCTATGATGAGGGTGCTAGTTGCCTTTGCAGCCAGCTTACTGACCGAGCGAGTCACACCGCCCGGTGCGCAGGCCACCTTCCTTCAGCGACGCAATACCTCGATCAATTCCCCCAGCCATGGCTCGGCATCGGTTTCCGGGGTGACGCTTTCGCTGGCATCCAGACGCAACATGGGCAACACCTCGGACACTCCAATCTCGGCGAACAACTCACGCATCTGCTCGCCACCGCCGCAGAATGTATCGCCGTAGCTGGCATCCCCCAGACCGATCACAGCGCCGGGCAAGCCACGAAAAAATGCGGGCAACTGATCGCGAATGGTCGAATACAAGGGGATCAGGTTATCCGGCAGTTCCCCCATTCCGGTGGTGGATGTCACGGCCAGCAGAGCCTGGGGGGCGAATGCCTGGATGTCCGCCAAGGTCGCTCGGGGATTGCACAACGTTTCGAAACCGGCCCCACCGAGCAGTGTGGCGGCGTGCCGGGCGACTTCTTCGGCAGTGCCGTATACCGAGCCGCAAAGGATGGCGATTTTCATCAGCGTGGTCCTGAACCTGATATGAAAAAGAGTCGGGATAGTAACAGGCTGAGCGATAAGGCTGCGATTGACGTCCAACTGCATAATGGCCATTGGACAGCCCATCGGTTTCTTCTAAAATGCTGTATTTCCAAGGATTTCAAAAGGACGAGATCCATGATTAACGGGCAACTGATGCAACTGGTGATAAACGCTTCCAATGACGGAATCGTCATCGCTGAAAAGGAAGGCGACGAAGACAATATTCTGATCTATGTGAATCCGGCCTTCGAACGACTGACCGGTTATAGCCGCGACGAAATCCTGTATCAGGATTGCCGCTTCCTGCAATCGGGTGATCGCGACCAGCCAGCGCTGGAGCATATACGCAGAACATTGAAACAAGGCGGCGCCTGCCGGGAAGTGCTTCGCAACTATCGCAAGGATGGCACTGCGTTCTGGAACGAATTGTCGCTGTCCACGGTAAAGAGCGAAGCGGATGGCAATACCTACTTCGTCGGCGTACAAAAAGACGTGACAGCCCAGGTCAAGGCGCAAAAGCGCATCGCCCAGCTGGAAAAGGAACTGGCGGACGCCAGGGCCACGATTGCGCGGCTGGAAGCGACAAACGGCTCAAACAAAACGGCGAATTAAGAGTCAATCGCTACACTCGACCGTAAACATGTAAAAACATTCCGAGCACACCATGCAGCGCGACGCCCTTTTGACCCAGGATGAGCTGGACTTCATCCGGACCATGCAGCACAACCCGCAACTGAACGAACGGGATGTCACGTCGAGCCTGCTGGTCAATGGCGGATCGCAGATCCGTGACCTGCTGACGCGTCTGGCGGCAAACGAACAGGTCACGCTGCAAGCCCATTTCGATAACCAGCAGATGACTTTCCCGTTGCATCTGGTGGAGGACGAATTTCACGCGATGCACTTGCGTCTGGGCGTACCGAGCATCTACGAAGACGGTCCGAAGGTGCGTCCCTGGCGCCTGGCGCTCCAAGAACCGGTGGCGCTGGAGAACGCCAAGGGTCAGCCAGTACCTTTATGGGTCCACGAGGTGTCGTGCAAGGGGGTGCTGCTTGAGAACCGCAGCCGCATCAAGCCACCGAAGCAATTCGCCCTGTGGTTCAGCCCATCAGGCTACGAAAGAATTTCATTGCGCGGCACCTTCGAACGGGAAACCCATCAGGGCCTGTATGCCTACCATCTGAGCCAGGATGACCAGGACGAGACCGAGCGCCTGCGTCAGTACATTCTCCAACAACATCGTCTGACCCACCCGGCCATGCATGTGTAGGCTTCGTCCGGCCAGGGCCTGAAACATTCGTTCGGCCCGTGTTCATCTGGCCTTATGTGTCCAGGTTTCCCGCCAATAGTTGACGCAGGCGCTGGCGCATCACCGTCCCCTCATTACCCAGGCAGCCGATGGACGACCCCGCCAGACTGTCCTGGATCAAATCGGAAGCATCGCCCGCCAGCATCAAGGGACAATCCAGGCTCATCGCCAGTTTGTTCAAGCGCTTGGATAGCTCAGGCGCCGGCGCATGGTTGGACACCAATACCAACGCCACAGGCTTTACCTTCTGGCACACCAGGGCCAGCTCATCGAACGGCTGCCCGACCGTCAATAATCGGATGCCCACTTCCGCCTTGGAGAGGAACAGCGCCGTGATCAATAACTCCAGTTCGCGGCATTGACCGGCGATGGCCGTGATCAGAATACGTCGCGATGGGGAGTCACGCTTGAGTAAAAGTCGCTGCGCGACGCGCGAACGCAGGAAACCGTCGTAGAACAGCCATTCGCTGGCTTGCCCGAACTCCTGCTGGCGTTGCAGCAGTTGTCCCCACAGCGGCATCAATATGTTCTGGAATACGATCGGCACCGAATAGGTGGAAAAGATCTGCCCATAGACGCGGTCCAGTTGCATATCGTCAAAGTTACTGACTGCATCGGCCACCTGCTGTTGCCACTGGGCATAGTCACTGATTACCCGACCGGATGGGATAGAGGGGATGCCCGATTTCACCGAATCGGCCCTGGCCAGGAGTTTGCTCACCTTGCTTACCGCCACGCCACGATCGATCCACGCCAGGATGGTGCGGACCTTCTCGATGTCCCCCAGGGAATACAGGCGGTGGCCGCTTTCGGTACGCGTCGGCTGGATCAGACCATAGCGGCGTTCCCATGCACGCAATGTCACCGGGTTCACGCCGGTCAGTCGAGACACCTCGCGAATTGGAAACAGATCCTCCCGTTCCATAGCGTGTGAAGCCCGGAAAAGGATCTTATCGTCGGACACTACGCTCATCTTGGAAGTCATCCATGGCGAATTGGATCCTATCTTACTCCTTCTTAGTCATACGATGACAAGCGCAACGCTGATCGACCCGCGGATTTGTCAAAGGCGCTCGTAGGTACAGGTCCACAGCGGCTGTTATAGTTTTGGACCTGCTTTGAACCGAGCCGTCCCATGCCCAGTGCAAACGCTCCGATCCTGCTCACCGGCGCAGCCCAGCGCGTTGGCTTGCATTGCGCCCAGCGCCTGCTTGAAGAAGGCCATCCGGTGATCGCCACCTATCGTACCGAGCGCCCGGGCGTACAAACGCTGCGGGATCTCGGTGCGACCGTGCTGTACGCCGATTTTTCCGGCGAAGCCGGGATCCTGGCCTTTATCGAACAACTCAAGCAGCACACCGACCGGCTACGGGCTATCGTGCACAACGCCTCGGCGTGGCTGGCCGAACCCCCCGGCGACGAAACCAGCGCCTTCACGGCCATGTTCGGTGTGCACATGCTCGCGCCGTACCTGATCAACTTGCATTGCGCCGAGATGCTTCTACGCTCGACCCCGGCGGACATCGTGCACATCAGTGATGACGTCACCCGCAAGGGCAGCAGCAAACACATAGCCTATTGCGCCACCAAGGCCGGCCTCGAAAGCCTGACCCTGTCGTTTGCGGCGAAGTACGCACCGGCCATCAAGGTCAACGGTATCGCCCCGGCCCTGCTACTGTTCAATGCCGATGACGATGCGGATTACCGCGCCAAGGCCCTGGCGAAGTCAGCGCTGGGCATCGAGCCCGGCAGCGAAGTGATCTACCAGAGCCTGCGTTACCTGCTGGACAACCCCTATGTCACCGGCACTACCCTGACCGTCAACGGCGGGCGGCACGTCAAGTAGCTTGTTTCGAGGAGTCATCATGGCGCTAACCCTGCCCCAGAATTACCGCGAGATTCTCATCGGCCTGGGCGAAAACCCGGAGCGCGAAGGGTTGCTGGACACGCCGCTGCGTGCCGCCAAGGCCATGCAGTACCTCTGCCATGGCTATGAGCAAAGCGTCGAGCAGATCGTCAATGGTGCCCTGTTCGCTTCGGACAGCGATGAAATGGTGATCGTCGCCGACATCGAACTCTACTCCTTGTGCGAACATCACCTGCTGCCCTTCATCGGCAAGGCCCATGTGGCTTATATTCCTACAGGCAAGGTCCTGGGGCTGTCGAAAATCGCCCGGCTGGTGGACATGTTCGCCCGTCGCCTGCAGATCCAGGAAAACCTCACCCGGCAGATCGCCGATGCGGTGCAGCAGGTGACCCAGGCCGCCGGCGTGGCGGTGGTGATCGAAGCCCAGCACATGTGCATGATGATGCGCGGTGTCGAAAAACAGAACTCGACCATGAACACTTCGGTCATGCTGGGCGCCTTTCGCGAGTCCAGCACCACCCGCCAGGAATTCCTGCAATTGATTCGACGGAGCAACTAAATGCCACAACTCCAGCCAGCCATGGCGCGCATCCGGGTCAAGGATCTGCGCCTGCGTACCTTCATCGGTATCAACGAGGACGAAATCCTCAACAAGCAGGATGTATTGATCAACCTGACCATCCTCTACCCGGCCCAGGACGCGGTGCGTGATAACGACATCGATCACGCCCTGAACTACCGCACCATCACCAAGGCGATCATTGCCCACGTGGAAGGCAATCGCTTCGCCCTGCTCGAACGCTTGACCCAGGAATTGCTGGACCTGGTCATGAGCAACGAATCGGTGCAATACGCCGAAGTGGAAGTCGACAAACCCCACGCCTTGCGATTTGCCGAGTCGGTCTCGATTACGTTGGCGGCAAGCAGGGCGACTTCGTAGTCGCTTCAAGCAGCAAGCCACAAGCGGTAAGCTTGGCGACCTCAATCCACCTTGCAGCTTGAAGCTTGCCGCTTATAGCTGTCTCGCAGAGACCACCATGACCGACCAACAACGCCTCGAACTCGAAGCCGCCGCTTTCCGTCGGCTGGTAGCCCACCTGGACAGCCGCAAGGATGTGCAGAACATCGACTTGATGAACCTCGCCGGCTTCTGCCGCAACTGCCTGTCCAAGTGGTACAAGGCCGCCGCTGACGAGCGCCGGATCGAGGTCAGCCTCGACGACGCCCGTGAAGTGGTCTACGGCATGCCGTACGCCGAATGGAAAGCCCAATACCAGAAAGAAGCCAGCGCCGAACAACAAGCGGCGTTCGCCAAAGGAAAACCCGATGCCTGATCTGAACTCCTTCCGCGCCCGCCTCAAAAGCGGCGAGCACGCTTTTGCCGACACCCTGACCTTCATCACCGATGATTATGAATACCAGCCACAAGCTTTCACCAACGGCGACGTGAAAAATGCCGCCGGTCAAAACGAAGGCTCATGCAAGACCCTGGGCCTGGCGCTGCTTGAAAGCCTGAGCGACGAAGAAGCCCTGCTGGCGTTCGGCGAACATTACCGCTCGGTGCTGGCCACGCCCGAAGGCAATGATCACGGCAATATCCGTGCGCTGATGGTTCATGGGCTGGCGGGTGTGAAGTTCGATGAGTTGCCGCTGCAACGGCGCTGATCGATCCTACCTGTGTGGTGAGATCCGCTCTTGTGGCGAGAGGATAAATCCCCTCGCCACAAGAGCTGCATACATCCTTACTGACGAACACCTCGCCACATCCCGACTTTTAAGATTGACCCGGCAACTTTATTTCGTTTGTCGGCGCCCTGCTCTCACGGCTTAGATAACGCAACCCTATTCACCTACGAGCCGTCGTCCATGAGCAGCAGCGAAACCATCAGCCAGTCGATTTCCACCGTGCATCCCATCAGCCTCAGCCACGGCCGAAATGCCGAAGTCTGGGACACCGACGGCAAGCGCTATATCGACTTTGTGGGCGGTATCGGTGTGTTGAACCTCGGCCATTGCCACCCGCATATCGTCGAAGCCATCCGCGAACAAGCCACCCGACTGACTCATTACGCCTTCAACGCTGCGCCCCATGCCCCTTACATTGAATTGATGAAGCGGCTGACGGCGTTTGTGCCGGTGGAGTATCCGGTCAGCGGCATGCTCACCAACAGCGGCGCCGAGGCTGCGGAGAATGCCCTGAAGATCGTACGCGGCGCCACGGGTCGCAGCGCCGTCATTGCGTTCGACGGCGGTTTCCACGGCCGGACCCTGGCGACCCTCAACCTCAACGGCAAGGTGGCACCGTACAAGCAGAAAGTCGGCGTGCTGCCTGGGCCGGTGTATCACCTGCCCTATCCCAGCAAAGACAACGGCGTGACCTGTGCCGAAGCGTTGAAAGCGATGGAGCGGCTGTTCAGTGTCGAGATCGACGTCAACGACGTGGCCTGCTTCATCGTCGAACCGGTGCAGGGCGAAGCCGGTTTTCTCCCGCTGGACATGGCCTTCGCCCAGGCACTGCGACAGTTCTGCAATGAGAAGGGCATCGTGTTGATCATCGATGAAATCCAGTCCGGTTTCGGGCGCACCGGCCAGCGCTTCGCATTCTCGCGCCTGGGCATCGAGCCGGATCTGATCCTGCTGGGCAAGAGCATTGCCGGCGGCGTGCCCCTGGGCGCGGTAGTGGGGCGCAAGGCGTTGCTGGACAACCTGCCCAAGGGTGGACTGGGCGGCACCTACTCAGGCAACCCCATTGCCTGCGCCGCCGCGCTGGCAACCCTGGACACGATGACCGACGAGCGCTTGCGGGCCTGGGGTACGCAGCAGGAAGAAGCGATTGCCAGCCGCTACGAATCGTGGCGCAGCCGCGGACTCACGCCTTACCTGGGGCGCTTGACGGGCGTCGGCGCCATGCGTGGCATCGAGCTGGCCCACGCCGACGGCACCCCGGCGCCGGCACAGTTGACGCAACTGTTGGCCCTGGCGCGGGAAGCGGGCTTGCTGCTGATGCCCAGTGGTAAATCGCGGCACATCATCCGGTTGCTGGCGCCGTTGACGACCGAGGCGAAAGTGCTGGAGGAAGGGTTGGCTATTCTGGAAGCTTGCCTGGCGAAACTGGTGTGAATACAGAACCCTGTGGGAGTGACAGGCATGAAAAAACCGGCCGAAGCCGGTTTTTTCATGCCTGACGAATCAGAACGAAGCGTTCTGCAAACCGTCCAGGTAGCGCTCAGTGTCCAGGGCCGCCATGCAGCCGGCGCCGGCCGAGGTGATGGCCTGGCGGTAGACGTGGTCGGCCACGTCGCCGGCGGCGAAGATGCCTTCGACGCTGGTGGCGGTGGCGTTGCCGTCGCGGCCGCCCTTGACCACCAGGTAGCCGTCCTTGAGTTCCAACTGGCCTTCGAACAGCGAGGTGTTCGGAGTGTGGCCGATGGCAATGAATACGCCATCAACCTTGATCTCGTCGAAGCTGCCGTCGTTGTTCTTCAGGCGAGCACCGGTCACGCCCATGTTGTCGCCCAGTACTTCGTCCAGGGTGGCGTTGAGCTTGAGGATGATCTTGCCTTCGGCTACGCGGGCATTGAGCTTGTCGATCAGGATCTTCTCGGCGCGGAAGGTTTCACGGCGGTGGATCAAGGTGACCGTGCTGGCGATGTTGGCCAGGTACAGGGCTTCCTCGACGGCGGTGTTACCGCCACCGACCACGGCCACAGGCTTGTTGCGGTAGAAGAAACCGTCGCAGGTCGCGCAGGCGGACACGCCTTTGCCCATGAAGGCCTCTTCCGACGGCAGCCCCAGGTAACGAGCGCTGGCACCGGTGGCGATGATCAGGGCATCGCAGGTGTAGGTGGCGCTGTCACCAGTCAGAGTGTACGGCTTGGCGGCAAAATCCACGGCATTGATGTGGTCGAAGACGATTTCGGTTTCGAAGCGCTCGGCGTGTTCTTTCATGCGCTCCATCAGGGCCGGACCGGTCAGGCCATGGACGTCGCCCGGCCAGTTGTCGACTTCGGTGGTGGTGGTCAATTGACCGCCGGCCTGCATGCCGGTGATCAGCAGCGGCTTGAGGTTGGCACGGGCCGCGTAGACTGCGGCGCTGTAACCGGCAGGGCCGGAACCGAGAATAATCACTCGCGAATGACGAACTTCAGACATGACCTGCTCCTGTTGACCGGACCTCGCGGACCGGAACGCCGGGTGAGCGGCGGGAATAAAAAAGGACCGTTGATGCACTTGGGGAAGGCTTTGGTTCGACGGCCCTGAAAAAGAATGGGTGCAGCGTATCGAGGGAGCGAAGATTAAGGAAATACGGTTTAACAATCCAGCTCATAGCTGCGTTCTATCCGCAGCGGACCCGTCGATAGGACAGCCCGTGCAACAATCCTGTTACAGGCCATGTAGACGCTTTCCCAGGCGGGGCAAAGCCGGTAAGGTCGGCGCGTTCAACTTTCGTTCGGAGCTTCCCATGCCCGCCCCCGTCCTGTCCGGCCCGCAATATCTGCAAGAAGGTCTCAAGCTGGTCCTCAGCCCGGGCTTGCGCCTGTTCGTGCTGTTGCCGCTGGCGATCAACCTGCTGTTGTTCATCGGTCTGATCTACCTGGCCGGTCACCAATTCAGCCTGTGGGTCGACACCCTGATGCCGTCGCTGCCGGACTGGCTGAGCTTCCTCAGTTACATTCTCTGGCCGCTGTTCGTGGTCCTGGTGATCCTGATGGTATTTTTCACTTTCACCATGCTCGCCAATATCATCGCCGCACCGTTCAATGGTTTTCTCGCGGAGAAAGTCGAAGTGGTGATCCGGGGTACCGATGATTTCCCGGCCTTCAGCTGGGGCGAACTGGTCGCCATGGTGCCTCGCACCCTGGCCCGGGAAGCCCGCAAGCTCGGCTATTTCCTGCCCCGGGCCCTGGGCCTGTTCGTGATGTCGTTCGTGCCGGTGCTCAATCTGGTGGCCGCACCGTTGTGGCTGCTCTTCGGCGTGTGGATGATGGCGATCCAGTACATCGACTACCCGGCGGACAACCACAAGCTGGGCTGGAACGAAATGCTCGCCTGGCTGCGGGAAAAACGCTGGCAGAGCCTGGGTTTTGGCGGCAGCGTGTACCTGGTGCTGCTGATCCCGGTGGTGAACATCCTGATGATGCCGGCGGCGGTGGCTGGGGCGACCTTGTTCTGGGTGCGCGAGCAAGGCGCCGAGACCGCGCTGGCCCGGCAAGGCTGAGCCGTCACAAATCCATCATCCTGACGTCACAATGGCGACATGGCCCCGGCCGACACTGGGGTCATGATCACACACCTGCACGTTACCCTCATTACCGAAACCTTCCCGCCGGAAATCAATGGCGTGGCCAACACCCTGGGTCGCCTGTATGACGGCTTGCGTGCCCGCGGACACCGGGTTGAGCTGGTACGACCTCGCCAGGCCACCGACCCACGCCAGCCCGGAGATGAACACGTGTTGCTGTGTCGAGGCTGGCCGTTACCAGGGTATCCAGGCTTGCAGTGGGGCCAGGTCTCCATGCACAAATTGCTGCGCCGCTGGAAACGTCATCGACCGGATGTGCTCTACATTGCCACCGAAGGGCCGTTGGGGTTGTCGGCACTGCGAGCGGCACGACGCCTGGGCATCTCGGTGGTCAGTGGTTTCCACACCAACTTCCAGCAATACACCCAGCAGTACGGTCTCGGATTGTTGAGCCGCGTACTCACCCATTACCTGCGCTGGTTTCATAATCGCACCGCCGTGACGCTGGTACCCAGCCTCAGCCAGCGGCTGGAGCTGGAGCGCCGCCACTTCGAACGCGTTTCGCTGCTGTCCCGCGGCGTGGACAGCCAGTTGTTTCATCCGATCAAGCGGTCAGCAGCCCTGCGTGACGCCTGGGGCCTGGACGATGATGACATTGCCGTGATCCATGTCGGACGTCTGGCGCCGGAGAAGAACCTGGGGCTGCTCAAGCGCAGTTTCGAGACATTGCGCGGCGCTTTCCCGGAGCGGCGCCTGAGGCTGGTGGTCATCGGTGACGGCCCGCAGCGGGCCGCGCTCGAACAGGAACTGCCCGAAGCGATTTTCTGCGGCACCCAGCGGGGCGAAGCACTGGCGAGCCATTATGCGTCGGGGGATGTGTTTGTCTTTCCGAGCCTGACCGAAACCTTCGGCAATGTCGTACTGGAGGCGCTGGCGTCCGGGTTGGGTGTGGTGGCCTACGATCAGGCCGCAGCGGCGCAGCATATCCGCCATGGCTATAACGGCGTACTGGCCATGCCGGGAGATGAAGAAGCGTTCTGTGATGCAGCCCGCTGGTTGCTGGAAGAGCGCGAGACCCTGCGCTGCGTGAGGCTCAATGCTCGTCAGCACGCCAGCCGCCAAGGTTGGGCGTCGGTGATCGAGCAGTTCGAGGCGCAGTTGCGGGGGGCTTTTGTCGGCGAACAGGTGATGCCTGCTGCGCCGACCGTGCCCTGAACCTCCAGTGATGCCGGAGCCGCCATCGCGAACCAGCTCGCGATGGCGTCAGCGCAAACGCCGCTCAGACCAACGTCATCAATGCCTCGCGACTGAACGGTAGAATCTCCTGCTCCCGTCCGTCGCGCACTTTCCGAGCCCAGTCCGGGTCCACCAGCAGCGCACGTCCTACCGCCACCAGGTCGAACTCATCATTGTTCAAACGTTCCAGCAGCTTTTCCAGACTGGCCGGCTGCGCGACTTTGTCGGTATTGACCATGAACTGCAGGAACTCACCATCCAGGCCAACGCTGCCCACGGTGATGGTGGGCTTGCCGGTGAGCTTGCGGGTCCAGCCGGCCAGGTTCAGCTCGGAACCTTCGAACTCCGGCTCCCAGAAGCGTCGCGTCGAACAGTGGAAAATATCCACGCCGGCCTCGGCTAATGGCTTGAGGAATTCGCCCAGGGCTTCGGGGGTCTGCACCAGACGCGCCGTGTAGTCCTGCTGCTTCCATTGGGAAAACCGGAAAATGATCGGGAACCCTTCGCCCACCGCCGCACGCACGGCACGGATCAATTCAATGGCAAAACGCGAACGGTTGGCCAGGCTGCCGCCATAACCGTCGGTGCGCTGGTTACTGCCTTCCCAGAAGAACTGGTCGACCAGGTAACCGTGGGCGCCGTGAATCTCCACGCCGTCCATGCCAACGCGCCGGGCATCCTTTGCCGCTTGGGCAAAGGCGGCGATGACGTCGTCGATGTCCGCCTGGGTCATGCCATGCACCACGACTTGACCGTCCTTGAGCTTTTCCGAGGGACCGTAGCCCGGCACGCTGGCGTCCGGCTCGGTCCCGATGCGGCGCACGCTGCCGACGTGCCATAGCTGTGGCACGATCTTGCCGCCTTCGGCATGGACCGCATCGACCACCTGCTTCCAACCGGTCAGCGCGTCTTCACCATAGAAGTGCGGCACGTTCGGATAGCCGTTGGAAGCCTTGTGCCCGACCGTGGTGCCCTCGGTGATGATCAGGCCAACGCCGGCTGCCGCGCGACGACGGTAGTACTCGACCACTTTGGCATTGGGCACGCCACCTGGCGAAAAGGAACGGGTCATCGGGGCCATCACCACCCGGGTCGGCAGCTCGAAGGCGCCGAGTTGGAAGGGCTTGAACAAGGCTTCTACTGGCATGGGGCACTCCATGGAAATGGGATCGCAGGTCTATATGACGGCGATAATATGCAGCGCCAGCAGTGGTGGGTAGCACTATTGATTGGAGTGATTAAGAGTCAGAAGGCAGCGCTGGAGTATATCCACCGCAATACCTGTGGCGAGGGAGCAAGCTCCCTCGCCACAGTGGACCATGCCCGCCTGGGTCAGCCCAGCGCTTTTTCTATCGCCTGGATCACGGCAGGGTCATCCGGCGCCGTGCGTGGCGAGAAGCGCG
The DNA here is from genome assembly GCF_001269775.1 of Pseudomonas sp. Pf153. NCBI lineage: Bacteria > Pseudomonadati > Pseudomonadota > Gammaproteobacteria > Pseudomonadales > Pseudomonadaceae > Pseudomonas > Pseudomonas sp. Pf153. The sequence goes on along the minus strand of NZ_LHVL01000018.1, from coordinate 215,681 downwards.
CCAGTACGCGGCCGTCCTTGCCCAGCAGGAATTTCTCGAAATTCCAGGTGATCTCCCCTGGAAACTCGGCACCCTCGCCCGCCAGCAGGCGATAGAGCTGATGGCGATCGGGACCGTTCACGTCCAGCTTGCCGGACAGCGGAAACGTTACCCCATAGTTGAGGCTGCAGAACGATTGGATCTCCTGCTCGGTACCCGGCTCCTGCCCGGCGAATTGATTGCACGGCAGGCCCAGCACACTGAAGCCCTTGTCCTTGTAGCGCTGATGAAGCTCCTCCAGCGCCTTGTACTGCGGTGTCAGTCCACATTTGGAGGCGACGTTGACCACCAGCACGACTTGCCCCTTGAAGGGCGCCAGAGCAAGCTCCTGACCATTCAGGGCTTTTAGTTTCAGGTCGTGAAAAGCACTCATGACGAACTCCACATTAGGCTCTAGCCAATCTTTCAAAACAACTGTGGGCGATGCTAACAGCAAGCGACAAAAAAGGCGCCGCAAGGCGCCTTTCCCGTTCACCTGAGCGTAGCGCAGAAATCAGTGATGATGGCCGCCTTCGCCATGGACGTGACCATGAGCAATTTCTTCCTGGCTGGCGTCACGGATGTCGACGACCTTGACCTTGAAGTTCAGACGCTGGCCGGCCAACGGGTGGTTGCCGTCGACGGTGACGTCGTCGCCTTCCAGGTCACGGATAGTGACGATCTGCATCTGACCATCGGGCGCCGAAGCGTGGAACTGCATGCCCACTTCCAGCTCGTCCACACCTTCGAACATGCTGCGGCTCAGCGTGCTGACCAGCTCGGCAGAGTATTCACCGTAAGCGTCTTCCGGCTCGACGGCAACGTTCAGCTCATCACCGGCGGTTTTACCTTCCAGGGCTTTTTCCAGGCCCGGAATGATGTTGCCTGCGCCATGCAGGTAGACCAGCGGAGCGCCGCCGGCAGAGCTGTCGATGACCTCACCAGCGTCGTTGGTCAGGGTATAGTCGATGGAGACAGCCTTATTGGCGGCGATCAGCATGGGGCAAGACCTTTTGCAAAAGAATGAAGAACGGACAAGTCTAAACAAGGATTTGCCCGAAAGCGAACGGAACCCGGACAAACGGGCTCGTCCGAACAGACCAACGGTCACCGGTTTCCATCAGGACGAGGACGGCCACTGGGTGGTCGAGCTGTCCTGCGGACATACACAGCATCTGCGCCACCAGCCACCGTGGCAAGCCCGGGCCTGGGTTCTGGACCCACTGCAACGTATTGAAAAAATAGGCCAGTCCTTTGATTGCGGCTGGTGCGCGCAGGCCTCGGTTAGCGATAACCTTGGCGACTGAATTCGATGGCAGGGGCCAACCATAGGCCTCGCCCTTTGTCATGCACCTCTAGGGAATCGGCATGCAAACTTTTTTTATCGCGCCCACCGATTTTGGTGTGGGTCTGACCTCCATCAGCCTCGGGCTGGTGCGTACGCTGGAACGGGCCGGGCTGAAAGTCGGCTTTTTCAAACCCATTGCCCAACCCCATCCTGGCGACACCGGGCCGGAACGCTCCACCGAACTGGTGGCCCGCACCCACGGCCTCAAGCCGCCCCAGCCCCTGGGCCTGGCCCACGTCGAGCGCATGCTTGGCGACGGACAGCTGGATGAATTGCTGGAAGAAATCATCACCCTCTACCAACAGGCAGCCGTCGGCAAGGACGTGCTCGTCGTAGAAGGCATGGTGCCCACCCGCAGCGCCAGTTACGCCGCCCGGGTCAACCTGCACCTGGCCAAGAGCCTGGACGCCGAGGTGATCCTGGTATCGGCCCCGGAAAACGAAGTGCTGACCGAACTTTCCGGACGCGTGGAGCTACAGGCGCAATTGTTTGGCGGGCCGAAGGATCCGAAAGTCCTCGGGGTCATCCTGAACAAGGTGCGTACTGACGAAAGCATCGAAGCGTTCAGCGCAAGGCTGCGGGAACACTCCCCCCTGCTGCGCAGCGGCGATTTCCGCCTGCTGGGCTGTATTCCGTTCCGACCTGAACTCAACGCCCCCCGCACCCGCGACGTCGCCGACCTGATGGGCGCGCAGGTGCTCAATGCCGGCGACTACGAAACCCGGCGCATGAGCAACATCATCATTTGTGCCCGCACCATGCGCAACACGGTGGAACTGCTCAAGCCCGGCGTGCTGGTGGTGACCCCTGGCGATCGCGACGACATCATCCTGGCCGTGAGCCTGGCGGCGATCAACGGCGTACCGCTGGCCGGCCTGCTGCTGACCAGCGACACCCTGCCCGACCCACGCATCATGGAGCTGTGCCGAGGTGCCTTGCAGGCGGGCTTGCCAGTCTTGTCGGTAAGCACCGGCTCCTATGACACCGCCAACCTGCTCAATGGCCTGAACAAGGAAATTCCAATCGATGACCGCGAACGTGCGGAGATCATCACCGATTTCGTCGCCAGCCACCTGGATGCCCAATGGCTGCACCAGCGCTGTGGCACGCCTCGGGAAATGCGCCTGTCGCCGGCAGTGTTTCGCTATCAACTGATCCAGCGCGCCCAGGCTGCCAACAAACGCATCGTCCTGCCCGAAGGCAGCGAACCGCTGACCGTACAGGCCGCCGCCATTTGCCAGGCCCGGGGCATCGCCCGCTGCGTGCTGCTGGCCAAACCGGCCGACGTCGAAGCGGTGGCCCGGGCCCAGGGCATCGAACTGCCGCCAGGGCTGGAGATTCTCGATCCGGACGCGATTCGTGAGCGTTACGTCGAACCCATGGTGAAACTGCGCAAGAGCAAGAGCCTGAACGCACCGATGGCCGAGCAACAACTGGAAGACACCGTGGTCATCGGCACCATGATGCTGGCGCTCGATGAAGTGGACGGCCTGGTTTCCGGGGTGATTCACTCCACCGCCAACACCATCCGCCCGGCCTTGCAACTGATCAAGACGGCCCCGGGTTGCTCCCTGGTGTCGTCGGTATTTTTCATGCTGTTCCCCGAGGAAGTGCTGGTCTACGGCGACTGCGTGATGAACCCGCATCCCAGCGCTGCGGAGCTGGCTGAAATCGCCCTGCAAAGCGCCGACTCGGCCGCCGCGTTCGGCATCACGCCACGGGTGGCGATGCTCAGCTATTCCAGCGGCGAATCGGCCAGTGGCGAAGAGGTGGAAAAGGTCCGCGAGGCCACATTGCTGGCCCATGAGGCGCAGCACGGACTACTGATCGACGGCCCGCTGCAATACGACGCCGCCGCCAACGAAACCGTGGCGCGGCAACTGGCCCCAAACAGCCAGGTGGCTGGCCGGGCGACGGTGTTCATCTTCCCGGACCTGAACACCGGCAACACCACCCACAAGGCCGTGCAGCGCAGCGCCGATTGCGTCAGCCTCGGGCCGATGCTGCAAGGCCTGCGTAAACCGGTGAACGACTTGCCCCGCGGCGCCCAGGTCGATGACATCGTGTACACCATCGCCTTGACGGCGATCCAGGCTGCCAACCGACCCATGGATATTTAAATGCTGGACTTCCTGCCCGCCGCCCTGCGCGGCGTCATCGCTTCGCTGCTGTTGGCGCTGAACACGATCCTCTGTTGTACGCCGCTGTTCGTCGTGGCGATCTTCAAACTGTTGCTGCCCTTCCCCGCCGCCCAGCGCTTCACCGATTGGTTGATGAGTCATATCCACGAGGCCTGGATCAGCAACAACAAAGGCTGGATGAACCTGCTGCGCCGCACCCGCTGGCACCTAAGCGGCCTGGAAGGGCTGGATTACCAGCACTCGTACCTGATCACCAGCAACCATCAGAGCTGGGTCGACATCATGGTGCTGCAATACGTATTGAACCGGCGCATCCGCCCGTTGAAGTTCTTTCTCAAGCAGGAATTGATCTGGGTACCCGTGATCGGTCTGGCATGGTGGGCCCTGGGCTTTCCGTTCATGAAGCGCTACTCCAAGGCTTACCTGGAAAAGCACCCGGAGAAGAAAGGCAAGGACTTGGAAACCACCCGCCGGACCTGCGCGAAATTTCGCGACAATCCCGTAGGGATTTTCAATTTCGCCGAAGGCACCCGCTTCACCGAAGACAAGCACGCCCAACAGCAGTCACCGTTTCGCTACCTGCTCAAGCCCAAGGCCGGCGGCATCGCGTTCGTGCTCGATGCCATGGGTGAACAATTGGAGTCGATCATCAATGTGACGATCCATTATCCGGGCGGTCGTCCGGGCTATTGGGATTTGCTGTGCGGCAAGGTCGACGAGGTGGTGGTGCATTTCCAGGAGCTGACAATTCCGCCACAGTTCGTTGGCAAGAACTACGACCAGGACGGCACCTATCGTCTGGAGTTCCAAGGCTGGATCAACCAGCTGTGGCAGGACAAGGATGCATTGCTTGAGCAGATGCATCAGGAATTCCCAAGCCGCCGCTGACTCCCCCTTGTGGGAGCGGGCTTGCTCGCGAAAGCGGACTGACACTCAAAACAGATGTTGACTGATACACCGCATTCGCGAGCAAGCCCGCTCCCACAGGGTCCGAGTCAATGAAAAAAGCCCGCCGATGATTGCTCACCGGCGGGCTTTTCATTTGCGGCTGACGCTTAGATCGCGCCCCGCTTGCGCAGCAACTCCAACACCTGCTTGACGCTCTCTTCCAGTGTCAGCGACTGGGTATCGATTACCAGGTCGGCATCCAGCGGCACGTCATATGGGAAGGATTCACCCGGGATGTTGTCGCCGGCGGCGGCATACAGCCCTTGCGGATCACGCTGAGCACACACCGTCGGCGAGGCCTGGACGTAGACCGTCAGCAGACGTTCACGACCGATCAGATCCTTGGCCTGCTCACGCCCTTCGGCGCTCGGCGCAACGAAGGCCGCCAGGGTCAGCAGGCCGGCTTCGTTGAACTGGCGGGCGACGTGAGCCGCACGGCGCCAATTTTCGGTGCGCCCGGCACGATCCTGCGGCAGGCCCTTGTTCAGGTCATGGCGCAGATTCTGGCCGTCGAGTACGAAGACCGCACGGCCCATGTCGAACAGCTTGCGCTCCACGGCATAAGCCAAGGTGCTCTTGCCGGCGCCCGACAGGCCGCTGAACAGCACCGTCGCCGGCTGCTGGCCGAAGCGCTGGGTGCGCTCTTCCACCGACACATGGGCCAGCTTGCCGTGGTGGCTACTGCTGCCGTGGGCCAGCGGCTGGGCAACGATCATGCCGGCGCCGACGGTGCCGTTGGTCAAGCGATCGATGACGATGAAAGCGCCGGTGGTGCGGTTGCTCTCGTAGCCGTCCAAGGCAATCGGCGCATCCAGGGCGATCTTCACCTTGCCGATTTCATTGAGCTGCAACGCGCTGGCCGGACCTTCTTCCAGGGTGTTCACGTCGACCCGGTTGACGATGCTGGCAATCGAGCCCGGCACGTAGCTGGTGGCGCGCTTGATGTCGTATTTCTTGCCCGGAAGCATCGGCTCCTCAGCCATCCACACCAGCATGGCTTCGAAGCTGTCGGTGACCGGCGGCACGTTGTCGGCATGCACCAGCAGGTCGCCACGAGAGATATCGATCTCGTCTTCCATGGTCAGCGTCACCGCCTGGCCAGGGCCGGCGTGTTCCAGCTCGCCTTCGAAAGTGACGATGGATTTCACGCGGCTGCTCTTGCCCGACGGCAGAACGACCACTTCGTCGCCCTTGTGCACAATGCCGCTGGCGAGGGTGCCGGCGAAACCGCGGAAATTCAAGTTCGGACGGTTGACGTACTGCACCGGGAAACGCAGGTCGGTGAAGTTGCGGTCGCCCGACACTTCCACGGTTTCGAGGATCTCCATCAGCGACTGGCCGGTGTACCACGGCGAGCGCTCGGACTTGTTCACCACGTTATCGCCCTTGAGGGCGGACATGGGCACGAAATGCAAGGTGGTGGGCTTCATCTTCAAGCCCTCGGCGAACTTCAGGTAGTCGGCCTTGATCGACTCGAACACACCCTGGTCGAAGTCCTTGAGGTCCATCTTGTTGATGGCCACGACGATGTGCTTGATGCCCAGCAACGAGGCGATGAAGCTGTGGCGACGAGTCTGGGTCTGCACGCCGTAGCGGGCATCCACCAGGATGATCGCCAGGTCACAGGTGGAAGCACCGGTGGCCATGTTGCGGGTGTACTGCTCATGGCCGGGAGTGTCGGCGATGATGAACTTGCGCTTGGCGGTAGAGAAATAGCGGTACGCGACATCGATGGTGATGCCTTGCTCGCGCTCGGCCTGCAGGCCGTCGACCAGCAGCGCCAGGTCGATGTCGTCACCGGTGGTGCCGACTTTCTTCGAATCGCGGGTGATGGCTTCCAGATGATCCTCGTAGATCATCTTGGAGTCGTGCAGCAGGCGCCCGATCAGGGTGCTCTTGCCGTCATCGACGTTACCGCAGGTCAGGAAGCGCAGCAGTTCCTTACGCTCGTGCTGGCCCAGGTAGGCGAGGATGTCCTCGCTGATCAAATCAGATTGGTGCGACATGACAACCCCTTAGAAATAACCCTGACGTTTCTTATCTTCCATCGAGCCTGCGCCATCGTGGTCGATGACCCGGCCCTGGCGCTCGGAAGTTCGCGTCAGGAGCATTTCCTGAATGATGTCCGTCAGGCTTTCAGCCTCGGACTCCACCGCGCCCGTCAACGGGTAGCAGCCAAGGGTACGGAAACGCACTTTCTTCTTGACGATACGGGCCTTTTCTTCCTCGGACAGGTGTTCGAGGATGCGCTCGTCATCGATCATGATCAGCGTGCCGTTCTTCTCGATGACTTCGCGCTCGGCGGCGAAGTACAGCGGTACGATCGGGATGCCTTCAAGGTAGATGTACTGCCAGATGTCCAGCTCGGTCCAGTTCGACAGCGGGAAGACGCGAATCGACTCGCCCTTGTTGACCTTGCCGTTGTAGACATTCCACAGCTCGGGACGCTGGTTCTTCGGGTCCCAGCGGTGCTTGCTGTCGCGGAACGAGTACACGCGCTCCTTGGCGCGGGATTTCTCTTCATCGCGGCGGGCACCACCGAAGGCGGCGTCGAAACCATACTTGTCCAAGGCCTGCTTCAAGCCTTCGGTCTTCATGATGTCGGTGTGCTTGGCGCTGCCGTGGGTAAAGGGGTTGATACCCTGTGCCACGCCGTCCGGGTTCACGTGGGTAATCAGGTCCAGGCCCATTTCCTCGACCATGCGGTCGCGGAATTTGTACATTTCCTGGAATTTCCAGCGGGTGTCGACGTGCATCACCGGAAACGGCAGCTTGCCAGGGAAAAACGCCTTGCGTGCCAGGTGCAGCATCACGGCGGAATCTTTACCGATGGAGTACAGCATCACCGGGTTATCGAACTCGGCGGCCACCTCGCGGATGATGTGGATGCTTTCCGCCTCCAGCTGTTTCAGATGCGTCAGTTTGTCGACCATGGCTACTCACGAAAACTTTCTTATGAACGGCCAGCGGGCCGTGTTCGAGCGAAGAATCCTAGCACAGCGACCTCTTCTAATCAGGGCGCCTACTAGATCGAAACAGCATATGGATATGCCTGGGGGTTCGGGTGTTGCAATGCCCTGTGCGGGAGCACCTCTGCGGGAGCAAAGCTTGCTCGCGATGACGTCGGCACATGTAACGCCGCTATCGCGAGCAAGCTTTGCTCCCACAGAGTGAACCCACGGGATCTGGTTGCTTCAAATCGGATTCGGGCAATCGATAAAGATATGCTCCAGCGCAAACCGCCTCGCCAGGTAGTCACCCAGCGCCTGGACGCCATAGCGCTCGGTGGCATGGTGCCCGGCGGCGATGAAGCTGATGCCGTTTTCCCGGGCACTGTGGAAGGTCTGTTCCGACGCTTCGCCGCTGAGGTACAAGTCGACGCCGGCCAATACCGCCTGATCGATGTAGCCCTGGCCGCCACCGGTGCACCAGCCGACCCGGCGGATCATCTGGTCGCCTTCGATCAGCAACGGCTCACGGCCCATGACCTCCTGGACCCTGCGCGCGAAATCCCGAGCCGTCATCGGTTCGGACAAAGAGCCCACCAGGCCGACGACCTTGGGGTTTTCCGGATCCAACGGCCCTTCGACGGTGATCTCCAGTTGCCGGGCCAATTGCACGTTGTTCCCCACTTCGGGATGCAGGTCCAACGGCAGGTGATAAGCCAGCAGGCTGATATCGTGTTTGAGCAGGGTCTTGAGGCGACGCTGTTTCATGCCGGTGATACAAGGGTTCTCGCCCTTCCAGAAATAGCCGTGATGCACCAGCACCAAGTCCGCATCGGCGTCCACGGCGGCATCGAGCAGGGCCTGGCTGGCGGTCACACCGCTGACGATCCGCATCACTTGGGGCGCCCCTTCGACCTGCAGGCCGTTGGGGCAGTAATCGGTAATCCGGCTGCTTCCCAGGTAGCGGTCCGCTTCTTCGACCAGGGTGCTCAGGGCTACGGCCATGAAAAGACTCCTAAATATCCCGTTCAGAGGCACGCGCGGCCTCGTATAATGCGCGACATTATGGGCGGTCCCATCCCGCCTGCAACCTTCGTAGGACGTGTTTAATGCTCAAGGCGCTGCGTTTTTCCGGCTGGCCGCTGTTGGCTGGCGTGCTTGTTGCTCTACTGATAATCCAGCGTTACCCGGAATGGGTCGGCCTGCCCAGCCTCGATGTCAATCTGCAACAGGCACCGCAGGCCAAGGCGCCGCAACAGGGGCCGGTGTCTTATGCCGACGCCGTGACCCTCGCCGCGCCAGCGGTGGTCAACCTGTACACCACCAAAGTCATCAACAAGCCCAGCCATCCACTGTTCGAAGATCCGCAGTTCCGACGTTTCTTCGGCGACAACTCGCCCAAGCAGAAACGCATGGAGTCGAGCCTGGGTTCGGGCGTGATCATGAGTCCGGAAGGTTACATACTGACCAACAATCACGTCACTGCCGGCGCCGACCAGATCGTAGTCGCCCTCAAGGACGGTCGTGAAACCCTGGCCCGCGTGATCGGCAGCGACCCGGAGACCGACCTCGCGGTCCTGAAGATCGACCTCAAGAACCTGCCCGCTATCACCATCGGCCGCTCCGACAGCATCCGCATCGGCGACGTCACCCTGGCTATCGGCAATCCGTTCGGTGTCGGCCAGACCGTGACCATGGGCATCATCAGCGCCACCGGGCGCAACCAGCTCGGCCTCAACAATTACGAAGACTTCATCCAGACCGATGCCGCGATCAACCCCGGCAACTCCGGCGGCGCGCTGGTGGATGCCAACGGCAACCTCACCGGGATCAACACGGCGATCTTCTCCAAATCCGGCGGCAGCCAGGGCATCGGCTTCGCCATCCCCGTGAAACTGGCAATGGAAGTGATGAAATCCATCATCGAACACGGCCAGGTGATTCGCGGCTGGCTGGGCATCGAAGTGCAGCCGCTGACCCAGGAACTGGCTGAGTCCTTCGGCCTTTCCGGGCGTCCCGGCATCGTGGTGGCGGGAATCTTCCGCGACGGTCCGGCGCAGAAGGCCGGCCTGCAACTGGGCGACGTGATCCTGAGCATCGATGGCGAACCCGCCGGCGATGGCCGCCGTTCGATGAACCAGGTGGCGCGGATCAAGCCCACCGACAAGGTCACTATCCAGGTGATGCGTAACGGCAAGGAGCTCAAGCTCACGGCTGAAATCGGCCTGCGTCCGCCACCGGCACCGGTGCCCGTGCCGGCCAAGGAAGAACAGTAACGCCCCCGCCTCTCGTGGCGAGGGAGCTTGCTCCCGTTGGGCTGCCCAGCAGCCCTGAAGCCTGCTTTCTCGAAACAGCAGACTGACCACATCCCGACACTCCCGCTGCTGCCCACAGCACAGCGGGAACGGTGGTGCTTGCCCTATGCACACTTTGCGGCTTGGTTTTCGCCCAAAACACAGATAGCATAGATTCTCATTAGTAGTGTTATATTGTTTCAATTATCAAAATTGGAACAACATAACATGTCATCTTCCAAACGGATTTCTCTCGCCAGCCTGGCCTTGGGCCTGCTCGGTAATCCGGTTTTCGCCGAAGACTCCTTGCCTCTGGAACTGGAAACGATCAGCGTGAGATCCGATTACGAATCCCCCACCGGACCGGTGGCGGGCTACCGCGCCACCCGCTCCGCCAGCGCAACCAAAACCGATACCGCCCTGCGCGATATTCCGCAATCGATCAGCGTGATCCCCGCCAGTGTGCTCCAGGACCTGGGCAGCACCCGTGTCGAACGGGCACTGGAGTTCGCCGGTGGCGTATCGAAACAGAATAACTTCGGCGGGCTGACCCTCTACGAATACAGCGTGCGCGGGTTCACGACATCGGAATTCTACAAGGATGGCTTCAGCGCCAACCGAGGCTATCCGAGCACACCGGATGCGGCCAATATCGAACGCATCGAAGTGCTCAAGGGGCCGGCGGCCAGCCTGTACGGGCGTGGTGATCCGGGTGGCACGGTGAACATCGTCACCAAGAAGCCCCAGCCCGAAGCGTTCACCACGCTGCAAACCAGTGCCGGCAGCTGGGATCGCTACCGCACCGCCCTGGATGTCAACACGCCTCTGGACGCCGAAGGCAACCTGTTGTCACGGGTCAACCTGGCGGTCGAAGACAACCACAGCTTCCGCGATTATGTCGGTAGCAAGCGGGTCTTCGTTGCTCCCTCCTTCAGTTGGCAATTGAATCCCGACACCCGACTCCTGGTGGAAAGCGAGATCGTGCGCCACAGCTCGACGTTCGACCGCGGCATCGTCGCACCGAACAACCGCTGGAGCGGCGTTTCCCGTTCCACGTTCCTGGGCGAACCCAACGACGGTGACATCGACAACCACAACAACATGCTCCAGGCCGCTCTGGAGCATCAGCTCAGCGACGCATGGCAACTGCGCCTGGCCAGCCACTACAAGCAGGGTGAGCTCTGGGGATTCGCCTCCGAAGCGCGCCCGCTCAATGCCGACGGGCACACCGTGAACCGACGTTACCGTGAGCGCGATAACGATTGGCACGACAGCATCACCCAACTGGAACTGCGCGGCCTGTTCGATCTTGGCCCCTGGCAGCATGAACTGCTGATCGGTACTGAATACGAGGACTACCGCAAGAACGAGCGCGTGACCACCATCAACGGTGGCACCTATCCCATCGATATCTATCAACCGATCTACGGGCAGCCAAAACCCAACGGCCTGCGCACCGGCACGGATTTCTTCGAGCATGTGCAGAGCCGGGCACTGAACCTTCAGGACCAGATTGTCTTCACCGACAAGCTGCGAGGCATGCTGGGCGTACGTTACGAGCATTTCGAACAGAGCATCGACGATCACACCCGCAACGTCACCGACCGCCAACGCCACGACGCCCTGACGCAACGCGCCGGCCTGCTGTACCAACTGACGCCCGAAGTCGGGCTGTTCGCCAACGCCTCCACTTCGTTCAAGCCCAACAACGGTCTGGACGCCAACGACAAGTCCTTCGATCCGGAAGAAGGCGTGGGTTACGAAGTCGGGATCAAAAGCGAACTGTTCGATGATCGCCTGAGCAGCACCCTGGCGGCGTTCCATATTGAAAAGGAAAACGTTCTGGCGCTGGACCCGGCGACCGACACCAACCGGGCCATGGGCAAGGCACGCAGCCAGGGGATCGATTTGCAAGTGACCGGTCAGGTGACCGACGCCATACGGGTCATCGGCGCCTTTGCCTACATCGATGCGCAAGTCACCCAGGGCGACAAGACCCTTCCCACAGGCAGCCGGATCCTGGGCGTTGCCAAGCGCAGCGGCAGCCTGTTGGGGGTGTACGAATTCCAGAATGGCCATCTACGCGGCTCGGATGTCGGAGCGGCGTTCACCTACGTCGGGGATCGCTCCGGACAGGCCGGTAGCGATTTCGAGTTGCCGGCCTACCACACCGTGGACCTGCTGGCCCATTACAAGGCCAGCGATCAGGTCACCGTGGGCCTGAACCTGAACAACCTCTTCGACGAGAAATACTACGAGCGCTCCTACAGCAACTACTGGGTCAACCCCGGAGAGCCACGCAACTTCACCGTCAGTCTCACCCTCGATCTGTAAAAGGAAATCAGCATGAAATACCCCAAGACTCTCGCCCTTCTCGGCCTGCTCCTGGCAACACAGGCTTCGGCCCATGGCCTGTGGACCGAACAACGGCGTGGCAATATTGAGGTGATCTATGGTCACGGCGCCGAAGACAATGCCTTCAAGGCGCAAAAAGTCAGCGGTGCCTGGGCCTATGACCTGGGCGGCAAGATGATCCCGGTGACGGTGGAGCGCCTGCCGGACCACGCCCGCCTGAAACCGCTCACGTCACCGGCTGTGTTGGCAGTGGCGTTGGACAACGGCATGTGGTCCCAGACCGCCGACAAGAAATGGATCAACGAAGGTCGCAGCAAGGTGCCCGGTGCGATCGAGTCGACTCATACCTTCAAATACAGCCTGGCGATTTATGAGCCAGGGGCGAAGCTGCCGAAGCTGGACGCGGTGAAGTTCCTGATCCTGCCGGAAGTCGACCCGCTGACCGTAGGTCCGGGCCAGTCGCTGCCGGTACGGGTATTGCTGGACGGCAAACCGGCGGCAGGCGTGAAACTGGTGGGAGATTACCGCAGCGCGCCAGACACTGTGTCCGCTGAAACCGACACCGAAGGCCGCGCCAAGGTGCTGGTGCGCAATGAAGGGTTGAACGTGATCGCCGCGCAGATGGAGATTGCGCTCAAGGACAACAAGGACGTAGCGACACGCGGCGTGTTCACCTCGCTGACGTTCGTCGGCGAACCGCATCACGATTAAAGTCCTGCCTGCACAAAACCCTGTGGGAGCAAGGCTTGCCCGCGATGACGGAATGCCAATCGACTGAGATGTCGACTGATAGTCCGCCATCGCGGGCAAGCCTTGCTCCCACAGGTCTGTGACTACCCTTAACGGGGAGGCTTCAGAGCTCGCCGAGGGCCTCGATCAGCGCCTGGTTCTGCTCCGGCGTGCCGATGCTGATCCGCAGGAACTGGGCGATCCGCTCCTGCTTGAAGTGCCGCACGATCACGCCCTGCTCCCGCAGTTTCGCCGCCAGCCCTGCCGCATCGTGCCGGGGATGACGGGCAAAGATGAAGTTGGCCGCCGACGGCAGCACCTCAAAGCCCTTGGCCTGCAGCTGCGCCACGACCCACTCACGGTGCTCGATGACCAGCCGGCAGGTCTGCTGGAAATACTCACGGTCATCGAACGCCGCCGCGCCACCGACATTAGCCAGGCGGTCCAACGGATAGGAGTTGAAGCTGTTCTTGATCCGCTCCAGCGCCTCGATCAGGTCCGGATGGCCCACGGCCAGGCCCACCCGCAACCCCGCCAGCGAGCGGGATTTGGACAAGGTCTGGGTCACCAGCAGGTTCGGGTAACGGTCCACCAGGGCGATGGCCGTCTCTCCGCCGAAGTCGATATAGGCTTCGTCGACCACCACCACCGAATCCGGATTCGCCTTGAGGATCTGCTCCACCGCCTCCAGTGCCAGCAGGCAACCGGTGGGGGCGTTCGGGTTGGGGAAAATGATGCCGCCGTTGGGACGGGCATAGTCCGCCGGATCGATCCGGAACTGCTCGTCCAGCGGTACGGCATCGTATTGAATGCCATACAACCCGCAATACACCGGATAGAAGCTGTAGCTGATATCAGGGAACAGCAGCGGCTGATCGTGTTGCAGCAGACCGTGGAAAATGTGCGCCAGTACCTCGTCCGAACCGTTGCCCAGGAAGACTTGGTTGGCCTGCACGCCGTAATACCGGGCCACGGCGTTTTTCAGCAAGTCGCTGTTGGGGTCCGGATACAGGCGCAGGTTGTCGTTCAGCTCGGTCTGCATCGCGGCCAGGGCCTTGGGCGATGGGCCGTACGGGTTCTCGTTGGTATTGAGTTTGACCAGCCGGGTCAGCTTCGGCTGCTCGCCCGGCACGTAGGGCACCAGGTTCTTGACGAACGGGCTCCAGAATTTACTCATGTTCAGTTCCCCTGCTCATCAAGAATGCGGTATTCGGCGCTGCGGGCGTGGGCGCTCAGCGATTCGCCACGGGCCAGCACGGAAGCGGTCTTGCCCAGTTCGGAGGCCCCCTGCTCGGAGCAGAAAATGATCGATGAACGCTTCTGGAAGTCGTACACCCCCAGCGGCGAGGAGAAACGCGCCGTGCCGGAGGTTGGCAATACGTGGTTGGGGCCGGCGCAATAGTCGCCCAGGGCCTCGCTGGTGTGGCGACCCATGAAGATCGCGCCGGCATGACGGATCTGCGGCAACCAGGCCTGTGGATCAGCCACTGACAACTCCAGGTGCTCCGGCGCGATACGGTTGGCCACCTCGATGGCCTGCTCCATGTCATCGACCTTGATCAGCGCCCCGCGACCATTGATCGAGGTGTTGATGATCTCGGCGCGATCCATGGTGGGCAGCAGCTTGTCGATGCTGGCCGCGACTTTGTCGAGGAAGTCGGCATCCGGGCTGACCAGGATCGCCTGGGCGTCTTCGTCGTGCTCAGCCTGGGAAAACAGGTCCATGGCGATCCAGTCCGGATCGGTCTGGCCGTCACACACAACGAGGATCTCCGAAGGACCGGCGATCATGTCGATGCCAACCTGGCCGAACACGTGGCGCTTGGCCGTGGCGACATAGATGTTGCCCGGTCCGACGACTTTGTCGACCCGCGGCACGCTTTCGGTACCATAGGCCAGCGCCGCCACGGCCTGGGCGCCCCCAATGGTGAATACTCGGTCAACCCCGGCGATGCAGGCCGCAGCCAGCACCAGCTCATTGATTTCACCGCGCGGGGTCGGGACCACCATGACCACTTCGGTCACACCGGCGACCTTGGCCGGGATTGCATTCATCAACACCGAGGACGGGTACGACGCCTTGCCCCCCGGTACGTACAGGCCGGCGCGGTCCAGCGGCGTGACCTTCTGGCCCAGCACCGTGCCGTCGGCTTCGGTGTAGCTCCAGGAGTCCTGTTTCTGCCGTTCGTGATAGCTGCGCACGCGGGAGGCGGCTTTTTCCAGGGCTTCGCGCTGAGGCACGCTGATGCGAGTCAGGGCCAGTTCCAGGCGCTCGCGCGGCAGGATCAAGTCGGCCATGGATGCCGCTTGCAGGCCGTCGAACTTCTGGGTGAATTCCACCAGGGCCTCATCCCCACGCTCGCGCACGGCCTGGATGATGTCCAGCACCCGCTGATTGACCGAGTCGTCGGACACACTTTCCCAGCTCAGCAGATGATCCAGATGACGGGCAAAATCCGGGTCGGCAGCGTTGAGTCGGCGAATCGAAGTGGGAGCGGTCATAGCGAGGGCCTCATTAATGGCAAATGCTCAGGCGCCCTAAGCTACCAGTCCATTCGCGTGGGCACCTGAGAAAATTGGCTATGACACGGATAGACGGGCGCGACCGCAGTCGCGCAGGTATATCAGCCGCGGTGTCGCGATTCCACTGCGTTGCGCAGGGTATCGATCAAAGCCTGGATGCGCGCGTGCTGCATTTTCATCGACGCCTTGTTGACGATCAGTCGGGAGCTGATCTCGGCGATGAAGTCCTGGGGCTCCAGACCGTTGGCCCGCAGGGTGTTACCCGTGTCGACCACGTCGATGATCTTGTCCGCCAGGCCGATCAGCGGTGCCAGCTCCATCGAGCCGTACAGCTTGATGATGTCGACCTGACGCCCCTGCTCGGCGTAATAACGCTTGGCAACGTTGACGAACTTGGTGGCCACCCGCAAGCGCCCCTTGGGTTCCGGCACGCCGACCTTGCCGGCGGTCATCAGCTTGCAACGGGCGATTCGCAGGTCCAGCGGCTCGTACAAGCCCTGGCCGCCGTACTCCATCAATACGTCCTTGCCGGCAACGCCCAGATCGGCTGCGCCATGTTCAACGTAGGTCGGCACATCGGTGGCACGCACGATCAGCAAGCGCACATCGGCCTGGGTCGTGGGGATGATCAGCTTGCGGCTCTTGTCCGGATTCTCGGTCGGCACGATGCCCGCTTCAGCCAGAAGCGGCAAGGTGTCGTCAAGGATGCGGCCCTTGGACAGTGCGATGGTCAACATGGGAAACGTCAGTCCTTATCAAGGTACTCATGCCCGGTCGCAAGCGGCGCCGGACACACATCGAGGGTGCAAACACCCTCGATCTGAAACGAAATCAACGGGCAAATCCATATGCCCATGCAGCCGGGACTAGCCCGGCACGCGGCGGATCTTGGCGCCCAACATCTGCAGTTTCTCTTCAATGCACTCGTAGCCACGGTCGATGTGGTAGATGCGATCGATCAGGGTATCGCCTTCAGCGACCAGGGCCGAGATGACCAGGCTGGCCGAGGCCCGCAGGTCGGTGGCCATGACAGGCGCACCCTTGAGCTTCTCGTTACCGGTGACGATGGCGGTGTTGCCTTCCACCTGAATCTTGGCGCCCATGCGGTGCAATTCATACACGTGCATGAAACGGTTTTCGAAGATCGTCTCGATCACCGCGCCGGTGCCTTCGGCAATGGCGTTGAGGGAGATGAACTGGGCCTGCATGTCGGTCGGGAACGCCGGGTACGGAGCGGTCCGCACGTTCACGGCTTTAGGCCGCTTGCCGTGCATGTTCACTTCGATCCAGTCTTCACCGCAGGTCACTTCGGCGCCGGCTTCCTTGAGTTTTTCCAGGACAGCTTCGAGGATGGTCGGATCGGTGTCCTTGACCTTGACGCGGCCGCCGGTAACGGCAGCGGCCACCAGGTAGGTACCGGTCTCGATCCGGTCCGGCATCACCTTGTAGGTGGCCGAGTGCAGGCGCTCGACGCCATCGATGGTGATGGTATCGGTGCCGGCGCCGCTGATCTTCGCGCCCATGGCGATCAGGAAATTCGCCAGGTCGACGACCTCGGGCTCACGCGCGGCGTTCTGCAGTACGCTGCGGCCTTTGGCCAGTGCGGCGGCCATCATGATGTTCTCGGTCCCGGTCACACTCACCGTGTCGAAGAAGAAGTGCGCACCGCGCAGGCCACCCTCAGGCGCCTTGGCCTTGATGTAACCGCCTTCGACGTCAATGACCGCGCCCATGGCTTCCAGGCCACGGATGTGCAGGTCCACCGGACGCGAACCGATGGCGCAACCGCCCGGCAAGGCGACTTCGGCCTCACCGAAACGGGCAACCATCGGGCCCAGTACCAGGATCGACGCACGCATGGTCTTCACCAGTTCGTACGGGGCGACCAGGGTCTTGATGGTGCGCGGGTCGATTTCGACGCTGAGCTTCTCGTCGATGACAGGCTCGATGCCCATGCGGCCGAACAGCTCGATCATCGTGGTGATGTCGTGCAGGTGCGGCAGGTTGGCCACGGTCACCGGACCGTCGCACAGCAAGGTTGCGGCCAGGATCGGCAGGGCGGAGTTCTTTGCCCCGGAAATACGGATTTCGCCATCAAGACGAACGCCGCCGGTAATAATCAGTTTATCCATTGGAATCTCGACGCCCTTGGGCTCAGGTGCGCTCGGCCCAGGCCGCGCGGCTGAAAAATTTCATAGTGACCGCGTGGATGCTGCCATCGGCGATCCATGGGTTCAAATGGGCATAGATGCTCTGCTGACGCTTCACCGGGCTCAACGCCGCCAGTTCATCGCTGATAACGTTCAACTGGAAATTGCAGCCTTCGCCTTCAACTTCCACCTGCGTACCTGGCAGCTTTCCTTCAAGAAAGTGCTTCACTTCGTAAGCCTGCATGCTCAACCTCAATCGGCGCCCAGTGCGCGCGGGTCGCACATCATACAAAAAAGCCCCGCGCCTGCGAACCCCGCGAAGCCGGACTCTGACGGGGGGCTTGTTTCAAAGGGTACGGCTCAGGAATGTACCAGCAACTCGGTCAGTTCACTGACCTGGGCGATCTCACGCATGTCATCGGGCATGTTACGGATGCTCCAGGCCTTGCCGGCCGCCTGAGCGTCCCGCATGAAGCACAGCAGCAGAGACAGCCCGACACTGCTGGACTTGTGCACCGCCGAGCAGTCGATAACCAGCTCGGCGGCGCTGGCGGACTTGATCAGCGCCTGGCCCTGCTTGCGCAGGGCCGGACCGGTACGGTAATCCAGCACACCGCTGAGCAGCAATTCGCCACCCTCGCCCAGACGGACGGCAGACTCGCTTACCGTCTCGTTCATTGTTCCTGCTTCTCTTTGGCTTCTTCGGCCACTTCCTTGGCCTTGGCGACTTCACCCGCCCAACCGTTGATGGTCTTGTCCAGGTCGTTGCCATTGCGCTGCATCGCGTCGGCGAACTGGTCACGGAACAGCTTGCCGATATTGATGCCGTTGATGATCACATTACGCACCTTCCACTCGCCGTTCAGCTTCTCGAGTGTGTACGACACCGGGTAGATCGCGCCGTTGTTACCCTTGACCTGCATGTCGACGCTGGTGCGGGTGCCGCTTTCATCCTTGGCCGGCGAAACGGTGATGCCCTGGTTGTTGTATTCGAGCAGGGCGTTGCCATAGAACTGCATCAGGCTGCGCTTGAAGTTTTCCTGGAAGCGGGTCATCTGCTCCGGGCTCGCCTTGCGCGAATACTTGACGGTCATGATGCTGCGGGAGATACCGTCGGCGTCCACCACGGGACCGACGATACCATTGAGCGCATCATAGAAGGCGCCAGGGTCCTGCTTGTATTTCTCCTTGTTGGCAGAAAGATCGGCCAGCAACCGGTTCGTGGTGTCCTGGATGATGTCGTGCGCCGAAGGCGCCGCCACGGCGTTGGCCATCAGCGGCAGGGCCGCCAGCAGGACCAACAGGGTGCGTCGCAGGATAGAAATCATCGAAAGCTCCTTATTTAGCGTCTTTGCTAACAGTATTGAGCAGGAATTTCCCGATCAGGTCCTCGAGCACCAACGACGATTGCGTATCGTGGATGGTGCCACCATCCTTGAGCAGGGTTTCCTCCCCGCCCACGCTGATACCGATGTATTTCTCGCCCAGCAGACCGGCGGTGAGGATGGATGCAGTGGAGTCGGTCGGCAGGTTATCCACCCGCTTTTCCAGCTGCAGCGTCACCCGGCCGGTGAACGTGTCGCGGTCCAGATCGATTGCCGTGACCTTGCCAATCGTCACGCCGGCCATGGTCACTTTGGCTCTGACCGTCAAACCGGCGATATTGTCAAAATAAGCATAGAGTTTATAGGTATCGGTGTTGGCGGTCGGCGCCAGGCCACTGACCCGCAGGGCCAGCAGCAGCAAAGCCAGGATGCCAGCCAGCAGGAAAAGGCCGACACCGATTTCCAGGGTGCGGTTTTGCATCAGAAATCTCCAAACATCAAGGCGGTCAAAATAAAGTCAAGGCCCAGGACTGCCAGCGAGGCGTACACCACGGTCTTGGTTGTGGCACGGCTGATCCCCTCTGACGTGGGCTCACAGTCATAGCCTTGAAACACGGCGATCCAGGTCACCACGAAGGCGAATACGGCGCTCTTGATGATGCCGTTGAGCACATCGTCGAGGAAATCGACGCTGTTCTGCATATTGGACCAGTAGGAACCTTCGTAGACCCCCAGCCAGTCGACAGCCACCCATGAGCCTCCCCAGATCCCGACGACGCTGAAGATCATTGCCAGCACCGGCAGGGAAATGAAACCGGCCCAGAGGCGTGGCGCGATGATGTACTTGAGCGGGTCGACACCGATCATTTCCAGGCTCGACAACTGCTCGGTGGATTTCATGTTGCCGATCTCGGCCGTCAGCGCCGAACCCGCGCGTCCGGCGAACAGCAACGCGGTGACCACGGGACCGAGCTCGCGCAACAGTGTCAGGGAAACCATCTGCCCGACCGCTTGCTCGGACCCATAGCTGGACAGGATATTGAAACCCTGCAGTGCCAGTACCATGCCGATGAAGATCCCGGAGACCACGATGATCACCAGGGACATCACGCCCACCGAATGCAATTGCTTGACCAGCAGGCCAAAACCACCGCCCGTCGCGTTGCGACCGAGCAGAGCATGGACCAGAAACAGCGTCGAGCGACCCAGTACCGCCAGCACGTCGATGCCGGAGTGGCCGAACAGGCGAATTCTTTCTATCAGCGATTTCTTGCGCATCAGCGCTTCCCCAGCAGATCGGTACGGTAATCCGTGGCCGGAAAATGGAACGCCACCGGGCCGTCCGCATCGCCCTTCATGAATTGGCGAATGCGTGGGTTGTCCGACTCCTTCAGCTCTCGAGGCGTACCCTGCCCCAGCACCTGTCCATCACCCACCACATAGATGTAGTCGGCAATGCTGGCGGTTTCGGCCAGGTCATGGGATACCACGATGCTGGTGATGCCCAGCGCATCGTTGAGCAGGCGGATCAGGCGCACGAGCACGCCCATAGCAATGGGGTCCTGCCCGACGAAGGGCTCGTCGTACATGAGGATCTTCGGGTCGAGGGCAATCGCCCGCGCCAGTGCGACTCGGCGCTTCATGCCGCCGGACAGTTCGTCCGGCATCAGATCGATGGCGCCACGCAACCCGACCGCCTGCAACTTGAGCAGGACGATGTCGCGGATCATTTCTTCCGGCAGGTCGGTGTGAACCCGCAGGGGAAAAGCCACGTTCTCGAACACATCCAGGTCGGTGAACAGCGCACCGCTCTGGAACAGTACGCCCATGTTCTTGCGCGCATCGAACAGGTCACTGCGCGACAATGTCGGAATATTCTGGCCGTTGACCCAGACTTCGCCGGCGCTGGGGCGCAACTGGGCCCCCATCAGGCGCAGCAGCGTGGTTTTGCCGCACCCGGAAGGTCCCATGATGCCGGTGACCTTGCCGCGCGGGATGCGAATATCGATATTGTTGAAAATGCTGCGCGTCCCTCGCTTGAAGGACAGCCCCTTCAGCTCGACCGCGTAGGCGTTGTCGGCACTCATCTAAACTCCTTGCGATGCAGCCTCAGATCCGGATGCCTGGCCAGTCGGCCAAATTGTCGCGACTGCCGGGCATTCGAACCGGCGGCGAACTATATCACTGCAACGGTCGGGCGCCCAAGGGTTACCCCCCTCCGGTTAAGCGTGGATTAAGGTAAAAGCCCCGGTTTTATGGCAAACCTTGCGAGGCGTTCGCACAAAGCATGACGAACTAGCGTGAGGGAATTGTTCATTGCCGCTATAATCGCCGCCTTTTCATCGGGCTATACGATTTCTGACATGAGCCAATCCAGCGACCTGATTCAATCGGCACAACGTACCATCCGCCTCGAGCTCGAAGCCGTGCAAGGCTTGCTGCCCCATATCGACGCTGATTTCGTACGCGCCTGCGAGATGATTCTGGCCAGCACGGGCCGCGTCGTCGTCGTTGGCATGGGCAAGTCCGGGCACATCGGCAACAAGATCGCCGCGACCCTGGCCAGCACGGGCACCACTGCATTTTTCGTCCATCCTGCCGAGGCCAGCCACGGCGACATGGGCATGATCACCCGGGACGATGTCATCCTGGCCCTGTCCAACTCGGGCTCGACCAACGAAATCCTCACGCTGTTGCCGCTGATCAAGCGCCTTGGCATCCGGATGATCAGCATCACCGGAAATCCGGACTCCCCCCTGGCCAAGGCCGCCGAAGTGAATCTCAACGTACATGTCGAGCACGAAGCCTGCCCGCTGAACCTCGCCCCGACCTCGTCCACCACCGCGGCCCTGGTCATGGGCGACGCCCTCGCCGTGGCGCTGCTGGAGGCCAGGGGGTTCACCGCCGAGGATTTCGCTTTTTCCCATCCCGGCGGCGCCTTGGGTCGCCGCCTGTTGCTGAAAGTCGAAAACGTGATGCACGCCGGCGAAGAGTTGCCGCACGTCCAGCGAGGCACGCTCCTCAAGGACGCCCTCATGGAAATGACCCGCAAGGGACTGGGCATGACAGTGATTCTCGAAACCGACGGCAAGCTCGCCGGTATCTTCACTGACGGCGACCTGCGTCGCACCCTCGACCGCCCCATCGACATCCGCAATGCAACCATCGACGAAGTCATGACCCTTCATGGCAAGACGGCCCGCGCCGACATGCTCGCCGCCGAAGCCTTGAAAATCATGGAAGACCACAGAATCAACGCACTGGTAGTGGTGGATGACGAGGACCGCCCGATCGGCGCCTTCAACCTGTCCGACCTGCTGCGCGCCGGAGTAATGTGATGACGACCGACCTGCTGCTACGAGGCAAAGATATCAAGCTCGCCGTTTTCGACGTTGACGGCGTACTCACCGATGGCCGCCTGTACTTCCTTGAAGATGGCAGCGAATTCAAGACCTTCAACACGCTCGACGGTCAGGGCATCAAGATGCTGATGGCCGCCGGCGTGCAGACCGCCATCATCAGCGGCCGCAAGACTCCCGTGGTCGAGCGACGCGCGAAGAACCTCGGCATCCCCCATCTATACCAGGGACGCGAGGATAAACTGGTGGTACTGGACGAGCTTCTGGGCCAGCTCAATCTAAGCTACGAACAGGTCGCCTATCTGGGTGACGACCTGCCGGACCTGCCGGTGATCCGCCGTGTCGGCCTGGGAATGGCGGTGGCCAACGCCGCCGGTTTCGTGCGCGAGCACGCCCACGGCGTCACCACGGCACGAGGCGGCGAAGGCGCGGCCCGTGAATTCTGCGAACTGATCCTGCGCGCCCAGGGCCGCCTCGAAGCGGCCAACGCCGCGTACCTGTGAGCCATTTATGCTGAGCAAGAAGATTCGCACCATCGTGGTGTTCGGCTGTATCGCAGCGATTTTCGCGGCGGTAGGCTACTGGAACATCAGTCCGGAACGCTTTCTCGACCGGCCTGCGGCCCAGGTCGAAGAGAAGATAGACTGGTACGCGACCAACACGCACACCCTGCAGTACCTGCCCGACGGCAAGGTGCAGTACGAAATGACGGCCGACAAGGTCGATCATGTGAAGGCCACCGACATCACGTTGGTGACCACGCCGGACCTGAACATGTTTCGTGGCACCGATTTCCCGTGGCATGTGCAAAGCAAGCACGCCGAAGTCAATTCCGGTGGCACCGAAGTGGAGCTCATCGACTCGGTACGCGTGGCCCGCACCGACGAGAAAAACCGTACGACCATCATCACCACAAGTCGCATGACCGTGTTCCCGCAGCAGGAATATGCGCAGACCGAGCAACCCGTTAGAATCGACGGCGCCGGCGGTGTATCGACCGGCACGGGAATGAAAGCGTATCTGAAGGAAAGCAGGATACACCTGCTATCGAACGTAAGAGGACAGTATGAAGCTCGCTAAAACCCTCCCTATTTTGCTCAGTCTGGGCGCAGCACTGGGAAGCGCGAGCGCCTGGTCCCTCCCCAACGACCGCGACCAGCCTATCCGCATCCAGGCCGACGACGCTCAGCTTGACGACAAGAACGGCGTGGCGACCTATAAAGGTGACGTGATCATCACCCAGGGCTCGATGAAGGTGACCGGCAATACCGTGACCATCACCCGCACCCAGTCCGGCGATATAGACGTGGTGACCTCCGTGGGCAACCTGGCCTATTTCGAGCAACTGCAGACAGCCGGCGACACCAAGCCCGTCCAGGGCTACGGCGTGACCATCCAGTATCACGCCTCCCAGGACCGCGTTGTGCTGATCGACCGCGCCAAGGTCATCGACAAGGACAACAACGTCACCCAGGGCGAAAAAATCGTCTACGACACCAACAAGAAACTCGCCAGCGCCGGTCGCGCCACCGGCAGCAAGGTGACCGAGCAGCGCCCACGGATCGACATGGTCATCCAGCCGAAAAAGAAAACCGAGCAGAAGGCCCAGTAATGGCAACTCTGAAAGCTCAGCACCTGGCCAAGAGCTACAAGGGCCGCCAGGTTGTGCGTGATGTCAGCCTGTCCATCGACAGCGGGCAAATCGTCGGCCTGCTCGGCCCCAACGGCGCGGGCAAAACCACCTGTTTCTATATGATCGTCGGCCTGGTACAGGCCGATCAGGGCCGCGTACTGATCGACGACCTGGACGTCAGCCACCAGCCCATGCATGGCCGGGCGAAAGCCGGCATCGGCTACCTGCCTCAGGAAGCATCGATCTTCCGCAAGCTGTCGGTGGCCGACAACATCATGGCGATCCTCGAAACCCGCAAGGATCTCGACAAAGCCGGCCGCCGCCAGGAGCTGGAAAGCCTGTTGCAGGAATTCCACATCAGTCATATCCGTGACAACCTGGGCATGAGCCTCTCCGGCGGCGAACGACGCCGGGTGGAAATCGCGCGAGCCCTGGCCACCGCGCCGAAATTCATTCTGCTCGACGAACCGTTCGCCGGCGTGGACCCGATCTCGGTAGGCGACATCAAGCAGATCATTCACCACCTCAAGGCCAAGGGGATCGGCGTGCTGATCACCGACCACAACGTGCGTGAGACCCTGGACATCTGCGAAACCGCCTACATTGTCAATGACGGACAACTGATCGCCGAGGGCGACGCGGCGACCATCCTGGCCAATGAACTGGTCAAGGAAGTCTATCTGGGTCATGAGTTCCGCTTGTAGGCATAACGTGTTTGGTAAATTGGCCCGGCACCGCTGATTTTATTGCTAGGCAAACACTTCAGTTTCAGGCATATAATTTGCTTAAGGTTTGGCGCTCCGGCGCCATGTAGTGGATGGCGCATGTGCGCCGGCGAATAAGGTGTTAAGCCCCTGCCATGAAACCATCGCTAGTCTTGAGAATGGGCCAGCAGCTGACGATGACGCCGCAGCTGCAACAGGCTATCCGCTTGCTCCAATTGTCGACCCTGGACCTGCAACAGGAAATCCAGGAGGCCCTGGAATCCAACCCGATGCTCGAGCGCCAGGAAGAAGGCGACGACTTCGATAACACCGATCCGCTGGCCGACAACGTCGAGCAGAAAACCAGTACCGAGATCCAGGAACCGTCCTATCAGGAACAATCCGCCCCGACAGTGGACAATCTGGAGGATGGCGAATGGAACGAACGCATTCCCAACGACCTGCCCGTGGATACCGCTTGGGAAGACGTCTACCAGACCAGTGCCAGCAGCCTGCCCAGCAGCGATGACGACGAGTGGGACTTCACCACCCGCACCTCCGCCGGCGAGAGCCTGCAAAGCCACCTGTTGTGGCAGTTGAACCTGGCACCAATGTCGGACACCGATCGCCTGATTGCGGTGACCCTGATCGACTGCATCAACAACCAGGGCTACCTGGACGAGACCCTCGAAGAAATCCTGGAAGCCTTCGATCCCGAGCTGGACATCGAGCTGGACGAGATCGAAGCCGTCCTGCACCGCATCCAGCAGTTCGAACCGGCCGGCATCGGCGCCCGCAGCCTCGGCGAGTGCCTGCTGCTGCAACTGCGCCAATTGCCCGCCAAGACGCCTTGGCTGGCCGAAGCCAAGCGGCTGGTTACCGACTACATCGATCTGTTGGGCGGTCGCGACTACAGCCAGCTTATGCGGCGCATGAAACTCAAGGAAGATGAACTGCGCCAGGTGATCGAACTGGTCCAGAGCCTCAACCCGCGGCCGGGCTCGCAGATCGAGGCCACCGAACCCGAATACGTGGTCCCCGACGTGATCGTGCGCAAACACAACGATCGCTGGCTCGTGGAGTTGAACCAGGAAGCGGTCCCCAAGTTGCGGGTCAACGCCCAGTATGCAGGGTTTGTAAAGCGCGCCGACACCAGCGCCGATAACACCTTCATGCGCAACCAGCTGCAAGAAGCGCGCTGGTTCATCAAGAGCCTGCAAAGCCGTAACGAAACCCTGATGAAAGTCGCCACCCAGATCGTCGAGCATCAGCGCGGTTTCCTGGAGTATGGCGACGAAGCCATGAAGCCATTGGTCCTGCATGACATCGCCGAGGCGGTGGGCATGCACGAATCGACGATTTCCCGCGTCACCACTCAGAAATTCATGCATACCCCGCGGGGAATCTATGAATTGAAATACTTTTTCTCCAGCCACGTCAGTACCTCCGAAGGCGGCGAATGCTCGTCCACGGCCATCCGCGCGATCATCAAGAAACTGGTGGCGGCGGAAAATCAGAAAAAGCCGTTGAGTGACAGCAAGATCGCTGGTTTACTGGAGGCACAAGGCATTCAGGTGGCCCGCCGTACCGTCGCCAAATACCGCGAATCCCTCGGGATCGCGCCTTCGAGCGAACGCAAGCGGTTGATGTAACAGGCCACGCCACAGCGTTCCAGTGGCAGGTATTTCTGCCTGCCGCTTTATGCACTGGCAACGAAGGAGAAGCTGTATGCAAGTCAACATCAGTGGACACCAACTGGAAGTGACCGAACCTCTTCGTCAATACATCGGCGAAAAACTCGACCGACTGGAGAGGCATTTCGACAAGATCACCAACGTTCAAGTCATCATGACCGTCGAAAAGCTGCTGCAGAAAATCGAAGCCACGTTGCATATCCCCGGTGGAGAAGTGGTCGCCAACGCCTCGCATGAAGACATGTATGCCGCGATTGACCTGCTGACCGACAAACTGGATCGCCAACTCAAAAAGCATAAGGAAAAGACCCAGAGCCTCCTCCAGGGCGCGACCGGTCGTTAATCTCCCCAATCCATGATTCGACTAGAAACCATCCTGACCCCCGGCCGTTCCAAGGTGAACGCGCCGGGAGGCAGTAAAAAGAAAGCTCTCGAACAGATTGCAAACCTGATCCATCACGAAGTCGAGGATCTGGAAATGCAGGACGTCTTCGAGGCCCTCGTTGCCCGAGAAAAGCTCGGTTCGACCGGTTTTGGCAACGGCATCGCCATTCCCCATTGCCGCCTCAAGGGTTGTACCGCACCGATCAGTGCGCTGTTGCACCTTGAAGCCCCTATAGATTTCGACGCCATCGACGGCGCACCGGTCGACCTGCTGTTCGTATTGCTGGTCCCCGAAGCGGCCACCGATGCACACCTTGAACTGCTACGTCAGATCGCCAGCATGCTGGACCGCAAGGAAGTTCGCGACAGACTGCGCAGCGCATCGAGTAACGAAGCCTTGTATCAGGTTGTCCTGGACGAACAGAACGGTCATTAACATGCGCCTGATCATCGTCAGTGGCCGCTCCGGCTCCGGGAAGAGTACAGCCCTCAATGTACTCGAAGACAACGGCTATTATTGTATCGACAACCTGCCGGCAGGCCTGCTGCCGGAGCTGGCCGAGCGCGCCCTGATCCATACCGAACTGGCGCAACCGCTGGTGGCGGTTTCCATCGATGCACGCAATCTGCCCAGCCACCTGTCGCGGTTTCCCGAACTGCTCGCAGAAGTACGCAGCAAGCACATCCAATGCGATGTGCTGTACCTGGACGCCGATGAAGAAACATTGCTCAAGCGCTTTTCCGAAACCCGTCGCCGCCACCCGCTGAGCAATGCCAGCCGTTCCCTGGCCGAAGCCATCCACGACGAAAGCCAGTTGCTGGGGCCGATCGCCGACCTGGCGGACTTGAAGCTCAATACCACGCACCTGAACCTTTATCAGCTGCATGACACCATCAAATTACGTCTGCTGAACCAGCCCGAGCCAGGCACGGCGTTCTTGCTGGAGTCATTCGGGTTCAAGCGTGGCATGCCAGTGGATGCCGACCTGGTGTTCGATGTGCGCTGCCTGCCCAACCCGTATTGGAAGCCGGAACTGCGCGACCAGTCCGGGCTTGACCAGCCAGTGATCGACTACCTGGAGGCCCAGGCGGATGTAGAGGAGATGTTCCAGGACATTTCCGCCTACCTGCTCAAATGGCTGCCCCGCTTCGCCGCGAGCAATCGCGCCTATGTCACCATCGCCATCGGCTGTACCGGTGGTCATCATCGTTCCGTCTACCTGACTGAGCGCCTGGGTCGCCTCCTGCAGCCCTCCCTGAAGAATGTCCAGGTTCGCCACCGCGACCTCAGCTAAAGGATTCACATCGCGATGCCAGCTCAGGAAATTGAAATCATTAACAAACTGGGTTTGCATGCCCGTGCGTCAGCCAAGTTCGTGGGTGTAGCGGGTAGATTTCCTGGTACAGAGATCAGAGTCGGACGAACGAAAGATGCCACGATCGACGGCAAGAGCATCATGGCAATGATGATGCTCGCCGCTGGCAAGGGCACCAAGATCTACCTGGAAACCAAGGGCGAAGAGGAGCGGGAAGCGATGGATGCGCTGGTGGCCTTGATCAACAATTACTTCGACGAAGGCGAATAACCCCCTGTCACGCCAACGCCGTATCCAGCACCATCATCAGGCAAAAACCCACCAACAATCCCAGGCTCGCCAGTTTCTCGTGACCATTGCGGCGGGATTCGGGAATGACCTCGTGGGTCACCACCAGCAGCATCGCCCCAGCCGCCAACGCCAGGCCCAGGGGCAAGAACATCTCGGCCAGGCTCACCACCCAGGCGCACAGCAGCGCAAACACGGGCTCGACCAGCCCTGACGCCGCACCAATCAAGAACGCCTTGACCCGCGACATGCCCGCCGTAGCCAGCACCAGCGCGATCACCAGCCCTTCGGGGACATCCTGCAAGGCGATACCCATCGCCAGGCTGTCAGCATCGGGCATGCCGCCCCCTGCCGACACGCCCACCGCCATGCCCTCTGGAATGTTGTGACCGATGATGGCGAACACGAACAACCAGATCCGCCGCGCAATGATCGGACGTCCTGGCGCCGCCACCAGCCTCTCGGGGCTGGCCGAAACCTTGCGGTCCACCAGGTACAACCCGAACGCCCCCGACAGAATGCCAAAGCAGGTAAGGCCGCTGGCGGCCCAAGGCGTGAATCCCAATTGCTGCGCCGCGGCAATGCCCGGCACGATCAGCGAAAACGCCGTGGCAGCGAGCATCACCCCGGCACCGAAGCCCAGTAGCGAATCGCCCACGGCCTGGGGCATGCGCCGGATGACCAGCACCGGCACGGCCCCCAGCGCGGTGCCCAAGGCACAGAGCCCGCCGCCTTGAAGGGCCCGCAGCAGCCTGGACTCCAGGTCCAGCCACGCCAAGCCCTGGGCCGCCAACAACATCATCCCGGTCAACACCAGCAATGACCCCAAGGCATAGCGGAACATCCGTCCGCTTCCAATCGCCAGTGTTTGAGTGTCCATAGTCAGCCTTGGAAGGTGTTCATGAAGGACTCGACGCCAGCGCCGCCTGATAGCGTCGGGCGACTTCAGGCCAATTGATCACGTTGTAGAAAGCGTTGATGTATTCGGGCCGACGGTTCTGGTACAGCAGGTAATACGCGTGCTCCCACACGTCCAGGCCCAGGATCGGCGTATTGCCGTTCATCAGCGGGCTGTCCTGGTTGGCGCTACTCTCCACCACCAAGGTCTTACGCGGGGTCACGCTCAGCCAGGCCCAGCCGCTGCCGAATCGGCTCAGCGCAGCCTTGGTGAATGCTTCCTTGAATCGCTCCAGCCCCCCCAGTTGTGTCTCGATCGCTGCGCCAAGCGCACCGTCCGGTTGGCCGCCGCCCTCAGGGGACATCACTTCCCAGAACAAGGAATGATTGGCATGGCCGCCGCCCTGATTGATCACCGCCGCCCGTAGGTTCTGTGGCAACTGCTCCACGCTGGCCACCAGTTTTTCGATGGGCCATTGGGCGTACTCGCTGCCCTCCACCGCGGCGTTGAGGTTATTGATATAGGTCTGGTGGTGTTTCGTGTAGTGGATCTCCATGGTTTTCGCATCGATGTGCGGTTCCAGGGCGTCGTAGGCGTAGGGCAGCGCAGGCAAGGTAAAAGCCATTTTCAATGAACTCCATAATGAAGAGGGGCATTGCGGTGCAAGGGTGACGTGTCTTTGCTGTGGAGCAACCGTTGGGTGCGGGGGTACTCGCCATGCTCACTGATGAAACCCAGCAGTTCGACATAAGTCCTGTGGCTCTGGCGCATCGCGGCCGCACGCAGGGCCGCCGGCATGCACTCGTCTTGCAGGGTCTGCAGCAACCGTTGATGGATGGCGCACAAGTATTCGGCGCTCTCCTCTGGCTGGTTCAGGCGCAGGTGCAAGTCCGCCAGATTGTGGTGGGAGACGACGCAGGCGGCCACGGCCTCATCGGCGTCAGGCCAGCGTTCATAAAGCACCTGGGCCAGGGCCAGGGCTTGCAGGTAGGCTTCGCGGGCATCCACCAGTTCGCCCAGCATGAAATGACGATTGGCTCGTTCGATTGTGCGTTTCCAGTGCTCCATGATGAGTCCTCCACACAGGGATCGGAATTACACACCACCCGCCGTGAGCTTCTCGGGGTCCAGCAAGACCTCCAGTTCGCTACGCGACAGGTCAGTGTGTTCCAGGGCGACATCGATGACCGGGCGGCCTTGTTGATAAGCCGTCTTGGCGATTTGCGCGGCTTTCTGGTAACCGATGATCGGGTTCAATGCTGTAACCAGGATCGGGTTGCGCGACAGCGCCTCCTTGAGCCTGGCCTCGTTGACCTTGAAAGTGGCAATGGCCTTATCCGCCAGCAACCGGCTGACATTGGCCATCAAGGCGATGCTGCTCAGCAGGTTCTGGGCGATGATCGGCAACATCACGTTCAGTTCGAAGTTGCCCGACTGGCCGGCCACGGTGATCACCGTGTCGTTGCCGATCACCTGGGTCGCGACCATCGCGGTGGCTTCCGGGATCACTGGGTTGACCTTGCCGGGCATGATGGAAGAGCCCGGCTGCAAGCCCTCCAGCTCGATCTCGCCCAGGCCAGCCAGGGGCCCGGAATTCATCCAGCGCAAGTCGTTGGCGATTTTCATCAACGACACCGCCGTGGTCTTGAGTTGCCCGGAAACCGCCACCGCGGTGTCCTGGGAACCGATCAGGGCGAAGAAGTTCTTGCCAGGCGTGAATTGCACCTGAGTCAGCAGGGTCAGCTGTTGGCTGAACAGCTCGGCGAAGCGAGGGTGGGCATTGACCCCGGTTCCCACCGCCGTGCCCCCCTGGGCCAGGGCCTGCAGGCTTGGCAGCAGCTCCTGCAAATGGCCGATATTGGCTTTCAACTGCTGCGCCCATCCCTCCAGCACCTGGCTCAGGCGGACCGGCATCGCATCCATCAGGTGGGTACGACCGGTCTTGATGAACGGATGAACCTCCATCGCCTTGTGCTCGATCACCTGGACCAGATGTGTCAGCGCCGGCAACAACTGCTCATGCAAGGCCAGTGCGGCGCTGACATGAATGCAGGTGGGGATGATGTCGTTACTGCTCTGCCCGCAGTTGACGTGATCGTTCGGGTTGACCGTCTCTCCCAGTAACCGGCTGGCAAGGGTGGCGATCACTTCGTTGGCGTTCATGTTCGAACTGGTGCCGGAGCCGGTCTGGAAGATATCCACCGGGAAGTGATCCATGAAATGACCTTCGAGCAGCCCTTGCGCCGCATCGACAATGGCTTTGCCCTGAGCCGCGCTGATCTGTCCCAGCTCCACGTTGGCCCGGGCGGCGGCGGCCTTGGCAAGGATCAGTGCGCGAATGAACGGCGCAGGCATGCGCTGGCCGCTGACGGGGAAGTTATCCACGGCACGCTGGGTCTGCGCGCCGTACAGGGCATCTGTCGGGACGTGGAGCTCGCCCATGCTGTCGCGTTCGATACGGGTATTACTCATCGGGAAATCCTTGTACCGGTTCATTAAGAGAGAGGGAGGGTGCCAAGACGCAGGTCGCCAGCGCCCAGGCATGGCTCTGCCAACGCCTCAGGCGACATTGGCAGAGTGATTGGCGTTCGAGATCGCGCAATGGGCGCCAGGCCTGATCGAGACAGAGCGCCCGCCAGTGCCAGGGCAGCGCGATATCCGAGGCGGTGTCGAGCAGCAAGCGAAAGGCCGTTTCGCCGATCATCCATGGCGAAGTGGCGGTACAGCAGGCCAGATAGCGCCCTTCGGCCAGGTAGTGCTCGATCAACCGCGGTTCGTCCGGGTTCATCGCACATCGGATCTGACGACTCATCCAGCGCCAGCTTTCAAGGTAAGGCTGTTCGTGCAAGGCAAGACTCATGACCGGGGCTCAATCGGCTAATGAGATTAATTATTAGATGATAATAAGAATCAACACAAGCCTTGAGAGAAAACACATTTTTGCCAGGCCCTGGGTCCAAACAGGGTCAAGCGGACATAAAAAAAGCGCGTCACCCGCTAGGTTGACGCGCCGTCCTTATTGCGATGACAGGTCAGCTGCCCGCCACCGTCATCCGCTCGATCAGCACGGAACCGGTGCGGATGTTGCTGCGCAGTTCCAGGTCGTTCCCCACGGCCAGGATCTGCTTGAACATGTCGCGCATGTTGCCGGCGATGGTCACTTCCTGGACCGGGAATTGGATCTCGCCATTTTCGACCCAGAACCCCGCCGCGCCACGGGAGTAATCCCCGGTCACCATGTTCAGGCCATGGCCCATCAGTTCGGTCACCAGCAACCCACGTCCCATGCGGCGCAGCAAGGCCGCCTGGTCCTCTTCGCCATGGCTGACGAACAGGTTGTGCACGCCACCGGCATTGGCGGTACTCGGCATACCGAGCTTACGGCCCGAATAGGTGCCCAGGATGTAGGACACCAGCTCGCCCTTCTCCACGAACGGTTTGGCATAGGTCGCCAGCCCATCGCCGTCGAAGGCCGAACTGCCCATGGCCCGCATCAGATGCGGACGTTCATCGATCGTCATCCATTCCGGGAACAGTTTCTGCCCCAGCGCACCTTCGAGGAACGAAGACTTGCGGTACAGGTTGCCACCAGACACCGCCGACAGGAAGCTGCCGAACAGCCCACCGGCCAGCTCGGCGGCAAACAATACCGGCACTTCGCAGGTGGGTACCGGGCGAGCGCCCAGACGACTGGCTGCTCGCTGAGCGGCTTTCTGACCGATGCTCACCGGATCCGCCAACAAGTTGCCCTGACGGTTCACGTCATACCAATAGTCGCGCTGCATCTGGCCGTCGGCCTCGGCAATCATCACGCAGCTGAGGCTGTGACGGGTCGAGGCATAACCACCAATGAAACCGTGGCTGTTGCCGTACACCCGGCAACCTTGATGGGTATTGAGCGTGGTGCCATCGGCGTTCCTGATCCGGCTGTCGGCGTCGAATGCCGCCGCCTCGCAGCGCAATGCCTGCTCGATGGCCTGCTCGGGCGTAATGTCCCAGGCGTGGAACAGGTCGAAATCCGGCTGTTCCTTGCACATCAGCGCGGCATCGGCCAGGCCCGAAGCTTCATCTTCGGACGTGTGTTTGGCGATTGCCAACGCAGCGGCGACGGTTTCACGAATGGCATCGGGGCCACTGGCCGACGTGCTGGCCGAACCCTTGCGCTGCCCCACATACAAGGTGATACCAAACCCTTGGTCGCGGTTGAATTCGACGGTTTCCACCTCGCGCTGGCGCACCGACGTCGACAGGCCCTGCTCCAGGGACACTGCCACTTCGCAGGCACTGGCGCCCTGTCGCCGGGCTTCGGCGAGGATCTGCTCGACTTGTTCCTGCAGTGCCGGCAACGCTTGCGGACCGACGCTTTGAACTGCACTCATGGTGTTCTCCACTCAAATTCTGCTTTCGGTCGGGGCCTGCGGGAAAAGTGCCTGCGCGACTTTTCATACAAACCCGAGGCCTTCGAGCGACCGGGCCGGACAAGCGGCCCCCGACTGGTTATCATGGCGGCGTTTCTTTGCGGACTGCCCCCATGGTTGATTCTTACGACGACTCCCTCTACGAGGGTGAAAAAAGCAAATCCCAGGTCAAGCGCGAGCTGCATGCTCTGGTTGACCTTGGCGAGCGCCTGACAACACTCAAGCCCGACTTGCTGGCCAAACTGCCCCTGACCGACGCCTTGCGCCGGGCCCTGGCCGATGCGCCCAAGCACACCGCGAACATCGCGCGTAAACGGCACCTGCAGTTCATCGGCAAACTGATGCGCGATCAGGACACCAGCGCCATCCTGGTTCTGCTCGATCAACTCGATGCCTCCACCCGACAGTACAACGAACGCTTCCACAACCTGGAACGCTGGCGCGATCGCTTGATCGCAGGCGATGACGGCACCCTGGAAAAATTCGTCATCGACTACCCGGAGGCTGATCGCCAGCAACTGCGCTCCCTGATCCGTCAGGCCCAGCACGAGGTGGCGCATAACAAGCCCCCGGCCTCGAGCCGTAAAATCTTCAAGTACATCCGCGAGCTGGACGAAACCCAACGCGGCCTGCGCTGAGTAACGTCAGCGGGTGGAGGCTCAATACTCCACCCGCGGCTCCTGTCATGCGCCCGTGCCACCCACGGTAATCGCATCGATCTTCAAGGTCGGCTGGCCGACACCTACGGGCACCGATTGCCCATCCTTGCCGCATGTGCCCACGCCACTGTCCAGTGCCAGGTCGTTACCGACCATCGAAACCTTGCTCATTGCCTCCGGTCCGTTGCCGATCAGCGTCGCCCCTTTGACCGGTGCGGTGATCTTGCCGTCCTCGATCAGGTAGGCCTCGCTGGTGGAGAACACGAACTTGCCGCTGGTGATGTCCACCTGGCCGCCACCGAGGTTGGCGCAGTAGATGCCTTTTTTCACCGAGGCGATGATCTCCGCCGGATCGCTCTGGCCACCCAGCATGTAAGTGTTGGTCATGCGCGGCATCGGCAGGTGCGCGTAGGACTCCCGCCGACCATTGCCGGTGCGGGCCACGCCCATCAGCCGAGCGTTGAGCTTGTCTTGCATGTAACCCTTGAGCACGCCGTTTTCAATCAGCGTGGTGCACTCGGTCGGCGTGCCTTCATCATCGACGCTCAAGGAACCGCGACGCCCGGCCAGGGTGCCGTCATCGACGATCGTGCAGAGTTTCGAGGCAACCATTTCGCCCATGCGTCCGCTGTAGGCCGAACTGCCCTTGCGGTTGAAATCGCCTTCCAGGCCATGCCCCACCGCTTCATGCAGCAGCACGCCGGACCAGCCTGACCCCAGCACCACCGGCAATGTGCCGGCCGGCGCCGGAATGGCTTCCAGATTGACCAGTGCCTGGCGCAACGCTTCGCGTGCGTAGCTCATGGCGCGGTCTTCGCTGAGGAAATAACGGTAATCTGTGCGCCCGCCGCCACCATGACCACCGCGCTCGCGGCGACCGTTCTGCTCGACGATCACACTGACGTTGAAGCGCACCAAAGGCCGAACGTCCGCCGCCAGGCCACCGTCGGTGGAGGCCACCAGGATCCGCTCCCAGACGCCGGCCATGCTCACCGACACCTGCTGGATACGCGGATCGAGGGCTCGAGTGGCAACGTCGATGCGCTTGAGCAGCTCGACCTTTTCAGCGCGGCTCATGACCTCCAGCGGGTTGTCCGGCGCATACAGCTGCGCAACATCCCGGCTGCTGAAAGCCTGGACCTTGCCGTTCTGCCCGGCTCGGGAAATCGAACGGGCGGCACGGGCGGCGGCGCCGAGGGCTTCCAGGGTAATGGCGTTGCTGTAGGCAAAACCGGTCTTTTCCCCGGACTGGGCCCGCACGCCAACGCCCTGGTCAAGGTTGAAGCTGCCTTCCTTGACGATACCGTCCTCCAGCGACCAGGACTCGGAAATCTGGCCCTGGAAATACAGGTCGGCGGCATCGATGCCCGGCCCGGCCAGGTCGCCCAGCACGCCCTGAAGGCTTTCCAGGGTGACGCCGCCAGGGGCTAAAAGGTGTTCGCTGACTGAGGACAACAACCCGCTCATATGTTCTACGCCTTGAATTCGTCGTCTTGGACAGGCCGCTGTCGAGCGCCCTGCGAGAAAAAGCGCCGATGGCTCGCCACCGGCATGCGCGCCCGGATGGACGCTTGTTCGTTGCTGTCCAGTTCGGCCAGCAGCACGGCTTCACCTTGATCCTGTTGCGCCAGCACCCGTCCCCAAGGATCGACAATGGCGGCGTGGCCGAAGGTTTCACGCGGTCCTGGATGCACGCCGCCCTGGGCGGCCGCCAGCACGTAGCACTGAGTTTCGATGGCCCGGGCGCGAATCAGCACCTCCCAATGAGCGGCGCCGGTCACCGCGGTGAACGCCGAGGGTGCGCTGATCAGTTCCGCCCCGGCAGCCCGCAGCTCGCTATAAAGCTCCGGAAAACGCAAGTCATAGCAGACCGTCAGGCCGACCCGCCCCACTGGCGTATCGGCGACCACCACGTTACTGCCGTAAGCATAGTCATCCGACTCGCGATAGCGTCCACGATTGTCCGCCACGTCCACATCGAACAAGTGCAGCTTGTCGTAGCGCGCCACCACCTGGCCCTGATCGTCCACCAACAGCGAACAGGCATGCGCCTTGGCCTCAGGCCGATCCACCGGCGGCAAGGGCAACGTCCCGGCCACGATCCATAACCTGAGGTCGCGGGCGACCTGTTTCAACCAGGGCAGGATCGGTCCCTGACCAAAGGCTTCGGCGCGACCGATGTCGGCGACGTCCCGCCGGCCCATGGCGGCGAAGTTTTCCGGCAGCACCGCCAGCCGTGCACCACCGACGGCCGCCCGTTCCAGTAGCACCCGGGCACGCGCCAGATTGGCGAGCACATCGCTCTGGCTGACCATTTGGATTACTGCGACTGACATGGTGCTTCCCCTTGTCGTTGTCTTCCCCTGTGGGAGCGAGCCTGCTCGCGATAGCGGTGGATCAGTCAACATGCATGTTGGATGTACCGGCCTCATCGCGAGCAGGCTCGCTCCCACAGGGAATGGTGTCGATCCGTCAAAACGGCTTGTCAAAGGTGATCTTCGGCTCTTTCCAGGGTCCCTTGACGTCGTATCTTACGCTGGCAAACCGCGCCACGCGGTCACCGATCAGCTTGTCGATCAGAAACAATGCGCCTCCCACCGCCGGGGCGCCCACGATCAGCGCGGCAATCGGCAGATTGTTGGTCACCGGCAGCGTCACCAGCAGCTTGGCATCGACCCGGTCGGCCACCATGTCCAGCGTACCGTTGAGCTCCAGGTTGCTCGATGGGCCCGTCAGCATGATGGGTTCGCGGGTCACGTAAACGCCATTGCTCGCCACCAGCAGTCCCTTGACCCGGTCGTAGCTCAGCCCCTTGCCGAACAGATCGGAGAAATCCAGGCGCAGCCGCCGGCCGATGGAGTTGAAGTTCAGCAGGCCGAAGACCCGCAGTGCCTGGGCGCTGCCTTCGACCTCGACGAACTGGCCCTTGCTCAGCGAAGCATCGAGGCTGCCGGAAAAGCGCTTGGTGGCGACCCAGGCCGGTGATCCGGGCCAACGGCCATCGACATCCAGGCGGAATTCCTGGCTGGTCACGCTGGGAGCGAACCCCCAGCCCTTGAGCACGTCGGCCAGGTTCTTGCCGCTGATGCGCCCCTTGTACCAACTGCTGGTGGAGCCAGGCGCGCCCTCCCAGCCACCACTGCCGTTCAGAACCATCCCCTTGAGACCCATGTCCAGATTGTTCAGCGCGATGCCCTTGGCGGTCGGCCTTACTTTCAGAGACCACGCACCAATGAGATCAGTGCCCTGGAACAGCTGATCGATGGTGATATCCATCGCCGGGATCCGCGAAGGATCGACCGATGCCAGTGGGTCCGGTGCGTTCTCGTCGGCTTGTACCGTCGGATCCGCGGCCGGCAAGCGGACGTAATCGAGGTTGATACCGATCGGGGCAGCCTTCGCATCCGGCAGGTTGACATTGCCCTTGGCCTGCTGGCTGTCGAGCCGCAAGGCCCAGGCGTCCGCTTTGCGATCGAGCTGCAGCGACGCCTGGTCCAAGGTGGTGCCCATGGCCGTAAGCTTGCCTACCTTCAGGTCAGCACCGCTGAGCAACTGCCTGGCGCTGCCGCCCGGGTCCTGCCCGGCGTACTTGTTCACCAGATCCTGCCAGGGTTCCACGTCCAGCGCCGGGAGCGTCCCTCGCAGCCGAACCCCTTTGGCGCCCGGCAAGACTGCATCTCCATCCCCCAACAACAGTTCCCCGCGCCCTTCGGCAACCTTCCCGTTCGGTGCCGCATAGGTGAAGCTGGCCACATCGCCATAATCCACCCAGTAGCGTCGCTCCGCCCCTTGCAACGTCATGCGCAACACCGTATCGCGACCGGCATCTGCTGCCAGGCCAAAGGGTGCCGGCAGATTCACGGCCACGCCCTTGAGGTTGGAGTTGACCGATAACTGGCTATCGGCGCCGTCGAGAATCACCTGCAACTGGTACGGAATGATTCCGGTGACCGGCAATGGCTGGGTGACGTTCAGCCAGTCGGTGATTTTCTTGACCTCCACCCGCCCGGACGCCGCCACCCGGGTGTTGAGCGCACCCGCACGGCCTTCGGCATAGATCTGCGCCGTCACGGGCCGGTCGAACGCTTGGGCAGCGATGTTCTTGCCGCTCAGTCCCTTGCTGCTGTCGAAGCGGAAATCCCCCTTGAGCTGGGTGAGCTCCAGCGCCGGTTCACTGAGCTTGAGCCGGGCCTTGTCGGTACTGAAGTCCACCAGGATCTTCGGCTGCTCACTTTTGACCAGGGGGATGTCGAGCTTCACGCGGCCTTGCAGGTCGCCGTCGCCTTCCCAGCCAGCGAACGTCTCGGCGGTGCCGATCGGTGCCGTCTGCAGTATTTTCAGGCCGTCTTTCAGGCCCCCGGCGAACCCGCCGTCCAGCAGCAGATGCGAGGGTTGCCCGCTCGGGACATGGGGGATTTCCACCGACACGTCCTTGACCTGGGTGTCCAGCAATTGCCCCTGGGTGGCGTAGATGCGCACGCCGCTGTCCTCGACGAAGACGTCGCCGTTGACCTTGCTGACCGAAGGCCAGCCCGGCTGGAACGCCAACTCGGCGTCGTGCACCTTGAAAAACAGGCTGATGCTGCGGGCCGCGTCACCGGCACCGTGGTTCAGCGAACCTTGATACTGGAAGAAGCCCTGGTCCACCGCCCCTTTGACGATGGCCGTACGCAACCACTCGTCCAGGGCCGGGCTCAGGACCGCCGGCAGGTACTTGGCGGTGTAGCGCCCGTCGCCATCCACCAGGCCGACCCGCAGGTCCATGTAGTCTTCCTGGCTATGATCCAGATGCAGTCGGATCAGGAAATCGCCTGCGATCCTGCCCTCTTCTCCCAGCACCTTCAGATACGGCGCGATGAGAGTGAAGCTTTGCTTGTCCAGCTTCCAGGTCAGCCGGGCGTTGGCCTGCAGATACTGCCAGGGCTTGGCGAAAATCGGGTCCAGGTGCAGGACAAAATCCTTGCTGTCCATGCGCAGTTCACCGCCACCGAGGTCGCCACTGAGGCTGCCCGAGACATTGCGCGCCGCCGGTGCACCGCGATAGGCATCGAACCCCACTGTATCCAGATTGGTGGCGAAGCTGACCTTGCGATCGCCGGCGTTCTGTGGCCGGTAGTCCACCAACACGTTGCGCAAGGCGCCGGTCACCTTGAGCCGGTCGATCGTCGTTGCGACGCCTTCGGGCAAGGGTGCAAGAGAATGGATCAGAGGCGTAAGCGGGGTCAGGTCAAGGCGATCGGCCTGCAGATGCCAGAGCTCTTCGGCCTTCTCGGTGGCGGCGCTCTGCTGCAATTGCAGGCGCGACGTCCAGCGGGTCTCCCCCAGGCTCATGGCCAGGGAATCGAACGTCGCGGTGAAGCCGTCCGCACCGCGCTGGAAATACCCATCGAGCGCCAGGTTGCGGATCTGCACCGGCGTGCGTTCGGCATAGGCACCCGTGAGTTCCGGGGCGTTCAACCGTACGGCCGCGCTTTGCAGCGTGCCGTCTCCCCAGCTCAGCCATATTTCGCCGCCGGCCTTGATCCGGGAAAAATTCCACTGCCGGGTCAGGCCGTTCGGTAGCCATTTCGACCAGTCACTCTGGGGCAGGCTCAGGTAGGCATCGGCCCGTCCGTTCCTCCAGTCGCTGGCTCGAATACGGGTGCGCAGGTTGAGCGCCACCGGCTGGCCGTCGGGCAGGGTCAGGCGGGCATCCAGACGCTGACGGGTGGCTCCGGTCTTCAGACTCAGGCCGACATAGGTCAGGGTCAGTGGCGCTTGCTCCAGCGGTTGCAAAGTGACTTGACTATCGAGGATCGACAACCTGGAAATCACCTGCATGCGTTCCAGCAGTTGCTGCGGGTCGACTGGCTGATCACCCTTCACCGGCAGGCCTTCCAGGGCCCATTGGCCGTCGGCGGCTTCCTTGAGACTGATCTTGAGACCGCCAAGCTCCAGATGAGCGATGCGTGCCTGACGCGCCAGCAGACTGTCCCACACGTCGGGCACGGCCCGCACCTGGTCCAGGTGCAGCGCATTGGCACCCTCCCCAACCGTCACGTCGTGAGCCGACAGAACAGGGGACAAGGCACTCCAACCACCTTCCAGGCTACCGATGCGTACGGGCAAGCCCAGGGCATCACTGGCGCGGGTCTCGACTTCAGCGCGATATTCCGCCACCAGGGGCGCCAGTTCCCGGCCGAGGCTGACATACAACGCCAGGAGTACCAGCAGCAGCGCACAAAGGCCCAGCCCCCAACGGGTCAACGCGGCTAAAATGCGTGTCAAACGCTCCATGTCAGCAGACTCCCCTGGCAATGGTGTTCACGTCAGCGAGATCGCTGTTTCAGGAGCCACGTCAGAGCAGCACAACGTCGTATTGTTCCTGGGAATACATGGTTTCGACCTGGAAGCGAATCGTACGCCCGATAAAAGCCTCCAGTTCCGCGACATTACCCGACTCCTCATCGAGCAGGCGGTCCACCACTTTCTGGTTCGCCAACACTCTATAGCCAGTGGCCTGGTAGGCGCGCGCCTCCCGGAGAATTTCCCTGAAGATTTCGTAACACACGGTTTCCGGGGTCTTCAGCTTGCCCCGCCCCTGGCAGGCGCTGCACGGCTCGCACAGCACCTGCTCGAGGCTTTCGCGGGTGCGCTTGCGGGTCATCTGCACCAGGCCCAACTCGGTGATGCCGATGATGTTGGTCTTGGCGTGGTCGCGCTCGAGCTGCTTCTCCAGCGTCCTGAGTACCTGCCGCTGATGCTCCTCATCCTCCATGTCGATGAAGTCGATGATGATGATCCCGCCCAGGTTGCGCAGGCGCAATTGGCGGGCAATGGCGGTGGCCGCTTCCAGATTGGTCTTGAAGATGGTTTCTTCGAGGTTGCGATGACCGACGAACGCCCCGGTGTTGACGTCGATGGTGCTCATGGCTTCGGCCGGATCGACCACCAGGTAGCCACCGGACTTGAGCGGCACCTTGCGCTCCAGGGCCTTCTGGATCTCGTCCTCGACGCCGTACAGATCGAAAATCGGCCGCTCGCCGGGATAATGCTCTAGGCGGTCGGCAATTTCCGGCATCAACTCGGCTACGAACTGGGTGGTCTTCTGGAAGGTTTCCCGGGAGTCGATGCGGATTTTCTCGATCTTGGGGCTGACCAGGTCCCGCAGCGTGCGCAGCGCCAGGCCCAGGTCCTCGTAAATCACGCTGGGCGTGGCAATGGTCTTGATCTGGGCGGCGATCTGGTCCCAGAGTCTGCGCAGGTAGCGGATATCCATGAGGATCTCATCGGCCCCGGCCCCTTCGGCGGCAGTGCGCAGGATAAAGCCACCGGCTTCCTTGATGCCTTCCTTCTCCACGCAATCGCTGACCACCTGCTTAAGGCGTTCGCGCTCGGCTTCGTCCTCGATTTTCAGCGAGATGCCGACGTGGGCGGTGCGTGGCATGTACACCAGGTAACGCGACGGAATGGACAGTTGCGTGGTAAGCCGTGCGCCCTTGGAACCGATGGGGTCCTTGGTCACCTGCACCACCAGGCTCTGGCCTTCATGAACCAGGGCGCCGATGCTCTCCACGGCCGGGCCTTCGCGCATGGAGATTTCCGAGGCATGGATGAACGCTGCGCGGTCCAGGCCGATATCCACGAACGCCGCCTGCATGCCCGGCAACACCCGCACCACCTTGCCCTTGTAGATATTGCCGACGATGCCGCGCTTCTGCGTGCGCTCGACATGCACTTCTTGCAACACACCGTTTTCAACCACCGCCACGCGCGACTCCATCGGCGTGATGTTGATCAGGATCTCTTCACTCATGGCAGGGTCTCGTTCAGGCATGTTCACGATAATGGCCGCATCAGGTCAGACGGCGCTCATTGCGCGCTCAAGGTTTGCCAACAGGGTATGCCGAAATGGCCCAACAATTCTGCCGTTTCACACAGCGGCAGGCCGACCACCGCAGAATAGCTGCCCTCGAGCCCGGTAACGAACACCGCGCCCAGCCCCTGGATGCCATAGCTGCCGGCCTTGTCCCGAGGCTCGCCGCTGGCCCAGTAGGCAAGCGCCTCCTGCTCGGTGATGGCGCGAAAGCGCACCCGACTGCGCACGACCCGGGACTCGCAGCGTTGCCCATCCAGCACGGCAATGGCGGTCAACACTTCGTGATCGCGACCGGACAATGCCATGAGCATTGCCACGGAGTCCGCCTGGTCCAGCGGCTTGCCAAGGATCCGCCCGTCCAGCACCACGGCCGTGTCGGCCCCCAATACGCAGCCATCCGTACTGACTTTCAAAGCACGTCGCCCAGCCGCGGCCTTGCCGCGCGCCAGGCGCTCGACGTAGGCCGATGGGCTTTCGTGGTCCAGGGGAGTTTCGTCAATGTCGGCGCCGACAGTCGTAAAGGCCACACCAATCTGGGTGAGCAGCTCACGTCGACGCGGTGAGCCTGAGGCGAGGTAAAGCGGTTTCATCAAGACACTTCCCTCTTACATGCCCGAACGGATCAGTTGATCTTGAAACGCAGGCGCAGACCGCGCAAAGCGAAGCTGACCCAGGGCCAGAGCAAGGCACTGACCAGGGCGGGCAGCACCATCGCCAGGGTGGGCTGGCGATTGCCCGTTAACGCACTGAGCCACAATTGCACCAGCTGGGCGAGGCCGAAGATCACCAGGATCACCAGGCATTGCTGCCACATCGGGAACATGCGCAGGCGTTGCTGCAGCGACAGCACCAGGAAGGTGATCAAGGTCAGGATCAGTGCGTTCTGGCCCAGCAACGTGCCATAAAGCACGTCCTCGGCCAGCCCCAGGCACCAGGCGGTGACCATGCCCACCTTGTGCGGCAGCGCCAGTGCCCAGAAGGCCAGCAGCAGGGCCAGCCACAGTGGACGCAGGATCTCCATGAACTGCGGCAGTGGCGAGATACTGAGCAACAGGCCCAGGGCGAAAGTCAGCCAGACCATCCAGCCGTTACCGGATTGAGTACTGCTC
The DNA here is from genome assembly GCF_001269775.1 of Pseudomonas sp. Pf153. NCBI lineage: Bacteria > Pseudomonadati > Pseudomonadota > Gammaproteobacteria > Pseudomonadales > Pseudomonadaceae > Pseudomonas > Pseudomonas sp. Pf153. Next base: position 172,582 of record NZ_LHVL01000018.1, on the reverse strand, counting down.
ATTCTTCTCGTGCTCCCCTGGTGGCTGGCGTGGCGGCAGGTGGCTTGGGCGCAGGACGGGTCGCCGGTGCGTGAGCTGCCGGCCTGGCAGGTGTCGCAGCAGGTGCGGGAGCGGTAGCCGGCGCCGTTGCCGGGGCTGGTGCGGTCGGTGGCACCGAGGGGGTCGGAGTCGTGGCCGGTGCCGGGGCCGAAGTGCCGTGCGCTGTCGCTTCGCCCCCCTGCCGATCCTGCGCCTCCTGGGCGACAGCGGCATCATTGGCGCGCTCTTCCGGCGTACGGTTATCGCTGAATACCAATAGCAGGTATCGGCTGCGGTTCAGGGCAGCCGTTGGCACCGCGCGGACGATGGCGAATGGCTGGCCGGAGTCATGAATGACTTCCTTGACCGTCGCCACGGGGTAACCGGCCGGGAATCGCTGGCCAAGGCCGGAGCTGACCAGCAGGTCGCCCTCCTTGATATCGGCAGTATCAGCCACGTGCCGCAGTTCCAGGCGCTCCGGGTTGCCGGTACCGCTGGCAATCGCCCGCAAGCCGTTGCGGTTCACTTGCACGGGAATGCTGTGGGTGGTGTCGGTCAGCAACAGCACACGAGAGGTGTACGGCATCAACTCCACCACCTGGCCCATCAGGCCTCGGGCATCGAGCACCGGCTGGCCAAGGACCACGCCGTCGCGCTCCCCCTTGTTGATGATGATTCGATGGGTGAAGGGGTTGGGGTCCATGCCGATGAGCTCGGCCACTTCGACCTTTTCGTTGACCAGCGCCGAAGAATTGAGCAACTCGCGCAGGCGCACATTCTGCTCGGTCAGGGCCGCCAGCTTCTGCATGCGCCCCTGCAGCAGCAGGTTTTCAGTCTTGAGTTTCTCGTTTTCGGCGACCAGCTCGGTCCGGCTGCCGAACTGGCTGGCCACACCTTGCCACAACCGCTGCGGCAGGTCGGTGATCCAGTAGGACTCCATAAGGACCAGCGACATCTGGCTGCGCAGAGGCTTGAGCAGCGTGAAACGGGCATCGACCACCATCAGCGCAACCGATAGCACGGCCAGCACCAGCAGGCGCACACCCAGCGAGGGGCCTTTGGCAAAAAGCGGTTTAATAGGCCGCTCCTCCCAGGCAGATGTTCTCTTTATTCATACGGTATCGAACCGGCCTGGCTACGAATGACAGAAGATAAACGCCAACAGGCAGCACTGCAAAGTGCTGCCTGTGCGCTCACCCATGTAATGCAAATCCGGCGATTATTCGCTGGAGAGCAGGTCCATGGTGTGCTTGTCCATCATTTCCAATGCACGGCCACCGCCGCGGGCAACACAGGTCAGCGGGTCTTCGGCAACGATCACTGGCAGCCCGGTTTCCTGGGCCAGCAGTTTGTCGAGGTCGCGCAACAACGCACCACCACCGGTCAGCACCAGGCCGCGCTCGGCGATGTCGGAAGCCAGTTCCGGCGGCGATTGTTCCAGGGCACTTTTCACAGCCTGGACGATAGTAGCCAGGGACTCTTGCAGAGCCTCCAGCACTTCGTTGGAGTTCAGGGTGAATGCACGTGGAACGCCTTCGGCCAGATTGCGACCGCGCACATCGACTTCACGTACTTCGCCGCCCGGGTAGGCGGTGCCGATTTCCTGCTTGATGCGCTCGGCGGTGGATTCGCCGATCAGGCTGCCGTAGTTGCGGCGTACGTAGGTGATGATCGCTTCGTCGAAACGGTCGCCGCCCACACGCACGGATTCGGCATAGACCACACCGTTGAGGGAGATCAGGGCGATTTCGGTGGTACCACCACCGATGTCGACGACCATCGAGCCACGGGCTTCTTCTACCGGCAAGCCGGCACCGATGGCGGCTGCCATGGGCTCTTCGATCAGGAACACTTCGCGGGCACCGGCGCCGAGGGCCGATTCACGGATGGCGCGACGCTCCACCTGGGTGGACTTGCATGGAACGCAGATCAGCACGCGTGGGCTGGGCTGCAGAAAGCTGTTTTCGTGAACTTTGTTGATGAAGTACTGCAGCATCTTTTCGCAGACGCTGAAGTCGGCGATCACACCGTCTTTCATCGGGCGAATGGCCGCGATGTTGCCCGGCGTACGGCCCAGCATGCGCTTGGCTTCCGTACCGACAGCCACGACACTTTTCTGGTTGCCGTGGGTGCGGATGGCCACGACCGAGGGTTCATTCAGGACGATACCGCGCTCGCGCACGTAAATAAGGGTGTTGGCAGTGCCCAGGTCAATGGAAAGATCGCTGGAAAACATGCCACGCAGTTTCTTGAACATGGGAAAGGGACCCTAGGCAACGCGTGGGTAAAAAAGTGCGGCAAACTCTAACAACGACAGGGATTTTGGGCAAGGCGCCAATATGTTAAATTGGCCGCTTTTCTGTGCACCAAACCCTACAATCGCGGCCAATGCCCTGTTTCGAACAGTATTTGTGATACACGGCACTGGACCGTAGAAATGCGGTAGTGTTCCGACAATCTAACACACGGACAGACTGCGTCCGTTTTGTTTTCCACTGGAGAATCCCATGGCGCTTGAACGCTCCGACGTGGAAAAAATCGCTCATCTGGCCTGCCTGGGCCTCAATGAAGCCGATCTTCCACACATCACTTCTGCCCTGAACAGCATTCTGGGGCTGGTCGACGAGATGCAGGCGGTCAATACCGACGGTATCGAACCCCTGGCCCACCCACTGGAAGCCAGCCAGCGCCTGCGCGCAGACGTCGTGACCGAGCCGAATAACCGCGAGGCCTACCAATCCATCGCACCCGCGGTCGAAAACGGCCTGTACCTGGTTCCGAAAGTCATCGACTAAAGGGAAAGAGCCTCTCATGCATCACATGACCCTGGCCGAGATCGCCCGCGGACTCGCCGATAAAAAGTTTTCTTCCGAAGAGCTGACCAAGACTCTGCTGGCGCGCATCGCCCAGCTCGACCCGCAGCTCAACAGTTTCATCAGCCTCACCGAAGAACTGGCCATGAGCCAGGCCAAGGCCGCCGACGCCCGTCGCGCCAACGGTGAAACCGGCGCCCTGCTCGGCGCGCCGATTGCCCACAAGGACCTGTTCTGCACCCAGGGCATCCGCACCAGCTGCGGCTCGAAGATGCTCGACAACTTCAAGGCCCCGTACGACGCTACCGTGGTCGCCAAGCTGGCTGCCGCCGGGACCGTAACCCTGGGCAAGACCAACATGGACGAATTCGCCATGGGCTCGGCCAACGAGTCGAGCCACTACGGCGCCGTGAAGAACCCATGGAACCTGGCACACGTGCCGGGCGGCTCGTCCGGCGGTTCCGCCGCGGCCGTGGCCGCGCGATTGCTGCCAGCCGCTACCGCCACCGACACCGGCGGCTCGATCCGCCAACCGGCGGCGTTCACCAACCTCACCGGCCTCAAGCCCACCTACGGCCGCGTATCGCGCTGGGGCATGATCGCCTACGCCTCCAGCCTCGACCAGGGCGGTCCACTGGCCCGCACCGCCGAAGACTGCGCGATCCTGCTGCAAGGCATGGCCGGCTTCGACCCGAACGACTCCACCAGCATCGACGAACCGGTGCCGGACTACAGCGCCAGCCTCAACGACTCGTTGCAGGGCCTGCGCATCGGCGTGCCAAAAGAGTACTTCGGCGCCGGCCTCGACCCACGCATCGCCGATCTGGTCCAGAACAGCATCAAGGAACTGGAAAAGCTCGGCGCGATCATCAAGCAAATCAGCCTGCCAAACATGCAGCACGCGATTCCGGCGTACTACGTGATCGCCCCGGCTGAAGCCTCCTCCAACCTGTCGCGTTTCGACGGCGTGCGCTTCGGCTACCGCTGCGAGAACCCGCAGAACCTGGTAGACCTGTACAAGCGCTCCCGTGGCGAAGGCTTCGGCGCCGAAGTGCAGCGCCGGATCATGGTCGGCACCTATGCGCTGTCCGCCGGCTACTACGATGCCTACTACCTCAAGGCCCAGAAGATCCGCCGCCTGGTGAAGAACGATTTCATGGCCGCCTTCAACGAGGTCGACATCATCCTCGGCCCGACCACGCCAAACCCGGCCTGGAAACTCGGCGCCAAGAACAGTGACCCGATCGCCGAGTACCTGGAAGACGTCTACACCATCACCGCCAACCTCGCCGGTTTGCCGGGCCTGTCCATGCCGGCCGGTTTCGTCGATGGCCTGCCGGTGGGCGTGCAGTTGCTCGCGCCGTATTTCCAGGAAGGCCGCCTACTCAATGTGGCGCATCAGTACCAGCTCAATACCGACTGGCACACCCGCACCCCAACCGGCTTCTGAGGAGACACACATGCAATGGGAAGTCGTGATCGGGCTGGAGATTCACACCCAGCTCACCACCCGGTCGAAAATCTTTTCCGGCAGCGCCACCACGTTCGGTTCCGAGCCCAACACCCAGGCCAGCCTGGTCGACCTGGGCATGCCCGGCGTACTGCCGGTGCTCAACGCCGAAGCAGTGCGCATGGCGGTGATGTTCGGCCTGGCGATTGACGCCGAGATCGGCCAGCACAACGTGTTTGCCCGCAAGAACTACTTCTATCCGGACCTGCCGAAGGGCTACCAGATCAGCCAGATGGAATTGCCGATCGTCGGCAAGGGCCACCTGGACATCGCCCTGGAAGACGGCACGGTCAAGCGCGTCGGTATTACCCGGGCGCACCTGGAGGAAGACGCCGGCAAGAGCCTGCACGAGGAATTCAGCGGCGCCACCGGCATCGACCTGAACCGCGCCGGCACGCCACTGCTGGAAATCGTCTCCGAACCGGACATGCGCAGCGCCAAGGAAGCCGTGGCCTACGTCAAGGCAATCCACGCGCTGGTGCGTTACCTGGGCATCTGCGACGGCAACATGGCCGAAGGCTCGTTGCGCTGCGACTGCAACGTATCGGTCCGGCCCAAGGGCCAGGCTGAGTTCGGTACGCGCTGCGAGATCAAGAACGTCAACTCGTTCCGCTTCATCGAGAAAGCGATCAACAGCGAGATCCAGCGCCAGATCGAACTGATCGAAGACGGCGGCAAGGTCATCCAGCAGACCCGCCTGTACGACCCGAACAAGGACGAGACCCGTCCGATGCGCAGCAAGGAAGAGGCCAACGACTACCGTTACTTCCCCGACCCGGACCTGCTGCCGGTGGTCATCGAGGATTCGTTCCTCAATGACGTGCGCGCCACCCTGCCTGAACTGCCGCCGCAGAAACGCGAGCGCTTCCAGGCCCAGTTCGGCCTGTCGAGCTATGACGCCAACGTCCTGGCCACCAGCCGCGAACAGGCCGATTACTTCGAAAAAGTCGTGAGCATCGGCGGCGATGCCAAGCTGGCGGCCAACTGGGTGATGGTCGAGTTGGGCAGCTTGCTGAACAAGCAAGGCCTGGAGATCGAAGAGTCGCCGGTGTCGGCCGAACAACTGGGCGGCATGCTGCTGCGGATCAAGGACAACACCATCTCCGGCAAGATCGCCAAGATGGTCTTCGAAGCCATGGCCAATGGCGAAGGCAGCGCCGACGAGATCATCGAGAAGCGCGGCTTGAAGCAGGTCACCGACACCGGGGCGATCAGCGCCGTGCTCGATGAAATGCTCGCGGCCAACGCCGAGCAGGTCGAACAGTACCGTGCGGCAGACGAAGCCAAGCGCGGCAAGATGTTCGGCTTCTTCGTCGGCCAGGCCATGAAAGCCTCCAAGGGCAAGGCCAACCCGCAACAGGTCAACGAACTGCTGAAAAGCAAGCTCGAGGGCTGATTGTCATGGAGCCAGATGTTCGACCTGGCTCCACTCTCCCTTGTGGGAGCGCCTCGGTGGGAGCAAAGCTTGCTCGCGATGAAAACGCCTCGATCCGTCAGAAGATCGCGTTATCGTTTATCGCGAGCAAGCTTTGCTCCCACAGGCTCGCCTCCATATTTATATTCGGAAACTTCCAGATGAAGCGTCTCCTTGGCGCCTGCGCCCTGCTGTCCCTGCTGGCCGGCTGCGCCAGCCAGAGCGGGACGGTCGATCCACACGGCTACGACCAGACCGGCGTTGCCTCGTATTATGGTTCCCGCCATCATGGCAAGCGCACCGCCAGCGGCGAGCGTTTCGACCAGCACAGCCTGACTGCCGCCCATCGCCAGTTGCCGTTCGGCACACGGGTAAAGATCACCAACCTGGGCAACAACGACAGTGTTGTGGTGCGCATCAACGACCGTGGTCCGTATACCCGCGGTCGCCTGATCGACGTATCGCAAGCGGCAGCCAAACAACTGGGTATGTTGCGTAGCGGCACTGCCCGGGTGCGCGTGCAGGCCCTCGACGACTGATAGACGGAGCCCAGGCCATTTCTCTATTGTCAGCCTTGCCACTGTTCAGCCTGATCGAATTATTCGGTGCGCTGCTGCTACTGATCGCTGGCGCCGAGCTTTTGGTGCGGGCTGCCGTTGGCCTGGCCGCACGCCTGCAGGTGCGACCACTGATCATCGGCCTGAGTGTCGTCGCCTTCGGCAGCAGCGCGCCGCAAATGGCCGTCAGCCTGCAGGCGACCCTGGCTCAGAACGCCGACATCGCTGTGGGCAGCGTAATCGGCAGCGGCATTTTCAACATTCTCGTCACGCTGGGACTGTCGGCCCTGATCATCCCACTGCGCGTTTCGCGCCAGTTGGTGCGCCTGGACATTCCGCTGATGATCGGCGCCAGCCTGCTGGTGTTCGTGCTGGCATGGAATGAGGCACTGACACGGCTGGACGGCGTGCTGCTGTTGATGGCCCTGGCGGTCTACCTGGGTCTGCTGCTGCGCCAGTCGCGCCACTCGGGTCGTCCCCATGCGGTGATCGAAGTCACACAGGCATCCTGGTTCAAGAGCCTTTCGATGATCGTGCTGGGGTTGGCCATGTTGATATTCGCCGGCCATCTGTTACTAGGCGCTGCCGTGGAAGTGGCCACCGATCTCGGGCTATCGGAACGCATCATTGGCTTGACCATCGTCGCCGTCAGCACATCACTACCGGAACTCGCCACGTCCCTGATCGCCGCGCTGCGTGGCCAACGTGACATTGCGGTAGGCAACGTGATCGGCAGCAACCTGTTCAATCTGCTGGGCGTCCTGGGAGTGACCGCCCTGGTGGCGCCCTCGCCACTGTCGGTCTCCCCCAACGCCTTGGATTTCGACTTGCCGGTGATGCTCGGCGTGGCCGTGCTGTGCCTGCCGGTGTTCTATTCCGGCTACCGCGTCACCCGCGCCGAAGGGCTGCTGTTGCTGGGCCTGTACCTGGCTTATGGGCTGCATGTGGTGTCGTTCACCACGGGCATGCCACTGGCCGGCCAGCTGGAACGGCTGATGCTGTTCTACGTGCTGCCAGCCCTGCTCGCCTTCCTGCTGTTCACTTCCGTGCGCGCCTGGCGCCGCCAACACCACAAGAGGGATTTGCCATGACCGATATTCCAAAGACCGGCCTGGACATGCGTCGCCAGGTGATGGGCGACGCCTTTGTCGACCGCGCCCTGGGCAACGCCACCGAATTCACCCAGCCGCTGCAAGACTTCGTCAATGAACACGCCTGGGGCAGCGTCTGGAGCCGCGAAGGTCTGCCGCTGAAGACCCGCAGCCTGATCACCCTAGCCGCCCTCACCGCCCTCAAATGCCCGCAGGAACTCAAGGGTCACGTGCGCGGCGCGTTGAACAATGGCTGCACGGTGGAGGAGATTCGCGAGGCGCTGCTGCATTGCGCAGTGTATGCCGGGGTGCCGGCGGCGATCGATGCGTTTCGGGCGGCGCAGGAAGTGATCGATAGCTACCAGAAACCTGAGTGACTGAAAGACCGCTATCGCGAGCAGGCTCGCTCCCACAGCAGATTGATGGCGTACACAAAATTCGTGTTCAACACTGACCCACGGTGGGAGCGAGCCTGCTCGCGGTTGGGCCTGAAGGTCACCACAAACCCTGACCTTAGATCCACCCACCCCACTGCAACACAAAGATCCCAAGGTTGGTGGTGATCGCCGCCATCAACGTGGTGATGACGATGATCGCCGCCGCCAGTTCGTGGTTGCCATCGGCAGCCCGGGCCATGACGAAGCTGGCGGCTGCGGTGGGGCTGCCGAAGTACAGGAACAGAATCCCCAGTTCCGCCCCGCGAAAGCCCCAGAGCCAGGCGCCAAGCGTGGTGATCAACGGCAGGCCGACCATCTTCACCAGGCTGGAACTCAGGGCCATCTTGCCGCTCTTGCGCAGGGCTGCCAGAGACAGCGTGCCGCCGATACAGATCAACGCCAGGGGCAAGGTCATCTGCGCCAGGTACTTGCCCGAGGTCTCGAGCCAGTTCGGCAGGCCAATCTGCCAGTAGGCGAACGGTGCAGCGGCGATCACGCTGATGATCAGCGGATTGCTGATCACGCTTTTGCAGATGCTCCAAGGGTCGGACTTGATCACCGGGCTGTAGACCGCCAGCACGATGGTCGACAGGGTGTTGTAGAACAGGATCACCAGCGCCGCGAGGATCGCGCCCAGGGAAATCCCATAGTCGCCATACATGCTCGCCGCCAGCGCCAGGCCGATCACGCCGTTGTTGCCGCGAAACGCGCCCTGGGTGTAGATGCCGCGATCCTGACGCGGACAACGCCAGATCGCCCAGCCCCAGGCCATGGCGAAACTCACCAGGGTCGCAATGGAAAAATAGATCAACAGGTCCGGCTGTAATGCGGCGTGCAGATCGGCGTGCAAGATCCCCAGGAACAGCAGCGCCGGCATGGTGACGTTGAACACCAGCGACGAGGCGATATGGATGAAGTTATCGTTGATCCAGTAGACGCGCTTGAGCAACACCCCCAGAAACAGCATGGCAAACACCGGCGCGGTGATGTTCAGGGTTTCGAGGAAAATGGCCAGCATGCCGGGGACCTTTGGAGAGGGTGTCGTTAGGTAGCTAATGATAAGCCACTTACGGCACTGGCGTCTGGTGATTCCTGTGGGAGCGGGCTTGCTCGCGAATGCGGTATGTCATCCGATGCATGTGTTGAATGACACACCGCTTTCGCGAGCAAGCCCGCTCCCACATTGGATTATGGGCGAGCGCAACATCTGCGCTCGCCGCCGGCTCAGGTAATCGGCGCCGGGTTGAACAGGGTGATGTCGTTGAACAGCTTGTGCTGTTCGGCCCAGGTCTTCTTCTTGCCGCTGGCCACATCCAAGTAGTAGTGGAACAGCTCCCAACCCAACTCTTCGATCGTCGCCCGCCCCGTAGCGATCCGACCGGCGTCGATGTCGATCAGGTCCGGCCAGCGCTGGGCCAGTTCGGTACGGGTCGAGACCTTCACCACCGGTGCCATCGCCAAACCGTACGGCGTGCCGCGACCGGTGGTGAACACGTGCAGGTTCATCCCTGCTGCCAACTGCAAGGTGCCGCAGACGAAATCGCTGGCCGGCGTGGCGCAGAAGATCAGGCCCTTTTGCTTGAAGCGCTCGCCCGGGCCGAGCACGCCGTTGATCGCGCTGCTGCCGGACTTGACGATCGAACCCAGGGATTTCTCGACGATGTTCGACAACCCGCCCTTCTTGTTCCCCGGCGTGGTGTTGGCACTGCGGTCGGCCTCGCCCTTGGCCAGGTAACGGTCGTACCAGTCCATTTCCCGCACCAGCTCTTGAGCAACTTCCTGGGTCTGCGCCCGGGAGGTCAGCAGGTAGATCGCATCGCGCACTTCAGTGACTTCGGAAAACATCACCGTCGCCCCGGCACGCAGCAGCAGGTCCGAGGCATAGCCCAGCGCGGGGTTGGCGGTGATGCCGGAAAACGCATCGCTGCCGCCGCACTGCATGCCCAGGATCAGCTCCGAGGCCGGCACGGTTTCGCGACGGCGCTGGTCGAGCTTCTTCAAGCGAGTCTCGGCCAGTTCCATGATCTGCTCGATCATTTCGGTGAAGCCGTGGCTGGAATCCTGCAAGCGATACAACCACGGCTCACTGAGGTCCACCGAGCTATCGTTGTCGTGCATCACCTGCCCGGCCTGCAATTTCTCACAGCCCAGGCTGATCACCAGGGCTTCGCCGCCCAGGTTCGGGTTGCGCGCCAGGTTGCGCACGGTGCGGATCGGGATGTACGCATCGGTCGCGGTGATCGCTACGCCACAGCCGTAGCTGTGGGTCAGCGCCACCACGTCATCGACGTTCGGGTACTTGGGCAGCAACTCGTCCTTGATGCGCTTGACGGCATGGTCCAGAACGCCGGTTACACACTGCACCGTCGTGGTGATGCCCAGGATATTGCGCGTACCGACGGTGCCGTCGGCGTTGCGGTAGCCTTCGAAGGTGTAGCCCTCCAGCGGCGCATCGGCCGCCGGCACGTCGGTGGACAGCGGCAAGCTGTCCAGCGGCGGCGCGGTCGGCATGCGCAGCTGGTCTTCCTTGACCCAGCTGCCACGGGGGATCGGCTGCAACGCATAGCCAATGACCTGACCATAGCGAATGACCTCGCCGCCCTCGGGAATGTCCTGCAACGTGACCTTGTGGCTCTGGGGCACAAAGTCCACGGTGACCAGGCCATCCGGGAACTCGGTCCCGGCCGGTACGCCCTGGTCGTTGACGACGATCACCACGTTGTCCCGCTCGTGCAGGCGGATGTAACGGGGCGAGTCGGCATGTTCAATCAATTGCATTGTTGCCGCTCCTTCAGGATTTGGCTTCAGACAGACTGGTGATACCGGCATCCTTGGCCGTGGGTTCCTTGAGCACGACACGCTTGATCGGCCCGACGATAACCAGGTAGCTGAACACCGCCATCAGCGCGTTGCAGCCGACGAACACCAAGGCCCATTTGAACGAACCAGTGGAGCTGATGATGTAGCCGATGACGATCGGGGTAGTGATCGAGGCCAGGTTGCCGAAGGTGTTGAACAGGCCACCGCTCAGGCCGGCGATCTGTTTTGGCGAGGTGTCGGACACCACGGCCCAGCCCAGCGCACCCACGCCCTTACCGAAGAAGGCCAGGGCCATGAAGCCCACCACCATCCATTCGATGTCCACGTAGTTGCACGCCACGATGCTGCTGGACACCAGCAGGCCGCCAATGATTGGCGCTTTGCGGGCGAAGGTCAGCGAGTGGCCCTTGCGCAGCAGGTAATCGGAAATCACCCCGCCCAGCACACCACCGATGAACCCGCAGATGGCCGGCAAGGAGGCGATGAAACCGGCCTTGAGGATAGTCATGCCGCGCTCCTGCACCAGGTACACCGGGAACCAGGTCAGGAAGAAGTAGGTGATACCGTTGATGCAGTACTGGCCCAGGTATACGCCCAGCATCATGCGGTTGGTCAGCAGTTGGCGGATGTAATCCCACTTCGGACCGTCGGCTTTCTTTTCCTTGCCTTTGTCCTGGTCCATGTCGACCATCGCACCGTTGGCGGCGATGTGATTGAACTCGGCCTCGTTGATCATCGGGTGTTGGCGCGGGCTGTAGATCACCTTCAGCCAGATCAGCGAGAACACGATGCCGATCACGCCCATCACGATGAACACATGCTGCCAGCCGAAGCGATAGACGATCCAGCCCATCAGCGGCGCGAACAGCACGGTGGCGAAATACTGCGCCGAGTTGAAGATCGCCGAGGCGGTGCCGCGTTCTGCGGTCGGGAACCAGGCGGCGACGATACGTGCGTTACCCGGGAAGGACGGCGCTTCGGCCAACCCCACCAGAAAGCGCAGCATGAACAGCGCTACCACGGCGGTGGACAGGCCGAACTCACCCACATAGCCTTGCAGCACGGTGAACAGCGACCAGGTGAAAATGCTCAGGGCATAGATTTTTTTCGACCCGAAACGGTCGAGCAGCCAGCCGCCAGGAATCTGCCCGGCCACGTAGGCCCAGCCGAAGGCGGAGAAGATGTAACCGAGGGTGACCGCGTCGATGCCGAGGTCTTTTTGCAGGCTGGAGCCTGCGATGGCGATGGTGGCGCGGTCGGCATAGTTGATCGTTGTCACCACAAACAGCATGAGCAGGATCAAGTAGCGGACGTGCGTCGGCTTGGTCGCTTGCATGTAACAGTACTCCCACTATTTATTTTTATGCGGGTCAGCAGATTGTACGACCGGGGCTGGATCACCAGCCCGGCCGGTGTTGCGTTTACGAACCGATGTAGGCGGTTTTCACCACGGTGTAAAACTCTTGTGCGTAGCGACCTTGCTCACGCGAACCATAGGACGAACCTTTGCGCCCGCCGAACGGCACGTGGTAATCCACGCCGGCGGTCGGCAGGTTGACCATTACCATGCCCGCCTGGGAATGGCGCTTGAAGTGGTTGGCGTACTTCAAGGAGGTGGTGGCAATACCGGCCGACAGACCGAACTCGGTGTCGTTGGCCATCGCCAGCGCCGCCTCGTAGTCCGCCACGCGCACCACGTTGGCGACCGGGCCGAAGATCTCTTCACGGCTGATGCGCATCGAGGCTTCGCTATCGCTGAACAGCGTCGGCGCCAGGAAGTAACCTTCGGTGTCGCAGGTCACCAGACCACCACCGCTGACCAGCCGAGCACCTTCGCTCTGACCGATGTCGATGTATTTCAGGTCCTGGCTGAGCTGGGCTTCGGAGACGACCGGGCCGATGTCGGTACCGGCCCTCAATGCGTGGCCGACCTTGATCGACTGCATGCGCTCGGCCATGGCCGCGACGAATTTGTCGTGGATGCCGGCGGTCACAATCAGGCGACTCGAAGCCGTGCAACGCTGGCCGGTAGAGTAGAACGCACTCTGCACCGCCAGTTCGACGGCCTGCTTGAGGTCGGCATCGTCGAGGATGATCTGCGGGTTCTTGCCGCCCATTTCCAACTGCACCTTGGCCTGGCGCGACACGCAGCTGACGGCGATCTGCCGGCCCACGCCCACGGACCCGGTGAAGCTGATGCCGTCGACTTTCGGGCTGTTGACCAGGATGTCACCGACCACACGACCGCTGCCCATCACCAGGTTGAACGCACCGGCCGGGAAACCGGCGCGGGAAATGATTTCCGCCAGGGCCCAGGCGCAACCCGGTACCAGCTCGGCGGGCTTGATCACCACGCAGTTGCCGTAGGCCAGGGCCGGGGCGATTTTCCATGCGGGGATAGCAATCGGGAAATTCCATGGGGTGATCAGGCCGACCACGCCGAGGGCTTCACGGGTGACTTCGACGTTGACGCCCGGACGCACCGACGGCACGTAGTCACCGGAAAGACGCAGGCATTCACCGGCGAAGAACTTGAAAATGTTGCCGGCGCGGGTCACTTCGCCGATGGCTTCGGGCAGGGTCTTGCCCTCTTCCCGGGCCAGCAGTTGACCGAGCTCTTCGCGACGGGCGAGGATCTCGCTGCCGACTTTATCCAGCGCATCGTGACGGGCCTGTATGCCCGAAGTCGACCAGGCCGGGAACGCAGCACGGGCAGCTTCGATGGCGGCATTGACTTGAGCTGCGTCAGCCTTGGCGTATTCACCGATGACATCGGACAAGTCAGATGGGTTGATGTTGGTGCAATAGTCGGCACCGGCTACCCACTCACCGTTGATGTAGTTATCGAAACGCTTTGCATCAGTCACGGAGCTACTCCTTTTACAAAAGCTGTCTAGGAACGCCGAGCGTCCCTGGCTGCATTCCCACGCAGAGCATGGGAACGATCAAGCCTTACGTAAAAAGCCGCTGATTGCTCAGCGGCCTCGTCGGGTCTGTTATTGCTTGCCTTGCTTGTCGATCAGCGCGGCCAGGGCTTCGTATTCTTCCGGCAGCAGGTCGGTCAGCGGCGTGCGCACAGGGCCCGCGTCGTAGCCGACGATCTTCGCACCGGCCTTGACGATGCTCACGGCATAACCGGCTTTGCGATTACGGATATCCAGGTAAGGCAGGAAGAAGTCGTCGATGATTTTGCCGACGGTGGCGTGGTCGTCGCGGGCAATGGCGTTGTAGAAGTCCATCGCGGTTTTCGGGATGAAGTTGAACACCGCCGAGGAGTAGACCGGCACACCCAGGGCCTTGTAGGCCGCGGCATAGACTTCAGCGGTCGGCAGGCCACCCAGGTAGCTGAAACGATCGCCGAGGCGACGACGGATCGATACCATCAGTTCGATGTCGCCCAGACCATCCTTGTAGCCGATCAGGTTCGGGCAACGCTCGGCCAGTTGTTCCAGCTGAACCGCGTTCAGGCGGCAAACGTTGCGGTTGTACACCACTACGCCGATCTTCACCGACTTGCACACGGCTTCAACGTGGGCGGCAACACCGTCCTGGCTGGCTTCGGTCAGGTAGTGCGGCAGCAACAGCAGACCCTTGGCACCCAGACGCTCGGCTTCCTGGGCGTATTCAATGGCCTGGCGGGTCGCACCGCCGACACCGGCGAGGATTGGCACGCTGCTGGCGCAGGTATCGACCGCAGTCTTGATGACTTGGGAGTACTCACTGGCGGCCAGGGAGAAGAATTCGCCGGTGCCACCCGCTGCGAACAGCGCAGAGGCGCCGTACGGGGCCAGCCACTCGAGGCGCTTGATGTAGCTGTCGCGATTGAAATCGCCTTGGGCAGTGAAATCGGTGACCGGGAACGACAGCAGGCCAGACGAGAGGATGGACTTCAGTTCTTGTGGATTCATTATTCGAACACCCTGGGACGCAAATGTGTGTGTGTGAGGTTAAGCTTCGGCCAGAAGTTGTAGGTCATCGTACAACTTAAAATGTAGACGTCAACTGTATTTCGTCTTTTGTCAGGTGCGTGGGCATGGAGGTTAGTCGCTAAGCCTTGTAAATCGGGCCATCCGCGAAATTGGAGAGCCAATGAAACTTGAGAGCGAAGCCCCTGGACCGCTCATCAAGACTGTCAACTCTGTCAGTAGGCGAGATTGCGGGAAGGAGGCATAACGGCAGTGTGGCCGTGCGACGCCCGGCTGTGGTCCTTTTCTGAAATCTTTAAAGTGAGTCGCCCGTACGCAACGATCAAGGCCGCCTCACAAGGAGTGACATCATGGCGAAGACGTATGCGAAACCGATGCTCAAGGATTTTCCGGCCACTGGGGAAGTCACGATCAGCTTGGCAAAGACAAAGACGTTAACCGTGAAAATTCCGGATGCAGCTTTCGACCAGTACTCGAACGCCCGACTGACTCTGGGCGTCGGCTCGACGCCTCCTACTCCGGTAGGCGCGTTTACACCTCTGACCGACGGCGAGGAAGGTACGCCACGCAAGGATGTGACAATGACGCTAACCAATACCGACTTGGCAGCTTATGTCGGCCAATTGGTTGAGCTTCGTTATGAGGTTAGCTACGAGAGCGGGGATCCCGATACATCCGAGCCGCAAATGTTGCGGATCAGCGCGTAGGGCTGGCGCTGCGATTTGTCAAACAGGCAAACAGATGAAAACCGAACACCGTTTTCTTCGGCGAGGGATGTTTTATGTGGCGAGGGAGCTTGCTCCCGTTGGGGCGCGAAGTAGCCCCTCATTTTGATCGTTCCCACGCTCCGCGTGGGCATGCCTCCCGTGACGCTCTGCGTCACCTTCCAGAAGCGGAACGCGGAGCATCCCAGGCGCCGTGCCCACGCGGGAGTGGAAACGATCAAACTCAAGCGGGAGCAAGATCCCTCGCCACAGGAACACTGATGCGTTTCAGCCCTGTGCCTGGGCCTCCTCATGAGCCTGGCGCAGCCGCTCGCGGCTGTTGGTCAGGTGCAGGCGCATCGCCGCACGGGCGGCGTCGGAGTCCTGGCGGGCGATGGCCTCATAGATTTCCTCGTGCTCGCGGCTCAGGCGGTCCATGTAGTGCTGCTGGTCATCGTGGGCCAGGCGCGCCGAATTCACCCGAGTACGCGGGATGATGCTGGTGCCCAGGTGGGTCATGATGTCGGTGAAATAGCGGTTGCCGGTGGACAGGGCGATTTCCAGGTGGAAGGCGAAGTCCGAGGCCACAGCGTCGGTGGCGTGGGTCGCGCTTTCGTTCAACGCGTCGAGGGCGGCGCGCATGGTCGCCAGTTGCTCGTCGGTGCGGCGTTGGGCCGCGAGGCCGGCCGATTCCACCTCCAGGCTGATGCGCAACTCCAGGATCGCCAGCACATCGCGCAATGTGACCACCGTGGCCGGGTCGATCCTGAATCCGCTCGGGCTGGGTGTGTCCAGCACGAACGTGCCGATGCCGTGGCGGGTTTCCACCTGCCCTGCCGCCTGCAAGCGGGAAATCGCCTCGCGCACCACCGTGCGGCTGACGCCGTGGGCCTCCATGATCGCCGACTCGGTGGGCAGTTTATCGCCGCGCTTGAGCACGCCGTCGCGAATCTGCTCGGACAGCACCGTCACCAGCTCCTGCGCCAGGCTGCGGCGCTTGCGGGGAAGTCGTGGGACGTCGATCGGGTTTTCCATGAGTCTGTGTCTCGGGCAGGCGGCTGAATGCGCATCATCATAGCGCAACGTGGTTGTATGATCACTTTTTGCGCAAGGAAGCATTAATCACATCCCCTGCGAGGGCGGCTTGCTCGCGAAAGCGGTACGTCAGTTGTAGTGAAGGTGTCTGATATACCGTCTTCGCGAGCAAGCCCGCTCCCACAGGGTTTGCGGTGTTCACGCGATCACGGCATGCTCCACCAGTTGGCCATTTTCAATGCGCACCTGTCGCGGATGGAAGCGTTTCAAACTGCTTCGGTGACCAACGCTGACGATACTCAACCCCGGTAACTGGTCGATCAGCGCCTGATACAGCGTCGCCTCGTCTTCCTCATCCATCGCTGACGTGGCTTCGTCCATGTACAGCCACAGCGGCGCATAGAGCAAGGCGCGGGCGAACGCCAGGCGCTGTTGTTCGCCAGGCGAGAGCATGCGTTGCCAATGATTACTTTCATCCAGCCGCGGGATCAGGTGCGGCAGGCGGCAGGTTTCCAGTACCTGTGCATAACGTTCATTGGGGTAGACGTCCCCGGGCTGTGGATAACTCAGCACCTCGCGCAGGCTGCCAATAGGCAAATAGGGTTTTTGCGGCAGGAACAGATACCGCGCCGCCGGCAACAGGATGCGTCCGTGGCCGGTGGGCCACAGATGTCCCATCGCCCGGAACAGCGTGGATTTACCGCTACCGGAACGGCCGCTGAGCATCACCCGCTCCCCCGGCTCCACGGTCATGTCGGCGTTGGAGAGCAAGTGTCGGCCATCGGCCACATCCAGTCCCAGGCCTTTCACTTGCAGCAGGTTGCCTTGGTTCTCCACGTCGATGGCCGGCACGCGGTCCTCGTTATCGCTCATGGCCTGGCGGAAGCTCAGCAGACGATCACACGTGGCGCGCCACTCGGCGAGCTGGGCGTAGGCATCGATGAACCAGCTGAAGTTCTCCTGCACATTGCCGAACGCCGAGTTGATCTGCATAAGCTCACCCAGCTGGATCTTGCCAGCGAAGTAACGCGGGGCGGCGACGATAAAAGGAAAGATGATTGCGATCTGACCGTAGCCGGAGGTGAAGAAGGTCAACCGCTTGGACACCCGCATGATGTCCCAGAAGTTATGCCAGACCAGGCCAAAACGTCCGCTCAGGCGCCGGTTCTCGTTGGGTTCGCCGTTATACAGCGCAATGCTTTCGGCATTCTCGCGCACCCGCACCATGGAGAAACGCAAGTCCGCCTCGAAGCGTTGCTGATTGTTGTTCAGACCGATCAGGCGCCGGCCGATCAGGTGCGTCAGCCAACTGCCCACCGCGGCATACACCAGGGCGCACCAGAACATATAGCCTGGAATCGTATAGCCGAACACTTCGATGCTGCCCGACACGCCCCATAGGATGATCGAGAACGACACCAGGCTGACCACGGTGCGCAACAATCCCAACCCCAGGCCGAGGGTGTTGGTGGTGAAGCTGTTGAGGTCTTCGGAAATCCGCTGGTCCGGGTTGTCGGTATAGCCGCCCTGCTCCAGCCGGTAGTAATTCTTGTCCTTGAGCCAGCGCGCGAAATGCTGCTCGGTGAGCCAGGCTCGCCAGCGGATAGTGAGCATCTGCGTCAGGTACAAGCGATACACTGCCCCCAGGATCGCCACCGCAGCGATGCCACAGAAGTACAGGATCAGTTGCCAGAATGCAGTGTCGTTCTTCTCTTGCAGGGCATTGTAGAAATCCTTGTACCAACTGTTGATCCAAACCGAAATCGCCACGCTGAACAACGACAGCGCAATGACTGCGATCAACAGCGCCCAGGCCTTGCCCTTCTCCTCGCTACGCCAGTATGGCGTGGTCATCTGCCAGACACGGCGGAAAAACTGTCCGCGCACCGCGTCATTGACCGCGGAATATTCAGCGTTCTGATTCATGGTTAGAGCCCGATAAAAACAATCGGGCCGATCATAGAGCATCGGCCCGATTTATCGCGAGGGGGACAACATCCGTTCAGCGCAGGTTCAGCGACGCACGGGGCGCTTCTGCAATTTGCGCTGCAAGGTGCGCCGGTGCATGCCCAGGGCGCGGGCGGTGGCGGAAATATTGCCTTCGTGCTCGGTCAGCACCCGCTGGATATGCTCCCACTGCAGGCGGTCCACCGACATGGGGTTTTCCGGCACCAGGGAGTCGAGGTCGGCGTGTTCGGACAGCAGCGCGGCCAGCACGTCATCGGCATCCGCCGGTTTGCACAGGTAATTGCAGGCGCCGCGCTTGATGGCCTCGACCGCCGTGGCGATGCTCGAATAACCGGTGAGGATCACCACGCGCATTTCCGGGTCCAGTTCCAGCAGCTTGGGCAGCAATACCAGGCCCGAGTCGCCGTCCATTTTCAGGTCCAGGGCCGCGTAGTCCGGCAGATCGGCCTGGGCAATGGTCAGGCCCTCTTCGGCGGAACCTGCGGTGCTGACGCGAAACCCGCGACGGGACATGGCCCGTGCCATGACGCGGGTGAACGTGGCGTCGTCATCTACCAGCAACAGGTGCGGCAGTTCTTCGCCGTCGACTTGGATCTCGTCACTCATATTCGTCTCCTCGGTCGGCACGAGGCAGGCGCAGCTCGGTGAGCGTGCCGCCTCCCTCATGGGGGTAGAGTTTCACCGAGCCGCCGGCGCGTGTCACGCTGGCCTTGCTCAAAAACAGGCCAAGGCCCAGACCTTTGCCCTTGGTGGTAAAGAAAGGCTTGCCGATCTGCTCGGCAATCGCCAGCGGCACACCGGCGCCATGGTCGCGGATGCAGATGGTCAGTTCGTAGTCATTCCAGTCCAGCGCCACCTCCAGGCCTTCGGGGCAGGCATCGGCAGCGTTGTTCAACAGGTTCAGTAACGCCTGGGTCAAATCCGGCGGCGGCGCCATGCGTGGAACCACACCCTTGCCCAAGTGCTGCAAGCGATAACTGGCTTCAGGGCGCATCAGGTGCCAGCGGTTCAAAGCTTCGTCCAACCAGAAAGTGACTGCCTGCATGTCGATGTCCAGGCGCCGGTTGGCCTCGGCGGCGCGCACCAGGTATTGCAGGGTTTCCTTGCAGAGCTTGACCTGATCCTGCAGCACACTGAGGTCGTCCTGCAGCGCCGGGTCGGGGTGATCCTGGCGCATTTCCTTGAGCAGCACGCTCATGGTTGCCAACGGGGTGCCCAATTCATGGGCAGCGCCAGCGGCCTGAGTCGCCACGGCCAGCAGTTGCTCGTCCCGCAGGCCTTCTTCACGGCGAATGGCCCGCAGTTCTTCCTGGCGACGCAACTCCTCAGCCATGCGCGCGGCGAAAAAGGTGATGACTGCCGCGGCCAGGGCGAAACTCAGCCACATCCCGTAGATCTGCAGGTTCTCCCGGGCGATGGGAAAGGTTTCCAGCGGATAAAAGCGCGCCAGCAGCAGGGTGTACAGCGCCAGGGCGATGCCGGACAGGATCAACGAATAACGCCAAGGCAACGTCACCGCGGCGATGGTCAGCGGCACCAGGTAATAAGAGACAAACGGGTTGGTGGAACCGCCAGAGAAGTACAGCAGCGCACTGTGAATAAACAGGTCACAGGCCAGTTGCACGGCGTACTCGAGCTCGGTTACTGGCCACGAGGTGCGCAGGCGGACGGCCGTCAGCGCACAGAGCACACTGGAACAGACCAGGGTGATCGCCAGTTGCAGCCAGGGCAGCGGCAGCAGGTCGAACCAATAGGCGAGCCCCACCGAGCCGGCCTGGGCCGCCAGGACCAGAATGCGGATGAATGTCAGGCGCCAGAGGTTCTGGCGAGAGGCGGATGTCATTTGCAAAGGGGCGAGCATGAGCTCTCCTGATGAGCGCTCCAGGCGGATCGCACGGAGTATACCCAAGGCGCGGGTGACACAGGCAGATATGCGGCAAAGCGCCACAGCGTCCAAACGTTACACATCATCCTGTGGCGAGTGGATTTATCCCTTCGCCACAAAAGCATGCCCTGCGTTGCCATTCGATCTGTATAGAAGTTGTAACTGTGCGAACCCACTCATAAAAGCTAGAGTCTTATCGTTCACGCAGGCCCGGACCTACCCCTGCGCCTCATCCCAAGGAGCTTTCATGCACACGTTCCGCCGCCACGTCACCCTGCTCGCCCTCAGCCTCGGCACCGTCGCCAGCCTGCCGGCCCTGGCCGCTGACGAGCTTCACTACAACCAGATTTCCCTGCGCGCCGAAGTCAGCCAGGAAGTGGCCCGCGACCTGATGATCGTCACCCTCTACACCGAGGAACAGAACACCGACCCGGCCAAACTCGCCGCTGCCGTCAGCACCACGTTGAACAAAGCCATCGGCCAGGCCAAGCAGGTCAAGGACATCACCCTGCGCCAGGGCAGCCGCAACAGCTACCCTATCTACGACGGCAAAGGCCAGAAAATCACCGGCTGGCGCGAACGCGCCGAACTGCGCCTGGAAAGCGCCGACTTCGCAGCCTTGTCCAAGCTCACCGGCGAACTGCTCACCGACATGAAAATGGGCGGCATGGACTTCGCTATCGCCACCGCCACCCGCCAGAGCAGCGAAGACGCCCTGCTCAAAGACGCCGTCAACGCCTTCAAGGCCCGCGCCCAACTGGCCACCGAGGCCCTGGGCGGCAAGGGTTACAAGATCGTCAACCTGAACCTCAACACCAACGGTTATCCACAACCGTACATGCGCGCCCCAACGATGATGATGAAAAGCGGTTCCATGGATGCTGAATCCGTGACGCCTGACGTGGAAGCGGGTACCAGCAAGGTGACCATGACGGCGGATGGGTCGGTTGAAGTGTTGATGCAATAAAGCAGAGCAAGGTGCCCGACCTTGAATAGTCGGGCAACCCCACGCTAAACCCCGGCCATGGCTTTGACCGAAGCCAGAGTTTCGGAGGTGCTGGTGAGCAGCGTGTCGGCATCGGCCTTTGCGGTCACTGAAAACATAGTAATCGTTCCTACGTACCTCATGGCTAGCCACCTCAGATCAGGCATGCAAAGTCGAACTGTGTGCGAGTGCTCGCGATAGCGCTCTGTCATTCAGCATTCGCATCGACTGACCCACCGCCATCGCGAGCAGGGCTCGCTCCCACAATGGGTCGGTGCATTCTTTCAAGAGCCGTGTCGAGCTATAAGCCGCGCCGCGGCTTTTGATCTTCCGCACCTTCGGGAGGCTGAGTGGAGGCGTTCATCAGGGGGGATGGCGCACAGCGCCGTTCGACGTAGTCGAACCCATCGAGTGGAGGTCAAGCGCAGCGGACCGGAGCCGATGCCCCCTGATGAATGCCGGAGCGAAGGAACCCCGAGCTTCGGCGAGGGGCCGTACGCTGGGGCGAGCCCTTTTGGTTACTTTTGGCTGGGCCGGCATTCCGGGCGTCCGCCAAAAGTGACCCGCTGTAAAAGCGGAACCATAAGTAGCCGTTACCGAAGCAATGGATATACACCCGGTCGACAAAACCCGGACACAGCCATCGCGAGCAAGCTTTGCTCCCACAGTGAGATCTGTGGTCGGCTGCGAATGATCAGTCACCGCAAAATCCTGTGGGAGCGAGCCTGCTCGCGATAGCGGTGAATCAGTCGATGCAGATGTTGAATGACAGACCGCCATCGCGAGCAAGCCCGCTCCCACAATGGGTCGATGTAAGCCTTCAAGACCGTACCGAGCAATAGGACGCGCCGCGGCTTTTGATCTTCCGCCCCTTCGGGAGGCTGAGTGGAGGCGTTCATCAGGGGGATGGCGCGCAGCGCCGTTCGACGCAGTCGAACCCATCGTGTGGAGGTCAAGCGCAGCGGACCGGAGCCGATGCCCCCGGATGAATGCCGGAGCGAAGGAACCCCGAGCCTTGGCGAGGGGCCGTACGCAGGGGCGAGCGTTCTTTGCTTACTTTCTTTGGCGTCTGAAAGAAAGTAAGTCGCCGTCAGGGCGAAACCATAAGTAGCCGTTACCGAAGCAATGGATATACACCCGGTCGACAAAACCCGGACACAGCCATCGCGAGCAAGCTTTGCTCCCACAGTGAAATGCGCGCCCATCAAGCCCAGATACCGGGCCAGCTATGCCCAAACCCAAGGGTCCCCCTCACTTTTGGCTATTTCCCCCGCCGCCCTCCAGAACGCTACTCTTCGCCAATCGTCGCCATCGCCCAAGGGATTTCATGGACAGAACCACCTTCAAGCCCCTCCTGCTCGCCCTCGCCCTGATCAGCAGCGCCCCAATGGCCCAGGCCGCCACCACCCTGGTCTACTGCTCCGAAGCCAGCCCCGCCGGGTTCGATCCCAGCCAGTACACCAGCGGCACCGATTTCGACGCTTCGGCCGAAACCGTCTTCAACCGCCTCACCCAATTCAAGCGCGGCGGCACCGAAGTCGAGCCGGGGCTGGCGACAAGCTGGGACGTGTCTACCGACGGCCTGGCCTACACCTTCCACCTGCGCGAAGGCGTCAAGTTCCATACCACCGACTACTTCACGCCCACCCGCGATTTCAACGCGGACGATGTGGTGTTCACCTTCCAGCGCCTGCTCGACCCCCAGCACCCGTTCCGCCAGGCCTACCCCACCGAGTCGCCTTACTTCACCGACATGGGCCTGAACACCACGATCAAGCGCGTCGAAAAAATCGACGAGCACACCGTGCGTTTCAACCTGAACAACGTCGATGCCGCTTTCATACAGAACCTGGCGATGAGTTTTGCGTCGGTGCAATCCGCCGAGTACGCCGCGCAGTTATTAAAGGAAGGCAAGGCCGGCGACCTCAATCTGAAACCCGTTGGCACCGGCCCATTCGTGTTCAAGCGCTATCAGAAGGATTCGCAGATCCGCTACGCCGCCAACACCGCGTACTGGAAACCTGAAGATGTCAGAATCGACAACCTGATCTTCTCCATCACCCCCGACGCCGCCGTGCGTCTGCAAAAGCTCAAGCGCAATGAATGCCAGGTCAGCGGCTATCCGCGCCCCGCCGACATCGAGATCATGGAACAGGATCCGAACCTGCGGGTGCTCAGGCAGCCCGGCTTTAACCTGGGCTTCCTGGCCTACAACGTGACGCACCCGCCCCTGGACCAACTCAAGGTCCGCCAGGCGCTGGACATGGCCATCGACAAGCCGGCAATCATCAAAGCCGTGTACCAGAGCGCCGGACAACTGGCGCAGAACGCTTTGCCGCCGGCCCAGTGGTCGTTCGACCCGGCCATCAAGGACGCGCCCCATGACGTGACCAAGGCCAAGGCGCTACTCCAGGAAGCCGGGGTTGCGCCGGGTACTACCATCAATTTATGGGCGATGACGGTGCAGCGCGCCTCCAACCCCAACGCGCGGATGTCAGCGCAGATGATCCAGCAGGACTGGGCGAAAATCGGGATCAAGGCCAACATCGTCAGCTACGAATGGGGCGAGTACATCAAGCGCGCCAAGAACGGCGAGCACGACGCGATGATTTATGGCTGGACCGGCGACAACGGCGACCCGGACAACTGGCTGGGGGTGCTCTACAGCTGCGCGGCGGTCAAGGGCAGCAACTACGCCAAGTGGTGCGACCCGGCCTACGACAAACTGATCCGCCAGGCCAAGGTCTCCACCGACCGCCAGCAGCGCATCGACCTCTACCGGCAGGCACAAGAAATCCTCAAGCAACAGGTGCCCATTACACCGATTGCCAACTCCACGGTGTTTCAGCCGATAAACAAAAACGTGGTGGATTTCAAACTCAGCCCCTTTGGTCTCACACCCTTCTACGGCGTGGGTTTGCAGAAGTAAAACCCGCCCCAAACCGGTGCTCTGCGTCTTCGACGCGCACCGGTAAAGGGCGCCTTTTGCACCTAAAAAACCCACGCAAACGATCAACAGCGTCAGAAGTTACACGGATGCGACATTAAGGTACGTTCGTGCCACTGTTTCAGATTTGGAACCGCTCTGGATCTTGCATTGGGTATGGGGCCTGCATAAGTATCCGCAGGACGACTCACGAGGTCGCCCTCAAATCCAAAAATGACAACAAATCATGAGGCCAACATGCTTAAACACGCGGTCATTCCGTTTTTAGTCGGCGCAGGCTTATTGGCCAGCGCACCCTTCGCCCAAGCGGCGGCTAACCTGGTGTTCTGCTCCGAAGGCAGCCCCGCCGGCTTCGACCCGGGTCAATACACCACCGGAACCGACTTCGACGCCTCTGCAGAAACCATGTTCAACCGCCTCACCCAGTTCGAGCGCGGCGGCACCGCCGTGATTCCTGGCCTGGCGACCAAGTGGGATATTTCCGAAGACGGTCTGAGCTACACCTTCCACCTGCGTGAAGGCGTCAAGTTCCACACCACCCCTTACTTCAAGCCGACTCGTGAGTTCAACGCCGACGACGTGCTGTTCACCTTCAATCGCATGATTAACAAGGATGATCCGTTCCGTAAGGCGTACCCGACCGAATTTCCGTACTTCACCGACATGGGGATGGACACCAACATCACCAAGATCGAAAAAGTCGACGACCACACCGTCAAGTTCACCCTCAAGGATGTCGACGCTGCATTCATCCAGAACATGGCCATGAGTTTTGCCTCGATCCAGTCCGCCGAGTACGCGGCCCAGCTGCTCAAGGACGGCAAGGCACCGGACATCAATCAGAAACCGATCGGCACTGGCCCGTTCGTGTTCAAGAGCTACCAGAAAGACTCCAACATCCGCTACACCGGGAACAAGGATTACTGGAACCCTTCCGACGTGAAGATCGACAACCTGATCTTCGCCATCACCACCGACCCGTCGGTGCGTATCCAGAAGCTGAAGAAGAACGAGTGCCAGGTCACCCTGTTCCCGCGTCCCGCCGACCTCAAGGCGCTGAAGGACGACAAAGCTTTGAAGATGCCTGACCAGGCCGGCTTCAACCTGGGCTACATCGCCTACAACGTGATGGACAAGATCAAGGGCAGCAACGAGCCGAACGTGCTCGCCAACCTGAAGGTTCGCCAGGCACTGGACATGGCGGTCAACAAGCCGCAGATCATCGACTCGGTCTACCAGGGCGCCGGCCAGCTGGCGGTCAACGCCATGCCTCCGACCCAATGGTCCTACGACACCACCATCAAGGATGCCAAGTACGATCCTGAGAAAGCCAAGGAGCTGCTCAAGGAAGCCGGCGTCAAGGAAGGCACCAACATCACCCTGTGGGCGATGCCGGTCCAGCGTCCGTACAACCCGAACGCCAAGCTGATGGCTGAAATGCTCCAGTCCGACTGGAAGAAAATCGGCCTGAACGTGAACATCGTCAGCTACGAATGGGGCGAGTACATCAAGCGTTCCAAGGGCGGCGAGAACCAGGCGATGATCATCGGCTGGAGCGGTGATAACGGTGACCCGGACAACTGGCTCAACGTGCTGTTCGGTTGCGACTCCCTGAGTGGCAACAACTTCTCCAAATGGTGCGACAAGAAATTCGACGGTCTCGTCAAGGAAGCCAAGCGCACCACCGACCAGGCCAAGCGCACCGAACTGTACAAACAGGCACAACACGTCCTCAAGGACGCCGTGCCAATGACACCTATCGCTCACTCGACGGTGTATCAACCCATGCGCGCCAACGTGCAGGACTTCAAGATCAGCCCGTTTGGCTTGAACTCCTTCTACGGCGTCAGCGTCAGCAACTGAAGGTATGCAACGGCGGCGTCTTCTGACGGCGCCGTTGCTTCATCTGCCAAGACCCAGGAAATCGCCTGCGTCCTTCCCCTCCTGCGCATTGCCGTAGCCGGTCGAGGATGTATCGCCCTTTCTCACAAGTCTTTCAGGCGTTACGCATTTACTGCCCGAACCACGGCCCATACCGTTGGAACCGGGCAGATCTGCCAGCCCTGCGGCATTGCTGTACACAATGGAATGAGCCCGGTGTTCCCGGACCTGTCCCACCAAGGACGCCGGTTCACTGTCAAACACACCGAACGAGAGAGGGAGCGTCATGCGCCATACCCTGGTTTTATCCGCATTGCTGAGTACCGGCCTGCTGGCCGCGACATCCGCCGCCCACGCCGCCACCGCTGGTAGCCTGGTGTTCTGTTCCGAAGGCAGCCCCGCCGGCTTCGACACGGCGCAATACACCACCGCCACCGACAACGATGCCGCTGAACCGCTGTACAACCGCCTGGCCGAGTTTGAAAAGGGCGCGACCAATGTCGTACCGGGCCTGGCGACGAGCTGGGATATTTCCGAAGACGGTTTGAAGTACACCTTCCACCTGCGCGAAGGGGTGAAGTTCCATACCACCGACTATTTCACGCCAACCCGGGACTTCAACGCCGACGACGTGGTGTTCACGTTCACCCGCATGCTCGATCCGCAGCATCCGTTCCGCAAGGCCTACCCCACCGAGTTCCCGTACTTCAACGGCATGAGCCTGAACAAGAACATCGCCAAGGTGGAAAAGACCGGGCCGTTGACGGTGGTCATGACCCTCAACAGTGTGGACGCCGCGTTCATCCAGAATATCGCCATGAGCTTCGCCTCGATTTTGTCGGCCGAGTACGCCGACCAGTTGCTCAAGGACGGCAAGCCGAGCGACATCAACCAGAAGCCCATCGGCACCGGGCCGTTCGAGTTCAAGAGCTACCAGAAGGACTCCAACATCCGCTACGTCGCCAACAAGCAGTACTGGGCGCCGGAACGAGTCAAGCTGAACAACCTGATTTTCTCCATCAACACCGACGCCTCGGTGCGAGTGCAGAAGCTCAAGGCCAACGAATGCCAGATCACCCTGCATCCGCGTCCGGCCGACGTACCCGCCTTGAAGAACGATCCCAAGCTGCAACTGATCGAGAAGCCCGGCTTCAACCTCGGCTACATCGCCTATAACACCCGCCACAAACCGTTCGATCAGGTGGAAGTACGCCGGGCACTGGACATGGCGGTGAATAAGCAGGGCATCCTCAATGCCGTGTACCAGGGCGCGGGGCAGCTGGCGCAGAACGCCATGCCACCGACCCAGTGGTCCTACGACGACACCATCAAGGACACCCCCTACAACCCGGAAAAAGCCAAGGAGCTGCTCAAGGCCGCCGGGGTCAAGGAAGGTACGGAAATCACCTTGTGGGCGATGCCCGTGCAACGCCCGTACAACCCCAACGCCAAGCTGATGGCCGAGATGCTCCAGGCCGACTGGGCGAAAATCGGTCTGAAGGTGAAGATCGTCAGCTACGAATGGGGCGAGTACATCAAGCGCACCAAGAACGGCGAGCACGACGTCAGCCTGATCGGCTGGACCGGCGACAATGGTGACCCGGACAACTGGCTGGGCACGCTGTACAGCTGCGATGCCATTGGCGGCAACAACTACTCCATGTGGTGCGACCAGGATTACGACAAGCTGATCAAGCAGGCCAAAGTCGTCACTGATCGCGACCAGCGCACCGTGCTCTACAAACAGGCCCAGCAGTTGCTCAAGCAGCAAGTGCCGATCACTCCTGTTGCCCACTCGACGGTCAACCAGCCGCTGAGTGCCAAAGTCGAAGGGTTCAAGGTCAGCCCCTTCGGTCGCAACGTGTTCTCGGGCGTCAGCCTGAACCCATAACCGATTAGCCCTGCAGCGAGGGCCCCCAGGGGCTCTCACGCACACGTCTTGCCTGAATTCGTCGATCAGGCGCCATGCAAACGTTTGCGACTGTGATGAGTTGTAAAACCGATAGCCGTATCACCAAAAAAGACCGGCATAAAAAAGAAAGAAAAAGGAGCGTTACCCATGAAGTTGAGCAGCACCGCGATACTGGCCTTGGCCATCAGCAGCATCACCGCGACCGCTTATGCGGAATCGCAGAGCCAGGACTTCGTGCCAACCGAGCTGGCAAGCACCAGTAGCCAATCCGAAGCCAAGGGCTTTCTCGACGGCCAGAGCCTGTCGGGCACCACCCGGAACTGGTATGCCAACGAACTGCGCAAACGCGGCAGCTTCAGCTATCAGAAACACGGCCAGACACTTCCCACCGATCGTCGCATCAACTGGGTCCAGGGCACCATTCTCAACTATACCTCGGGCTTCACCCAAGGCACCGTCGGTTTCAGCACGGAAGTCGCGGCGTACAACGCCGTGGTGCTGGACCGCAGCCGCAAGGACATCGCCAATGGCGGTAACCGTACGCTGGCCGAGAACAACGGCGATGCCGTGGACCAGTGGAGCAAGCTGGGCCTGGCCAACGTCAAGGCTCGGGTATCCAACACCACGCTGACCGCTGGTCGCCAGAACTTCAGCACGCCCATCGTCGATGTCATCGGCAACCGTGCGCTGCCTTCGAGCTTCGAAGGCGTGAGCTTGCACAGCGAAGAATTCAACAACCTTTCGTTCGATGCCGGTGTGTTCGACCGTGTGTCGCCGCGTACCGAACAGAGCCTGTCGAAATTCCGCTCCGAGTACACCAACAACAGCGCCGAAACCGACAAGGTCAGCGTGGTTGGCCTGAACTACCAGCCCCTCAAGAGCCTGAAGACCAGCGTCTACGCCTCTAAGGTCGAAGACTTCTGGAACCAGTACTACTTCGGCGCTACCCACGAACTGGGTGACGCTTCGGTGCTGGCGCTGACCACCGGCCTGAACTACTACAAGACCGTGGACGAAGGCAAAAAGGAGATGGGTGAAATCGACAACGACACCTACTCGTTGTCGCTGGGCCTGGCTCACCAGGCCCACAGCCTGACTTTCTCGTACCAGGAAGTGAACGGTAACGAATACTTCGACTACCTGCACGAAACCAACGGCATCTACCTGGCCAACTCCCTGCTGTCGGACTTCAACGGCCCGAACGAAAAATCCTTCCAGATCGCCTATGGCATCAACATGGCCGAATACGGCGTGCCGGGCCTGAAGTTCAATGTCTACCGCGCTCGCGGCTGGGGCATCGACGGTACCCATTACACCGGTACCGCCTATGACGTCCGCGGCATGGATGACGAGAACCACTATGAAACCGGCGTGGGCGCGTCCTACGCGGTACAGAGCGGTCCTCTGAAAGCCACGGCGATCCGTGCGACCTACACCGAACACCGTTCCAGCCGCAACCAGGCCGACGGCAGCATCAACGAGTTCCGCCTGGTCACCACCATCCCGTTCAACATCCTGTAAACCCTGCGCCGGACGGTCGACCCACAAGGTCGGCCGTCCGGCTTTAACCGTTCAACCGATTGCAGAGGATTGACGATGAACATGATTCCCCTACGCGCAGCCATCGCAGCCGCGCTGCTGAGTGTCGCCGTTGGCGTCACGGCCAAACCCCTGGTGGTTTGCACAGAAGCCAGTCCGGAAGGCTTCGACATGGTCCAGTACACGACTGCAGTCACCGCCGACGCCGTGGCAGAAACCATCTTCAACCGCCTGGCCGACTTCAAGCCCGGCACCACCGAAGTGATTCCGGCCCTGGCCGAATCCTGGGACATCAGTGACGATGGCCTGACGTACACCTTCCACCTGCGCAAGGGCGTCAAGTTCCACACCACCGAATACTTCAAGCCGAACCGCGAGTTCAATGCCGACGACGTGGTCTGGAGCTTCCAGCGCCAGCTGGACCCGAATCACCCATGGCACAAACTCTCGAGCGTGGGCTTCCCCTACTTTGAAAGCATGGGCTTCAAAGAGCTGCTCAAGAACGTCGAGAAAGTCGACGAGCACACCGTCAAGTTCACCCTGACCCGCCGCGAAGCGCCGTTCCTGGCCGACATCGCCATGGCCTTCTCCTCGATCTACCCGGCCGAATACGCGGACCAGTTGCTCAAGTCCGGCAAGACCGGCGACCTGAACAGCAAGCCGGTCGGCACCGGGCCATTCGTGTTCCAGCGCTACAACAAGGACGCCCAGGTGCGTTTCAAGGCCAACCCGGATTACTTCCGCGGCAAGCCGCCAGCCGATGCCCTGGTACTGGCCATCGCCACCGACAACAACGTACGCCTGCAGAAACTCAAGGCCAACGAATGCCAGATCGCGCTGTATCCCAAGCCCGATGACATTCCAAGCATCAAGAAAGACGCCAACCTGAAAGTCGACGAACTGGACGCCATGACCGTGTCCTACGTCGCCATGAACACCCAGCACAAGTACCTGAGCGATGTGCGGGTGCGCAAGGCCATCGACATTGCCTTCGACAAAGAGGCTTACGTCAATGCCCTGTTCGGCAAGGGCAACGCCACCGTGGCGGTCAACCCGTACCCACCGACCCTGCTGGGCTTCAATCACGAACTGAAGAACCCGCCGCGGGACCTGGACAAGGCCCGCCAGTTGCTCAAGGAAGCCGGCGTGCCGGAAGGCACCGTGCTGACGTTGTTCACTCGCAACGGCGGCGGCCCGACCAACCCCAACCCGATGTTGGGCGCGCAGATGATGCAGGCCGACCTGGCGAAAGTCGGGATCAAGGTCGACATCCGCGTGATGGAATGGGGTGAAATGCTCAAGCGCGCGAAAAACGGCGAGCACGACATGGTGTCCGCCGGATGGGCGGGTGATAACGGCGACCCGGATAACTTCCTGACGCCTATGCTCAGTTGCGAGGCGGCCAAGAACGGCGAAAACTACGCCCGCTGGTGCAACGAGAAATTCCAGGCGCTGATCGACCAGGCCCGCGCCACAGTGAACCCCGAGGAGCGGACCAGGCTCTATGAACAGGCCCAGGTGATTTTCAACCAGGACCAACCGTGGATCAGCATGGCCCACACCCGGATGTTCACGGCAATGCGCAAGAACGTAGAGGGCTATTCCATTAGCCCGCTCACCACCAATAACTTCGCCACCACCCAGGTGAAGTAGATAAGAAAGTCCCCGGCAACCCTTATCCAAGGGCTGCCGGGCACGCCTAACCGGCTGATGAGGTACACCTGAAGATGTTTAGTTTTATTGCCCGCCGACTGGGATTGTTGATTCCCACGTTCTTCGGCATCACCTTGCTGACCTTCGCGTTGATTCGCATGATCCCCGGCGACCCCGTGGAAGTGATGATGGGCGAACGTCGGGTCGATCCCGAAATGCATGCTCAGGCAATGGAACGCCTTGGCCTCAATAAACCGCTGTATGCCCAGTATCTGGACTACATCGGCAAACTGGCCCACGGCGATCTCGGCGAATCGCTGCGCACCCGCGAAAGCGTCTGGACCGAGTTCAGCTCCCTGTTTCCCGCGACCCTGGAACTGTCCATGGCCGCCCTGTTGTTCGCCGGTATCCTGGGCCTGCTGGCCGGGGTGATCGCGGCACTCAAGCGAGGATCCCTGTTCGACCATGGGGTAATGGGCGTCTCCCTGGCGGGTTACTCGATGCCGATCTTCTGGTGGGGCCTGATCCTGATCATGTTCTTCTCGGTGTCCCTGGGCTGGACGCCGGTGTCCGGGCGGATCGACCTGCTCTACGACATCGAGCCGAAAACCGGCTTCATGCTGATCGATACGCTGTTGGCCGACGAGCCAGGCGCGTTCCTCGATGCCCTGCATCACCTGATCCTGCCGGCCATCGTGCTGGGGACCATTCCGCTGGCGGTGATCGCCCGCATGACCCGTTCTTCGATGCTCGAAGTATTGCGCGAAGACTACATCCGCACCGCCAAGGCCAAGGGCCTGTCGCCGACCCGCGTGGTGTTCGTGCACGGCCTGCGCAATGCGTTGATCCCGGTGCTGACCGTGGTCGGCCTGCAAGTCGGCACGCTGCTGGCCGGTGCGGTCCTGACCGAAACGATCTTCTCCTGGCCGGGCATCGGCAAGTGGCTGATCGAAGCCATCGGCGCCCGGGATTATCCCGTGGTGCAGAACGGCATCCTCTTAATCGCCTGCCTGGTGATTCTGGTCAACTTCGTCGTGGACATCCTCTACGGCTTTGCCAACCCACGTATCCGTCACCAGCGCTGAGATCAAATCCATGAGTACTCCAACTCCTTCGGTAGCAGTCGATCAAAGCCTGCTGTATCCGTCTCCTTATAAAGAATTCTGGCAGGCGTTTTCCCGTAACAAGGGCGCCGTGGCCGGGCTGCTGTTCATGATCCTGGTGGTGTTCTGCGCCATCTTTGCGCCGTGGGTCGCGCCCCATGACCCGAGTGAACAGTACCGCGACTTCCTGCTGACCCCACCGGCCTGGCTCGAAGGTGGGCAGATGCAGTTCCTGCTGGGCACCGACGAGCTGGGTCGCGACCTGCTGTCGCGCCTGATCCAGGGTTCGCGCCTGTCGCTGCTGATCGGCTTGTCGTCGGTGGTGATGTCGCTGATCCCTGGCATCCTGCTGGGGCTGTTCGCCGGGTTCTTCCCGCGCATCCTCGGCCCGACCATCATGCGTCTGATGGACATCATGCTGGCCCTGCCTTCGCTGCTGTTGGCCGTGGCGATCGTCGCCATCCTCGGCCCAGGTCTGATTAACACCGTGATCGCCATCGCCATCGTCTCGCTGCCGTCCTATGTACGCCTGACCCGCGCCGCGGTGATGGGTGAGCTGAACCGCGACTACGTGACCGCCGCCCGCCTGGCCGGTGCCGGCCTGCCGCGCCTGATGTTCATCACCGTACTGCCAAACTGCATGGCGCCGCTGATCGTACAGGCAACCCTGAGCTTTTCCTCGGCGATCCTCGACGCCGCCGCCCTGGGCTTCCTCGGCCTCGGCGTCCAGCCGCCCACCCCAGAGTGGGGCACCATGCTGGCCTCGGCCCGCGACTACATCGAACGCGCCTGGTGGGTCGTGAGCCTGCCTGGCTTGACCATTTTGCTCAGCGTGCTGGCAATCAACCTGATGGGCGACGGGCTGCGCGATGCGCTGGACCCGAAACTCAAGAATGCCGCCTGAGGAGATTCCCATGTCACTGCTAGAAATCAAGAATCTCAACGTCCGCTTCGGCGACGCCACCGCCGTCCCGGTGGTCGACGGCCTGGACCTGAGCGTGGAAAAAGGCGAAGTGCTGGCTATCGTCGGCGAATCGGGGTCGGGTAAGTCCGTGACCATGATGGCGCTGATGGGCCTGATCGAGCACCCCGGCATCGTGACCGCCGACGCGCTGAATTTCGACGGCCATAACATGCTCAAGCTGAGCGCCCGTCAGCGCCGGCAGATCATCGGCAAGGACCTGGCAATGGTGTTCCAGGACCCGATGACCGCGCTCAACCCCAGCTACACCGTGGGTTTCCAGATCGAAGAAGTGCTGCGCCTGCACCTGAAGATGTCCGGCAAGGCTGCCCGCAAGCGTGCCATCGAGCTGCTGGAAAAAGTCGAGATCCCCGGCGCCGCCAACCGCATGGACGCCTACCCTCACCAACTGTCCGGCGGTATGAGCCAGCGCGTGGCAATTGCCATGGCCATTGCCGGCGAGCCGAAACTGCTGATCGCCGACGAACCGACCACCGCCCTGGACGTGACCATCCAGGCGCAGATCATGGACCTGCTGCTGGCGCTGCAAAAAGAACAGAACATGGGCCTGGTGTTGATCACCCACGACCTGGCCGTGGTGGCCGAGACCGCCCAGCGCGTGTGCGTGATGTACGCCGGCCAGGCCGTGGAAGTGGGCAAGGTGCCCGAGCTGTTCGACATTCCGGCCCACCCGTACAGCGAAGCACTGCTGGCGGCCATTCCGGAGCACAGCATGGGCGCCGAGCGCCTGGCGACGCTGCCGGGCATCGTTCCCGGTCGCTACGACCGCCCGCAGGGCTGCCTGTTGTCGCCGCGCTGTCCGTACGTGCGGGATAACTGTCGTCAAGAGCGTCCTGCCCTCGACCCGAAAACCAACAGCCTCGCCCGCTGCTTCTACCCGTTGAACCAGGAGGTGGCGTGATGGCCGTCGTACTTACCGCCCGTGACCTGACCCGTCATTACGAAGTGTCCCGCGGCATGTTCAAGGGCCACGCGACCGTGCGTGCCCTCAATGGCGTTTCGTTCGAACTCGAAGCCGGCAAGACCCTGGCCGTGGTGGGCGAATCCGGTTGCGGCAAATCCACCCTCGCCCGGGCCCTGACACTGATCGAGGAGCCGTCCGCAGGCTCGTTGAAAATTGCCGGCCAGGAAGTCGCCGGTGCCAACAAGGCCGAACGCAAGCAACTGCGCAAAGACGTGCAGATGGTGTTCCAGAGCCCTTATGCCTCCCTCAACCCACGGCAGAAAATCGGTGATCAACTGGCCGAGCCGTTGCTGATCAACACCAACCTGTCGGCGACGGAGCGGCGTGAAAAAGTCCAGGCGATGATGAAGCAGGTGGGTTTGCGCCCCGAGCATTACCAGCGCTACCCACACATGTTCTCCGGCGGTCAGCGCCAGCGCATCGCCCTGGCCCGCGCCATGATGCTGCAACCCAAAGTGCTGGTGGCGGACGAACCGACGTCGGCGCTGGACGTGTCGATCCAGGCCCAGGTGTTGAACCTGTTCATGGACCTGCAGCAGGAGTTCAACACGGCCTACGTGTTCATCTCCCACAACCTGGCGGTGGTGCAGCACGTCGCGGACGATGTGATGGTGATGTACCTCGGTCGCCCGGTGGAAATGGGCCCCAACGAGTCGATCTACAGCCGCCCGCTGCACCCGTACACCCAGGCGCTGCTGTCGGCCACGCCCACCATCCACCCGGACCCGAACAAGCCGAAGATCAAGATCGTCGGCGAACTGCCCAACCCGCTCAACCCACCACCCGGCTGCGCCTTCCACAAGCGCTGCCCGTACGCTACCGAGCGCTGCAAGACCGAAGAGCCGGCCTTGCGTCCGCTCGATAACCGGCTGGTAGCGTGCCATTACGCCGAGCAATTCCTCAACGGCGCGGCATAAGGAGTCTGGTCTAATGGGGGTGTTGAACAACACCGCCCCCTGTGGCGAGGAAGCTTGCTCCCGCTGGGCTGCGCAGCAGCCCCATTCTTGTGAGCGCTACGCACTCAAGCGGGAGCAAGCTCCCTCGCCACAGGAATCAGGCTGAGGCAAAGCGCTGGCGCATGCTCCTGCCCCACGGCGATGCGCCGGTGACCTCGCCCTCACCTTTGATCCACACAGCCTGACCATCGAGGCTGACCTCGAAATTGAACCCCATCACCACCTGCCATTGCCTGGGGTCGAACGAAGTAAAATCCACTCGCTCCCGGGTGATGGAACCGCCCTCCCAATCCATGGTTCGCTCTCCCGCGATCTCATAGTACGCGCCGGCCCCTTCAGCCGAAGGAAACCGATAGATCTTTGGCTCCCGGTCCCGTTCGGGAATATAGAAGATCAGCTCCCTCTGACGCCCATCGTCGCCTACCCAAACGGCCTGGATCACAAAATCCTCACTGCTCCCGTCGGCCATCAACGTGAGCGAAGTTGAATCAAACGCGACGCCACCTACCCATCCGTTCAAGTATCCCGACGCTTTTGCTGATTGGTCGCTAGTGCTCATTTTGCTCTCCGATCCCAGATAATCGTTGCACCTGAGTTATAAGAGCCGACCACATAAGCGTCTACTGTCAAACCTGACAGGTCAGCGCATCGGACATTCAGGGATAGCTGGAATCACCGTGGCGAGGGAGCTTGCTCCCGCTGGGCTGCGCAGCAGCCCCATTCTAGTGAGCGCTGCGCACTAAAGCGGGAGCAAGCTTCCTCGCTACAGGTTCGGTGGTGCGCCATGGACAGCGTTGCGGTTATCAATGGAGCAAGCGATTCACGACGATCTCAGGACTGGCTATCGCCTTCATCAGCATCGTCGTCTGGATTCGGCTGATCGACGCTCGAATCATCACCATCCTGATCGCCGGTGTCTTTTTGATCATCAGTCGCCAGCATCATCCCGCCCTGCATCACTTGCCCACCCGCGGCGTGCTTTTCATGCTCATCGCATTCGGCCCATGCGGCTGTAGAGCCCAGGGACAGCATGACCACGACCTTCGGCAGCAACATGACCCGTAGAAACCTGTTCATAGCCAACTCCCTCTCTTCTGAATAAAGCCGCGACCCGACGGCGTCCAGGACACAGTCCCGAACAGGTTGGCTTACAGAATAGGACGCAGAACCCCAGGCAGAATGCCCCTCATCGACAGACCGCTTTCGAATAGAAGTTAGTTCGAACAGTTATGCCTGGAATGCAATCCATTGTGGGAGCGGGCTTGCTCGCGAAAGCGGTGTGACAGCCAATGAAGAGGCTGAATGTGAAGGCCTCTTCGCGAGCAAGCCCGCTCCCACCGTTGGTGAGTTAGCACCAACAAAAAACCCCGCTGCTCTCACAACGGGGTTTGGGTCTTGCTACTCAGCGCTTAGTGATGCTCGCGGGTCGCGCGGAATTTCACGTCTGGCCAGCGTTCTTCCATCAGCGCCAGGTTGACCCGGGTCGGCGCGAGGTAGGTCAGGTGACCGCCGCCGTCCAGTGCCAGGTTTTCCACAGCCTTATTGGAAAATTCCTCGAGCTTCTTCTTGTCGCTGCAATCGACCCAGCGGGCTGAGTACACGGTGATCGGCTCGTAGGAACACTCGACCTTGTATTCCTCTTTCAAGCGGCTGGCGACCACGTCGAACTGCAGCACGCCCACGGCGCCGAGGATGATGTCGTTGCTGCGTTCCGGGAAGAACACCTGGGTGGCGCCTTCTTCGGCCAGTTGCTGCAAGCCCTGGCGCAGTTGCTTGGACTTGAGCGGATCCTTCAGGCGTACGCGGCGGAACAATTCCGGGGCAAAGTGCGGGATGCCGGTGAAGCCCAAGGTTTCGCCTTCGGTGAAGGTGTCGCCGATCTGGATGGTGCCGTGGTTGTGCAGGCCGATGATGTCACCGGCGAACGCTTCTTCCAGCTGCTCGCGTTCCGAGGAGAAGAACGTCAGGGCGTCGCCGATGCGCACGTCCTTGCCGGTGCGCACGTGGCGCATCTTCATGCCTTTTTCGTATTTGCCGGAGCAGATGCGCATGAAGGCGATGCGGTCGCGGTGCTTGGGGTCCATGTTCGCCTGGATCTTGAAGATGAAGCCCGAGAACTTCTCTTCCACCGGCTCCACGGTGCGCTCGTTGGCGACCCGGGCCAATGGGCGCGGGGCCCAGTCGACCACGGCGTCGAGCACATGGTCCACGCCGAAGTTGCCCAGTGCGGTACCGAAGAACACCGGGGTCATCTGACCGTCGATGAAGGCCTGCTGGTCGAACTCGTGGCAGGCGCCCTGCACCAGCTCCAGTTGCTCGATGAAACGCTCGTACTCGTCGCCCAGGTGCGCACGCGCCTCGTCGGAGTCCAGCCGTTCGATGATCTTGGTTTCGGTGCGCTCATGCCCGTGGCCGGCGGTGTAGACGATGATGTAGTCGCCCGCCAGGTGGTACACGCCCTTGAAGTCGCGGTAGCAGCCAATCGGCCATGTGATCGGCGCGGCCTTGATCTTCAGGACGGCCTCGATTTCGTCGAGCAGCTCGATGGGGTCGCGGATGTCGCGGTCGAGCTTGTTGATGAAGCTGACGATCGGCGTATCCCGCAGACGGCAGACGTCCATCAGGGCGATGGTCCGTGGCTCGACGCCCTTACCACCGTCGAGGACCATCAGCGCCGAGTCCACCGCGGTCAGTGTGCGGTAGGTATCTTCGGAGAAGTCTTCGTGGCCCGGAGTATCGAGCAGGTTGATCATGTGCTCGCGATACGGGAACTGCATGACCGACGTGGTAATGGAAATGCCCCGCTGCTTTTCCATCTCCATCCAGTCGGAGGTGGCATGGCGGTCGGACTTGCGGGATTTCACCGTGCCGGCCACCGCAATCGCCTTGCCCATCAGCAAGAGCTTTTCGGTGATGGTGGTCTTACCCGCGTCGGGGTGGGAAATAATGGCGAAAGTGCGGCGTTTCGCGACTTCGGCGGCCTGTTTGGTCATGGGAAATCGCCTGGCAGGTGATTCAAAAAAGGGCGGCGATTATAGCCCAGAACCCTCCATATGGACCACCTGCGCAAGCGCAGTCTGGCGACCCGCGCTTAACGACAGCGCATGCACAACGCAAGAGTCATAGCTGTTCGTCACCGCCTTCCAGCATCCGACGTATCAAGATGAAATAGCTTGGTCAGCAGGAATAAACTCGAATCTTGCGTCATTGGCGGCCGTTTGGGGAAGCGTAATCTTGATCACGGGAATCCAAATCCCGGTGTTCGTTTTAAAGTCCCGTTGGTCATACTGAGCGCCAACCTTACCCGCATCATTGATATAGAAAACTGCCTCGATCGGAAGCGTCCCCCCAAGATTTTGAGCCCATTTTCTTATGCGGAATTCGTTCTGCGTAGAAAATGCGGAAGCTGGAAGTTGCCCTTGGGCCTTGACAGCTTCAGTGAACGCCCGGGCGCCCTGTTCATTCAACTCGTCACGAACATCGAAGCCACACAATGCGCCGTACATACCGGCGTTAGCATTGAAATGTGCAATGTAGTGCGCTGCCGTGGTAATACCTTGAGATTGGCAAGGTCGGCTGTTGGGGCGATCTGGATATTGACCACAACCTTCGTCAGGTCGGTGGTCAGTGGCGCCGTCTACTGGAAAGAAACACAGCACGGCCAATGCGATTTTCCCCGCCGGCTTAAAGAAGTCTGGATAAAGAATAAAACCATTGTTGTAGCCAAACACTAATTTTCCGAATTCCGCATCTTTTCGCAACCAGGAAAACGAAACACCTGTCGATGCCGGGTTGGGATTCCAAAAATGAAACTGAGTGGAGTGTTGTGTTGCCCGTAACATGACGCCGGTGCATAAAAATGATGGCGCTGAAGGGTTGTTGCGACACATGGGCAAGACGTTGTTGTAGGCTTCTGTCAGGTAGGCTGCTATTTCTGGACCGGTGCCAGCGCCCTGGACGCTAGGCCCACTAGGGTCGAAAGCCTGCCCTGATGTCCCCTGAATAACGCCCGTTCCCGACTCACGTGTTGCACAGCCGGCTGTTAACAATAAAAGCAGTGCAATACAAAGTTGTTTTTTCATTTTCAACAACCCCTTTCATTACAGAGAGAGCCTCAGGGCAGTCTTGCCTTTTCAGGCTTCGCCACTGAAAACTTTTACCTACGCTACAAGAGCAGCTTCCTTCGAACACCTGTCATCTATCACAGTGGCTGATACAAATTTGAAATAAAAAAAGGTGTTATCCATTTCGATCAAATGGCGGAAAGTCATCACCGAGAGCAATCCACCAGGGAACCTTTTGAACGCTCCATGCGTCCACTCCCCTTGCTACAGCCGTTCGTCAGGGTCTTGAAAATCAGCCACTTAGCCTGACGAGGCTGCGCTCATGGCTCGAATGAACCGTCGTTTACCGGCGGTGAAAAGAGCTGCTTCTCGCGAACGTTCTTCCTCGGCAATCCATGGGGTTTGCCGCCAGGGGAAGCGTGCGCCGACTGAAAGAAAAGGAGTCCGCCTGTGGCTATCCGCTATGGCAAAGGGCTTATGGGGGGTGTCGTCGTCATCGCTCTCCTGGCCCTGTTGGTCCACTGGATCGGCATCGATACGATCCAACATTACCGTGACGACCTGCTGTTTTATCTCCAGGCACACCTGATGCTGGTCCTGGTTTCCATGCTCGCGGCCCTGATCGTGGGCCTTCCCGCCGGCATCGCCCTCAGCCGTCCTGCCATGGTCGGGCGCGCCGAACGCTTCATGCAAATCTTCAACATCGGCAACACCGTGCCGCCCTTGGCCGTACTGGCCATCGCCCTGGGTTTCCTGGGCATCGGCAGCGGTCCCGCCATCTTCGCCCTGTTCCTCGCCTCGCTGCTGCCCATTGTGCGCAACACCTACGAGGGCCTGAAAAACGTCCAGGGTTCTCTCAAGGAAGCCGCCACCGGCATCGGCATGACCCCGCGCCAGGTGCTGTGGAAAGTCGAGTTGCCCAACGCCGTGCCGATCATCGTCGGCGGCGTGCGCGTGGCCCTGGCCATCAACGTCGGCACCGCGCCATTGGCCTTCCTGATCGGCGCCAACAGCCTCGGTAGCCTGATCTTTCCCGGCATCGCCTTGAACAACCAGCCGCAGCTGCTGCTCGGCGCGGCCTGCACCGCCCTGTTGGCGCTGCTGCTCGACGGTCTGGTGACACTGGCCAGCCGCCTCTGGCTGGAACGTGGCCTGCGCCCGTCATAAACCCGGTTGGATAAAGGAATCGTGATGAAGAAGACAAGCTTGTTGCTGGGCTGCCTGCTGCTGTTCGCAGGGATAGCCCAGGCGGCGGAAAAACCGCTGATCCGCCTCGGCGCCAGGGTGTTCACCGAACAGACGCTGCTGGCGGAAATCACTGCCCAGTACCTTCGCGGCAAAGGCTACGACGCGCAGATCACCGGCGGCCTGGGCAGCAACCTGGCCCGCAGCGCCCATGAGACCGGGCAACTGGACCTCCTTTGGGAATACACCGGGGTGTCACTGGTGTCCTACAACCATGTCACGGAAAAACTCGACAGCGCCCAGTCCTACGCCCGGGTGAAAGAACTCGATGCGAAAAAAGGCCTGGTCTGGCTTTCGCCGTCGAAATTCAGCAACACCTACGCACTGGCACTGCCGGAAAAAGTCGCCCGGCAGTATCCCCAGATCAACAACATCAGCCAGCTCAACGCCGTGCTGCAGGCCGAAGCCGACGAGAATCACCTGGTGGCGCTGGACACCGAGTTCGCCAACCGCTCCGACGGACTGGCCGGCCTGGTCGAACAGTACGGCCTGAACCTGACCCGCAAGAACATTCGGCAGATGGATGCGGGCCTGGTCTATACCGCCCTGCGCAACAGCCAGGTATTCGCCGGGCTGGTCTACACCACCGATGGCCGACTGAACGCCTTCAAGCTGAAACTGCTGGAAGACGACAGGCACTACTTCCCCGACTACACCGCCGCGCCGGTGGTGCGCCAAGCCTTCCTTGACACACACCCGCAACTGGCCGCCCAGCTCAAGCCCCTGGCCGAGCTGTTCGACGACGAAACCATGCGCCAGCTCAACGCCCGCGTGGACGTCGGTCATGAAAGCCCTTCCGCTGTGGCCGCCGACTTCCTGCGCCAACACCCCATCGACTGAAGAGGAAAAGCCATGGAATTCTTGAACGCCTTTTCTCATCTCGACTGGCAACAAGTGCTGCACCTGACCTGGCAGCACATCACCCTGGTCGGTATCGCCGTCACCCTGGCGATCATCATTGGCGTACCGTTGGGTATCTTCATGACCCGCTTCCCAGCGCTCGCCGGCCCGTTGCAGGCCAGCGCCACCGTACTGCTGACCATTCCATCGATTGCGCTGTTCGGCCTGTTACTGCCGTTCTATTCGAAATTCGGCCAGGGCCTGGGTCCGATGCCGGCGATCACCGCCGTGTTTCTCTATTCCCTGCTGCCGATCATGCGCAACACCTATCTCGCCCTGACCGGCGTCGAACCCGGCATTCGTGAAGCCGCCCGTGGCATCGGCATGACCTTCGGCCAGCGCCTGCGCATGGTCGAACTGCCTATCGCCGTGCCGGTGATCCTGGCCGGCGTGCGCACCGCCGTGGTCATGAACATCGGCGTCATGACCATCGCCGCCACCATCGGTGCCGGTGGCCTGGGCGTGCTCATCCTCGCTTCCATCAGCCGCAGCGACATGTCGATGCTGATCGTCGGCGCCGTGCTGGTCAGCCTCCTGGCCATCTTCGCCGACCTGCTTCTGCAATGGCTGCAACGCTCGCTGACTCCTAAAGGATTAACCAAATGATCGAACTTCAAAACCTCAGCAAAACCTTCAAGAGCAACGGCAAGGACGTCAAGGCCGTGGACTCGGTGAACCTGACCGTCAACGAAGGCGAGATCTGCGTGTTCCTCGGGCCGTCGGGCTGTGGCAAAAGCACCACGCTGAAGATGATCAACCGGCTGATCCCGCCGACGTCGGGCAAGGTGCTGATCAATGGCGAAGACACCACCGGCCTGGACGAGGTGACCCTGCGCCGCAACATCGGCTATGTGATCCAGCAGATCGGCTTGTTCCCGAACATGACCATCGAGGAAAACATCACCGTGGTCCCGCGACTGCTGGGTTGGGACAAGCAGAAATGCCACGACCGCGCCCGCGAGCTGATGAGCATGATCAAGCTCGAACCCAAGCAATATCTGCATCGCTATCCGCGTGAATTGTCGGGTGGCCAGCAGCAACGGATCGGCGTGATCCGCGCCCTGGCCGCCGAGGCACCGCTGTTGCTGATGGACGAGCCGTTTGGCGCGGTGGACCCGATCAACCGCGAGATGATCCAGAACGAGTTCTTCGAGATGCAACGGGCGCTGAACAAGACCGTGATCATGGTCAGCCACGACATCGACGAAGCCATCAAGCTCGCAGACAAGATCGCAATCTTCCGCGCCGGCAAACTCATTCAGTGCGATCACCCGGACACCTTGCTGGCGCACCCGGCCGATGAGTTCGTCAGCAACTTCGTTGGCCAGGACAGCACCCTCAAGCGGCTCTTACTGGTCAAGGCCGAGGACGCGGCGGACAACGCCCCGTCGGTCAGCCCCGAGACGCCGGTGGCCGAGGCGCTGGAGCTGATGGACGAACACGACCGGCGCTACGTGGTGGTCACCTGCGCCGAGAACAAGGCCCTGGGCTATGTACGCCGTCGCGACCTGCACCGCCAGAGCGGCACCTGTGGACAGTACCTGCGCGAGTTCAACGCCACCGCGGCCTACGACGAACACCTGCGGATCCTGCTGTCACGCATGTACGAATTCAACCGCTCTTGGCTGCCGGTGATGGATGCCGAGCGGGTGTTCCTCGGGGAGGTGACCCAGGAATCGATTGCCGAGTACCTCAGCTCCGGGCGCTCGCGTGGCGGCAAAACCCGTATCGTGTCGCCGGCGGAGATTGCGCAGGTTTGATGGACGCTTTCGCGAGCAAGCCCGCTCCCACATGGGATAGGCATCGGCCGACCAGTTTGTGGCTGAACGCAGACCACTGTGGGAGCGGGCTTGCTCGCGAATGGAGCACCACAAATTTCCCTGAAACGCCTCAATAACAGCTTCAGCGGGAACATCAATCTGTCACGCAGGTCGGTTACATCAGGAGCTGTCGCGTGCCGCACGACG
This sequence comes from Pseudomonas sp. Pf153, assembly GCF_001269775.1. Lineage (NCBI taxonomy): Bacteria > Pseudomonadati > Pseudomonadota > Gammaproteobacteria > Pseudomonadales > Pseudomonadaceae > Pseudomonas > Pseudomonas sp. Pf153. The sequence goes on along the minus strand of NZ_LHVL01000018.1, from coordinate 129,306 downwards.
AATGCGTGCAAAAACGCGACATTTTTAGTTGATCTCAGGCCCCTCACGCCCTAAAGTTCGCGCCGAACGTCCATGCTGGAAACGATCCATCCGGCTCAAGTACTGACGACGAGACAGCAAGGCCAAGGGAACACGCGTCCCATGGCCTTTTTGCTTTCGGCGACATGCCTTGGGAAGTAGGCGAACCAAAGTGGGGATACGGAGGACGTTCACGAAGGCTGCCAGCCTTCACACCCATTGATCCTGATGTTTGCCAGTAGGAGTCCCAACGTATGTCGATCCAGGTCGAAGATTATTTCGCGCGCGATACCTTTCAGAAAATGAAGGCGTTCGCCGACAAGCAGGAAACCCCGTTCGTGGTCATCGACACCGCGATGATCGCCCAGGCCTATGATGACCTGCGCGCCGGTTTCGAATTCGCCAAGGTCTACTACGCCGTCAAGGCCAACCCGGCGGTGGAAATCATCGACCTGCTCAAGGAAAAAGGCTCGAACTTCGACATCGCCTCGATCTATGAGCTGGACAAGGTCCTGAGCCGCGGCGTGCGCCCGGACCAGATCAGCTATGGCAACACCATCAAGAAATCCAAGGACATCCGCTACTTCTACGACAAGGGCGTGCGCTTGTACGCCACCGACTCCGAAGCCGACTTGCGTAACATCGCCAAAGCCGCACCGGGTTCGAAAGTCTACGTGCGCATCCTCACCGAAGGCTCGACCACCGCTGACTGGCCGCTGTCGCGCAAATTCGGCTGCCAGACCGACATGGCCATGGACCTGCTGATCCTGGCCCGCGACCTGGGCCTGGTGCCCTACGGCATCTCGTTCCACGTTGGCTCGCAACAACGCGACATCAGCGTCTGGGACGCGGCGATTGCCAAGGTCAAGGTGATCTTCGAGCGCCTGAAAGAAGAAGACGGCATCGAGCTGAAGCTGATCAATATGGGCGGCGGCTTCCCGGCCAACTACATCACCCGCACCAACAGTCTGGAAACCTACGCCGAGGAAATCATCCGCTTCCTCAAGGAAGACTTCGGCGACGACCTGCCGGAAATCATCCTCGAGCCGGGCCGTTCGCTGATCGCCAACGCCGGTATTCTGGTGAGCGAAGTGGTGCTGGTGGCGCGTAAATCCCGTACCGCCGTCGAGCGTTGGGTGTACACCGACGTGGGCAAGTTCTCCGGCCTGATCGAAACCATGGACGAAGCCATCAAGTTCCCGATCTGGACCGAGAAGAAAGGCGAGATGGAAGAAGTGGTCATCGCCGGCCCGACCTGCGACAGCGCCGACATCATGTACGAAAACTACAAGTACGGCCTGCCGCTGAACCTGGCGATCGGTGACCGTTTGTACTGGCTGTCGACCGGTGCCTACACCACCAGCTACAGCGCCGTGGAGTTCAACGGCTTCCCACCGCTGAAGTCGTTCTACGTGTAACGTAACCTGTCGCTAAAAAGGTCCATGACATCATGGACCTTTTTATTTGCGCAGCCAGGTTTCGAAATTCTCCAGCAACATCATGCACTGCTGAAGCTCCTTCATTACCGTGCTTAACTTCGAATTCAACTCTCCCAGCCGGACGGCATAGCTTGCGCGCCTGAGCTCCAGCACCACGCCCTCCATACGCTGATACAGATCCTGAGCCAGTAACCCCATCTGCGCGTTCAGCTTGTTGACAGCCTTGAATAACAAGGCGATATCCGCCTGATACTCCATCGCCCGGATCGATGCATCCCGAGAAGAATAAGCGATGTCCCAGACAGGCGCGGTAAGCGTCTCCTGGAATAACACCTGTGCCACGGTCGGTTGGGTGTGGCAACGACAGGAACGATGGGCCATGGCCCTCATGAACACCGCATCCAACCCGAACGACTCTTGATACAGCTCGTTGAATCGAAACACCCACTGCCTGATCGCGCTTCTGAGGTCGATGAAGCGCAAATGAAACTCATGGGTCAGGTCCTCTACCTTTGTTGGCGCCGCCAATAACCAGCGTTGCGAAGCGGCCAGACTGAACAATCTGAAATCCACCTGTTCGATCGGTTCTCTTCTGGAAGTCCGTGAGGTGATGCCGAGGGCCTCTTCGGTGTAAACCGCCAGCGCCGTGACCTCGTTTGCGAAGCGTATTTTGACTTCATTGACGTGCCCCCAAAGCGCCGAGAGATACTGCCCGTTGAACGAAGCGTTGTTCCACCGTGAATCCACCGCAAGCACGGCAAGTTGATGGCCGCTTTTTTGACGGCGCTCGAGCGCGACCGGTATGTTGTTCAGGATCGAGCGCAGGGAGCCAAGAAATTGAGCGTAACGATCCAGGGTTTTTCGCTGCGCCCCGGTAAACTCATAGTTGAATTGATTCATGATCTGCCTTGGCGATGGCAGAGGCCAGCGTCCTGTTTCGCAAGGAAACCGAACACCTGCTCCACCACCGCTTCACTAAGGGAAATGACCATTGCGCTCGGAATGGTTCCGTGTGTGGCCCTTTATGCAGCTTCTCCACGGATCGGTAGCAGGTAATTGACAATGCCCGGGATAAGCCCACAAGCGGTGCGCACGCGGTCCTCGACAGGTTGCGACTTGTCATGCTCGAAGGCCTGCGTGAACTGCTCAAAAGCTTCCACGATGTTCTCGAACGTTTTGACGTAATCCCAACGCCCGCCATCCAATAGATCGAGGCTCTGGACCAACTCCACTTTTCGCTCGATCAAGGTAATGTCCCTGGCATACGCTTCGGCCTCCAGCTGCAGTTGCCTGACCTGCTCCTGAAGCCTGTTCAACCCGGCGACCATGCTGAGATAAGAAATGCTTTCGGCAATGCCCGAGAGCGTTTTCTTCAGTGTCTCCATGGCCAGCAATGCAATCTGGACTTGAGGAGGCGCCATGCCCATTGCTATCAGACTGTCCACGGTCAATTGAGCCTGCTGACCGATTTTTTCCACGCCGCTTCTTTCAAGCAATCGAATCGCATCAGCAACCGACTTCATCTGCGCATTCAGTTCAACGCGCTTGGCCTCGGCCTTGTTTTTCTGTCCGTCGGCAAATGCCCGATCCTGTTCCAGGGTAACGATCCATTGCGCCGAGGCGTTCTGGTCGTAGCGAGTACTGAGGTCAATCCGGATTTTTTTCAGTTCATTGGTCTGCCCAGAGAGCTTTAGAAACACCCCTCGAAGCTCATCCTCCATTTCCTTGGACATTTCATATTTTTCATGGATGTCTTGCGAGCTTTCAAAATCCTCCTGAATTTCCTCAAGGTTACCGAGCGCTCGCCGCAATTCATAAATCGTTGTCTGGGCACGGCTACGCAGACCAAACGTCGTGCGGTCGATCACAAGCGCCAGACCGGTCATCCGCCCTACCACGCCGGGTAGATACTCATGCTGTTGAAAGAGCATCTGCGCCCGAACGCTGGCATTTTGAACAACCGAATTATGACCGCGTAACACTGCCATATCGAAAGCGGGGTAATCGGAAACCTTCAACATCATTCGCCCCATCCTCCTTGAAATTAAATTACCCATTTCGTATTCCTTCTGGGCCTCTGCAAACACAGCGAGCAATGCATCGGAACTTGTTCTTATGGCAAACCAGGGACTGAATACCTTACGCACACTGCGGATAAAAGCCCGCAAGCTCACGGCATTGTTTATCTTGTCCACTTCCTGCAGCGAAGAAGTGATATATAAACCGAGCGCCTCCCACACCAGCATCAGGTTCTGGGTTGCCACTTCCGCTTCAATGGTAACGGCACTCAGATCCTGCAGATCCCCTCGTACGCGATTCAAGGAACTCAGCGTCTGGTTCTTACTGGCCATTTTCTGGATGGCAATGTCTTGCGTTTCTTTCAACTGTTTACGTTTAGTGCGCACCTGCTCAGCCTTGACCCCCTGATAGATGCCCATGATCAACCCGCCCACATTCATCGTCGCGGCTGAAATGATCGCTTCCTTTACCATCCGATCGTATTGCTTATTGAGCTCGTCGATCTCTGCGGCCCGCAGGTCGATATCCTCCTGAAGCGCCTGAATGTCCTGCTTATAGGTATTCTCACTGACGGCTTTCAATCGCAGCTTGACTTCCGGCAAGACCTTTTCACGCAAATCGATGCCGAAGCGATCCAGCTCCAGCCTGACTTTTTCTGCCTTCGTTCGGCAGTCCCTCACATCCGCAAGCATGGAATCGAGGTAGTACCTGATCTCTGGAATATCCCCCGAAGGCAGCGTGATATCGGGAAGGCGGGGGTGTTTGAGCTTGAGCTGCAAATACCCTTCCACCGTGTTGATTTCATGCTCGTCGAGATACTTGGAAATCTCGCTATCCCGATAGACGTCTACAATCCCTTCGCCATTCTCGATGATTTTTCCAGCGAACAATTTCAGATGGGTGCCTGTCAGCATGATCTCCTGGCGTAAGGGCGCCCAACGCTTGGCATGGTCATATGTCATTGAAAATGTCCGCAGGAAATCCCTGGCCGTCAGCCCAAGCCCGCCCTCGTCTCCCGCGCCATAATTCAAGTATGCAACCACATCGTTGTATCGATAAGGCAGCGACAAGCCGAGAACTTCATACTTGCGCAAACTGATGATTTGTTCTTTGGTCAGTTGTATACCGGGATCTCGATTATACTCTGCCCCCTCCCCCAAGGAGGCCGCTACAAATACTTCGGGGGCTTGCGCCGCAGCGTCGACAATCCTGTCGTCCACATTGAATTCCATCACAGACTTCCTGTCTTCCAATTCACTCAAAAATATAATTTCGTCGAACGCCATCAACTGAAATAACACCTCACATAAAGATCGATCGCGCAAAAAGACTCTAAGACACTTTCGCGTCCAGCTACCACCCTTCAAATATTAGAAAACGAGACAACCAGAACAACCTGCAAGCCACAGCAGGACAAACTACGCATGCGCAGTCATTACCAGACATTAAATGACAGTCCCTCTCAACTTAAAAAACAAAACAGCGCCAAATCGACGACATCACTACTACTTCGCCAGTTGTCAATAACGCTGCCGATAAACAAGGGCCATGGCGCGAATCTCAGGATGGAGGGCTCCCTGCAACGATTCGCCACTCCAGACCCAACGCTACACCCTGGACGGCAACTACCAGTCCTTCGCGAGCACGCCCGCTCCCGCAGGATTCGCTACCCACTCCACTCAAGCCCCGGTCATGCACCTGGCAGGGGCTTTTTGTACGTATTTATGAATGCTTCTCGATAACACACGGCATAATGCGCGCCGTGATGAACAGTATTGATTGAACAAGGCGGGCGACGTGTTGAAGAAAACCCTGTTCCAGTTGCATTGGTTTTTCGGCATCAGCGCCGGGCTGGTGCTGGCGTTCATGGGCATTACCGGTGCGGCGGTATCGTTCCAGGACGAGATCCTGCGGGCGTTGAACCCACACGTGTTGACGGTCGAAAAACAACCGGCCGGCGTCCTGCCGCCCGCCGAGTTGGTGGAGCAGATCGAGGCCGCCTCGGGCAAAACCGTTGCCATGCTCTGGGTCGAGATCGACAGCGGCAACGCCGCACGGGCGATCTTCACCGCCCCGCCCGGTGAAAAACGCGGGGCGATACGTTACTTCAATCCGTACAACGGCCAGTTCGTGGGCGATGTGGTGGGCCAGGATTTCTTCGTCCTGCTGCTCAAGCTGCACCGCATCCTGGCCCTGGAAGACGTGGGTCGGCAAATCACCGGCGCTTGCACGCTGATTCTGGTGTTTTTCTGCCTGTCCGGCCTTTACCTGCGCTGGCCGCGCCAATGGAAAAACTGGCGCGCCTGGCTCACTCTCGATTGGGCGAAGAAAGGCCGCGGTTTCAACTGGGACCTGCATTCGGTGGCCGGCACTTGGTGCCTGGTGTTTTACCTGCTGGCGGCGTTGACCGGCCTGACCTGGTCCTACGAGTGGTACAACAAAGGCGTGACCCGCCTGCTGTCCGACTCGCCCAAGGACGAGCGGGTGCGCAACCGAGGCCCGGCGCCGGAAGGTCCGCCGCCGGTGGCCGACTACCGGGCCATGTGGAGCAGCATCTACAGCGCCGCCGGTCCGGACCTGTCTTCCTATAACGTGCGCATGCCACCCGTAGCCGGGCAACCGGCGACGGTGTTCTATCTGCTGAAGAACTCGCCTCATGACCGGGCACTGAACCAGCTCATGCTTGATCCGGCCACGGGCGCTATCAGCCGCCACAGCCGCTATAGCGACAAGAGCCTCAAGGCCCAGCTGTTGACCAGCGTCTATGCCTTGCACGTAGGCAGTTATTTCGGCCTGGTCGGGCGAATCCTCGTGACGGTTGCCGCACTGACCATGCCGTTGTTCTTCATCACCGGTTGGTTGCTGTACCTGGATCGCCGCCGCAAAAAACGCCAGGCCAGGCAGGCTCGCCAGGCGCTGGTCACCCGCCCCGGCGACGCGCCGGCCTGGTTGATCGGCTTCGCCAGCCAGAGCGGTTTCGCCGAGCAACTGGCCTGGCAGACCGCCGGCCAGCTCCAGGCCGCCGGCCTGCCTGTGAAGGTCCAGCCCTTGGCGGCTGTCAGCGAACAGGACCTGAGCCATTCCACCCACGCCCTGTTCGTGGTCAGCACCTTTGGCGACGGCGAAGGACCAGACAGCGCACGGGGGTTCGAACGCAAGGTGCTGGGTCGCACCCTGAGCCTGGAGCGTTTGCAATATGCAGTGCTGGGCCTGGGAGATCGGCAGTACGAAAACTTCTGCGGCTTCGCCCGGCGCCTGCACGCCTGGCTGGCCGAGCATGGCGGCAAGACGTTGTTCGCCCCCGTTGAAGTGGACAGCGGCGATCCTTATGCCCTGCGCCATTGGCAACAGCAACTGGCCGAACTCACCGGCCAGGCTCCGCTGGAGACCTGGAAAGCCCCGGACTTCGAGAACTGGACATTGAGCCAGCGCACCTTGCTCAACCCCGACAGCAGCGGTTCGGGCGTGTACCTGCTGGGCCTCACCGCCCCTGGGCCCGGCAGTTGGCTGGCCGGTGATCTGGTGGAGGTCATGCCACGCAATGACTTGTGGGCCATCGAGCACTTTCTCGACGGCCTGGGCATCGCCGGCAACGCTCGCGTGCAGGTCGACGGTCTGCCTCAAAGCCTGGAACAAGCGTTGGCCAGCCGCCAGTTGCCGGAGAACCGTGCCCACCTGGTGGGCTTGCATGCCCAGGCGCTGCTGGATGCGTTGGCGCCCTTGGCGATTCGTGAATACTCCATCGCCTCGATCCCGGCCGATGGCGTGCTCGAACTGATCGTGCGGCAGGAGCGTCATGCCGACGGCAGCCTGGGTATCGGCTCCGGTTGGCTCACCGAGCACGCTCCGCTGGGCGGCAGCATCACGCTGCGGATACGCCGCAACAGCGGTTTCCATTTGCCGCCCCAAGGCGTGCCGATGATCCTGTTGGGCAACGGCACGGGCCTGGCGGGCCTGCGCAGCTTGCTCAAGGCCCGTGTCGCCCAAGGCATGCAGCGCAACTGGTTGCTGTATGGCGAACGTCAGCGCGAACACGACTTCCATTGCCGCGATGAGCTGCAAGAATGGGTGACTTCGGGCGACCTGGAACGCCTGGACCTGGCGTTTTCCCGGGACCAGGAACAGAAAGTCTACGTCCAGCATCGCCTGCTGGAATCCGCCCCGCTGCTCAAGCAATGGCTGGCCGACGGCGCGGTGATCTACGTTTGCGGCAGCCTGCAAGGCATGGCTTCAGGGGTGGATCAGGTGCTTCACAATGTGTTGGGCGCCGAAGAGGTGGAGCGGTTGATCGAGCAGGGGCGATACCGGCGGGACGTTTACTGATCTAAAGCCAACACCTTCCTTTGTGGGAGCGGGCTTGCTCGCGAAAGCGGAATGTCAGGCAACGAATCGCTGACTGACCCAACGTCTTCGCGAGCAAGCCCGCTCCCACAGGGCTAGATTTGCGGCAGGCATTCAGACCGGCTGCAACTTCTTCTCAAACACCGCCACGCCTGCAAGGTCCCGCAACACCACGCTCATCTCGCCACTCTGCCCGTCGATGTTCACCTCGCCAAAGAACTGGTACCCGGCAAACGGCGAGGTATTCTGGGCCGGTGGGGCTTTCTGGAATACCACTTCGGGACCGAAGGTCTTGTCCAGGGCGTTGGGCCCGAAGCTGCCGGCATTCAACGGCCCGGCGACGAACTCCCAGAACGGTTCGAAATCCTGGAATGCAGCCTGTTCCGGATGATAGTGATGGGCGGCGCAGTAATGCACATCCGCGGTCAGCCAGACGTAGTTGCGTACCTGATGCTTGCGCAGGTACCCCAGCAGCTCGGCAATCTCCACTTCACGGCCCTGGGCCTCACCGGGATCGCCGTTGGCCACGGCCTCCCAGCGCGGGACGCCAGGGCTGACTTCGCCATCGGGCACACTCAGGCCGATGGGCATGTCGGCGGCGATGACTTTCCATTGGGCACGGGACTGCTTGAGCTCGCGCTTGAGCCAATTCAACTGTTCGCGGCCCAGGAAAGGTTTCGCCGCCCCCAGGTTGGCGTCATTGGCGCCGCGGTAGCTGCGCATGTCCAGCACGAACACGTCCAGCATCGGCCCATAACCGAGCTTGCGGTAGATCCGCCCGCCGCCGTCGGCCTTTTGCAGGCGCATCGGCGCGTATTCCAGCCAGGCCTGCCGCGCCCGGCCTACCAGGCTTTGGATATCCTTGGTCTGGTAGCGCTCGTCCAGTTGTTTGCCCGGCGACCAGTTGTTGACCACTTCGTGGTCGTCCCACTGCCAGATCTGCGGCACCTCGGCGTTGAAACGCCGCACGTTTTCATCCATCAGGTTATAGCGATAGTTACCGCGATACTCATCCAGGGTCTCGGCGACCTTGCTCTTGGCTTCGGTGGTCAGATTGCGCCAGACACGGCCGCCTTCGACGGTGATCTGCGCGGGCACCGGGCCGTCGGCGTAGATGGTGTCACCGCTGTGGATGAAGAAGTCCGGCATGCGCAAGCGCATGGCTTCGTAGATACGCATACCGCCGATGTCCGGGTTGATCCCGAACCCCTGGCCGACGGTGTCGCCACTCCAGACAAAACGGATGTTGCGTTTGAATTGCGGCACGCTGCGCAGGTGACCGAACCAAGGCTCGCTGGCGACTCCGGTTCGGGCATCCTCGAAACGCACGCGGTAGAAAATCGCCTGGTCGCGCGGCAACCCGGTCAGCTCGACCCGGGCGGTGAAATCGCTGCGGCTGTCGGCCAAGGGCGAGACAAACCGCCGGGGGTTGTGGAAACGGCTGCGGGTGTCCCACTCCACCACCATCCGCGCCGGACGGTCGCAGCGACTCCAGATCATCGCCCGATCGCCCCTCAAGTCGCCTGACTGCACGCCATCGGTGAGCACCGGACGATCCTTCACCGAGGCAATCACCGCCGGTGCCAACCCCGGCAACAACAACCCCGCCCCCACGGCTTGCATGACACGACGACGGCTCGGATCGAATTCGCTCATGGTGCTCTCCCTGAAATGGGGAAACTAAACCATGGCTGTGTTAATCGGGTGTGACAGGTTTTTTGAACGCTGCAAAACAAAAGGTGGGAGCGGGCTTGCTCGCGAAGGCGCTGGGTCAGGCAACATTTTCATCGACTGACCCCGCGCTTTCGCGGGCAAGCCCGCTCCCACATCGGGATGCGGTGTGGTTTTGATCAAGCCTTGGCCGGTTCCAACGCCATCTCCACCGCTTCCGGACGCTTGAGCAGCGCATACGCCACGCCGGTCAGCAGACTTCCCGCCACGATCGCCAGCAGGTACAACAGCGCATGGTTGATGGCATTGGGGATCAGCATCACGAACAGGCCGCCATGGGGCGCCATGAGTTTGCAGCCGAAGTACATCGACAGCGCACCGGTCAGCGCGCCGCCGGCGATGCTGGCGGGGATCACCCGCAGCGGGTCCTTGGCGGCGAAGGGAATAGCGCCTTCGGAGATGAAGCACAACCCCAGCACCAGGGCCGCCTTGCCGGCCTCGCGCTCGGTCTGGGCGAATTTGCGGCGGGCGATGAACGTCGCGATGCCCAGGCCAATCGGCGGCACCATGCCGGCGGCCATGGTCGCGGCCATCGGTGCATAACTCTGCGAAGCCAACAGGCCCACCGAAAACGCATAGGCTGCCTTGTTGATCGGCCCGCCAAGGTCGACGCACATCATCGCCCCCAGCAACACACCCAGCAGAATCGCATTGGTGGTCCCCATGCTGTCGAGGAAATGAGTCAAGCCTTCCAGCATCCCCGCCACCGGTTTGCCCACCACATAAATCATCACCAATCCGGTAAACAGGCTCGCCAGCAACGGAATGATCAGGATCGGCTTGAGGGCTTCCAGGCTCTGGGGCAGACGGGCATAACGGTTGATCGCCTTGGCCGCATAGCCGGCCAGGAAACCGGCGATGATGCCACCGATGAAGCCAGCGCCGAGGGTACTCGCCAGCATCCCGCCGATCATCCCCGGTGCCAGGCCCGGCCGGTCAGCGATGGAATAGGCGATGTAACCGGCCAGCAGCGGCACCATCAATTTGAAGGCGGTGTCACCGCCGATCTGCATCAACGCTGCCGCCAGCGTGCCGGGCTCCTTGAACGCGGTAATGCCGAACACAAAGGACAACGCGATCAACAAACCACCCGCCACCACCATGGGCAGCATGAACGACACGCCAGTCAACAAGTGCTTGTAGACGCCGGTCTTCTCCGACTTCGCCGGTTCTGTACTGGCGTTCGAGGCGCTTTCCTGGCGGCCTTCGGCCAGGGCTTTTTTCAGCGTGGCTTCGGGCTGCTTCAGGGCGATACCGGTGCCGCAGCGGTAAATCTTCTTTCCGGCAAAACGCTCCGTAGCGACCTCGATGTCGGTGGCCAGCAGCACCACGTCCGCATCCGCGATGGCCTGAGGGCTCAACGGATTGCGTGCCCCCACCGACCCCTGGGTTTCAACTTGCAGGTCATAACCCAATTTCGTCGCGGCTTGTTGCAAGGCTTCGGCGGCCATGAAGGTATGGGCGACACCGGTCGGGCAAGCGGTGATGGCGACGATGCGTGGGGCGCTCTCGCTCGATACCGCAGGAGCTTCTTCCAGGACATCCGTTTCACGTAGCACCTGGGCTTCTTCGGCACCGCGCCGCAACACCGAGTCGACGTCCTGCAATGCCTGGGACGGGGTGCTGCGGAACAGGCGTTTGCCGACGAACCGCGACAAATCCACCGGGCCGCTGGCAACCAGCAGGACCCATTCGGCCGCTTCAAGGGTAGCCGCCGACAATTGGCGTTCCGGATGGGCCGCATCGTGGACTTCGACGCTGGTGCTCCATCCCTGGCGCTGGGCCGCCGCGTCCAGCAGGCGGGCGCACAACACACTGGTGACCATGCCGTTCGGGCAGGCCGTCACAATGGCTAATTTCATTCTTGCGAACCCTCTTATTGTTCTGTCAGGGAGCGCACGCGCACGCCCTGTTCAAGCGACGCCAGCAACGCGGTGTCGTGGATGCCAAAACCGATCTGTGTAACAGCCATGGCGGCGATGGCCGTTGCGGTACGCAGGGTCTGCTCCGGAGTGTGGACTCCGAGCAGGCCATGCAGCATGCCCGCCAGCAGTGAGTCCCCGGCGCCCACGGTGCTGGCAACGGTGACCTTGGGCGGCGAAGCGTGCAGCGCCGAACCGCCACTGAACCAGTTCACACCCTCGGCACCGTGGGAAATCACCACATGTTCGACGCCCTCGGTGTGCAGCCGTTGGGCCGCGTGTGCCTGGGCCCGCTCCGTCACCACCTCGCAGCCCAGCGCATCGGCCAGCTCTTCAGTGTTCGGCTTGATCAGCCAGGGGCCGGCCGCCAGCGCGACGCGCAACGCTTCGCCGCTGGTGTCGAGGGCCACTTTCAGGCCGAGGCTTTTCAAGCGCGTGACCAGTCCCTGCAACCATTGTGGACTGACCCCTCGGGGCAAACTGCCCGCCACCACCACGACATCGTGCTCCGGGGCGATCTGGTCCAGTCGCGCCAGCAAGGCTTGTTGCGCGGCCTCGTCGACCATCGGGCCGGGACCATTGAGATCGGTGATGCGCCCGTCCTGCTCGGCCAACTTGATGTTGCTACGGGTTTCACCGGGCACCCGGATAAAGGCATCGACGAAGCCGCGCTGGGCGAACAACGTCTCGAACGCCTGGGCGTTGTCTTCGCCGAGAAAACCGCTGACGGTCAGCGTATGCCCCAGGTCGGCCAGAACCTGAGCCACGTTCACGCCTTTACCGGCGGCGTGGCTGTGCATGGCATCGCTGCGGTTGACCTGGCCGGGTTCCAGGCGCACGAGTTCCACCGTGAGGTCGAGCGCCGGGTTGAGGGTCAGGGTAAGAATCTTCGCCATTACAGCGCCTCCACTAATGCGCGCACGTCATTGGCGCTACCCACGGCCAAGGCCTCGCGAGCAAGGTTTTGTGCCTGTTCGAGGCTCAGTTCGCGTACCCGTGCCTTGACCTCGGCGATGCTGCGGGCCGACACGCTCAGTTCATCCACACCCAGGCCTACCAGCACCGGCACCGCCAGCGGGTCGGCCGCCAGCTCACCGCACACACCGACCCACTTGCCATGGGCATGGGCGGCGCGCACGGTGATGTCGATCAGTTGCAACACCGCCGGATGCAGGCCATCGGCCTGGGCCGAAAGGCTTGGGTGACCACGATCGATGGCCAGGGTGTATTGGGTCAGGTCGTTGGTACCGACACTGAAGAAATCGACTTCCTTGGCCAGCACCGGCGCCAGCAACGCGGCGGACGGCACTTCGATCATGATCCCCAGTTGCAGGTCCGCCACGGGGATTTCCCGGCGCAAACGCTCGGTCATGTCCCGGGCCTGGCGCCACTCCTCGACGCTGCCGACCATGGGGAACATGATCCGCAACGGACGGTTGTCCGCCGAGCGCAGCAAGGCACGCAGTTGCGCTTCCATGATCTGCGGGCGTTGCAGAGTCAGACGAATGCCGCGCACGCCGAGGAAAGGGTTTTCTTCCTTGGCGATCGGCCAATATGGCAGCGGTTTGTCGCCCCCCACGTCGAGGGTGCGCACCACCAGCGGCCGACCGGCCAGGCCATCGAGCACCTTGCGGTATTCGGCTTCCTGGATGGCTTCGTCCGGTGCCTGGGTGTGGGCCATGAAAATCAGTTCGGTGCGCAACAGGCCGATGCCTTCGGCGCCCTGCTCCACCGCGCTGGCGACGCCGGCGCTTTCGCCGATGTTGGCGAACACCTCCACCGGATGGCCGTCGCGGGTCAGGGCGTGTTGGTGACGCTGTTCGGCAGCGATCTTGAGACGCTGCTCGCGGGTGTCCCGTTCTTCGGCGGCCCGTTGCAGGGTGGCTGCGTCCGGGTCCACGTGCAGGCGACCGCGCTGGCCGTCGAGCAGCAGCGACGTACCCGGTGCCAGCAGCAGCACCGCCTCCCCGGCGCCCACCAGCGCCGGGATACCCAGGGCTCGGGCGACAATCGCACTGTGGGCGGTGGCGCCGCCGCGCGCCGTCAGAATCCCCGCCACACGGGTCGGGTCCAGACGCGCCACATCGGACGGGCCGACCTCGTCCATCACCAGGATGTACGGTTGATCGGGTTCGTTCGGCGTTTCGACGCCACACAATTGCGCCAGCACTCGGCGGCCCACGTCCCGCAGGTCGGCGGCACGTTCGGCGAGCAGTGCGTCCTGCAGGGCTTCCTGTTCTTTCGCGGCGGCTTCGATCACGCCCATCCACGCCGCTTGCGCGCTCTCACCCAGCTTCAAACGGGTGTCGACTTCATCGGTCAGCTCCGGATCGTCGAGCATTTCCTGGTGGGTCACGAAGATTTCGCGGATGGCCTTGGCCTTGGCGCGCTCGATCAACCCTTCGATATCACGGCGCACTTGCTTCAAGGCGTTTTGCAGGCGCTCGCGCTCGATGGCCGCCGACTCGCCGCGCAGCGGATAATCGATGGCCTGCTGGACCTGGACGTGGGCCGGCCCGATGGCAATGCCGGGAGCGGCAGGCACCGCCTGGATCACGCTGCCGGACTCAGGCGCCAGGACAACGGTCGCCACTTCGGCCAGGGTTGACTCCTGCGGAGCACTGGGCGCAGGCAACGGTTCAACGTCTTCGCCAAGGCCTTCCTCGATGGCGGCCAGCAGGGCCGGCAACGCATCGGCGGCAATGGTCGGTTCAGCGATGAACTCCAGCACCTGACCACGACGGGCCCCCAGGCTCAGCAACTTGCTCAGGCTTTTGGCCGACACCGCGCTGTCCTGGCCGTCGACGATGCGCACACGAATCTCGCCTTCGAAGCTTTTCGCCAGTTGCGCCAGAATCTTCGCCGGACGGGCATGCAGACCATGGGCGTTGGCCAGACCGATGCGGGCGCTGGGCCAGTCGGCGGGCAGTTCACCGCCCAACACTTCCAGCACCTTGCGGCTGCTGGTGGCGCGGCCCAGTTCGTGGCCGCGGCCTTCGATCAGCAAGGCACAGAGCCGTTCCAGCAAGGCCTGGTGAGCCTCGCCAAGGCTGGCGAGACAGAACAGACCGCTCAGGGGCTGGCCCAGATAACGGATGGGCTTGTCCGGCGTCACGAACGCCAGGCCCGGACGCTTGACGGTCTGCTCACTGTGCAGCCACCACAAGCCGTCCCCCAGGGGCAGCGCGTCAACCTGCTGCAAGACGCCGGCGAACCCGTTGCTCACGCAATCGGCCTGACGCAGCAGCCGGGCGCCACGCCAGACCAGCTCTTCGAAATCGTCGGCCGATACGCCCAGACCGATCATCTGCGCGTCCAGGGCCAACTCCTGTGGTGCGCCTTGCAGCAATTTCAACAACGCCTCGGCGGAACTGGCACGCCGCAGGGCCTGGCCCAGATCGGTCTCGCCAAGGGCACGGGTCAACAGTTGCAGAAGACGCAGATGCTCGTCGGATTTGGCCGCGATACCGATCGCCAGGTAAACGATTTGACCATCGCCCCAATCCACGCCGTCGGGGAACTGCAACAAGCGCACGCCAGTCGCATGAACCAGGTCGCGGGTTTCAGGAGTACCGTGGGGAATGGCGATACCTTGGCCAAGAAAGGTCGAGCCCTGCGCTTCGCGGGCCTGCAAGCCGGCGAGATACCCCTCGGCCACCAGGCCATCGGCAACCAGTTTGTCAGCGAGCAATTGCAGCGCGGCGGCTTTATCCACAGCCGTCTGGGCCATGGAAATCTGCTCTGGATTGAGCTCGAGCATGCTTTCTCCTTTTTGGCGTCGGAGGGCGCCAGGTATTGTTTTGAATGACAGCTTAGCGTTACAGGATGGCTTTTGGCGGTATCGCGGCAGAACGGCCAAAAAAGCCTGCTAAGCTAGAAAATACGCTTGCTGAAACGTTTAATCTAGAAAGAATGGCACGTTACTCGATAATCTTTCATCCTTGAAGTGCAACTTGTCGAAAGCGTCTGTCACGCTGAATCGGGTAGGATGGCTGCTCATTGTCGCGGCAACCTCGAAAACACAAGGAAAACCGGGTTGAAACTCAGTGATATCGCCCAGTTGGCCGGTGTGTCCGTCACCACCGCCAGCTACGTCATCAACGGCAAGGCCGAACAGCAACGCATCAGCAACGCGACTGTCGAACGGGTCCGTGCGGTGGTCGAGGAACATGGCTTCACGCCCAACCCCCAGGCCGCCGGGCTGCGCAGTCGGCACACCCGTACGCTGGGCTTCATCCTGCCGGATCTGGAGAACCCCAGTTACGCACGCATCGCCAAGTTGCTGGAACAGGGCGCCCGGGCGCAGGGCTATCAGTTGCTGATCGCCAGCTCCGACGACGCGCCCGACAGCGAGCGGCAGCTCTTGCAACTGTTCCGCGCCCGCCGCTGCGACGCGCTGATCGTTGCCAGTTGCCTGCCGGCAGGCGATGACAGTTATCACCAGTTGCAGGCCAAGGGTATTCCGATTATCGCCATTGACCGGGTGATGGAACCCGCCCGCTTCTGCTCGGTGATCAGCGACGATCGCCAGGCCAGTCTGCAACTGACCCGCAGCCTGCTGGAGACCCAACCCCGGCAAATCGCCCTGATCGGCGCCCGCCCCGAATTGAGCATCAGCCAGGAACGGGCCGCGGGTTTCCGGGAAGCCTTGACGGGGTTCGACGGCCAGGTGTTGATCGAGCAAGGCGAATCGTTCAGCCGCGAATGCGGTCGCCAATTGATGGAAGAGATGCTCGAGCGCCTGGGTCACCTGCCCGATGCGCTGATCACCACCTCTTATGTACTGCTGCAAGGGGTGTTCGACGCCCTGCACGACTTTCCGCTCAAATCCCGCCCCTTACGCCTGGGCACGTTTGGCGACACGCAACTGTTGGACTTCCTGCCGTTGCCGGTCAACGCCATGTCCCAGCAGCACCAACTGATCGCCGACAAAGCGCTGGAGCTGGCCCTGGCGGCTATCGAGAACGATCAGTACCAACCCGGCGTGCAGGCCATCGCGCGGACATTCAAGCAGCGCATCCATCCAGGCTGACCATGGAACTGATCGACACCCACACCCACCTGGACTTTCCCGACTTCGACGCGGACCGCCCGGCACTGCTGGCCGAAAGCCGTGCCCTGGGGGTTCGCCAGATGGTGGTGCTGGGGGTGTATCGAGACAACTGGCAGCGTGTCTGGGACCTGGTGCAGAGCGACCCGGATCTGCATGCCGCGCTGGGCCTGCATCCGGTGTACCTCGATCAGCATCGCGCCGACGATCCCACGCAATTGCGGGACTGGCTGAACCGCCTGGCCGGGCATCGGCAACTGTGTGCGGTGGGGGAAATCGGCCTGGATTACTACATCCAAACCCTGGACCGCGAGCGCCAGCAAACGCTGTTCGAAGCGCAACTGCACCTGGCGGCAGAGTTCGAGCTGCCGGCGCTGATCCACGTACGCCGCAGCCATGCGGCGGTGATCGCGACCCTCAAACGCATCGAACTCAAACGCGCCGGGATCATCCATGCCTTCGCCGGCAGTTTTGAAGAAGCCCGCGAATACATCAAGCTCGGCTTCAAGCTCGGCTTGGGAGGCGCCGCGACCTGGCCCCAGGCCCTGCGCATGCACCGGGTATTGGCGAAGCTGCCCCTCGACGCCGTGGTGCTGGAAACCGACTCACCGGACATGGCTCCGGCGATGTTTGCGGGCCAGCGCAACAGCCCAGCGCATCTGCCGGCCATTTGCGAGGCATTGGCGCGGATTATGTCAGTGGGTCCTGAGCGGCTGGCCGAGGCCAGCACAGCCAACGCCCGCCAATTATTCGGTTGGTAAAAAATCGGTGGGAGCGAGCCTGCTCGCGATTGCGGTCTGTCATTCAACATTTGCATCGACTGACTCACCGCCTTCGCGAGCAAGCCCGCTCCCACAATGGGCCGGTGTATGCCTTCAAGAGCCGTGTCGAGCCATAGGCCGCGCCGCGGCTTTTGATCCACCCGCCCCTTCGGAAGGCTGAGCGCAGGCGTTCATCAGGGGGATGGCGCGCAGCGCCGTTCGACGCCGTCGAACCCATCGAGTGGAGGTCAAGCGCAGCGGACCGGAGCCGATGCCCCCTGATGAATGCCGGAGCGAAGGAACCCCGAGCCTTGGCGAGGGGCCGTACGCTGGGGCGGAGCGTTCTTTGCTTATTTTCTTTCTGGGCCGGCATTCCGGGCGTCTGAAAGAAAGTAAGTCGCCGTAAGGGCGAAACCATAGGTGGCCGTCACCGAAGCAATGGATATACCCCCGGTCAATCATCAGTCCGCTATCGCGAGCCTGCTCGCTCCCACACTGGAACAGCTACACCCGAAACGCATTGATCAACTGCTTGAGCCGCACCACCTGGGCGGACAGTTCCCGGCTGGCGTCTTCCGTCTGGTGCGCGCCTTCGGCGGTGCGTTCGCCGGCGCGGTTGATTTCGACGATGTTCTGGTCGATGTCGTGGGCCACGGCTGTCTGCTGCTCTACGGCGGCAGCGATCTGCTGGTTCTGGTCGACAATCATTCCGACGGCACCGAGGATATTTTCCAGCGCCTGTTGGACCTTTTCCGACTGCCCCACCGTGCCGCTGGCCATTTCATGACTGGTCCCCATCGCCCTGACGGCAGCGCCTACACCGCCGTGTAGCCGACTGATCATCGCTTCGATTTCTTCGGTCGATTGCTGGGTCCGCTTGGCCAGTGTCCGCACCTCATCCGCCACCACGGCAAAGCCACGGCCCTGTTCGCCCGCCCGAGCTGCTTCGATGGCGGCGTTGAGGGCCAACAGGTTGGTCTGTTCGGCGATGCTCTTGATCACGTCCAGCACGCGGCTGATGGACTGACTGTCGGTCGCCAATTGATTGATCACCTGAACCGACTGGTCGATCTCACTGGCCAGCCGGGCGATGCTGCCTTGCTGGGATTCCACCAGCCCACGGCCACTGAGGGTTTCGTCGTTCACGCTGTGGGCGCTGCTGACTGCGGCGGCCGCGCTGCGAGCCACTTCCTGGGCGGTAGCGGACATCTGGTTCATCGCCGTGGCCACCAGCTCAATCTGGCTGCGTTGGCCGGCAACCGCCTGGTTGCTCTGCGCCGATACCGTTTCCACTTGTCCGGCCTGACGCTCAACCTCAGCGACGGTGCGACCAACCTGCTCGATCAAGTCATGAATCTTCGCGACCGTACCGTTGAACACCTCGCCCAACTCACCCAATTCATCCTTGCTGCGGGCCACGAAATTGACCGTCATGTCCCCCGCCGCCACTTTGTCCATCATTTGCCCCAAGTGTTGCAAGGTAGTGCGGGTCGAGGCATAGAAGCCGGCATACAAATAGAAAATCAGCAAAAACACCGCCGCCAGCGCCACGGCTTGCATCACCATGTGGCTGCGGTTCTGTTCCAGGCGGTGTTGCAACTGGACGCCAAGGAACCCCTGAGTCGCCTCGTTCAACCGGTAAGTCTGCTCCATCAATCCGCTGACCTGATCGTAGAAGGCCGGCCAGGGTGCATCGAGGGTATCAGCCATCACCACCTGCTCTTCGATCAGCTCCGCCGCCTTCTTGAGGGTGTTCTTGCTGGCCCCTGCAGGCTCGGCCAGCGCTTGTCCCGCCGCCCGACTCGAGCCCAGGGCGTCCTGTAACTTCAGGTCGTATTCGCCCTGGAGCTTTTCGATCTGCACCAGCAATTCGTCGAACCGGGTGCTGGACGCCGAATTAAGGAACCCAAGCCCCAACGACGAAGCACCCAGCGCGCGACCTTCGCCCAGGACTTGGGTCACGTTAGGGGTCACGGCGGTGATCAACTCGCTGAGCTGGCGGATATCGCCCTGACCGTCACGACTCAGGCCTGCCTGGCTGGCGATGATCTGGCTGAACATCTGCGCGCTGTTGAGCAGCTTGCCGATCAGGGCACTTTTACTCTGCAGGGAGCTTTCGGCCTGCTGGGCTTTGAATGCAGCGATCAGTTCGTCGCGCTTGGCATCGAAGGCCGCCACGTGCTCGGGCTCCACGGCCATGGCAGTCATGCCTTGCAGGCGAGCGAGGACTTGTTGCTCGAGCGTGCCGATCTTTGCTTCCACATCGCCGGCCTTGCCGGACTGGCCCAGGCTGGCATTGATTTGCACCAGGTTATTCAGGGTTTCCAGATCGCGGCGCAGGGCCAGGCTGCTGCCCAGCAGGTCGAGGCTCTGCAATTCCACTTGGGTGCCCTGGAATTCACGGTAGGAGTCACGCACCAGAAAAAAGTTGGTCACCAGCATCGGCAGCAGGAACAGCACACTGATCAGGCTGAACTTCATGCCAAAGCTCAGGCGGTTCATCAGGGCGACGGCGGGCCAGAGCAAACTCTTCACAAGGAAGCCTCCCGGTAGTGTTTTTATTCTTATGGTCGCGCGCACAGAGACAGCAGAAAGCCACTACTCGTGGCGCTGTCCCTGTATAGCCTAAATCGAAGGGGAGATTTGTAACTTAAGGTTAACGAGGCCGACCTGAGCCATCGTTCAGGCCAGCACGGTCCACAACGCGAACCCGGCGTACCAAAGCACTGCCGCACGCAACAGCAGCTCCCAGAGTCGATCCAGGCTGTTGATGCCGTCCGGCCCGGCCACGGGTTGGGAAATCTCTCCTGCGGCGAGACCCACCTTATCGATCAGCTGGGCGGCACTGATGTTCCAGTTCAGCAATTCATGCAGCATGATCCGGCTGACCGCCACAAAGTTGCCCACCAGGGCGAAACTGGCCGCCAACAGCCGCACCGGTACCCAGTCGAATGCATGGCGCAGTTGTGCCGCCCGCTCGGCTACGCCGGGGTTCTGGCTGTGTCCGGCGGCCAGCGCCAGCAGGCGATAGCTCAGGGCCGCCACCGGACCCAGCAGGAAGTACCAGAAAATCACCGCGAAGAAGCTCTGGTAGGCTTGCCACAACAGATGCCCCTGGACGCGATCCAGCAGTTGCTCGCCCGTGTCCGCCTCGATAGCCAGATCACGCTTGGCCACATGGGTCGCTGCTTGCAGGTCTTCACGCCGCCAGGCATCGCGAAACGGCCCCAGGTCGGTCAGCAGATCCCCCCGCCCCAGACTGTAGATCACCACCAGCAAGTGTACCGGTAGGGCCAGCAGACCATAGGCCACCGGTTCCAGCACCCACAACAATAACGCCAGCACTGCGACGGGGAGCACGACCATCACGCCCAACACCAGCCAAGGCCGATTGACCCAACGCGGGCTCGCCTCGAGCCTGTTCAACTCCCGCAGCCACCCGCCGTCGCGCTGGATACGCTGGCGCAAGGCCGAGAACTTCTCGATCCAGATGGCCAGCAGCAATACCAGAAAACTCATTGTCCTTTTCCTTCTGTCAGCACCCCTGTCAGAGCCCCGCGATAGCGCGTCCAGTCGAATGCCGGACCCGGATCGGTCTTGCGCCCCGGAGCGATGTCGCTGTGCCCGCAAATGCGCTCCACGGTGATCGAGCTGAACGCGAACTGCAACTGCCGCGTCAGGTCTACCAGGGCGGCATATTGCGCGTCGGTGTAGGGCAGATCGTCGGTACCTTCCAACTCGATGCCAATGGAAAAATCGTTACAGGTCTTCCGGCCTTCGAAGCATGAAACCCCGGCGTGCCATGCCCGCTCCAGGCAGGAGACAAATTGGGTGACGACGCCGTCCCGCTCGATCAGGAAATGCGCGGACACGCGCAGCTCGGCGATACCTTCAAAGTAGGGGTGTTCCGTGACATCCAGACGGTTCTGGAAGAATTCCTGGACCTTGCCCGTGGCGAACTGGGCCGGTGGAAGGCTGATGTTATGGATCACCAGCAGGGAGATCTCGCCCTCGGGGCGCGCATTGAAGTTGGGCGAGGGGCAATGACGCACGCCTTCGCACCACCCGCTCACGGGGTCCAGCTGCATACAGGTTCCTTCGATGACGACGATGAATACCGTCAGTATGCCGTGATCGGTCCGGACTTTGCGATCACTTGCCGCGATTGAGTTGCCGCAGATTACCCAGCACCGACTCCAGGGCCCGGTCGAACAACAGGGTGTCGTCCAATACCCGCGCCGCGCCACGGCGGAACTCCAGCGCCAGGCTGGTACGGCTGTGCTCCTGTACCTTGAGGCCGGTGCGGTTGACGAACACGTATTTGCCGGTGCTTTCGATAATCGCCGCCAGCTTGCAGCGCAAGCTGTTTTCCTCATCTTCCTGGAACTCGACCCAGCTTCCCAGGCGCAACTGGTCGACCTGAAGCAGGCCCACGTCATCGGCCGGCAAGCGCACCGCCATGTTGTCGGCAGGTGCCTTGTGCGCGGGACGCAGGACAATTTTCTCCGAAACCTCGACCATGACTGGCGAGTCGGACGACCGGGCTTGTTCCGTCGCCTGGCCCATACGCTGCAGGGCCTGCACATGCAGGACTTCCAGCTCACTGAAAAATTCGCTGGTAGCGAACGGGTCGAAAGCCGAACGGCTCAACCCTTCGCGCAACGCCTTGAGCAACTCCGGCACCATGGCCAACAGCCGCAGGCCTGCGTCGGGTTCATCGTGACTCTGAACGCTCCAGATCAACTGTTCCAGGGTCAGAACGTCGGCCCGCCACTCCTGCGAATCCTCGCCATGCTTGAAACCTGTCAGCAACAGCACCTGGCTCCAGGCTTGTTGCACAAACTCCACCACCGCCTGAGGCAGCGTCTTGCCGAGCATCACCTGGTTCAACGCGCCCTCGACCCGTTGACGCGCCAGTTCGGCCTTGGCCCGCCCTTCTTCCGCGTCTCGGATGCGCTGTTCGAGCAGCTCGCAGCGGCGTCGCTCATCGCTGGTGAAGGCCAGAAAATCCGCCAGCACTTCGGAGAAAATCGCCGGATCATCGACGAAATCATTCAACAGACGCTGCACAACCTGTTCGATGCGCAAGTAAAGGCTGTCACGCTGATGATCGTCGCAGGCGCCCCAGCCCATGGCCGCGGCGGCGATTTCATTGAGCAGACGCCGGGCCGGATGGTTGCCTCGGCTGAAGAAACTCTTGTCCTGCACCGCCACCTTGAGCATCGGGATTTGCAGGCGACCGATCAGCGCCTTGAGGGAGTCCGGCAGATTATGGTCATCGAGGATGAATTCGAACATCATCGCGATCAGGTTGATCACGTCTTCATCGGCACCTTCGACGACCCGCGATTTGCCGCTCTTGACACTGACGCGGGTCAGCAGTTGTTCAAGCTGGCTGCGCAGATCGAATTCGTCCTGCTGGGTGGGCGCCGGCACGTACTGCTGCAAATGAGAGAGCAGCCGCAGCAGGTCACGGGTCGAAATCGGCTGGGCGGGCGCGCTGGGCTCCAGGGTCGGCGCGACGCTGCCGCGCACCTGCATCAGCAGTTTCTGCAACGCAGCGAATACTTCCTGCACACTGTCATCGACGTCGGCGGCGGTCGGCCTGGCCGTTCTCTCTGGCACGGCTTGGGGAGTATCGTCGATGCGATCCGAGGCACGTCGAGACGGCGAAATCTTGAGGTCCGGCAAGATGCCTGTGGCAGCCAGCAATTGATTGGCCTCGGCATAGAACCGGTCGCACTCGCTGAGCACATAACGCTCGAACAGCTTGAGCAGGATCAGCTTGACCTTGATCTCCACTCCCAGGTTGCGGCCGGCCTGCAGGAAATTTTCGCACAACAGTGCCGGGCTCAAGGGATTCTGGGCGTTGGTCATCGGCCGAGCCAGCAACGCGCTGAGCCGGGCCGTCAGCTGATCGAGCGACGCCCCATCGCGGCCAAGCACGCGGGTGACCATGGCCTCCACTGCCAGATGGCGC
Organism: Pseudomonas sp. Pf153; assembly: GCF_001269775.1. Lineage (NCBI taxonomy): Bacteria > Pseudomonadati > Pseudomonadota > Gammaproteobacteria > Pseudomonadales > Pseudomonadaceae > Pseudomonas > Pseudomonas sp. Pf153. Next base: position 106,045 of record NZ_LHVL01000018.1, on the reverse strand, counting down.
TCCAGGTCGTCGTGGCTCGACTGGATCTGAGGGCCGGCCACAGCGGGAGCCAGCGTTGCCTGGGTCACGTCGTACTGGGCGAGCCTGACGAACGCTTCGAAAAACTGATCAATGAACTCGCGCTCGATGCTCTTGCGTTTGAGCCGCACGTCCCGCATGGCTTCGAAGAACAGGTTCTGCTCGACATCGTTACGCGCCCGGTCGGCCATTTCGAACAGGGTGTCGTCGGCGTTATCGAACAGTTCCTGCAGACCCAGGCGCAACTGCTGGGCAGCCTTGTCGCGAACCTGAAGCAGAATGACAGGCAAACGGGCGAGCGGCGAACGGTTCGCCTGATCGGTAGAAACCTTGTGCAAGGGCACTACATTCCCGTCGTTGTGCATCCTGGCCTCCTGAAACGGTGTTCTTCGGTTGGCAACGTCAAAGCCATGACGTCAATCGAAAGGCGGATTATCTGGTAAAAGAACCCCGTCGCACCAGAGGACTCTGTGACCCAGCTCGAAATACATCGCAATAAGTGACCGGGAAATCGGGAAAATGTTGCGTGGAGCCGACCAAATGCAGGCCAACCGGCTCGGACGACATGACGGGCACATCCGCCGTCGGGAAGGAACAATGCTTGTGGGACAGGGCGCTGGCCCTATAATCGGGCCACTTTGTTTGTGGAGCCCGCTATGCCGAACCTACGTCTCGCCGACCTGACCGCTGAAATCGAAGCCAATGTGCGCCGTGCGTTACTCGAAGACATCGGCGGCGGCGATATCACCGCGCAATTGATCCCCGCCGAACGCCTGGCCAAGGCCACCATCATTACCCGCGAGTCGGCGATCATCAGCGGCACCGCCTGGGTCGATGCAGTCTTCCGGCAACTGGACCCACGCGTCGCGGTACATTGGCAAGTGCGCGACGGCGACCGGGTCAGCCCCGATCAAGCGCTCTTCCATCTCGAAGGCCCGGCCCGCTCATTGCTGACCGGCGAACGCAGTGCGCTGAACTTCCTGCAAATGCTCTCGGGCGTCGCCACCCGTGCTCGCTACCTGGCCGATTTCGTCGCCGATACCCAAGTCAAGCTTCTGGACACCCGCAAGACCCTGCCTGGGTTGCGCCTGGCCCAGAAGTACGCCGTGACCTGCGGTGGCTGCCATAACCACCGCATCGGCCTCTACGACGCCTTCCTGATCAAGGAAAACCACATCGCAGCCTGTGGCGGCATCGCCCAGGCCATTGCCGCCGCCCACAGGATCGCGCCGGGCAAACCGGTGGAAGTCGAAGTGGAGAGCCTGGAAGAGCTGAAAGAAGCACTGGCGGCCGATGCCGACATCATCATGCTCGACGAACTGAGCCTGGACGACATGCGCGAAGCCGTACGCCTGAACGGCGGCAAGGCCAAACTGGAAGCCAGCGGCGGGATCAACGAAAGCACCTTGCGCCCGATTGCCGAAACTGGCGTGGATTACATTTCGATCGGGGCGATGACCAAGGATGTGAAGGCGGTGGATCTATCGATGCGACTGAGCCTTTGATACGAAAAAACGCCAGCCCCGAAGAGGCTGGCGTTTTTCTCAGACCACCAGATTATTCATCTCGCAGTACTCTTCCCACTCCACACCCAGCACCTCGGCCGCCTCCTTGTGCAAGGCCAGGCGCTGCGCCTCGAACTCTTCAGGCGTGCTGGTGTACTTGAGCGTCAGCTCCCAAGGCTGCAACCCCTGGGCCTCGGCCTCGTCTTCGAACGCCCACTGGATCTGGTCTTTCTGGTCCTCGGCGCTCAGGTCCTTGATTTCTTCCAGTAACTGAGGCGTGTCCAGGGCGTACTTGCGCAGGGCTTCTTCGTGTCTGGCTTCTTGCGTCAGTTCTTTAGCCGTCATGTCGTTCTCGCTGATCGGAGGAATGGGGATGGATCTGGATCATTCAAGGATCTCTCTGACACAGGACACCGTGACTTGCCCGGTTTTACCTGGCCTTCAGAACCATTCGGAGGATCATCTGAAAACAGAGCAATGTTTCGTTGAGGCAAGGAATCCTAGCAGAGACGCAAGCCAGTGCAACAACCGGAGTCGAAGAGAAAGGTTAGAAGGGACGCGTCCGGTTACAGTTTCTTGTTACCCATTCATGATGCCTAGCCCTTATAAATTTCGCTGCCCAACACTCCGGCTTCAGTGGCCATGCATGCCCATTGACCAGTCAAATTCATGCAACTATATTCAGTCGCAATCAAGACATGTATGTCCAGAAATGAAAAGCTTTTCGTAAAACTTCTCAATGAACATGGCACTTTCACCTGGCAAGAGCTTGTCACACTACTACGCCGCTTGGGCTACTCCCAACTGGAAGGTTCCGGCAGCAGGGTCAAATTCGATAACGGGAATCCAAGCGCGATGATCAGTCTGCACAGACCCCATCCGGGTAACGAGCTCAAGACGTATATAAGGCGTCAGATTATTGAGCAGCTAAAAACGGGAGGTTTGATTCCATGAGCGCTCAGCTACAGTACAAAGGCTATGTCGGCTCAATTGAAGCAAGCACCGAGGACAAATGTCTGTTCGGGAAGCTATTGTTCATACGGGCGCTGGTGAGCTATGAGGGACAAACCGTGGCCGAACTTGAAACGGCCTTCCGCGAAGCGGTGGACGATTATCTGCAAACCTGCCAACGACTGGGACAGAAGCCAGAACTCCCATGTAAAGGCTCGTTCAATGTGCGCATCGGTCATGACCTGCACCTAGCAGCAGCTCTGGCTGCGACCCGTCAAAACGTATCGCTGAACGACCTGACGCGCCAGGCGCTGAACGAATATCTACAGCACCACGCGTAGACGAAGGAAGCGTTGGTGCCCGAGACAGGAATCGAACCTGCGACCTTCGCGTTACGAGTGCGCTGCTCTACCGACTGAGCTACACGGGCGGTAGCTAAACCTAGCATCGTCACCTGTGGCCAGGCAACCGGCGGCGCAAGGATTTTCGCCACACAGCAAAACGCCCCGAACCAGTCGGGGCGTTTTGTTGTTCAGCGGTCAGGCAAAGGGCTGATTAAACGCCCGATGCCTTGGCTGCTGCGACGTCCTTGATGGACAGCTTGATACGGCCGCGGTTGTCCACGTCCAGTACCAGCACTTCCACTTCCTGGCCTTCCTTCAGGATGTCGGTCACTTTTTCCACACGAGCGTCGCTCAGCATGGAGATGTGAACCAGACCGTCCTTGCCAGGCAGGATGTTGACGAAGGCGCCGAAGTCAACGATACGCTCGACCTTGCCGACGTAGATCTTGCCGATCTCGGCCTCGGCGGTAATACCCAGGACGCGCTGGCGTGCTGCCTCTGCCGCTTCCTTGGTTTCGCCGAAGATCTTGATCGAGCCGTCGTCTTCGATGTCGATCGAAGCCTTGGTTTCTTCACAGATCGCACGGATGGTCGCGCCGCCCTTACCGATGACATCACGGATCTTGTCGGTGTCGATCTTCATCGAGATCATGGTCGGAGCGTTTTCCGACAGCTCGGTACGGGACTGACCGATGACCTGGTTCATCTGGCCGAGGATATTCAGGCGCGCTTCCAGGGCCTGGCCCAGGGCGATTTCCATGATCTCTTCGGTGATGCCCTTGATCTTGATGTCCATCTGCAGTGCGGTCACGCCCTTGGCGGTACCGGCCACTTTGAAGTCCATGTCGCCCAGGTGGTCTTCGTCGCCCAGGATGTCGGTCAGGACGGCGAACTTCTCACCTTCCTTCACCAGGCCCATGGCGATACCGGCAACCGGTGCCTTCATCGGCACGCCCGCATCCATCAGCGCCAGGGAAGCGCCGCAGACCGAAGCCATGGAGCTCGAACCGTTGGACTCGGTGATTTCCGAAACCACGCGGATGGTGTACGGGAACGAATCGGTTTCCGGCAGCATGGCCTGGACCGAACGACGGGCCAGGCGGCCGTGACCGATTTCGCGGCGACCGGCACCACCCATGCGGCCACACTCGCCCACCGAGAACGGAGGGAAGTTGTAGTGCAGCATGAACGGGTCTTTCTTCTCGCCTTCCAGGGTGTCCAGCAGTTGCGCGTCACGGGCGGTGCCCAGCGTTGCAACGACCAGAGCCTGGGTTTCGCCACGGGTGAACAGCGCCGAACCGTGGGTCTTCGGCAGAACGCCGACTTCGATGTTCAGCGGACGTACAGTGCGGGTATCGCGACCGTCGATACGTGGCTTGCCGTTAACGATGTTCTCGCGAACGGTGCGGTATTCGATCTCGCCGAAAGCGGCTTTGACGTCGCTGGCCGAAGGCTGGCCTTCTTCGCCGGAGAACTTGGCAACCACCTGGTCACGCAGCTCGCCCAGACGCGCGTAACGGTCGGCCTTGATGGTGATGGTGTAGGCCTGGGAGATCGCTTCGCCGAACTCGGCACGGATCGCGCCCAGCAGTTCGGTGGCTTCTGGCTGGGGAGCCCAGGTCCAGGTTGGCTTGGCGGCTTCGGCGGCCAGCTCCTTGACGGCGTTGATCACGACCTGGAACTCGTCGTGGGCGAACAGTACGGCGCCCAGCATCTGGTCTTCGGTCAGTTCCTTGGCTTCGGACTCAACCATCAGCACGGCTTCGGAAGTACCGGCCACGACCATGTCCAGGCTCGACGCCTTCAGTTGCTCGTAGGTCGGGTTCAGCAGGTAGCCGGTGCTTTCGTGGAACGCAACGCGGGCAGCGCCGATAGGACCGTCGAAAGGGATGCCGGAGATGGCCAGCGCAGCCGAGGTACCGATCATTGCAGCGATGTCCGGATCGGTCTTCTTGCTGGTGGACACGACGGTGCAGACAACCTGCACTTCGTTCATGAAACCTTCAGGGAACAGCGGACGGATCGGACGGTCGATCAGTCGGGAAGTCAGGGTTTCCTTCTCGGAAGGACGACCTTCGCGCTTGAAGAAACCGCCAGGGATCTTACCGGCAGCGTAAGTCTTTTCCTGGTAGTGGACAGACAGAGGGAAAAAGCCCTTGCCTGGATCAGCCTGCTTGGCACCGACGACGGTCACCAACACGCTGACGTCATCGTCAACGGTGACCAGCACTGCGCCGGAGGCCTGACGGGCGATACGGCCAGTCTCGAGGGTGACGGTCGACTGACCGAACTGGAATTTCTTGATTACCGGGTTCACGGTGTCCTACCTTCTTTGTGGCTCTTGGGGAAACTTGTCTTCTTGCGAAATTCTTGGGCAGTGCGGGGAATCGGCCCAACGACTGTCCAGATAAAACTTGAGGCTGGGAGCCTGCCGGCCACCGACGCGAACGCGGGCAACTGGCAGACCACCAACCTCATAGCGCAATCGCTGATTAGCGACGCAGGCCCAGGCGGCCGATCAAGGTGCTGTAACGATTAACGTCCTTGCCCTTGAGGTAGTCCAGCAGCTTGCGACGCTGGTTTACCATGCGGATCAGACCACGACGGGAGTGGTGATCCTTACCGTTGGCCTTGAAGTGACCTTGCAGTTTGTTGATGTTGGCGGTCAGCAGTGCAACTTGCACTTCTGGCGAACCAGTGTCACCAACAGCTTGCTGGTAGTCGGTCACGATCTGAGCTTTTTCTTCAACGCTGAGTGCCATGTGGCTTTCCTCTTGTTCAAGGTACCGTTTCCGAGGAAACCGTACCAACAGGCCAGGGACAGATCCCTGTATCTATAAAAGAGTGATGACCGTGCCTGTTGACAGCCACACTCGCCCGCCTGCTGTTACACAGTCGGGTTCCGGTCATTCCGACCGAATCAGTCGACGCGGCGCAATACGCCCGTCCTCGCTCACTTCGCCAATACCGATGAAGCGACCGGTGTGATCCTGTACCCGGACCATGCCGAACTTCGGCGCATCCGGGGCACGTACCGGCTGGCCGTTGAGCCAGTAGAACGCGCTGTGTTCCGAGAACTGCAGCAGCGGCCAGTCCAGCAGCCCGCTGTCCGACGGCATCAGGAAACGATCCACCGCTTCGTTGCCGCCTTCGGCATGTGCCGCTTCCAGTTCTTCCAGCGTGACCGTCTGGGCCAACGTGAAAGGTCCCGCCTGGGTCCGTCGTAATTGCGCCACGTACGCACCACAGCCGAGCTGTTCACCAATATCTTCCACCAGGGTCCGGATATAGGTGCCTTTGCTGCAATCCACGGCAAGCCGGACAGTATTACCGTCAAAGGCCAGCAATTCCAAGCGCGCAATAGTAACAGAACGCGGTTCACGCTCCACTACTTCGCCTGCACGGGCCAGCTTGTACAGCGGCTGCCCGTCACGCTTGAGCGCGGAGTACATCGGCGGTATCTGGTTGATTTGCCCGCGAAATCCCGGCAACACAGCTTCGATATCAGCCTGACCAACGGTCACCGGACGCTCGCGCAAAACCTCACCTTCGGCATCCGCCGTGGTGGTGGTCTTGCCCAGTTGTGCCACGGTCTCGTAACCCTTGTCGGAATCGAGCAGGTACTGGGAAAACTTTGTCGCCTCGCCAAAGCACAACGGCAGCACACCGGTGGCCAGCGGATCGAGGCTGCCGGTATGCCCTGCCTTCTCGGCGTTGAGCAACCAGCGAACCTTTTGCAAGGCCGCGTTGGAGGTGAACCCCAACGGCTTGTCGAGCAGGATGATACCGCTCACGTTACGACGTATACGCTTGACCTGAGCCACCGGTTACTCCTTGGTGTCTTCGGGTTCGGCGGCGTGCTGGCTGTCTTCAGCCACGGCGCGCTCGATCAGCGCCGACAAATGGGCACCCCGTGCGACGCTTTCGTCGTAGTGGAAATGCAGCTGTGGAACACTGCGCAGCTTCATTTCCCGGGCCAACTGCATGCGCAGGAAGCCGGCGGCCGAGTTGAGCACCTTGATGCTCTGGCCGATGTCATCGGCGCTGTCCTGGCCCATCACGGTGATGAAAATCTTCGCATGACCGACGTCACGACTGACTTCCACCGCAGTGATGGTGACCAGGCCTACACGTGGATCCTTGACTTCGCGGCGGATCAACTGGGCCAGCTCGCGCTGCATCTGATCGCCGATGCGTTGGGTACGGCTATATTCTTTTGCCATGTCTTGTTACCTGTTACTGCCCCGCGGTGAAACCCGCAAGGTCTGAAAGCGGCAAACGCCCGGCCTGGCGAAAAGCCGGACCGGGCGTTGCGTTTAGAGTCCGCCGGCGAGACCGCGCATGTTCATGCGACGACCCACCGTGGCTCTTGAAGTACGCGAGTCAGAGGCTGCGAGCAACCTGGACCTTCTCGAAGACTTCGATTTTGTCGCCGACCTTGACGTCGTTGTAGCTCTTGACGCCAATACCGCATTCCATGCCGGCACGCACTTCGGAAGCGTCATCCTTGAAGCGACGCAGGGACTCCAGCTCGCCTTCGAAGATCACGATGTCTTCACGCAGTACACGGATCGGACGGTTACGGTGAACGACACCCTCGACCACCATGCAACCGGCGATGGCGCCGAACTTCGGCGAACGGAACACGTCGCGTACTTCGGCCACGCCCAGGATGTTCTCCCGGACATCGCTGCCCAACATACCGGTCAGCGCTTTCTTGACGTCTTCGATGATGTCGTAGATCACGTTGTAGTAACGCATATCCAGACCTTCCTGCTCGACGATCTTGCGAGCACCGGCATCGGCACGCACGTTGAAGCCGAACAGTACAGCGTTGGAAGCCAGCGCCAGGTTGGCGTCGCTTTCGGTGATACCACCGACACCACCGCCGACTACGCGCACTTGCACTTCGTCGTTGCCCAGGCCGTTCAGAGCGCCCTGCAAGGCTTCCAGCGAACCACGGACGTCGGATTTGAGGACGATGTTGAGCGTCTTCTTCTCTTCCTGGCCCATGCTTTCGAAGATGTTTTCCAGCTTGCCGGCGTGAGCGCGAGCCAGTTTGACTTCGCGGAACTTGCCTTGACGGAACAGAGCCACTTCACGGGCTTTCTTCTCGTCAGCCACAACGCTCATCTCGTCGCCAGCATCTGGCGTGCCGTCCAGGCCGAGGATCTCGACCGGAATGGCCGGACCGGCTTCCTTGATAGGCTTGCCGTTCTCGTCGAGCATGGCGCGAACGCGGCCATAGTTCGAACCGACCAGCACCATGTCGCCCTGACGCAGCGTACCGTCCTGAACCAGGACAGTGGCCACCGGACCGCGGCCCTTGTCCAGGCGCGATTCAACCACGACACCACGACCTGGGGCCGATGGGGTGGCGGTCAGCTCGAGCACTTCTGCCTGCAGCAATACCGCCTCGAGCAATTCGTCGACGCCGGTACCCATCTTCGCGGAAACCGGAACGAACGGAGTATCGCCACCCCAATCTTCGGAAGTCACGCCATGAACCGAGAGCTCGCTGCGGATGCGATCGAGGTCGGCACCCGGCTTGTCGATCTTGTTCACGGCAACCACCAGCGGCACGCCAGCAGCCTGGGCATGCTGGACGGCTTCGACGGTCTGAGGCATCACGCCGTCGTCCGCCGCAACCACCAGGATCACGATGTCGGTCGCCTTGGCACCACGGGCACGCATGGCGGTAAACGCGGCGTGACCCGGGGTATCGAGGAAGGTGACCATGCCGCGTTCGGTTTCAACGTGGTACGCACCGATGTGCTGGGTGATACCGCCGGCTTCGCCAGCCGCAACCTTGGCACGACGAATGTAGTCGAGCAGCGAGGTCTTACCGTGGTCGACGTGGCCCATGACGGTCACGACCGGCGCACGAGGCACCGCTTCACCTTCGAACTTCAGGGACTCGGCCAGGGAATCTTCCAGGGCGGTGTCGCTGATCAGGGTCACTTTGTGGCCCAGCTCTTCGGCAACCAGCTGGGCAGTTTCCTGGTCCAGCACCTGGTTGATGGTGGCCGGCGTACCCAGCTTGAACATGAACTTGATGATTTCAGCAGCCTTGACCGACATCTGCTGGGCCAGGTCGCCCACGGTGATGGTCTCGCCGATCTTCACTTCGCGCACGACAGGGCCGGTAGGGCTCTGGAAACCGTGGGCGTTGCGCTTCTTCAGTTTGGCCTTGCCGCGACCGCCACGACGGAAGCCATCGCTTTCTTCGTCGGTAGTGCGCGGAGCAACACGCGGCGCCGGAGCCTTTTCCTTGACGGAAGCACGATGCGGAGCGTTCTTGCGCTCGCCATCGCCACCGCCACGACGGTTTTCGTCGGAACGCGACTTGTCAGGACGACGCTGCTGGTCGTCACGCTTGCGGGTATCAGCCGCAGGCGCTGGAGCAGGCTCCAGGACCGGCACGCTTTCGCGCACAGGTTCAGCGACCGGCGCAGGTGCCGCAACAGCTTCCACCGGAGCGGATTGCACAACGGGAGGCTGGCGACGCGCTTCTTCTTCGGCGCGACGCTTGGCTTCTTCTTCAGCCTTCTGACGCGCAGCATTTTCCGCCGCGCGACGTTCTTCCAGCTCACGCTTGCGCTCGGCTTCGATTTCTTCCGGGCTGCGCTGCACGAAAACTTTCTTCTTGCGCACTTCTACGCTGATGCTCTTGCTACCGGCAACACGCAGTGTGCTGGTGGTTTTACGCTGCAGCGTGATCTTGCGCGGTTCTTCCGCTTTTGCCTTGTGACTGCTCTTTAAGTGGGTCAGCAGGGATTGCTTCTCACTGTCGGTCACATGTTCCTCGGCGGCGGTGTGCGGCAGACCTGCCTCACGCATCTGCTGCAACAGGCGCTCTACCGGTGTTTTGACCTCATCGGCCAGTTGTTTCACCGTGACTTGCGTCATGCACTTCTCTCCTCAGGCCGCGCCTAATTACTCGAACCAGTGGGCTCGGGCGGCCATGATCAACTTGCCGGCACGATCATCGTCAATGCCGTCGATGTCGAGCAGATCGTCAATAGACTGCTCGGCCAGGTCTTCGCGGGTAATTACGCCGCGCACCGCCAGTTCCATCGCCAAATCCTTGTCCATGCCCTCAAGCGAGAGCAGGTCTTCGGCCGGATGGGCGTCTGCCAGCTTTTCCTCAGTAGCGATGGCTTTGGTCAACAAACGATCCTTGGCCCGAGCGCGAAGCTCGTTGACGATATCTTCGTCAAAGCCGTCGATGTTGAGCATTTCCTCCACCGGCACGTAGGCAATCTCTTCCAGGCTGGTAAAGCCTTCATCCACCAGCACCTGGGCCAGCTCTTCATCGACTTCGAGTTCTTCGATGAAGTTGCGCAGGATGTCGCCGGTTTCAGCTTGCTGTTTGGCCTGGATGTCCGATTCGGTCATCACGTTCAAGGTCCAGCCAGTCAGTTGGCTGGCCAGACGTACGTTCTGACCACCGCGACCGATAGCCTGGGCCAGATTGTCTGCGCCAACGGCGATGTCCATGGCATGGGCATCTTCGTCGACGATAATGGCCGCCACTTCGGCAGGCGACATGGCATTAATGACGAACTGAGCCGGGTTATCATCCCACAGGACGATGTCCACGCGCTCGCCGCCCAACTCGCCGGATACGGCCTGGACACGCGAGCCCCGCATGCCGATACAGGCACCTTGCGGATCGATGCGTTTGTCCTTGGAACGGACGGCAATCTTGGCACGCGAGCCTGGGTCACGGGAGGCACCCATGACTTCAATCAGGCCCTCGGCAATTTCCGGCACTTCGATGCGGAACAGCTCGATCAGCATTTCAGGCGCGGTACGCGACAGGATCAGCTGCGGGCCGCGGTTTTCGGTGCGGATTTCCTTGAGCAGCGCACGCAGCCGCACACCCACCCGGAAAGTTTCGCGGGAAATGATGTCTTCACGAGCCAACAGCGCTTCGGCGTTGTTGCCCAGGTCGACGATCACGTTGTCGCGGGTCACTTTCTTCACGGTACCGGAAATGATCTCTCCGAGTTTCTCGCGATAGGCGTCAACGACTTGTGCACGTTCGGCTTCGCGAACTTTCTGCACGATGACCTGCTTGGCAGTCTGTGCAGCGATGCGACCAAACTCGATGGACTCGATCTTTTCTTCGACCACGTCACCTACCTTGGCGCCCGGATGCGTTTGCGCAACCTTGCTCGGCCAGGTTTCGATCGCCGGATCATCCAGGTCGGCCTCTTCGACTACCGTCCAGCGACGGAAAGTCTCATAGGAACCGGTGTGGCGGTTGATCTCCACACGCAAATCAACTTCATCTTCAAACCGCTTTTTGGTCGCAGTGGCCAGAGCCAACTCCAGCGCTTCAAAAATAACGCCAGCCGGTACGCCCTTTTCATTGGACACCGATTCAACAACCAGCAGTACTTCTTTGCTCATCGTACGCCTCGCCTTTCGCAAGCCATTGGATCCGCGGGATCCGCAGTATCTGGCACGTATCAGTCAAAACTGGGAATAATGTTGGCCTTGTCGATCATATCGATCGGCAACAGGAACTCATGGTCATCTACCTGCACCACGACGTCCTGCTCTTCTACACCGCGCAGAAGGCCTTGAAAGTTGCGTCGCCCCTCAAAAGGCGAGCGCAGCTTGATCTTTACTTGCTCTCCGGCAAACGAAGCAAACTGTTCGAGTGTGAACAGCGGGCGTTCCATGCCGGGCGAGGAAACTTCAAGGGTGTATTCGGTGCTGATTGGATCTTCAACATCCAGGACACCGCTGATCTGACGGCTGACGATGGCACAGTCGTCCACCAGCACACCGCCTTCCTTATCGATATAAACGCGCAACAGTGAGTGGCGGCCTTGAGCCGAAAACTCAATACCCCAGCATTCATAGCCAAGGGCCACGACCACCGGGGCCAACAAGGCCTGCAACTGTTCTAGCTTGCTCGACACCTGAACCCCCTCGTGCATGTTTGTGCATGCTGCAAATAAAAAAAAATGGGCGAATCGCCCATCCCTGAAACGCCGTTGAACAGCGGCGTTGTAAAGTGTCCAGCTAACAAAAAGCCCCTTGGAAGGGGCCCTGAAACTGGTTGCGGGAGCCGGATTTGAACCGACGACCTTCGGGTTATGAGCCCGACGAGCTACCAGGCTGCTCCATCCCGCGACAAAGCTGGGGCGCAAGTATACGGCTGATCCCCTATAGGGTCAATGTAACCTTCCACCTACAAGAAAGCCCGCGATTGCGGGCTCCCCTGTTCAATTGGTACCGAGAAGGGGACTCGAACCCCTACACCCTATGGGCACAACCACCTCAAGGTTGCGTGTCTACCAATTCCACCACCTCGGCAAATACAGCGTTTGAAACCTTCTTACTTCTGCTCTTGAGCTGGAGGCACGTCAGTCGCCGGGTTGGCCGACTTTTGCTCTTGAAGCACCGGGACATCATCAGAAGCCGGTTGTTGCTTTGGTACTTCCAATACCGCCGGGTTTGGCAAACCTACTTGAGTCAGCTCTTGAGCTTTCTCTTTAGCAAAGTAACCTAACCCCAAGCTGGTCAAGAAGAAACCGGCGGCGAGTATAGCAGTAAACTTACTAAGAAAGGTAGAGGAACCTTGGCTTCCGAATACAGTATTTGAAGCACCTGCACCGAAAGACGCACCAGCATCCGCACCTTTACCCTGCTGCAGCAATACGAGAGCGACTACACCCAGCGCGCCCAGCAGATGAAAAACGACTACGACTGTTTCCAGCATTTTTTCAGTTTCCCGCGGCGCGACAGATCGCACCGAACTCATCTGCATTCAGGGAAGCTCCACCAATGAGCCCCCCATCGATATCCGGCATGCCGAACAGTTCGGCCGCATTGGCCGCCTTCACGCTGCCGCCGTATAGAAGCCGCACACCTCGTGCCACTTCAGCATTCTCTGCCGCCAACTGCGCGCGGATGGCGGCGTGCACATCCTGCGCCTGTTGCGGCGAAGCAGTCAGCCCGGTGCCAATGGCCCAGACTGGCTCGTAAGCGATGACCGCCTTGGCGAAAGCGCCAACGCCCAGGTCTTCGATGATGCTGCCCAGCTGACGCCCGACAACCTCGAGAGTCTTTCCGGCTTCGCGCTGCTCCAGGGTCTCCCCTACACACAGCACCGGAACCAGACCACAAGCCTGAGCCGCGGCAAACTTGCGGATCAGCATTTTGTCTTGCTCGCCCATGATCTGACGCCGCTCGGAATGCCCGATCAACACCAGGGAGCAACCTGCATCCACCAGCTGACTCGGCGCAATCTCACCGGTCAATGCGCCTTGCATGGATTCCACCGCAGAATTCTGCGCGCCGACCGAAATCGACTTGCCTTTCAAGCCATCAACCACTTGGTTGATATACAAGCAAGGCGGGAATACCGCGACATCAACACCGCTTGGCAAGGCCAGATGACGAAGGCCGTTGATCAGCTCAGCGACGCTGGCGCGGGTACCGTGCATCTTCCAGTTACCAGCTACCATAGGGCGACGCATGCTGTACCTCGTCGGTCAAAGTGGGCGCAGATGTTACCCAACCGATTCATGACTGGCAAGCCGAATTCAGGCAGAAACTTCAGTAACGAGTTTTGCCAGCTCTTCGGCATAACCACGGACCTGCGCTTCATCCTCACCTTCGACCATGACACGCACCAAGGGCTCGGTACCGGACTTGCGCAGCAACACCCGCCCACGCCCAGCCATCGCCTGGGTCACACGCTCGCTGGCCTGCTTGACCGTGGCATGCTCGAGAGGGTTCGCACCGCCACCAAAACGCACATTGATCAACACCTGAGGGCATTTGCGTAATGCCTGACGCGACTGAGCCAGGCTCTCGTTACGCGCCTTGAGTGCCATCAGCACCTGAAGCGCGGCAATGATTGCATCGCCGGTGGTGGTGTGGTCGAAACATACGATGTGACCGGAGTTCTCTCCCCCGATCACCCAGCCACGCTCCAACAGCTCCGAGATGACATAACGGTCACCGACGTTAGCGCGCACGAAGGGAATGTCCATATCCGCCAGGGCCAGCTCGAGCCCGAGGTTGCTCATCAATGTGCCGACCACACCGCCCTGCAATTTGCCACGCTCATGCAGATCGCGGGCAATGATGAACAGTAACTCATCCCCATCGACGACCGTGCCAGTGTGATCCACCATCAGGACCCGATCACCGTCGCCATCGAAAGCGATCCCGAGATCGGCATGCTCGGCCAGGACAGCGGCCTGCAACGAATCGGTATGGGTGGAACCGCAGTTATGATTGATGTTCAACCCGTTAGGCTGGGCGGAAAGCACCACCACCTCGGCACCCAACTCACGAAACACGCTAGGTGCAACCTTGTAGGTAGCGCCATGGGCACAATCGACGACGATTTTCAGCCCCTCGAAGCTGGTGCCGGTCGGCACGCTGCCCTTGCAGAACTCGATGTAACGACCCGAGGCGTCGTTGATCCGCGACACTTTGCCGATCTTGCTCGACTCGACCACAGTCATCGGCGTATCCAGCAGTTCTTCGATCATCAGCTCGACTTCATCCGGCAGCTTGGTGCCCTTGCCGGAGAAAAACTTGATGCCGTTATCATCATGAGGGTTATGCGAGGCACTGATCACGATGCCGGCCTGCGCATGGAAGGTACGCGTCAGGTAGGCAATGGCCGGCGTCGGCATTGGCCCCAGCAACATCACATCGGCACCCGCCGAGGTCAGACCGGCCTCGAGCGCCGATTCGAACATGTAGCCGGAAATTCGTGTGTCCTTGCCAACCAGCACCTTGCAGGCGCCCATCTTGCGGAATGCCATGCCGGCGGCCCAGCCGAGCTTGAGCATGAAATCGGGGGTAATAGGGTATACACCGACCCGACCACGAATACCGTCGGTGCCAAAATATTTCTTGCTCATAAGTGCTCCGTCATTCTTATTCGGCTGATTGCACCGCTGCGATCATCCGCACGATATCCATCGTTTCGGCTACATCATGCACCCGCAGCAGGCGCGCGCCTTTTGTTATCGCCAGAGCCGCAAGTGCAAGACCGCCATACAGACGCTCCCCCACCGGGCGACCCAGGGCATTGCCTATCATGCTCTTGCGCGAGACGCCGACCAATAACGGCCGCCCCAGAGCATGCAAGGCTTCCATATGCTTGAACAGGCTCAGGTTATGAGCCAGCGTCTTGGCGAAGCCGAATCCGGGATCAAGCACCACCTTCTCGGCCGGGATACCCGCCGCGACGCACATACTCAAACGCTCCGCCAGAAATTCGCCGACCTCTCGAGTCACGTCACCATAGCGAGGATCGTCCTGCATGGTTCCGGGCTCACCGAGCATATGCATCAGGCAAACCGGCAACCCGGTGGCCGCCGCGGCATCCAGAGCACCATCGCGTCGCAAGGCACGAACGTCGTTGATCAGCCCCGCCCCGAGTCGCGCACTTTCGCGCATGACCGCAGGCGTGGACGTATCGACCGAAATTATGACATCAAGTTCGCGATGTATGCGCTCGACAATCGGCGCCACTCGCTCCAGCTCTTCGAGAGGTGAAACCGGCCTCGCGCCCGGCCGGGTCGATTCGCCGCCGACATCGATCAGCGCCGCCCCAGCCGCCACCATGGCTTCGGCATGCCGCAGCGCAGCGTCGAGCTGGCTGAATCGGCCGCCGTCGGAAAAGGAATCGGGAGTGACATTGAGGATACCCATGACATGTACATGGGCCAAATCAAGAACCCGGTTGCCGCAAGGCAACCGGGTCGAGGACTGAGCAGAAGTCATTTCAAACCTTAGACGTCAGCAGCCGGACCACCGATCGGTGTTTCCGGGCGTTCGCCCTGCACCGCTGGAGGGGTACCCGAAGTCCCCGTACCACCCGACCAGTCGCGGGGTTCACGAGGCGGACGCCCCGCCATGATGTCGTCGATCTGCTCGGCGTCGATGGTTTCATACTTCATCAGGGCATCGGCCATGGCGTCGAGCTTGTCACGGTTGTCCGTGAGGATCTGCTTGGCGGTACCGTAGCACTGGTCAATGATGCTGCGTACTTCGGAGTCGATCAGCTTGGCGGTCTCACCGGAAAAGCTGGCATGTTGGCCGGTGCCGCCACGCCCCAGGAACACCTCGCCCTCTTCCTCCGCATACATGAGAGGACCAAGCTTTTCTGACAACCCCCACTTGGTGACCATGTTCCGGGCAATCTGACTGGCACGCATGATGTCGTTGGATGCGCCAGTGGTCACGCCATCGAAGCCCAGGGTCATTTCTTCAGCGATACGACCGCCGTACAGAGAACAGATCTGACTGATCAAGGCGCGCTTGGACAAGCTGTAACGATCCTCTTCCGGCAGGAACATCGTTACCCCCAGCGCACGACCACGCGGAATAATCGAAACCTTATAGACCGGATCGTGCTCAGGCACCATGCGACCGACGATCGCGTGACCCGCTTCATGGTAGGCCGTGTTCTGCTTTTCCTTCTCCGACATGACCATGGTCTTGCGCTCGGCACCCATCATGATCTTGTCTTTGGCCAGCTCGAACTCTTTCATCTCCACGATGCGCTTGCCGGAACGGGCAGCGAACAGCGACGCCTCATTCACCAGGTTAGCCAGGTCCGCACCGGAGAAGCCCGGCGTACCACGGGCAATGACCGCAGGAGCGACGTCGTCGCCCATCGGCACCTTGCGCATGTGGACCTTGAGGATCTGCTCCCGGCCACGGATATCCGGCAGCCCCACCACCACCTGGCGGTCGAAGCGGCCTGGACGCAGCAACGCAGGGTCGAGCACATCCGGACGGTTGGTCGCGGCAATCACGATGATGCCGTCATTCATCTCGAAGCCATCCATCTCGACCAGCAACTGGTTGAGGGTCTGCTCGCGCTCATCGTGCCCACCGCCCATGCCGGCGCCACGGTGGCGACCGACGGCGTCGATTTCATCGATGAAGATGATGCATGGCGCGTGCTTCTTGGCCTGCTCGAACATGTCGCGCACACGACTGGCGCCGACACCCACGAACATTTCGACGAAATCGGAACCGGAAATCGTGAAGAAAGGCACCTTGGCTTCGCCGGCAATCGCCTTCGCCAGCAGGGTTTTACCGGTACCGGGCGGGCCGACCATCAGCACGCCGCGAGGGATGCGGCCACCCAGGCGCTGGAACTTGCCCGGATCACGGAGAAACTCCACCAGCTCGCCGACTTCTTCCTTGGCTTCGTCACAACCGGCGACGTCAGCCAGCGTGGTCTTGACCTGATCTTCGGAGAGCAGCCGGGCCTTGCTCTTGCCAAAGCTCATCGGCCCGCCCTTGCCACCGGCGCCCCCCTGCATCTGGCGCATGAAGAACATGAACACCGCGATGATCACGAGGATCGGGAAGCTGGCTACCAGGAGCTGAGTCCAGATGCTTTGCTGCTCAGGCTGCTTGCCTTCGATTACGACATGGTTGTCGACCAGGTCGCCGATCAGGCCATTGTCCTGGATGGCCGGACGAATGGTCTTGAAGCTGTCGCCATCGGTACGTTTGCCGGTAATCACATAGCCATCGACGGCAACGCGCTCGACCTTGCCATCCTTGACCTGCTGAATGAAGTCGGAATAGTTGAGGGTCTGCGGCTCGTTAGGGCTGGAGAAGTTGTTCATCACCGTCACAAGGACAGCGGCGATGATCAACCACAGGATCAGATTCTTTGCCATGTCGTTCAATTAACTACCCTCTGAAGCTGGCTCCGCTGACGGCGCGCGCCTCGCATGATATTCACCGGCCTAACTTACTACATTACCTACGACCCTGGCAGGCGCCGTCTGTAACCCTTTGTGAAACTTTCGACCGCTCAATTTTCGTTACGCGGCTTTTGCAATGCGAAATAAAAAAAACTATCGGCCCTGTCAAAGGCGCTCATCGCTGGCCGAACCCTCGATTCCACGGAAGCCTCGGGCCAACAGGTACTGCTCGCGAGAGCGGTCACGGGACGACAATGGCTTGCGCATCTGCACCTTGTCGAACAATTTGCGGATGCCCTTGTGGTATTCGTCGAAGCCCTCCCCCTGGAAGACCTTGATCAGAAAATCACCGCCTGGACGCAGAACCCGCCCTGCAAGATCCAGGGCCAGCTCGCTGAGAAACATCGCACGGGGCATGTCGACAGCCGCCAATCCACTCATATTGGGGGCCATATCAGAAATCACAAGGTCTACCTGCGTATTTCCGACGGCCTCCAGGATTTTCGCCAGCACGGCATCTTCCGTGAAATCGCCCTGAATAAAGGTCACATCGGGGATGCTGTCCATTTCCAGGATGTCGGAGGCAATCAAACGTCCTTGACCGCCAATCAGACGACTGGTCACCTGGGACCATCCACCCGGCGCAGCGCCGAGGTCGATCACGGTCATCCCTGGACGGATGAGCCGATCCTTTTCCTGGATCTCCAGCAGTTTGTAGCTGGCACGCGAGCGATAGCCATCCTTCTGCGCCATTTTGACGTACGGATCGTTGAAATGCTCTTTGAGCCAGTTCTGGCTAGTCTTGGAACGGGCCACAGGCCACCTCTGAATAAAACGGGTCGTGATTAAGTGGGCGGTCCCGGACTCGCTCGGGTAAACTGGCCGCCGCTTTTTTTACAAGATCAGACGCAGGGGTCAGATTATGCCGCTCACTCAAGAGCAGAAGAAACAATACAAATCCATTGGCCACCATCTGAAACCGGTTTTGACTGTGGCTGACAACGGTTTGACTGAAGGTGTACTGGCCGAGCTGGAACGCGCCCTGAGCGATCATGAGCTGATCAAGATCAAGCTCAACATCCTCGACCGCGAAGCCCGCCTGGCCACCATTGCTGAACTGTGCAAGACCGGCAAAGCCGACCTGGTGCAAGTCATCGGCAAGATGGCGTTGATTTATCGCAAGAATTTCAGCGTCAACAAGCAACTGTCGAACGTTCACCGCTTCAAGTGATGCCAAAAGCTCAAGGGTGTGCTTCGCGCACCCTGCCGCTCCATCCTGGCACCGGCTGCAACACCAGCACCAACCCGGAAAAACCCAGCACCAGGTAACTGAATACCTGCCACTGGCTCGCATCCGGCCAGCCGAGACGCACCGCAAAGTACATCCCGCACGCGTACAACGACATGAGCAACAATTGCCCACGCATGTCGCGCCACAGGCTGCCCAGGCCTTCGACCTGAACCAGCACCAACGCCTGAAACACCACACACACTGCCGAAAAAATGACCAGCAGAACCGTCAGCATGCCGGCGATTTCATCGATCAGCAGCGGTGCCAGGCCAATTCGCCCCAGCACCGGCAACATACCGATGTGCAGCAGCCAGAGGCCACCCACCCACAGCATCTGGGTGAGTTGCCAGAGCATGGCGCCAGCCCGCAGGAGGCGCCTTCGGTCAGATGTGACGGACTTCGACAATCTCATACTCGATGACGCCACCCGGCGTCTTCACCGACACCACATCCCCCTCTTCCTTGGCGATCAAGGCGCGAGCGATAGGCGAGCCGACGGATATCTTGCCAAGCTTGATGTCCGCTTCGTCTTCGCCAACGATCTGGTAAGTCACGCTTTCATCCGTCTCGACGTTGGCGATTTCAACTGTTGTGCCGAAAATCACCTTGCCGGTATGAGGAATCGTCGTGACATCGATGATCACGGCATTCTGCATGCGGCCTTCGATATCCCGGATGCGCGCCTCGACCATGCCCTGCTCTTCACGGGCGGCATGGTACTCGGCGTTTTCCTTGAGATCGCCCAATTCGCGGGCTTCACCGATCGCCTGGCTCAAGCGCGGACGCTCAACCTTGGTCAGGTGCGCCAGCTCTTCTTCCAGGGCGCGAGCGCCCTGAACAGTCATGGGGTACTTGGTTATGCTCATGCCTTCAATCCTGCGTGTAAATCCTGCAAGCGACGCACGGTCTTCTCGGGACCGAACTTGAGCGCTTCGCAGATCGCTTCGCCGGCAGCAATGGTCGTGGTGCAGTAGATCTTGTGCTGCAGCGCGTTGCGACGAATGGAGTAGGAATCAGCGATCGACTGGCGACCCTCGGTGGTATTGATGATCAGCGTGACTTCGTCATTCTTGATCATGTCGACCACATGTGGACGCCCCTCGGTCACCTTGTTCACGCGGCGCACCTTCAGGCCTGCCGCTTCGATCAGCCTGGCGGTCCCGGCGGTAGCAACCACTTCGAAGCCCAAGTTGATCAGATCACGGGCCACGCCTGCAACCAGAGGTTTGTCGTCATCACGCACGCTGATGAAGGCCGTGCCGCCGGTCGGCAGGACTTCGCTGGCGCCCATCTGGGCTTTGGCGAAGGCTTCGCCGAAGGTGTCGCCCACACCCATCACTTCGCCGGTGGACTTCATTTCCGGGCCGAGGATCGGGTCGACACCCGGGAACTTGGCGAACGGGAACACCGCTTCTTTCACGCTGTAGAAGTTCGGAATGATTTCCTTGGTAAAGCCCAGCTCTTTAAGGGTCTTGCCCGCCATGACCCGCGCAGCAATCATCGCCAGGGAGACGCCGATGCACTTGGACACGAACGGCACGGTCCGGGAAGCGCGCGGGTTGACCTCGATGACGTAGATGTCCTCGCCCTGCAGGGCCAGCTGTACGTTCATCAGACCGACCACGCCCAGTTCCAGGGCCATTTTCTTGACCTGCTCGCGCATTTCGTCCTGCAGGTGAGCCGGCAACGAATATGGCGGCAGCGAACAGGCCGAGTCACCGGAGTGAACGCCCGCCTGCTCGATGTGCTGCATGATCGCGCCGATCACCACGTCGGTGCCATCGCTGACCGCATCCACGTCCATTTCAATGGCACAGTTGAGGAAGTGATCCAGCAGCACAGGACTGTCGTTGGACACCTGGACCGCTTCGCGCAGGTAGCGCTTGAGTTCTTCTTCCTTGTAGACGATTTCCATCGCCCGGCCGCCCAATACATAGGATGGGCGCACCACCAGTGGATAACCGATCCTGGCCGCAGCCTTGACCGCTTCGTCTTCGCTGCGCACGGTGGCGTTAGGCGGCTGACGCAGGTTCAGGCGCTCGACCATTTGCTGGAAGCGCTCACGGTCTTCGGCGCGGTCGATCGCATCCGGGCTGGTACCGATGATCGGTACGCCAGCGGCTTCCAGGGCGCGAGCCAGTTTCAGAGGTGTCTGGCCGCCGTACTGGACGATCACGCCCTTGGGCTTCTCGACACGGACGATTTCCAGCACGTCTTCCAGGGTGACCGGTTCGAAGTACAGGCGGTCGGACGTGTCATAGTCGGTGGACACGGTTTCCGGGTTGCAGTTGACCATGATGGTCTCGTACCCGTCGTCACGCAGGGCCAGCGCGGCGTGTACACAGCAGTAGTCGAACTCGATGCCCTGGCCGATCCGGTTAGGACCGCCACCCAGGATCATGATCTTGTCACGGGTCGATGGCGCGGCTTCGCACTCTTGCTCATACGTGGAGTACAGGTAGGCGGTGTCGGTGGCGAATTCGGCGGCGCAAGTGTCGACGCGCTTGTAGACCGGGAACACTTCCAGCTTGTGGCGATGGGCTCGCAGGCTCTTCTCGGTCACACCCAGCAGCTTGGCCAGGCGCTGGTCGGAGAAGCCCTTGCGCTTGAGGCGGAACATGGTGTCGCGGTCGATGCTGGACATGCCCAGGGTCTTGACCTTCTCTTCTTCCTTGACCAGATCTTCGATCTGCACCAGGAACCAAGGGTCGATCATGTTCATGCCGAAGATCTGCTCGACGGTCATGCCGGCACGGAACGCATCCGCCACGTACCAGATACGCTCGGCACCCGGCACGGTCAGCTCGCGCTTGAGCTCGCTCATGCTTTCCGGGCTGCTCAGGTCCAGTTTCGGATCGAGGCCGCAAACGCCCACTTCCAGGCCGCGGAGGGCCTTCTGCAGGGACTCCTGGAAGGTCCGGCCGATGGCCATGACTTCACCGACCGACTTCATCTGAGTGGTCAGACGAGCGTCGGCCTTGGCGAATTTTTCGAAGGCAAAACGCGGCAACTTGGTGACGACGTAGTCGATGGACGGTTCGAAGGACGCCGGGGTCTTGCCGCCGGTGATGTCGTTCGACAGCTCGTCCAGGGTGTAGCCCACGGCCAGCTTGGCGGCGACCTTGGCAATCGGGAAGCCGGTGGCCTTCGAGGCCAGAGCCGAGGAACGGGACACCCGCGGGTTCATCTCGATGACCACCATGCGACCGGTGTTCGGGCAGATGCCGAACTGGACGTTGGAGCCGCCGGTTTCAACACCGATCTCACGCAGCACCGCCAGGGAAGCGTTGCGCAGGATCTGGTATTCCTTGTCGGTCAGGGTCTGGGCCGGCGCGACGGTGATCGAGTCGCCGGTGTGCACGCCCATCGGGTCGAAGTTTTCGATGGAGCAGACGATGATGCAGTTGTCCTTTTTGTCGCGGACAACTTCCATTTCATACTCTTTCCAGCCGATCAGGGATTCGTCGATCAGCAGTTCCTTGGTCGGCGACAGGTCCAGACCACGGGAGCAGATTTCTTCGAACTCTTCACGGTTGTAGGCGATGCCGCCACCGGTGCCGCCCATGGTGAAGGACGGTCGGATGATGCATGGGAAGCCCAGCTTCTCGAGGACCGCGTTGGCCTCTTCCATGCTGTGGGCGATACCGGAACGCGGGCATTCAAGGCCGATGGCCTTCATGGCCTTGTCGAAACGGGAACGGTCTTCAGCCTTGTCGATGGTGTCGGCGTTGGCACCGATCATCTCGACACCGAACTTCTCCAGAACGCCTTCGCGCTCCAGGTCCAGTGCGCAGTTCAGCGCAGTCTGGCCACCCATGGTTGGCAGCAGAGCGTCCGGACGTTCCTTTTCGATGATCTTGGCAACGGTCTGCCACTTGATCGGCTCGATGTAGGTGGCGTCGGCCATGGCCGGGTCGGTCATGATCGTGGCCGGGTTGGAGTTCACCAGGATGACGCGATAACCCTCTTCGCGCAGGGCCTTACAGGCCTGGGCGCCGGAGTAGTCGAACTCGCAGGCCTGGCCGATCACGATCGGGCCAGCGCCGAGAATCAGGATGCTTTTTATGTCTGTACGTTTTGGCATGGGTTTGTCACTCAAATCCGCAGGTCAGTCGGCTAGGCCGTCGAACAATCTTTGCAGCGCCTGAGGGGGCCGCCGTACTGGGGCCGCCCTCGGGCTTACGCGGTCAGCGTCGCTTGGCCATCTCATTGATGAAGCGATCGAACAGCGGAGCCACGTCGTTCGGGCCCGGGCTCGCTTCAGGGTGGCCCTGGAAGCTGAACGCGCTCTTGTCGGTGCGCTCGATGCCTTGCAGCGTGCCGTCGAACAGCGATTTGTGAATCGCCCGCACGTTGGCCGGCAGGGTCGCTTCATCCACTGCGAAACCGTGGTTCTGGCTGGTGATCATCACGACGCCGGTGTCCAGATCCTGGACCGGGTGGTTGGCGCCATGGTGGCCGTGGCCCATCTTCAGCGTCTTGGCGCCCGAGGCCAGGGCCAGCAACTGGTGCCCGAGGCAGATGCCGAATACCGGTATCTCGGTTTCCAGCACGTCCTTGATCGCCTGGATCGCGTAGTCGCAAGGCTCCGGGTCACCCGGGCCGTTGGACAGGAACACGCCATCCGGGTTGAGAGCCAGCACATCGGCGGCCGGGGTTTGCGCCGGCACCACGGTCACGCGGCAGCCACGCTCCACCAGCATGCGCAGGATGTTCAGCTTGACGCCGTAGTCGTATGCAACCACGTGGTACGGCAGCTCGGACGCTTCGATCGTCGGATGGCTGTCGGTCTTCAGGTTCCAGACCGAGGAACGCCACTCGTACTGTTTCTTGGTGCTGACGACTTTCGCCAGGTCCATGCCTTTCAGGCCAGGGAAACCCTGGGCAGCAGCGATCGCAGCTTCTTCGGAAATGTTGTCGCCAGCCATGATGCAGCCGTTCTGCGCGCCTTTTTCCCGCAGGATACGGGTCAGGCGACGCGTGTCGATGCCAGCGATCGCCACGACATTGTTGGCTTTCAGGTAATCGGACAGGGACATCGTGTTACGCCAGTTGCTCGCTACCAGCGGCAGGTCACGGATGACCAGGCCAGCGGACCAGACGCGATCGGATTCGGCATCTTCCGGCGTGGTACCGGTGTTGCCGATGTGCGGGTAGGTCAGGGTAACGATTTGCTGGGCGTAGGAAGGATCGGTAAGAATTTCCTGATAGCCGGTCATTGCGGTGTTAAACACCACCTCACCAACGGTCTGACCGTCGGCTCCAATGGCTTCGCCGCGAAAAATGCTGCCATCAGCAAGGGCGAGTATGGCTGGCTTAGTCAAGAAGACCTCCCGTAAATAAAGCCTGAAAGGGCGATCGCAGGTTGTAAAAAAGCGGAGTGACGTATGGACACGTCACCCCGCTTCTTTCACTGAATTATTCTGCGCGCTTTTAGTGGACACACTAAAGCTGTAGCTTACAGAAAAAGGCTTTTTTGGTCCACCGCTAATGAGCCTAAAAGGCTGAGGAATGCGACAGGCCGTCGCGAGGCGGTGTAAAACGGGGCGCAGTATAACCCGAACCCCGTATTCAATGATCAACGCAGGTCGAGAACGTCCTGCATGTCGTACAGCCCCGGCTCGCGACCGTCCAGCCACAGCGCGGCGCGCACGGCGCCCTTGGCGAAGGTCATGCGGCTGGACGCCTTGTGGGTGATCTCCAGTCGCTCGCCTTCGGTGGCGAACAGCACGGTATGATCCCCCACCACATCACCGCCCCGCACGGTAGCGAAACCGATGGTATCCCGCTCACGGGCACCTGTATGCCCCTGACGCCCATACACCGCCACCTCTTGCAGATCACGTCCCAGCGCATCGGCAATCACTTCACCCATGCGCAAGGCAGTGCCTGAAGGCGCGTCGATCTTATGGCGGTGATGCGCCTCGATGATTTCGATGTCCGCGTCATCCCCCAGGACCCGGGCCGTCAGATCCAGCAATTTCAGCGACAGGTTCACACCCACGCTGAAGTTCGCCGCGAACACGATCGGAATGTCCTTGCCGGCGTCGGCCAGCAATTGCTTCTGCGCAGCATCCAGACCTGTCGTGCCGATGACCATGGCCTTGCCGTTCTTGCGGCAGATGGCGAGGTTTTTCAGCATCACCTCCGGCAGGGTGAAATCGATGAGCACATCGAATTCGTCCAACACCTTTTCCAGCCCACCGGACATCGGAACACCGATACGCCCCAGCGAAGCCAGCTCACCAGCATCGGCGCCGACCAGGGTGCTGTCGGGCCGCACGATGGCCGCGGTCAGCCCCGAGAGCGGCGAACGTTGCTGCACCGCCTCGACCAACGCCTTGCCCATGCGCCCTGCAGCGCCCATCACAGCTATACGTCGCATGCGACCTCCTTACAGATCGCCGAAGAAGCGCTTCACGCCTTCGAACCAACCGGTGGTTTTCGGGGAGTGGCTGTTATCACCCTCCAGCGAACTGCGAAACTCTTCCAGCAACTCACGCTGGCGCCGACTCAGGTTGACCGGCGTCTCTACCGCAACGCGGCACATCAGGTCACCGGCACCGCCGCCACGAACCGGCGCAACGCCTTTGCCGCGAATGCGGAACTGCTTGCCGGTCTGCGTGCCCTCAGGAATCTTCAGCTTGACGCGACCATCGAGGGTCGGGATCTCAAGCTCGCCACCCAAGGCCGCATCGACAAAGCTGATCGGCACTTCGCAAAACAGATGCTTGCCGTCGCGCTGGAAGATCGCGTGCTCACGCACGTTGATCACCACATAAAGATCGCCGGTCGGACCGCCCTGCGCACCCGCCTCACCCTCGCCGGACAGGCGAATACGGTCACCGGTATCGACACCGGCCGGCACCTTGACCGACAACGTCTTGTACTCTTCGACGCGCCCTTCACCGTGGCAGGAATCGCACGGATCGGAAATGATCTTGCCCTGGCCATGGCAACGCGGGCAGGTCTGCTGCACCGAAAAGAAGCCCTGCTGCATGCGAACCTGGCCAATACCACCGCAAGTCGGGCAGGTGACCGGGGAAGACCCCTTCTTGGCACCCGAACCGTCGCAGGGTTTGCAGTTGACCAATGTCGGAACACGGATATTGACGGTGGTACCGCGCACCGCTTCTTCCAGGTTCAGCTCCAGCGTGTAGCGCAAGTCGCTGCCACGCTGCGCGCCGCCCCGGGCGCCACCGCGACCGCCGCCGAAGAAATCGCTGAACACATCACCGAAGATATCGGAGAAGTTCTGGCCGCCGAAACCAGCACCGCCACCCCCCATGCTCGGGTCGACGCCCGCATGACCGTACTGGTCGTAAGCCGCGCGCTTGCTGGAGTCCGACAATACCTCGTAAGCCTCATTGGCTTCCTTGAACAGCTCTTCCGACGCTTTATCGCCAGGGTTACGGTCCGGGTGGTGCTTCATCGCCAGACGGCGATAGGCCTTTTTCAGCTCTGCCTCGCTGGCCCCCCGCTCAACACCCAATACTTCGTAGAAATCACGCTTTGCCATTAGTCTTCGCACTCTTATAGGACGTCCGGCGCAACTCTCCTGAGCTTCGCCAAACTCGCTGAGCCCCCATGCAGGCCCGGACCCAGCTCACGTCGAAACGATCCTGGTCTTAAATCTTTCAGCCAGGGATCCGGCCAAAATGCGGCCTTTCGCCGACCGGAAAGCAGGAGCATTCCCGATCAGGCCGCCAGCACCCGAACGCTGTCGCATGCTGTAAAAATTCATTGTCTCCAGACACGCCAACGCGGGAGCAAGCTCCCGCGCGGCGACATCCTACCAGCCACCGCACAAATGCAGTCAACCGGCCGACCAACAAGCGATTACTTGTTTTCTTTCACTTCTTCGAACTCAGCGTCGACGACGTCGTCAGCCTTGCCTGCCGACTCGCCTTGCTGTGCAGCGCCTTCAGCCGGCTGAGCCTGCTCGGCGTACATCTTCTGGGCCACTGGCGCGGAGACTTTGGACAGCTCTTCGATCTTCGCTTCGATGGCAGCCTTGTCGTCGCCCTTGACGGCGGCTTCCAGGGCAACCACGGCTGCTTCGATCGCAGTCTTCTCTTCGGCAGTCACTTTCTCGCCAGCATCGGCAATCATCTTACGAGTCGAGTGCACCAGGGCATCACCCTGGTTGCGGGCGCTGGCCAGCTCTTCGAACTTGCGGTCTTCCTCGGCGTTGACTTCAGCATCGCGAACCATCTGCTGAATTTCTTCCTCGGACAGACCGGAGTTGGCCTTGATCACGATCGACTGGGTCTTGCCAGTGGCCTTGTCTTTCGCGCCGACGTGCAGGATGCCGTTGGCGTCGATGTCGAAGGTCACTTCGATTTGCGGCACGCCACGTGGAGCCGGTGGAATCTCGGCCAGGTCGAACTTGCCCAGGGACTTGTTCTGCGCGGCCTGCTTGCGCTCGCCCTGCAGCACGTGAATGGTCACGGCGCTCTGGTTGTCATCGGCAGTCGAGAACACTTGGGATTTCTTGGTAGGAATCGTGGTGTTTTTCTCGATCAGCGCGGTCATCACGCCGCCCATGGTTTCGATACCCAGGGTCAGCGGGCTGACGTCAAGCAGCAGAACGTCTTTCACGTCACCGGCCAGTACGGCGCCCTGGATGGCAGCACCCATGGCCACGGCTTCGTCCGGGTTCACGTCCTTGCGCGGCTCCTTGCCGAAGAAATCGGTCACCAGCTTCTGAACCAGCGGCATACGCGTCTGGCCACCGACCAGGATCACGTCGTTGATCGCGCCAACGTCGATACCGGCGTCCTTCATAGCGATGCGGCAAGGCTCGATGGTGCGTTGAACCAGGTCTTCCACCAGCGCTTCGAGTTTGGCGCGAGAGATCTTCACGTTCAGGTGCTTAGGACCGGTAGCATCTGCAGTGATGTACGGCAGGTTCACGTCGGTCGACTGGCTCGAAGACAGCTCGATCTTGGCTTTCTCAGCGGCTTCTTTCAGGCGCTGCATCGCCAGCGGGTCGCCCTTGAGGTTCATGCCGGTTTCTTTCTTGAACTCGTCGACGAGGTAGTCGATCAAGCGGATGTCGAAGTCTTCACCGCCGAGGAAGGTGTCGCCGTTGGTGGCCAACACTTCGAACTGGTGCTCGCCATCGACTTCAGCGATCTCGATAACGGAAACGTCGAAGGTACCGCCACCCAGGTCATAAACGATCACGGTATGATCGCCCTTGGCCTTGTCCATACCGTAGGCCAGAGCCGCAGCGGTCGGTTCGTTGATGATACGTTTTACGTCCAGGCCCGCGATGCGACCGGCGTCCTTGGTGGCCTGACGCTGGCTGTCGTTGAAGTAGGCAGGAACGGTGATGACCGCTTCGGTCACGGACTCGCCGAGGTAGTCTTCGGCGGTTTTCTTCATTTTCTTCAGGATTTCGGCCGAGATCTGAGGCGGAGCCATCTTCTGGCTGTTCACTTCAACCCAGGCGTCGCCGTTATCAGCCTTGGCGATCTTGTAAGGCACCATCTTGATGTCTTTCTGAACGACTTCTTCGTCGAACTTGCGACCGATCAGACGCTTCACCGCGTACAGGGTGTTATGCGGATTGGTCACTGCCTGACGCTTGGCCGACTGGCCGACCAGGATTTCGCCATCGTTGGCGTACGCAATGATCGACGGCGTGGTGCGCGCGCCTTCAGCGTTTTCAATCACTTTGGCCTTGCCGTTTTCCAGCACGGAGACGCACGAGTTGGTGGTCCCCAGGTCGATACCGATAATCTTGCCCATGTTAACTCTCCCGGAACTTGGATTTTGTTGCCGCAGCAGTGGTGGCTAACTGCGGTAGCACTTAAACGCTTGACTTCTAGATGGGGCCGCTGCGCCCGATTTCAAGCCTGCTCGTCGATAGAAGGTGAAACCGGTGCCGGCGCCTTGCTGACCACAACCATGGCCGGGCGCAGCAGGCGGCCGTTGAGCAGGTACCCTTTCTGGAAAACCTTCAGAACACTGTTTGGCTCGACGTCGGCGCTTTCCTGCATCGCCATGGCCTGATGATGCTCGGCGTTGAAGGGTTCGCCATGGGGATCGATGGCTTCGAGTTGATAACGCTTGAGGGTGTCCTGGAACATCTTCAGGGTCAGTTCGATGCCTTCGCGCATCGGACGAATGTTCTCGTCGTCCGGGCTGGACAGTTCCAGACCGCGCTCCAGGCTATCGATGATCGGCAGCAGGTCGCCGGCAAAACGCTCCAGGGCAAATTTGTGGGCCTTTTCTACATCCTGCTCGGCGCGGCGGCGGACGTTCTGCAGGTCGGCCGCGACACGCAACGCCTGATCCTGCGCACCCGCCAGTTGCTCCTCGAGCACTTGCACACGAGCCGCCAGGCCTTCGCTCGAATCCTGGGAAGCCTGATCGGTGTCTAGATTTTGCGTATCCGGTGTCTGTTCGTCAGCCATAGATTTCTCCTTTCAATTTCGTCCGCGAGCTCGACTCGCGCTTCTGCCCCGTATATGGGGTCGGGTTTTTCAGCTTCAAGGGCCGCCAAACGAATTAACCCTACAAAAAACATTTGCTTATTTATTACTCAAAAGCATCAAAAAACCTCGTGCTCCAAGCGAATCGAGCTAAGGCAAGGCATTGTCAGCTCAAAACAAAACACTGTATAAATAACCAGACCTGAAACCTGGGAGCGGCCTTATGCTGGTTCACCTGTCCGTACACAATTACGCCATCGTGGAACACCTCGACCTTGAACTCGATCGAGGCATGAGCGTGATCACCGGTGAAACCGGTGCCGGCAAGTCGATCATGCTCGACGCCCTGGGCCTGACGCTGGGCGATCGCGCCGACAGTGGCGTCGTGCGCCCCGGCGCGGACAAGGCCGACATCCTGGCGACCTTCGACCTGGGCGATATTCCCGAAGCCAGCGCCTGGCTGGCCGAGCGCGATCTGGATACCGACGGCCTGTGCATCCTGCGCCGGGTCATCACGGCAGAAGGTCGCTCCCGTGGCTACATCAATGGCACCCCCTGCCCGCTGGGCGATCTCAAGGCCCTTGGCGAGTTGCTGATCGACATCCACAGCCAGCATGAACATCAGTCCCTGCTCAAGACCGATACCCATCGCCGCCTGCTCGATGAATATGCCGGCGCCACCGACCTGGCGCGCCAGGTCCAACTGGCCGCCCAGCGCTGGCGCCAGACCCGGCAGGAACTGGACCGGCTCTCCAACTCCGGTGATGAACAACGGGCTCGCCATCAATTGTTGAGCTATCAGCTCGAGGAACTGGAAAACCTCGCGCTGGGTGAGAACGAGCTGGAGGAACTGGAGCAGGAGCACAAGAACCTGACCAACGCCGAAACCCTCCTGGGTATCTGCCGGCAAGTGGTCGAGCAATGCAGCGAGAGCGACTCAGGCAACGTGCTAAGCGCGCTGACCGCAAGCCTTAACCGGCTTACCAGCGTGAACAACTCCGTCGGCTCCCTGAGCGAGGCGACCAATTTGCTGACCAGTGCGCAGATCCAGGTCGAAGAAGCCGTCGGGGAATTGAACCGGTTCATCGATCACTTCGATGCTGACCCGGCGCGCCTGCAATATCTGGAAGAACGCCTGGACACTATTTATACGCTGGCTCGCAAACATCGCGTCCAGCCAACCGACGTTATCGAGCTGCAGCAACGCCTCCTGGAAGAACTGGAAACCCTGAACGCCAACGATGAGTCCATCGAGCGTCTGGGCGACGAACTGGCCTCCTATGCCCGTCATTACCAGGAAAAGGCCAGCGAACTCAGCGCACTACGCCGTCAAGCCGCGACAGGGCTGGCCAGTGCCGTGGAACAGGAAATCCAGCGTCTGGGCATGCCGGGCGGTCGCTTTACCATCGAACTACGCCCGAACACTGGCGACGAACTGCAGCCCAACGGATTGGAACAGGTCGAGCTGCTGGTCAGCGCCAACCCCGGGCAACCACTCAAGGCGCTGGCAAAAGTCGCGTCCGGTGGTGAGTTGTCGCGGATCAGCCTGGCCATCCAGGTCATTACGGCGCAAACCTCACGGGTGCCGACCCTGGTATTCGACGAAGTGGATGTGGGCATTGGTGGGCCAACGGCAGAAATCGTCGGCCAACTGCTGCGTCGGCTCGGAGAGCGCGGGCAAGTCCTGACGGTCACGCACCTGCCCCAGGTCGCGGCACAGGGACACCAGCACCTGTTTGTGCACAAGGTACGGGGCGAGAAAGACACCCGCACGGCGGTATCCAGGCTCGACAAGACAGAACGCGTGGAAGAGGTAGCACGGATGCTGGGGGGGATCGACCTCACCAAGGAATCCCTGGCCCATGCGAAGAAAATGGTGGTCGCGGCAAAATCCTGAGAAACAGCGATAAAAAGAAGGCGACCTCTAGGTCGCCTTCTTTATTTACGTCGCAAACTTACTTTTTCTTGCGCACATGCAGGACAAGATGGTGATCGATCAGCTCGAAACCATATTCCTCGGCAATTGCTTTTTGCAGCTTCTCAATTTCAGGACTGACGAATTCGATGACTTCACGGGTTTCCACGTTCACCATGTGATCGTGATGTTCCCCGTCCGCCAGCTCAAACACCGCATGACCGCCATCGAAATTATGACGAGCCACCAGCCCGGCAGCTTCGAATTGAGTCAATACACGGTAAACCGTGGCCAGACCGACGTCCTCACCCGCTTCCATAAGGGCCTTGTAGACGTCTTCGGCACTCATGTGCCGCTGCTCTGCGGAATCGAGCATTTGCAGAATCTTGACCCGTGGCAGTGTCACCTTGAGGCCGGCTTTGCGTAGTTCGCTATTTTCAACCATGGTCAGCTTTCTCGCGATGCTGCTTCGCAGCTTCTCTTAATGCGGGTATGATCGGGGTTTACGTTGTCCCAGCCAAGATAGTGGAAGTCGCCCACCGATGCAAAACACCAAGCTCTTGCTAACCAGTTTCACCTTCGTGGGACTGCTCGCACTCGCCGGTTGTTCATTCCCCGGGGTTTACAAAATCGACATCCAGCAGGGCAATGTCGTCACGCAGGACATGATAGACCAGTTACGCCCGGGAATGACCCGTCGGCAAGTACGGTTTATCATGGGCAACCCTTTGCTGACCGACACGTTCCACGCCGATCGCTGGGATTATCTCTATAGCTTGCAGCCAGGTGGCGGCGAGCGCCAACAGGAACGCATCAGCGTTATCTTCAACGCCAATGACCAACTTGTCAGCCTGTCGGGCGATTTCATGCCTGGCGTGAGCCGCGACGAAGCCATCATGGGCCAGGACAGCGGCACCACCATCACCGATCCGACCAAGAACGCCGAACAGCCGAAACCGGAAAAACCGGAAAAACCGGCCAAGCCTGGGTCGTTGCTGGATCAGATCCAGAAGGACGTGGACAGCGTCGAGACCGTACCTGTCCCGACACCCGAGCCTCTGGATACCTCGCCGCAATAAGCTGCATCCAATAAAAAACCCGGCGCGCCGGGTTTTTTATTACCTGCGAAACAGGCTTGACGCTTACTTGGACTGACGCGCCTGGGCAGCCTTGGCAGCCCGCAGACGACGGATCTCTTTAGGGTCCGCCAGCAGCGGCCGATAGATTTCAAGCCTATCCCCTGCCTGCACCACCTGGCGCTCCGGATCGGCAACCACTTTGCCGAAAATCCCTACCGGACAAGTCGCCAAGTCCAACCCGGCCACCACCTGCGCAAGGCCGGATACGCCCAGCGCGGCGCGAACCGTCGTTCCTTCCTGCACGGCAAACGCCCGCAGGATCTGCCGTTCAGCAGTGGCATACACCACTTCTATCTCGATCAACGCTTGAGCTCTGCGTTCTGCTTGGCACGCTGGCAGAACGCGTCGACCAGGGTGTTGGCCGCCTGATTGAACAACGGCCCCAGCGTGGCCCGCACCAGGGGCCCCGCATAGTCGAACGAGAGATCCAGGCTGATCTTGCAGGCCTTCTCACCCAACGGCTTGAACACCCAGATCCCATGAAGCTGATTGAAAGGCCCTTCTTCCAGGTTCATTTCAATGGACTGCCCCGGCACCAGGGTATTGCGTGTGACGAAATGCTGGCTCAGCCCACCCTTGGCGACATTGAGGCTGGCGCGCATATGGGTTTCGGAGCTCTCAAGCACCTCGGCCGATGAGCACCAGGGCAGGAACTGCGGGTAGCTCGCCACATCATTGACCAAGTCGTACAGCGCCTGCGCCGGGTAGGGCAACAAGGCCGAGCGTTGAATATGTGTCGTCATGTAAGCGTCACTTCCACAGCTGGGCGGCAAACACTACGAGGATGCCGATGGGGGCCACGTAGCGCATCAGGAACAGACTCAAGGCGAACAGCATCGGGCTGCGCAGCGACAGCTCATCGCGCACGGCATCACGCCCCATGATCCACCCTGCAAACACCACGAAACACAAACCGCCCAGTGGCAGCATGATCCGTGATGTGAAGAAATCAATCACGCCGAAGAAGTCCAGCCCTCCGGTTGCTCCCCATTGGTAGAGATGGAACAGCCCGTCTTCGTTCACGAAAAACTTCGCCTGCTTCCATATATTGAAGGAAAACACCGTGCCCAGGCCAACGAACCAGCAGGTGAAGGCCAGCCAGAATGTCACCCAGGCGCGACTGATCCGGGTTCGCTCGACCAGGTAAGCCACCATGGGTTCCAGCAGGGAAATCGCCGAACTCCAGGCTGCGATGGCGACCAGGACGAAAAATATCACCCCCATCACTTGGCCGAACGCCATGCTGCCGAAGGCAAAGGGCAAGCTGACGAACATCAGCCCCGGCCCCTCGCTGGGGTTCAGGCCTGCCGCGAACACAATCGGAAACAATGCCACGCCCGCCATCAACGACACGAAGGTATCCAGCAGCGCGACACCGAACACCGTCCGGGTAAGGGAGGCGTTCTTCGGCATGTAGGCACCGTAGATCATGATCGAGCCAACACCGACGCTTAGGGAGAAAAACGCATGCCCCATGGCGGGCAGCAAGCCGTCCAGAACTTTTTCCGGCTTGAAATCAAACATGAAGTGCAGGCCTTCCATGAAATGCCCGGTGGTCATGCTGTAGCCCAGCAGCACCAGGATCATCACGAACAGCAGCGGCATCATGATCCGCAGGCTGCGCTCGAGCCCCGCGACCACGCCCTTGGAAATCACGACGGCGGACAGCACCATGAAAATCGTATGCCAGAGCGTCAGCCGCCAGGGATCGGAAATCACCTTGCCAAAATAGGCACCCACCTGATCGGGCGGCACGCCCTG
Source organism: Pseudomonas sp. Pf153 (assembly GCF_001269775.1). NCBI lineage: Bacteria > Pseudomonadati > Pseudomonadota > Gammaproteobacteria > Pseudomonadales > Pseudomonadaceae > Pseudomonas > Pseudomonas sp. Pf153. The sequence continues at coordinate 71,962 of NZ_LHVL01000018.1, read as the reverse complement.
GAAGTCGCCGCGCCCCATATCGATGATGTAATCCAGCGACCAACCGCCGACCACGCTATAGAAAGACAGGATCAGCAGCGCCGTTATCATCCCGGCGAACGCGCCCCACGACCATTTGGTCGAGTGCCCCGCCTCCACCGCCAGCACTTTCAGGGCGTTGGCCGGGCTTTGCCGGGCGCGACGACCGATCAGGGTCTCGGCCAACATCACCGGCGCGCCGATGAGCACGATACACGCCAAAAACATCAGTACGAAGGCACCGCCACCGTAGACGCCGACCATGTAGGGGAATTTCCAGATACTACCCAGCCCCACGGCCGAACCGGTGGCAGCGAGTATGAAGACCCAGCGGCTAGCCCAACTGCCGTGGACAGAGACCTTGTCTGTCGACATCGTTATCACGCCCAAGCGTTCAAAAAAGAGGCCGCATTGTCCGGGATTCACTCAAGGTGCTCAAGCACGCTGCATCACCGTAGCCGACACGCACGCAACTGCCTATAATGCCGCCCCTATGGCTAAACAGAAGAAACACCCCACAGGGACCATCGCGCAAAATAAAAAGGCGCGACACGATTACTTCATCGAACAACGTTTCGAGGCCGGCATGGTCCTGGCCGGTTGGGAAGTAAAGAGCCTGCGCGCGGGCAAGGCACAACTGGTCGACAGCTACGTGCTGCTCAAGGACGGCGAGGCCTGGCTGCTGGGCAGTCACATCACGCCACTGACCACCGCCAGCACCCACGTGATTGCCGACCCGGTGCGCACCCGCAAGCTGCTGCTCAACAAACGCGAGCTGGAAAAGCTTTTCGCCGGCGTCCAGCAGAAGGGCTACACCTGCGTTTGCACGTCACTGTACTGGAGCAAGCACTTGATCAAGTGCGAGATTGCGCTGGGCAAGGGCAAGAAGGAATACGACAAGCGCGACACCGAGCGCGAGCGCGATGCCGGTCGTGAGTTGCAGCGTGCCGTGCGCAACAAGGGCAAGGAAGACTAGCCTTCGCGAGATTGCCTGTGGGAGCGAGCCTGCTCGCGATTGCCGTGGATCAGTAAACATTGATTTGACTGACACACCGCAATCGCGAGCAGGCTCGCTCCCACAGGTTTCATCGCTATATTCCCTTGCGCCGCTCCGCCCGCGCCACACGCTGCACTTCCTGGCGCACTTCCTCCAATACTTCCTGCACATACAGGATGTGTCGGCTGGACACTTCCCTCGCCTGTTCGGCATGCCCATCCATGATCGCCTGGTACAACTCCCGATGTTGGCTGATCAACATGTCACGGGTTTCGCTGCGCTGCTTGTACATGCCGCCGATGTTAGTCACCACGTTGCGCTTGAGCAGGTCGAACAGACCACGAATGGTATGCAGCAGCACCGCGTTATGACTGGCCTCGGCGATGGCCAGGTGGAACCGCGCATCCGCCGCGCCCTCCTCCGCCCGACTCACTTCTTCGTGGCGGGAATAACAATCCTGCAACTCTTCGAACGCTGCCGTCAGCCGCTCGCGATCCACATCGGTGGCGCGCAATGCTGCGTAATAGGCGCAGGACGCTTCCAGAGTATGACGAAATTCCAGCAAGTCCCGCTGAGCCTCGGGATTGCTTTCCAATAGTTGCAGCAAAGGATCACTGAACGTCGAACCCAGTGACTCCACGACATAATTGCCACCGCCCTGACGGCTGACGAGCAGCCCCTTGGCCGTCAGCTTCTGGATCGCCTCGCGCAACGAAGGGCGTGACACGCCGAACTGATCGGCCAGGGTGCGCTCAGCCGGCAGCCGTTCGCCGGCCTTCAGCGTGCCTTCGAGGATCATGCCTTCCAGCCGCTCGACAATATCGTCAGACAAACGGCGCTGACGAATCTGATCAAACCCCATCACTCGACTCTCCACCATCCCGACGGCTCGTCGGGCTCTCTATTCTGGCCTATCCGGGCCCTGACCACACCCATCAAAAGCCATTGGCATCACCGGAGCAGATGCGATCTGCACCGCTTATTCGACGAAAGTTTTGCGGGCGGCAAATTGACACACCACAACCAAGGCTTTTACCCTAGCCAACAGCGCTTGTAAATTGGTCTTACCAATTACCCAAATCCGCTGACCAGTGCCTGACCAACAACAATTAGGGGCCCACCCACATGCAAACCTGGCAACAGCTTTACAGCCCGCTCGGCAGTCTCGGCTTGTCCGCTCTCGTGGCCGTTATTCCCATCATTTTCTTCTTCCTGGCCCTGGCGGTGTTTCGCCTCAAAGGACATGTGGCCGGTAGCATCACCCTGGCCCTGGCGATCGCCGTGGCAATCTTCGGCTTCAACATGCCTGCCGACATGGCCTTCGCTGCCGCTGGCTATGGCTTCGCCTACGGCTTGTGGCCCATCGCCTGGATCATTGTCGCCGCTGTGTTCCTCTACAAACTGACGGTCAAGAGCGGCCAGTTCGAGGTGATCCGCAGCTCGGTACTGTCCATTACCGACGACCAACGCCTGCAAGTGCTGCTGATCGGCTTTTGCTTCGGTGCATTCCTGGAGGGCGCCGCCGGCTTCGGTGCGCCGGTGGCGATCACTGCCGCCCTGCTGGTCGGCCTGGGCTTCAACCCACTGTATGCCGCCGGCCTGTGCCTGATCGCCAACACCGCCCCGGTCGCGTTCGGCGCCCTGGGCATCCCCATCATCGTGGCCGGCCAGGTCACTGGGATCGACGCGTTCAAGATCGGCGCCATGACTGGCCGCCAACTGCCGCTGCTGTCGCTGTTCGTGCCGTTCTGGCTGGTATTCATGATGGATGGCCTACGCGGCGTACGGGAAACCTGGCCGGCGGCGCTGGTGGCGGGCCTGAGCTTTGCCATCACCCAATACTTCACATCCAACTTCATCGGCCCGGAACTGCCGGACATCACCTCGGCCCTGGCCAGCCTGATTTCCCTGACCTTGTTCCTGAAAGTCTGGCAGCCCAAGCGCGCCGCCGGCGCCCAGATTGCCGGCGCCACTTCGAGCGCGACGCTCACCGCCAGCGCCGGCGGTTTCGGCCAGCCACGCAGCACCCAGGCTTCGCCCTACAGCCTGGGTGAAATCATCAAGGCCTGGTCCCCTTTCCTGATCCTCACCGTGCTGGTCACGATCTGGACCCTGAAACCGTTCAAAGCGATGTTCGCCGCGGGCGGTTCGATGTATGGCTGGGTGTTCAACTTTGCCATCCCGCACCTGGACCAGCTGGTGATCAAGGTTGCGCCCATCGTGGTCAACCCCACTGCCATCCCGGCCGTGTACAAGCTTGACCCGATTTCCGCCACGGGCACGGCGATTTTCTTCTCTGCGCTGATCTCGATGCTGGTGCTGAAAATCAACCTCAAAACTGGTCTTACCACTTTCAAAGAGACCTTTGTCGAGCTGCGTTGGCCGATCCTGTCCATCGGCATGGTGCTGGCATTCGCCTTCGTCACCAACTACTCGGGCATGTCCTCGACCATGGCTCTGGTGCTGGCCGGCACCGGCGCAGCGTTCCCGTTCTTCTCGCCGTTCCTGGGTTGGCTGGGGGTGTTCCTGACGGGTTCCGATACGTCGTCCAACGCCCTGTTCAGCTCGCTGCAAGCCACCACCGCGCACCAGATCGGCGTCAACGACACCCTGCTCGTCGCGGCGAATACCAGCGGCGGAGTGACCGGCAAGATGATTTCGCCACAGTCGATCGCCGTGGCCTGCGCCGCGACCGGGCTGGTGGGCAAGGAATCGGATCTGTTCCGTTTCACCCTGAAACACAGCCTATTCTTTGCAACGATCGTCGGCCTGATCACGCTGGCCCAGGCCTATTGGTTCACCGGCATGCTGGTGCACTGAGTCCTATGCACTGAGTCCTATAGGAAACACCGAAAGAACCGACGCCGATCCCCGAATCGGCGTCCGCATTCGATAACCGGGTCTGCAAGGCTGCTGAAAGATTGGCTCTCTATATTCAGCAGCCTCAGCGGACGGATAACCGGGACCACCCGGAGACACGCCTGATGAGCGAGCTTTTTTACAACGCCGTGCCGAACGCGACCCGTGTCGCCCCGCCATTGCCTGAACCCCGGCAGTACCCCAGCGAGAAACCGCAACGGGTCTACCTGTTCGGCACTTGCGTGGTGGACCTGTTCTACCCCGAAGCCGGGATGGACGCGATTCATCTGCTGGAGCGCGAAGGGATCCGGGTGGAGTATCCCCAAGGACAGACCTGTTGCGGACAGCCGGCGTACACCTCCGGCTACACGGAGCAGGCCCGGACGGTGGCGCGGGCGCAGTTGGCCCTGTTCGCGCAAGACTATCCGGTGGTGGTGCCCTCGGGCTCCTGTGCCGGCATGATCCGCGAGCATTACGCCGACTTGTTCAAGGACGAGCCCGAGACACTCAAGCAGATCCAGGCCCTGGCGGCACGGACCTATGAGCTGGCCGAGTTCCTGCTGTTTGTCTGCAAGGTGCAGCTTGAGGACAACGGTGAGCCGGTGAAAATTGCGCTGCATACGTCCTGCTCGGCACGACGGGAAATGAACACCCACCTGCATGGCCGCGCCCTGTTGGCGCAGCTGGGTAACGTGGAACGGGTCGAGCACAGCCACGAAAGCGAATGCTGTGGTTTCGGTGGGACATTCAGCGTGCGCATGCCGGACATTTCCGGCGCGATGGTGGCCGACAAGACTCGGGCGTTGAAGGAGTCCGGCGCGCACAAGGTCGTCAGTGCCGACTGCGGCTGCCTGATGAACATCAACGGTGCGTTGGAGAAACAGCAGGAGGCGTTGCGCGGCCAACACCTGGCGAGCTTCCTCTGGCAGCGTACCGGAGGTGTGGCATGAGCACGCCGACGCTGATCCCGACCATCGAGGTGCGGGACGATTTTCGCGCCCGGGCCCACAAGGCTTTGGACGACACGCAACTGCGAAACAACTTTCGCAGTGCGATGGATTCACTGATGACCAAGCGGGCGACGTCCTTCAGCGACGCCCACGAAAGAGAACACTTGCGGGTGCTGGGCAATGCCGTCCGCGCCCGTGCGTTATCCAAGCTGCCCGACCTGCTCGAGCAGCTTGAAAGCAACCTGACCCGCAACGGTGTGAAAGTACACTGGGCGGAAACGGTGGACGAAGCCAATGGCATCGTCCTTTCGATCATCCGTGCTCACGAGGCGCGGCAAGTGATCAAGGGTAAATCGATGGTCAGCGAAGAGATGGAAATGAACCATGTCCTCGCGGCTCAAGGCATTGAATGCCTGGAATCGGACATGGGCGAGTTCATCGTCCAGCTCGATCACGAGAAGCCTTCACACATCATTATGCCGGCGATCCACAAGAACGCCGGTCAGGTCGCGTCCTTGTTCCACGACAAACTCGGCGTGGAGTACACCAAGGACGTCGACCAACTCATTCAGATCGGACGCAGAGTACTGCGGCAGAAATTCTTCGAGGCCGACATCGGCGTCTCGGGCGTCAACTTCGCCGTCGCCGAAACCGGCACACTGTTGCTGGTGGAAAACGAAGGCAATGGCCGGATGTCCACCACCGTGCCACCGGTGCACATTGCCGTGACCGGCATCGAAAAAGTGGTGGAAAACCTGCGCGATGTGGTGCCGCTGCTCTCGCTGCTGACCCGCTCGGCCCTTGGCCAGCCGATCACCACCTACGTCAACATGATCTCCGGCCCGCGCAAGGCCGACGAGCTGGACGGCCCCCAGGAAGTGCACCTGGTGTTGCTGGACAATGGACGCAGTCAGGCGTTTGCCGACAGCGAACTGCGTCAGACCCTGAACTGCATCCGCTGCGGCGCCTGTATGAATCATTGCCCGGTCTATACCCGAATCGGCGGCCACGCCTATGGCGAGGTTTACCCTGGGCCTATCGGAAAAATCATCACGCCGCACATGGTCGGCCTCGCCAAAGTACCGGATCACCCGAGCGCATCTTCGCTGTGCGGCGCTTGCGGTGAAGTGTGCCCGGTGAAGATCCCGATCCCGGCCTTGCTGCGACGGCTGCGGGAAGAAAACGTCAAGGCCCCGGACAGCCCCCACCAGGTGATGCGCGGCCAGGGCAGCAAGTATTCGCCCAAGGAACGCTTCATCTGGAATGCCTGGGCACGGCTCAACAGCTCGCCGCGGCTGTACCGGCTGTTCGGCTTCCTCGCCACGCGCCTGCGCGCCCTGACGCCCCGTAACGTCGGCCCGTGGACGCAAAACCACAGCGCCCCCAAACCCGCCGCCCGCTCATTGCATGATCTGGCCCGCGAACACCTGGACCGACAAGGAGACCGTCGATGAGCGCCAAGGAAAATATCCTCGCCAAGCTGCGCAAAAGCCTGACAGGCACCACGCCCGTTGCTGACAACTTCAATGTCGAGCTGGTGACGCAAACCTATCGCTACGCGCCCGAGGAACGCATCGCGCAACTGCGCAAACTGATGGAGGCGGTGCACACCGAAATCCACCTGACCTCCGGCGAAGACTGGCCGGCGCTGCTGGCGCAGCTGCTGCGCGACCGACAACTGCCGAGCCTGCTGATCGCCCCGACCACATCCCATGGGCAAAAAATCACACAGTTCTGGGCGAACAATCCGGACCTGCCGGTGCTCAAGGCCTACGACCGCCCGGTGGAGGAATGGAAAGCCGAACTGTTCAACGACACCCCCGCCAGCCTGACCGGAACCCTCGGCGCTATCGCCGCCACCGGTAGCCTGATTCTCTGGCCAACGCGGGAAGAACCGCGGCTGATGAGCCTGGTGCCGCCGGTGCATTTCGCCCTGCTCAAGGCCAGCGAGATCCGCGACAACTTCTACGAAGTGCAGCAGGAATTCGAATGGGCCCAAGGCATGCCCACCAACGCCCTGCTGGTCTCGGGCCCGTCGAAAACCGCCGACATCGAACAAGTCCTGGCCTACGGCGCCCACGGACCGAAAGACCTGGTGGTACTGATTCTGGAGGACCAATGACGCTTCCGGTCCCTTTCCTGCGTGACGTACGCCAACTGATCCCACAGAAACGACTGTTCGACGATCCTCTGTCGACCCTGGCCTTCGGCACCGACGCCAGTTTCTATCGGCTGATTCCGAAACTGGTGGTGCGGGTCGAGAACGAAGACGAAGTGGTGGCGCTGCTGCAACTGGCCCAGCGCGACCGGGTGCCCGTCACCTTCCGCGCCGCCGGCACCAGCCTGTCCGGGCAGGCCATCAGCGACTCGGTGCTGATCGTGCTGGGAGACAACTGGAATGGTCGGCAGATTCGCGAGCAAGGCACGCAGATTCGCCTGCAACCCGGCGTCATCGGCGCCCAGGCCAACGCCTGGCTGGCACCGTTCGGCCGCAAGATCGGCCCGGACCCCGCCTCGATCAATGCCTGCAAAATCGGCGGCATCGTCGCCAACAACGCCAGCGGCATGTGCTGCGGCACGGCGCAGAACACCTATCACACCCTGGCCGGTATCCGGCTGGTATTGGCCGATGGCACCCGCCTCGACACCGAAGACGACGCCAGCGTGGCCGCCTTCCGCGCCAGCCACGGCGAGCTGCTCGAACGCCTGACCACCCTCGGTCGCGAGACCCGCGCCAATACGGAACTGGCCGCACGAATCCGCCACAAATACCGTCTGAAAAATACCACCGGCCTGTCACTCAATGCCCTGGTGGATTTCGACAACCCTGTGGATATCTTGAGCCACCTGCTGGTGGGCTCCGAAGGTACCCTCGGCTTCATCAGTGCCGTGACCTACAACACGGTGGTCGACCATCCGAACAAAGCGTCGGCACTGATCGTGTTTCCGGACGTGGAAACTTGCTGTAATGCAGTCACCGTGCTCAAAAGCCAGCCGGTATCGGCCGTGGAACTGCTCGACCGGCGCAGCCTGCGTTCGGTGCAGGACAAACCCGGCATGCCAGATTTCGTACGGCATCTGTCGATCAATGCCTGCGCCCTGCTGATCGAATCCCGCGCCGCTTCCTCCTCTCTCCTACAAGAACAACTGGCCCTGATCATGGCCTCCCTGGCCGGTTTCCCGGTGGAAAAGCAGATCGACTTCACTGAAGACCCCAAAGAAAACGCCCGACTCTGGGCCATCCGCAAAGACACCTTTCCAGCGGTGGGCGCAGTACGCAAAACCGGCACCACGGTTATCATCGAAGACGTGACCTTCCCCGTGGAGCAACTCGCCATCGGCGTGAACCGCCTGATCGAGTTGTTCGAGAAACATCACTACGACGAAGCGATCCTTTTCGGACATGCGCTGGAAGGCAATCTGCACTTTGTCTTCACCCAAGGCTTCAACAGCGCTGAAGAAGTCGCACGCTACCAGGCGTTCATGGACGACGTGGCGCAGTTGGTCGCGGTGGAATTCGGCGGCTCGCTGAAGGCCGAGCACGGCACCGGACGCAACATGGCGCCGTTCGTCGAGCTGGAATGGGGCAGCGATGCCTATCAGCTGATGTGGCAACTCAAGCGCCTGCTCGACCCCAACGGCATTCTCAATCCGGACGTAGTCCTCAGCGAAGATCCACAGATCCATCTCAAGCACCTCAAACCGTTGCCGGCCGCCGACGAGATCGTCGACAAATGTATCGAGTGCGGGTTCTGCGAGCCGGTGTGCCCGTCCAAGGACCTGACGCTAAGCCCGCGCCAGCGCATCGTGATCTGGCGCGACATCCAGGCGAAAAAACGCACGGGCGTCGACACGGCGGAACTTGAAACGGCGTATCAGTACCAGGGCATCGACACCTGCGCCGCCACCGGACTCTGCGCGCAGCGTTGCCCGGTAGGCATCAACACCGGCGAGCTGGTGAAAAAACTCCGCGGCGGTACCGCAACACGTAAGAAAACCGCCGATTGGCTTGCGGGCAATTTCGCCACTGCGTTGCAAGGCGCACGCTTCACCCTGCACGTCGCCAACGGTGCGCGCATGCTGCTTGGAGCACCACGGCTGGCTCGCTTGTCCGCCGGGCTGAACCGCTTGTCCAAGGGCCAAATGCCACAATGGACCCACGCCATGCCGCAACCGGAGCGCGCCATCCGCTTCAGCCCTGCCGTGGCGGACGAGCGTCCGAGAGTGGTGTACCTGGCGGCTTGTGTGTCGCGAGTCATGGGCCCCGCCGCCGGAGACACGGAACAGGCTTCACTGCATGAAAAAACCCAGCGACTGCTGGAAAAGGCCGGTTACCAAGTGGTCTTTCCAGACAAGCTGGACAGCCTCTGCTGCGGCCAGCCTTTCGCCTCCAAAGGCTATGCCGAACAAGCCGAAGACAAACGCCAGGAACTGATCGGCGCGTTGCTGCATGCCAGCCGCGGCGGGCTCGATCCGATCTACTGCGACACCAGCCCCTGCACCTTGCGGCTGGTCCAGGACCTCGACGACGCACGACTGGATGTGTACGACCCGGTGCGTTTCATCCGCACCCACCTGATGGACCGCCTCGACTTCACGCCCCAAGAAGCGCCTATCGCCGTGCACGTCACTTGCAGCACCCAACACCTGGGCGAAAGTCAGGCGTTGATCGATCTGGCGCGCAAATGCAGCAAGAATGTGATCATCCCGGAAGGTATTCACTGCTGCGGTTTCGCTGGAGACAAAGGCTTCACCACCCCAGAGTTGAATGCCCATTCGCTGCGTAGCCTAAAGGATGCGGTACAGCATTGCAGCGAAGGAATATCCACCAGCCGTACCTGTGAGATCGGTCTGACGCAACACGGCGCCATCGACTACCACGGACTGGTCTACCTGGTGGATCGGGTGACCCAGGCCAGGGCGAGGTAAAGAAAAATAGAACCCTGACGAACGCCGACAGTCCACTGTTCAAGTCCCGCAAACGCGGGACCTCCCTCAAATTGGTAGTACTGATGGCCAGCGACGCCTGAGCCCTCGGTTCAAGGAGAGACACATGAAACGCTCTGTACTGCTCGGTTTGTTCGTTACTGCCTCCATGCTGGCGTCGTCCTCGTTTGCAGCTGGCACGGACGATCTGTGTGATACCAATATCAAGGCCATTGAGAACTCCAAGACCCAAATCCAAGGCACGGACCTGGAGACGCGCGCCGCCACCAGCGTCCAACAGGCCAAGGCCTTCCAGGCCCAGAATACTGAGGAAGGCACCAAAAAATGCATCTCCGAAACCACTCAAACCCTTCAGGAAATCCAGAAGGTGAACAAGGACGGTAAGAACTCCTAAACGCCAAGGGCCAACCTGCGGGTTGGCCTGCGCCGCAGATTGGCGTACACTGCGATTGCCTGTCGCTCCAGCAGATTCCCGAAGCGACAGGTTCGGGGCCGTTCAGGATTCGACGCCGGTTGCGAAACTTTAGGTGCATGCCGAGTTGGTAACAGAACTCGTAAATCCACTGTTGCAACTTCCTATAGTTGCCAATGACGAAACCTACGGGGATTACGCTCTCGCTGCGTAAGCAGCCTTAGCTCTTCCCTTCTGGTACCTTCGGGTCCAGCAATCATCAGGGGATGTCTGTAAACCCAAAATGATTGTCATATAGAACAGAATCGCCGTGCAGTACGTTGTGGACGAAGCGGCTAAAACTTACACAACTCGCCCAAAGCACCCTGCCCGTCGGGTCGCTGAGGGTTAACTCAATAGACACGGCTAAGCATGTAGTACCGACAGCGGAGTACTGGCGGACGGGGGTTCAAATCCCCCCGGCTCCACCATTTCATCATCTAAAGACGTCCATGGACGTCTTTTTTTGTGCCTGAAAGCCAGTAAATACGGGGCCTCCAGCGCTTTTTCGGTCTTTTGAGAGTTTTTGAGTTCCAGCCATTCGGGTATTCCAGACGGTATTCCAGCTCACCCAGTGCTAATCTTTGGAATACCGAATCAGTGCTTGAGGACAATCTCATGCCTGCTCAAAACCTCCGCCTGTCCGATCGACAGCTCAAGGAAGTCGAGCTCATGATGGAAATCGCGAATGCCAGTATCAAGCGAGTCACGCGCTGTCTGATCGAATGGCTCACACATAAGCTGACTACCTCAACCGTGGCATGCATTCACGCGCCATTGAGTTGCACACCGAAAAGCAGCAAGCGGGCTGGGACTACTTGAATCAGTAGCGTGGACATTGCAGGCCCTCGATAATACAGTCTGTCCAGGGCCTGTTGCAGCATCAGGTATTCCGATCTCAGAGCCCTTTTATCAGCTGACACAAGCCATAATGGCGAGTAGTCCCGCGGCCACTGAATTCCGAGGGCTAGAGTCAGGAATCTGTCCAAAACCCACTAGAGACGGCCTAGACCAGCAGCGCGCCAGGAAAACCCGGTGCACGTTGAAGCTGCCATTCAATTTGTCGGCGTGCGTTGGAGATAATATCTGTAAACAATAGGCAACTGACTCCAGGCTCAAGCTCTCGCGTCGGAAAGCCATCAATACGCCCGCCTATTACTAGAACTTTTATTGGCTTAGCGCTATACCCGGTAAGCTCATGCCGATACCTAGTTGCTTGCTGGTAATCCGCAAAACTCAAAGGATGCGAGGGACGCTTAAACTCGATCAGCAAGAACTCCCCCAGCAAGCATTCATTCAACAGCAAGTCTGGACGGGTTGTGCCTTGCGCTCCGGAGTACTTCTGTTTCAGCAGTTCCTCAATCTGCCGTTTCAAAGTGATATTGGAGCTGAAGATGGTGAATGCAGCACCCAAAATCCAAAGATTCACTTCTATAGCTTTGTGTACCGTTGACTCAAGGCAGCCTTCATTTCGGACTAGGCGCTCCAAGTCATCCAAGAACTGCAATCTGGCTCTAGCTTGATCGACCAGAACGGCCATGTCGGCAAGGCCAAAGCTCTCCAGTGCGTCAGCAAGGTTAACGATATCGCCTCGATTTGCTTCAGCGAGATGCTCGACGATAGAGCGGTATTCGGTGCGTTCTACGGCCTCAAGAACGACAAACGCGAGAGCCTGTACCTTGTGGGCAGGTTCGTCGTAATACTTTTTCAAGACCTTTTTGATTGCTCGATCTGCGAACTCGCGCTTGTGCTGGGGCAGTTTTTCCACCCGACCGGCGACCGCTTTTTGCAAGCGAGCATGCGCCATCCGCATCTCCATACCGTGCGTAGAGCGGAAAGCCTCAACCAAATTTTCCTGCACGAAGGTGACGATCTGTAGGTAGGCCTCGCTGTTTTCGATTACCGAGTCCCAACCGGCTGTCACATAGTCCATCAGCCCGTCAGCTTCGACCTCGCCATACAGCTTTCTCAGCAGACGAGCAGGAATCTCATCACCGTTCTCCAACCCAAAAAAACCAGGCTTGCCGACCGCCTTTCCCTCCACCATCAAAGTAATGCCGGGGCGTCTCAGACCACTTTTCTTTTTGCTAATCGCAAAACGAAGAGTCGCATCTCCCGCATCAGGAAACGTACCCCGCACCTCAGTGAATTCGCCCTCAAGATCATCAATGCCCAGCGGTTTACCATTGATGATAATTTTGAAATCCTTCTGCCGACCGTACTCCATGATGAGTTCTTGGCGTAGTCGATCAGCACTTGGGTAACGTAGCCCTTGGCGAAGATGCGTTAGTGTCACGCAGGTTCCATGATCTTCGGAGCTGCATTCGCTCACCCCTAACGGTAGCGTCAAGTGTTCGATATCAGACGCCGACTCAAGGTCCTGAATACCGAGCGTGAACGAAATCTGTTGGCCTCGGGCTATTGTTGTGAGGCACATCACCGAAGCGGACATCAGCCCAGCAAATTTTCCGATCCCTTTCTTACCTTTGATCGGGCGCTGCTTTTTTGATGTACGCCCATCAGTCCGCATCCGTCGATCAGATGCAATTTTCAGATAATGAGACTCAAGCTCCTGGCGAGTCATCCCGTTGCCATCGTCACGCACAACAATAGGGCCATCGGTCAATGGCTCAGGTAGCTCTATTACCACTTCGTCTGCATCTGCATCCCATGCGTTATCAACTAACTCTTTAAGAGCTTTTTCTGTCGTTGAGTAATCTTGGCTGAGCAACGTTGCCAGTCGGGAGTCAACCTGAAAATTTGCTTGCTGCATCTCTCATTCCATCATGGAAGGTTGTCGGCCCCGAGCATGTCAACGACATGCACGAAAGGCTGTTTTCAGCCCATTCTACACGGATGGCCCAATAATGGCTCGTTGCACACGGAAGCACAGCTTGCATCGAACTGATAAACAGGTTTCGTCGCTCTTACCCGTAGCGCGCAGCCCATTGCTGCCTGTCGTCATAGGCTGCAATGAGCCAATAAAAAGTGCGTTTCGTACTTCGCAGGACGACATTAGATCTCCTTCTTCAGAATCAATACGCAATAAAAAAGCGCTGCCTTCATGATGTGATTAATGCCATGCACCTCCCTAAACAACAGGAGCGACTTTCTGATAAATCCCATGAAAGAAATTTCGTAATACTTCTCCCGACTCATACCTTCTTTGCCGGGGTAATACGTTACTGTCTGCGTCGACTCTTTATATTCATATTTATAATGAGCGATACCATTTCTGAGCTTGTTATCAATGGCATTCATATCAATCTGATAGAAGCAGTCGTCTATAAATGCTAATTTATTTCCCAGATCTACGTTCGCAAACGAATTCAGACTCTCAAGCTCAGGCCTGACCTTCTGCGCTTTCGTCATTTTCAGCGACGGCTCAAAAAGATCACTACCTCCACGCTTTATAAGATTATTCAAACCTGCTAAGAAAGTCAGTTGGCGCGAGAAAACTTCTGCTAAGTCCTTATAATAGTTACTGCAAACATCGAAGTCTGCTGTAGATATTCGAGCGGGAATTTTGCCAAAATCTTCAGCGTTCGCATAATCATAGAAAAATGCTGGGCGAAACGGCAAATCCATTGCGACCAACTTTGGATATAAAGATAAGCAATCATTGTGCAGATTTTTTAGAAATCCATTACCTAATATTTCGTCAACAAATGCAATTATCTTTTCATTGTGACATTGGTGAAGCCACATGAATAGCTCAGATGCCTTTGTGCTTATTTCAGAATTGTGCTCGTGGATTGTAAATGGCGAAGACATCACAGATGTAGCGGTATATAGCGCGGCTAGCACATCCTCTTTTTTACGCGACTTCAGACTGACACCGGGTATTTTTACACATGTTTTCTCAAAATTGTCCATATCCCCACGCTTGTACTGGGTAATCACGCTTCTCAAGTCATTTTGCATCGGGCATAGCATATTCAGCATGTCCAAGCGTAGATTCAAGTGTTGGTACGATTGATACCCGATTTCTTGCGTGACTCTGAGAAAGGTCGTCCTGCCCATTACGTAAATGCCGAAATAAGCTGGGAAATCCAAATGCAAATCAACAAAAGGGTTAGCTCCATTAAAAGCGCCCTCAAAATCCTCCACTTCCGTGCCCCCCAGCAATTCACCATCTACCTGACCAAAAACAAATGAAATGCGCTCTTCACATTTTGGACAAGCGAATTGGAATGGTTGAATGTCTCTGTTAGACATGCCAATTCTGCAATCGATTTTTGTGCCACATGTGTTGCATTGAAAACACTTGCAGATATTCATGATTATCCTTTTTCACTTGGTTATCAGCATTTAGGTTCAAAACACGTTAGTGGTCAAACCTGACCGATTAGCATTTTACCCCAAGATAGTATGCCAAAACGTCAAAAGAATGCTAATCAACATAGTCGGCTTTCATACAACAGGAGTTAGGTAGCAACCCCTTCATCGAGCAAGATGACTCTGCAAAAAAAACAACGAGCGATTTGATACAACTGGCGGCCTTGGCTATGCGTTAAATGATTTCATTGATTGCATGAAACCCATAGAGGCTAGATCTAACTACCCGATCTGGCCTTGTTAACGAGCCTAGTCTATACGTATAGAATAGGGCAATCAGGGTCGTACGATACCAGGAACATCTATGAGCTGTTTCTGGTAACTCTATTTAGGCTAAAGAGTGGTGGATTTCACTAAACTCGTAGGCAGTACAATCGGAATAACAGCACGCGCCACTCCCCAGAGCCCATTTTCCCGGAAGGGGAGTCGGAGTTGGCCGTCGAAGGGCTATCGGCACTGTCCGGGCGATATGGTCGATTCCATTGGAGGCCCTACTGGAGCGTGCCCAACGTCAAAGTGCTATCATCGCGACGTCCAAGTATCATAGATTAGGAAAAAGCGAGCATTGTTGATGGCAAGGATGATTCCGGAACATGGACCACACCACACTGAAAGCTACGGTGAGCGTCACCTGTACTCAACCCTCAAATCCCAGCTACCTGACGAATACACCGTAATCCATAGCCTGCCATGGTTGTGCTCCGCAGTAAGCAAGCTTGACAAACGAGCGAGGCCGACAGGAGAGATCGATTTTTTGATAGTCCATCCAGAAGATGGGGTCTTAGCCCTTGAGGTTAAGAGTGGTGTTTATAGAGTCGAGAATTCTTTCTTTGTTCATGTCCGCAATGGCTACAAGATAGACCCGCTCAGACAAACCAAAAAAAATGTGCATGGATTCGCGTCGTGGCTTGGTGCTGACCCGGCACTACACCTGAGAATCGGATACGGGTTTATTTTTCCTGATTCGGATTTTGATCGGTCTAATATTCCAGGAATGTACGATACCCAATCCAATCCGCCTCAGTCGCTCTATATAGATTTTGAAGCTTACCCTGACGTCGCTCAGAAAATCATAGACCTCATGAAGTATTGGAAGAAGGCACTTCGAAATTCTGATTTGGGTCCTACCAGAACCCAAGAGCTGATCGACTACCTTGCGCCAAAGATTGATGGTCAGCCTCGGTGGGCGAGTCGAATTCGCTATGACAACAAAGTATGGCTTCAGTTGACAAGCGAGCAAAGTTTGGTCGTCCGTTCTGTGCTGAGGAACAAGAACTCTCTGATCACGGGCTGGCCAGGTACTGGGAAAACCTTGATAGCTATCGAGGCTGCTAGGAAACTCTCGGTGGAAGGCAAACAGGTATTGGTCCTTTCATTCAATGCTCGGCTCACTGAGCATATTCGTGCGCAGCTTGAAGGGTATCGAGCCTGCACTGTGATGACTTGGCACGGGCTCTGCCGTCAAGCAGCAAATGCGCTGAATCATTTGTCGGTGGGGGAGGAATGGTATAAGGTCAAATGCTTAGAAGATCTAGATATCGCTATTAATAAGGAATTGGTAGGAGAGTATGACGCCCTTGTCGTAGACGAATCGCAAGCCTTGGCAGAATCTTGGTGCAAGACGCTTGTAAGCTGGTTTGATGGGAAGCCAAAAGCATTTTTCTGCGACGAAACGCAAGTATTCAAATTCGAACGCAACTGCGTGACCTTAGACGGCTTGAGGGAGATTTTAGGAGTAGCTGCTTTTCCGCTTTCAATCATCTTACGTATGCCGAAAGCAGTTACCGAAATTCTTTCAGAGGTTGTTCCTCCCAAGATCCAGCTATCCTCGCCACGAGTAGCTGAACCGGATACTGCGCTTGAAATCATCACGATGACCCCCTGTGAGGAGCTTCTACGTATTAAGTCTGAACTGATCGCGGGTGGTGTTGGTTCAGAGGATATTGTCATTTTGACAGGGTCGATAATTGATAGGCAGTATTTTGATTTTTTGAAGACTGAGAAGCTAGCTACTGATAATATAGCGAAATTTCGTGGACTAGAAGCTCCCGTTATTATTGTTTTTGGCGCTGAAGCATTAGATACAGCCGAGCTTTTTAGTGCCTATTCCCGCGCAACGACGAAGTTTGTAGCTATTTACAATGCTCATAATCGTCAGTGGAAAGACCGTCTGGATTTTCAATCGCGGCTCCAGGGAAAACCCGAAAATGCAGCAATTTTGAAAAAAGCCCAAACTCCTCTTCGCATCAGAAATATGGTGGCGCGCTGCACTTCTATCCGATCCTTGGGTATGAAGAGCTTGGATGTAATGTGGGCAGAGGATTGGGGAGCGATGTTGGTTGAGTTTAAAGCACACGAAACTCAACTCGTTCTATGGATTAATTATCTGTCCCGAACCATTTCTCATCCTATATTTATATGGTATGGAGATACTCTCACTAAATTTTACATGGTCGTGCCCGAGTTTAATGATGAGATTGAATCGTGTGGTCATTACTCTCTGACTATGGAGGAGTGCAAGGCATGCGGCTCGATTACTCCGCATAGTGACACTGCGAAAATCAAGTGTGCACTTTGCTATACGATGGAGAGCAGATTGTTGCCGCCCGATCAGGATATCATCGATCAAATTTCTTTGTATGATGCAGTGATCACCTCGCGGCTGCCGACACATCAGGCTCTACAATTACGGGCCCATCTTCCCTTAGAGGTGGCAGCAGTAGCAGCACTGATGCGCGCGAACAAAAATCAAGTTCGAAGCAATATCCTCTTGGTCCAATTACCTTCCGGACGAAACCTGTATACGACCGCATTCGTTTTTGCACAATCCAGGATTGCAGTCTGCCCGCCTAAAACAACTATGTCGGTAGACGTGCTCGCGGATGAAATTTACCATCGCTACAGGGAATTTGAGCAAATTTCGTCAGCAGAGTGGCGTTCAATTGTTGCGAGCGCCTTCGCCACTTTCAAGCAGAAAGGTTATGTGGTTAGAGTTGGCAAAAAGCTATATCAGCCCGTGGAAGATGTAGATGCTCCAGTACCTAAGCGGTATACCAATGATTGATGAAGATATGCGTAGAGGGCATTTCCTGAGGCCTCAGTGAGGCGGGTAGGAAATTTCAATACTGCTCCCAGGGTCAGGTGAGGTGCGTTATGGTCGTTCGGAGTCAAGGTAAGAGGTCCTAGACCGCAAGCGAATGTACCTAGCGACTCCAGTGTTGGGTCGCCCTGTTATCTCAGCTGTGGGCTGAGGTTTGATCGTAGAGAGTGATATGACAGAGGATGAGCTGCGGCATGTCATCGCCAAGCTGCTGTCGTCACCGGCAGCTATGCGCAGTTAACCGCCAACCATGGTTACGAAGTGTGCTGGTCTGATAATACAAACGGGTGGCCAATATCACATGGCATTCCAATTGGTATTCCAGCCAAAAACCAAAACCGATATTAATGTCCTACATCAATAATTTAATCAACAGATTCAAATTACCCCGGCCCACCAAGTCACTCATCTAAAGACGTCCACGCACGTCTTTTTTTGTGTCCGAAACCCAGTAGCTGACATCCGCCACACTCCCAGCCTACGCTTCACGCCAAAGAGTCATAACGACCACATCGCTGTCAATACGACCAAACCCGCAGATAGTCATAACAACCACACAGACCTGTAACCCCATGATTCTATTGCCCCCTCCAACAGGTTCACTTTTTGCACCCACCCCTACTCCACAAACCGTAGGGACAACACTTCATGAAAGACGATTTCAAAGACCGCATCGCAGTAGTCACCGGCGCCAGCTCCGGCATCGGCTTGGCAGTCACTGATCGCCTGATTGCCAAAGGCGCCACAGTGGTAGCAATGTCACGAAAACCAGGCGGTCTGGAGAAGCTGATGCAGAAACATCCAGACAAAATACGTTGGGTTCCCGGAGACGTCACAAAACCCGAGGACCTTGCCCGCTTGGCCGAGCAGGCATCGAGCGTAGGCCCAATTGATTATCTAGTTCCCAACGCCGGTATCGCAGAACTCGCCGACGGGCTCGACGTTCAAGCCTTTGAACGGCAATGGGCGGTTAACGGTGCAGGCGCTTTAAACACACTTACCCACCTCTATAAGCACCTCGCAACCCCAGCATCGGTTGTATTTATCGGGACCTTTCTGGAGAACATCACCTTCGCGGGACTCGCCGCCTATATCGCGTCGAAAGCGGCCTTGAAAGCGCACGCGCGCACGCTGGCGGTGGAGCTGGCGCCCAAAGGTGTGCGGATCAATATGGTTTCACCTGGGCCCACCGCAACACCTATCTGGTCGACTTTGGGTCTTGCTGAGCATGATCTGACGAGCGTTGCCAATGAAGTCAACAAACGTCTGCTGGGGGGTGCATTTCTAGAACCGGCTGCGGTTGCAGATGTCGTGTTGTTCCAGCTCAGTAACGGGGCGAAAAGCGTTTACGGTCAAGACTGGGTAGTGGATAGCGGTTATAGCATCCGGTAAGAAATCGCCCTTCCCTGTTCACCCAATCGCACTGTTACCTTGACGTTCGATCATTTCGCGCATCGTCTTCGGGTGACTTCGCATTTGGGTGTTTATGGGAGGGGCGCGCTCGCTTTTGATGCCTCCCTTCTCGAAACGACGGACGCTCAAGGACGATGAGGCATTCGTACAATCGATGGACACACCACTGTCCTCGAAATTAGGATCATTTCACTCCAAACGTTCGAGAAAATAGAAATGATCGCCGATCCCGGAACCCCCACGCTGGATCAATTGAAGGTGTTCCTCACCGTTGTCGAGGTCGGAAGTTTTGCCGGTGCGGCGCGCAAGCTTCACCGCGCCACTTCAGTGGTGAGTTATACGATCGCCAATCTGGAAATGCAGCTCGGGGTTGCGTTGTTCGATCGCAAGACCACGCGAAAACCTCAGCTGACCGATGCGGGTCGAACGGTGCTTGCCGAAGCGCGCTCGATCACTAACGGCGTTAATGGGCTTCGGGCGAAGGTCTCCGGGCTGTTGCATGGGCTTGAAGCGGAAGTCCATCTCGCGTTGGACGTGATGCTTCCGGCAGACCGTGTCGTGGATGCGCTGAAGACCTTCAGGGAGCAATTCCCGACGGTCACGCTGCATCTTCATATGGAGGCGTTGGGGGCCGTGACGGAACTTGTGATCAACAAGAAGGCGGTCGTCGGCGTCAGCGGGCCGTTGGATATGGGCCTCGATGGTCTCGAACGCATCAGGGTCGGCAGCGTCCAGTTGATACCGGTGGCCGCGCCAACGCATCCGCTTGCGGCCGAGTGTCCCCAATTGCCGGGGATAGCCAGGGAGTTCGTTCAACTGGTCCTGTCCGACCGTTCGACGCTGACTGGCGACAAGGACTTTGCCGTGGTCAGCACCAGGACATGGCGCCTGGCGGATCTGGGCGCAAAACACATGTTGCTCAAGGAAGGCATCGGTTGGGGCAACATGCCCATCCCCATGGTTCAGGCGGACCTCGAAGCCGGTCGTCTCGTTGTGCTCGATTTGCCGGACTTCAAGGGCGGCACCTATACGTTCGATGCCGTTTATCGAACGGACTCGCCACCCGGCCCGGCTGGCAGATGGCTGATCGAGCGGTTCGGCCAGCAGGTCGCCAAAGCCTGAATTCAGAATCGATCTTTTCTATTTCATAGAACGTAATCATCGAAATTAGGCGTCTATTGCGAAAAGCTGGACGGTGACACTATCTCTTCCACACCGGCGCTTCATGTTGGAGCGCTGAACCAAAAGGGATCGACCATCATGTCTCAAGCCGCAAGCATTCGCGCCACCGTCGCAACCTCGAACAACCTGACCAGCACCGCTTCCTTGGCTGGTCGCATCTTCCTCAGTGCCATTTTCATTCTGTCCGGTATCTCCAAGATCGGCGCTCCGGCCATGATGATTGGCTACATCGGCTCTGTTGGCTTGCCATTCCCGTCATTGGCCCTGGGCATCGCTATCGCTGTGGAAATCCTGGGCGGCGCCGCCTTGATCGCCGGTTATCGTACCCGCACCACCGCGGCCATCCTGGCCATCTTCAGCGTGTTCACCGCACTGATTTTCCACAGTGCTCTGGCTGACCAGAATCAGTTCATCCACTTCTTCAAGAACATCGCCATGGCCGGCGGGCTTCTGCAGATCGTCGCGTTCGGCGCGGGTCGCTTCAGCCTCGACGCTCGTCGCCAGTAACCGCATGGCCGGTACGCCGAGGGTGGCCGGCTGATCTGACTCCTCCTATCGAGAGACTCTTATGAAAGCTATTCAAGTCGCACAGTACGGCCAGGCAGAAGCCCTTCAGCTCAAAGACGTTCCAGACCTGAAACCCAACGAAGACCAAGTACTGATCAACGTCGCCGGCAGCGGGATCAATCCCATCGATTGGAAAATCCTGTCCGGCGCCATGAAGCAATTCATCCCACTGCCCTTGCCTTACACCCCCGGCGTGGAGGTGTCCGGCACCGTCGCGGCGGTGGGCAAGAATGTCAGCGAGTTCGTGGTCGGCGATGAGGTCTTCGGGTTTATCGGGATTGTGGGCGGGTATGCGACCCAAGCACTTTCCACGGCGGATCGCCTCGCTCGCACGCCAAAAACGCTGTCGCTTCAAAAAGCCGCCGGCGTCCCGGCTGCGGCCCTGACGGCCTGGCAAGCGTTGCACGAACACGCCACGATCCAGGCTGGCCAAACGGTCCTGATCCATGGCGGCTCCGGCGGTGTGGGCAGCTTCGCAGTCCAGTTGGCGAAACTGGCCGGCGCTCATGTGATCGCCACCAGCTCGGCCAAGAACCACGACTACCTGCGCTCGCTCGGTGCCGACCAGGTCATTGACTACACCTCGGCCAGGTTCGAAGACACCGTTGCAGATGTGGACGCCGTTATCGATCTGGTCGGCGGAGAAACACAGGCACGTTCCTGGAGCGTGATCAAACGGGGCGGCGTTCTGGTATCTCCCGTCAGCCCACCCGACGCCGAGAAGGCTCGTGAACAGGGCGTCAACGGCAAAAACTTCGCCACCCGCTCGGATGGTCGTCAGTTGGCGGAAATCGCTGCGCTCTTCACGGCCGGCAAGCTCCGTCTGGAAGCAGAGGTCGTACCGCTCAGCGAAGTGGTCGACGCGGTGAAACAGAGTTGGAGTGGGCACACCCGCGGAAAAATCGTGCTCGATGTGAACCGTTGAAAACCGGTCGAAGGCGGTCCTGTATGGGGCCGTCTCGCGTTTCTGATAGTTACCCAGCTAGAAATGGGCTGCATCCCTCCCTTGTCTCAACCACCCTAATGCGACGACACATAAATGGACTGCGAAGCGGGCGCAGGCAACGCATACGTCGCCTTCATCCATTCAATCTCGGCCTGTGGAGTGCGACCAAAGAGACGTTTGAACTCACGGCTGAATTGCGAGGCGCTTTCATAGCCGACATTGAACGCTGCCGTCGAGGCGCTCATGGCATTGCGCAGCATCAGCAGCCGCGCCTGATGCAAGCGCGTCGACTTCACGTACTGCATGGGGGATGAGTCGGTCACGCTGCGAAAATGCAGGTGAAAGTTGGGCACGCTCATGTTGGCTTCGCGAGCGAGCGATTCGACGTCCAGACGTTCCTGGTAACAACTGTGGATCTTGCGGATCGCACGGGTGATCTGACCAAAGTGTCCCTGACGCCTGAGCGCAGCACGCATCGAACCGCCCTGCTCGCCGGTAAGGATGTGGTAGTAGATTTCCCGAATCAGTGCCGGCCCGAGGATCTGCGCTTCGCCCGGACGGCTCATCGCTTCTAGAAAGCGCAGTACCGAACCGCAGAGCAAATCATCCATGGGTGAGGCATACATTCCCTTGGGTTGGGCATCGCTCGGCCCCTGGGTTTCATCCACTTGCAGCAGCAAATCGCTGGCCAACCGAAAGTCCAGGCGCATGTACACCGCCAGCATGGGTTCTGCCTCACTGGCGTCGGTCTCCATCGTAAACGGAACAGGAACCGAGACCACCAGGTAGTGCCGGGCGTCATAGACGTACACGTCGTCCCCCAGGTAGCCCCGCTTCCGACCCTGGCACAGGATGACAATACCGGGTTCGTACAACACCGGCGTTCGGGTCAGGGGCCGGTTGGAACGTAAAAAGCGAATGTCTTCCAGGACGCTGAGGTTATAGCCCTCGACCGGCGCAAGCTGTTCCATCAGTTGCACCATGCGCGAAGTAGGTGAGTCGGCCTGCGTCATCGGTATCTCTCACTTGCCTGTCGTTCAGCCGTCGGTCGAACGTGTCAGCGCTTCCCACTGATCAATCTCGCTGGCTGCACGGCTCAGCTTGTCGCGCACCAGATTCAGCGCATCGCTACCCAACAACAGGTGCGCAGGGGGCGTCGGGCTGGCGATCACTTGCAACATGGCCTGGGCCGCCTTCTGTGGGTCGCCCGGTTGCTTGCCGCTTCTGGCTTCGCGAGCCGTGCGGATCGGGTCGAAGAGCGCATCATAATCGTCGATGCTGCGCTGGGTACGCCGCATCGAACGCCCCGCCCAATCGGTGCGGAACGAACCAGGCGCGACGGCCGTCACGAAGATATTGAACGGTTGCAGTTCTTTGCTCAGCGTATCGGAAATCCCTTCGAGCGCGAACTTGCTGCCGCAGTAATAGGCGATACCCGGCATCGTGATCGTGCCGCCCATGGACGTGATATTGAGGATATGCCCGGCACGGCGTTGACGAAAATAGGGCAGGAAGGCCTTGATCATCGCCACCGCGCCGAACACGTTGACGTCGAACTGGCGGCGCATTTCCTCCAGTGGCGATTCTTCGACGATGCCCTCATGCCCATAGCCCGCATTGTTGACCAACACATCGACCGGGCCGTGAGCGATCTCTATGGCGGCAACCACGCTGTCGATCCGGGCGAAGTCAGTGACATCGAGGAGGACGCCGTAAGCACGGTCGGCAGACAATTGCTCGAAGGCTTGCAAGTCCGTCTCGCTACGTACGGTGCCGATGACCCGGTGACCGGTAGCCAGTGCCTGCTGGGCCAGGGCGTGGCCGAAGCCACTGCTGACGCCAGTGATGAACAGGGTTTTTATGCGTTGCATGACGATCTCCCATCGGTAGATGGGTGCCATGGTAGCCAGCGCTATCCGGGCGACCTATGCCGGTTTGCCTTGGAGCCTTGCCTATTCCTATCAAGGCAAGTACCCAGGCGAGCATCAGCTCCGGCAAAGTTGCCCTGGCCTCCTCGGCCTGAATATAATGCGATTCATTATCAATTATGTACGTTTCCGGGATGCTGATGCGCAGCAACGACACACTGGGCAATGCCGAGCTCGCGCTGCTCTATAGCAGCCACCATTCCTGGTTACACAGCTGGCTGAGCCGGCGCATCGGCTGTCGCGAAAGCGCGGCGGATCTGGCGCAGGATACGTTTGTACGCCTGCTCAAATCGCGCCAGGCAAGTCCGTTGCGCGAACCCCGGGCTTATCTGAGCAGCATCGCCCGCGGGTTGATGATCGATCGGTATCGCCGTCGCGAACTTGAACGCGCCTACTTGGAAAGCCTCGCGCTAATCCCTTCCCATGATGTTCCCTCTGAAGAAGAGCGATTGCTGATTCTCGATAGCCTAGAGCGGATCGACCGCCTGCTAGACCTGCTCAAGCCGAGGGTCCGCGAGGCGTTTTTACTGGCCCAGCTTGACGGTCTAACCTGCCAGCAGATCGCCGACAAACTCGGTGTTTCCCGCTCTACCGTGGAACGCGACCTGGCCAAGGCCCTGCAGCACTGCTATCGCCTGCGCTATGCCGAACAGTAAAGCTCAAGCACTGGATCCGGCCGTGGTCGACCAGGCGATCCACTGGCTGGTGCGCCTGCGCTTCAATCCCGTCGATGAGCAAACCCAGCGCACTTTCGAACACTGGTTGCAGCGGTGTCCGGAGCATTTGCTCGCGTGGCAGCGTGTGGAAGCACTTGGCGACGATTTTGCAGGCATTCCGTCCGATCTGGCCCGGCATGCCCTCAAGGGCACCCGCTCGGGTATGCATCGGCGCAAAGCCCTGAAAGTGCTGGGTACATTGGCCACCGTGGGTGGAGCGACCTGGCTGGGCCGCGACTACACGCCGCTACCGGCCATGCTTGCCCAGCAACACAGCAAAACCGGGGAGCGCAAGCGCTTCCAGCTCGATGATGGCAGCCTTGTCCAGCTCAACAGCGACAGCGCGGTCGACAGCTATTTCACCCCACAGCGGCGCCTGCTCGTGCTGCGGCGCGGCGAAATCATCGTGAACACCGGCGCGGATTCCGGCTCGGCTCAACCGCGTCCGTTCTGGGTTCAGACACGTGACGGGCTCATACGCACCCAGAATGCCCGCTTCCTGACGTACGAGCGTGACGACGGAACGCTCATCTCGGTGCAGAGCGGCGCGGTCACCGTGTTTCCTGGGGCCAGCCAGCCCCTGGCGGTCAACGCCACTGTCCAGGCCGGTAACCAGCGGCTGTTTACCTCGGATGGCATGCGTGAGTTCAAGGATAACGGGCTGGATCTGTGGAGCTGGAGCGACGGTGTGATCAGCGCGCGCAATATGCGCCTGGTTGATTTCATCGGGGCTCTGTCGCGTTATCGCCCCGGCCTGTTGCGCTGCGCCGAAGAGGTCGCGGGCCTGCGCGTCTCCGGCACCTTTCAGCTTGCCGACACCGATCAGGTACTGGCCTTGGTTGCGCAGTCACTGCACTTACAAATTGAGTATCGAACCCAATACTGGGTGACGTTGAGCGCCCTCAGTTAAGTGTTTTTTTGTCGCACAAAAATATCAAATAAAAATGAGGTGATTTCTCATTCTCGTTCGACATGTAAGAAAGGCCGAATTACAGGCCTGTCTGCCGATTCCCTTTTACGGAGCGAGTAAATGAGTTCGTCCCCGGTTCCACAGCGTCATTTATTGAATCGTGCCTTACAGGGTGCGGTCCTTGGCGTCGTCGTCAGCAGCTATGCGCTACCGTCCCTGGCGCAAACCTCGACCGTCGATCAGACCCAACAGGTTCATCAGTGGAACATTCCTGCCGGCCCACTGGCACCGGCGCTTGACCGCTTTGCGCGTGAGGCGGGCATCAGCCTTTCCTTCGACGCGTCAAGCGTGGCGAACCGCAATACCCAGGGCGTGAGCGGCATGCTCGATACATCCACAGCCTTATCGTCGTTGTTGCAGGGGAGCGACATCGAGATACAGCAGCAAGGCCCGAACGCTTACTTGCTGACGCCACAAGCCAAGGTGGACGGCGATCTTGAGGCCTTCCGCCTGGCGCCCATCCTCGTCAACGCCAAGGCCAGGGTCGATGCCACCGAAGACACCCACTCAGTGGTCGCCCAGGAACTCTGGGTCGGCGGCAAGGTGGCCACCAGCATCCTCAACACGCCCGCCTCGGTGTCCGTGGTGACCGACAAGGAAATGAAGCAACGCAGCGTCAGCACCACGGAAGAACTCCTGCAATACACACCAGGGGTCATTACCGACTATTACGGCACCGACGACCGCAACGATTACTTTCAGATCCGCGGCTTCCAAGCCACGACCTATCGGGATGGTCTGACCCTGGGCTCGATGCGCGGAGTACGCGAGGAGCCTTTCGCCTATGAGCGCGTCGAGGTGATACGCGGGGCCAACTCCACACTGTTCGGCCCGGCCGACCCGGGCGGCTCGGTGAACTTTGTCAGCAAGAAGCCACGCTTCGACAAGTTCGGCCAAGGCTATGTCACCTACGGTTCTTTCGACCATGTCGAATCCGGCATCGATGTCGGGGACTCGCTGAACGAAGAACAAACCCTGGCCGGTCGCTTCACCGCAAAGATGCAAGACAGTGATCGCGAGTACGACCATTCGCAGGACGACAACAAGTTCCTGATGGGTGGCCTGACCTGGGCCCCTACGGAGTTCACCTCAGCCTCCGTGATCGTGGACTACCTCAAGACCCAAAGCTCGCCCAACAGCGGCGGTTACCCGCTGGACAAGGAATACGACCGCGACAAGTTCTACGGCGAGCCCAGCTACAACTTCCACGATGTGGAACGTACCAATATCAGCGGCACCTTCAGCCATGACTTCGACAATGGCTTCGTGTTGCGCAGCAACCTGCGCTACAGCGAACTGACGGATGATTTCGGCTATGTGTTTCTCAGTGACTCCCCTACCCGCACGGGAACCACGGTCCCGCGTTATATCTTTGGCACTGACAGCGAAGCCGAGCAACTCAACGGCAACTTGATGCTGCAATACGATGCCCGCTTCGAAAACATCGACAGCAGTACATTGGTGGGCGTGGAGTATGGCGACTCTTCGACCGAGGAACGTTCGGTCTATTCGCCGATCGGCTCCATCGACCTTGCCAACCCGGTGTTCACGGGTGTGCCAAGCGGCGTAGCGCCCTACAGCAACGACAAGCTCGACACCAAGACCAAAGCTGTGTTTCTGCAGCAGAACCTGTCCTTCTACGAGCGTTTTATCGTCACCGCAGGCGTGCGCAACGACTCGCTGGACCTGTCCAGTACCGATATCAATCACGTAAAAGAATCGGATAACTTCTCGGAAACCTCCTATCGCGGCGCGTTGACCTATATCGTCAACGACGAAGTTTCCACTTACGTCAGCATGGTTGAATCGGTCTCGCCGCCAACGGTTGGCGTCATTCCGAAGACGGGCAGGCAATATGAACTGGGCGTGAAATATGCGCCCATGGGTATGGACGCATTGTTCTCGGCGGCTGTTTACGACCTGACCCAGGAGAATGTCAGCATCGCCGTCGTCCTGCCCAGTGGCGTCATCGAACAGCAAACCGTTGGCGAGTCACGTGTGCGCGGGCTGGACTTGGAAGCCAAGGCAGAGCTGACCGACAACCTGAGCCTGGTGGGTGGCTACTCTTACATGGAATCCGAAGTCATTCGCGGGACCTTGTACGACGGAAGTTCGCTCAAAGGGAATGAGTTCGCCACGGCACCGAAACACTCCGCATCGCTGTGGACCTATTACAACGTCCCCAATACCGATGTCAGCGTGGGCCTGGGTGCACGGTATGTCGGCTCCTACTACTTCGACGCGGCCAACACCGGAACCAGCGATGGCACGACACTCTTCGATGCGGCCTTCAACTACAACCTCTTCAAGGGCACTGACCTGGCGATCAACGTCAGCAACCTGCTGGATGAGCAACACGTCGTCGGTTCAGGCACCGCGAACTACTACAACCCGGGCCGCGAGGTCACCGCAAAGCTGAGCTACAACTGGTAAGCCGGCCGTTCAGGACAGCCTTCGACCAGTGGGAGCAAAGCTTGCTTCCACTGGGGACGGCGGTCCTTCAGCTACACCACGAACCACTGTGGGAGCGAGCCTGCTCGCGATGACGGCAGCCCATCCGACATCACAGGTGCAGACAAACCGCTATCGCGAGCAAGCTCAGCTCCTACAGACTTGAAGCGACTTCCATCAGCAGATACATCCCCGGCAAGCGTCAAATACCCGGACCACTGACTTGGGCCGGCAGCCTGGCCAGGCGATCCCATCCATCCGCGCTGATCTGCGAGCCATTGCGCAACGACAACCTCTCCAGTGGCAAACCCTCCAGCACCGACACCATGGCTGACGTGAGCCGCGACTCCCCCGGCCCCGCCTCAAGCGTCAAGTCCCGCAGTGGCAGCCCGGCAAGGAGGGCGACGCCGGCATCGGTCAGCCAAGGGCTTTCGTACAAGCCGAGGCGTTTCAGCGGCAAGTTGCGCAGGCAGGCCAGGTCGGCATCGCGCAGGTCCAGGCCGCTGATCTCCAGTTGCTCCAACGGCAGGCCCATTTCGCAGAGCTTGCGCAACGTCTTGCCATCAACCCCTTGGCAGAAACTGAGATCCAGCCGCTTCAGCGGCAGGCCCTTCAACTGCTTCAGCTCCTTCCAGGAAATGTCATTCAACGAGAGGTCCAGCGCTTCCAGATCCAGCCCATCCAGGTCCCGCAAAGTTTGCTTGTCGACGCCTCGCACGTCACTGAGCCCCAACCGCTTCAGGGGGAACGCATGCAGCATGTCGAGCCGCTCGATGATCTGTCGGGAGGACTTGAGGTCCAGGTCCGCCAAGGGCATCCCTTCCAGGACCTCAAGATCGTCCTCGCACAGATAGGAAGACTGCAGCGATAGCCGCTCGATCGGCAGATCCCGAATGGCGTTGAGCGTGGCATCGGACGCATAACAATCATCCAGGCGCAGGGAACGCAACGCGGTTAAACCCGAGAGCCAGGCAGGATCCTCCAGGATCTTGCTATTCCAGCCAAGCGACAGGTGTTCGAGGGGATGACTGCACAGATACGCCGCCCCACGGGCGGTCAGTTGCCCGACACGCTCCAACGTGAGTGAGCGCAACTGGAGTGGCGAAAGCCCCAGCAGGCCGTCGTCGGTCACTTCAT
The DNA here is from genome assembly GCF_001269775.1 of Pseudomonas sp. Pf153. NCBI lineage: Bacteria > Pseudomonadati > Pseudomonadota > Gammaproteobacteria > Pseudomonadales > Pseudomonadaceae > Pseudomonas > Pseudomonas sp. Pf153. The sequence continues at coordinate 42,992 of NZ_LHVL01000018.1, read as the reverse complement.
CGCAATGGTTCAACGACAAGACTTGCAGCCTGCTGTTGCTGCCCAGGTGCCTGAGGAAACGGTCGTCGAAATCCTCGCCATAGGTGTCCAGTTTCAATCGGCGCAAGCGCTCAAGAGAAGGGAGACTGGTGAGATCATCGTCGCGGGAAAAATTGCTGATCTCCAAAGCCTCGAGGGCGACATCCGGCATACGCCGCCAAAGCGCCTGGTCGCAACTGAACCTCGGGCTGCCAAGCACCAGCGTACGCAGCGGCAACCCGGCCAAGGCGTCGAGCCACTGTGGCTCGGCGTTCTCCAGTTCCAGATGATCGACCGGCAACCCGCGAAGCTGCGGCAACAACGATGCCGGTCGATTCCTGTGTACCTTGACGTCCAACTCGGCAACCACGGCCATGGCGGCTGGATCGTACAGACCGGCGGCGACCCGCACGCCGTCCAGCGAAGCTTCGCCGCTGTCGAGCAGGTCGCGGTAAAGCGAAATCCGTGTGGTGATGTCATCCGGTGCGGCAGCGAGTCGGGCCATCAGGGCGTTGCGGTTGGAAGTCGGCACGGTCCAGGAATCCGAAGGGAACATGCGGCGTATGCTGCCGCAAAAAACGGGTTTGATCGACACCCATCGACCAAACCCGAACACCTTCGTTTTACCTGGGATCGACCACGTCCAGCGCCCGGTTCGCCAGGAGCTGGCCCAGTTCAATCAACTGTTGCAGGCCCAACGCAAAGTGCCGTCGGGAACCGTCCAGCTCGAATGCCAGGTCGCCGGCCATGACATTGGCGGAGGCCAGGGTTTCGCTGAGGTTGGCCAACAGGCTCTCTGCATCCACGCCTTGGACGATGGTGAATAGTGGGTCAGGGGCGGGTAGCTTGTCGGATGGATTGGGTTTGGGGTTCAGGTAGGAATCGATGACGCGTTCGGCGTTGGCATCGGCGGCGATGTCCAGGTGCAGCGGTGGGACGGGTGGGTCTGGGATGAGTTTGTCCATGGGTACTCCTAACGTAGGTGGGAGCCGCCACGTTCGCTGCTAAACGAGGGGGTGGCAGCCGCGCGCAGGTTAGCAGACCGGTACGTTAGGAAACCGGCGCACCCGAGGATGCCCTGCGCACAGCCGCCATAAGCATTCAGGCAATAGCGATGCCTGCACTCATGGGATTGCCATGCGCCTAACGTGACTTCCGAGCTGCTAAACCCGACCGCTGATGGGCAGCGGCAAACACAGGCTAGACACCGAAATCAGCAGGCGCAAGAGGTTGGGATTTTCTAGGAAATGTCCTGCAAGTCAATGGGAAAGGTCCCTATACAAAGTGTTTCGCTTTGTACGCGTTGCCCATTTTTATACGATACTTTCCGCGTTTTGCACTGCCCCGGCCGAGAGCGGCCGCATCAAGGTATAGGAAAATCAATAGGCCTCCTGCCCGGTCGATTCAGCTGGCGTGGACATGACGGCCGGCTCGATTACCTTGGCGGAACGCCCTGTATCAATGTCTCGTATCTCGTAATACCACCACTTCATCGAAGAGGTACCATAAAGGCCATAGGTGTGACCTCCGACCAGGTCAACGGTCATTTCAACGGGTTGCGAGTATTCGGTTCCAATCGCACGGTGAACGGAAATTTTATGCCTTCCCGCTCCGAGTCGATACTCGGTTTGGCGGGCTAACCAATAGAGCGACGTATCGTCATCGATCTTGGCTATCGACAGGGCCTTGTCGAACTGCCGAATTGTCGCGACCTCGTCCCAAGGCTTTCCTTCGGCGCTTTTATGGTCGTAATGAATGCATCCCGCCAGCGAGAAGCAGGACAGAGTCATTGCTATAAAACGTAAAATGACAGCGTATTTCATTAACGCCCCTCCATGATTCGAATCAAAGGTTGCGAGCTCTCGCACCTCACGAGATCAGTAAAAATAGTAAGGAAAAAGGGGACGGAAAAAGGGGACGGATTTATTTAACGGCACGACAAATAAATCCGCCCCCTTCTCTAAGCCTCTTAGCACCATTAACCTATCTGATAAAAAGTAACTACCGGACCATAATCTTGATCCGAACTTGAAACATCCACATTAAATCTTCTGTCAGGAAATTTATCATTCAGAACCAGCCGCCACGATAACGCAAGCACATCCGCCAACTGTTTAAATACTCTATCGTCGATATCCTCCATGCATCCATCGAAGACATCATACAAATGAGTATGGTTGATCATTTTTTCAGCTGCTTGCAAGTCGCCGCCGAACTGCTTAAACCAAGAATCAAAAATATCGCCATCATATTTACTTTCTAAAAACACACCTTCCCCAACAACAACGAAATCAGGAAAAAACAGCTTGCACGACAACAACACATCTTCAGGATTACACACATCACTTATATAAGAGTACTCATCAACATTTTCTTTCTCCATCCAACCCGATTTCCAAGACTCATAACGAGCTAAGCCGACCAAGGGATTAATTGTGTTTATTTTCATTATGGAATCTCGTCCGGCACAGCCGGTCTTGAAAAAGGGGACGGATTTATTTAACGGCACGACAAATAAATCTGCCCCTTTTCAAATGGTAATGACTACATACGCCATCTTAATCAAGGTAAAAAAGAGGATAGATTTAGCAGAACAACTTAACCCGTCCCTTTCCTCTCGCTCGCCCCCCCTTGGACCTTCTAATCAACAGAAAATGACGAGAAGCAAAATGACAACTTATCATCCTCAAGATCGGTCAATTGATAACGCATCCTATCAAAACCAGAATCCAGTTTATTCACGCTCATATGCATTATTTGAGTCAACCCGCCGCCAAAATCACGGAACATAAATTGGCTGATATCAATGAACCTGACATGTGCGACATCAGTTCCAGCCTTTTCAGAGGCCGAAATCGATAGAGTCAAATCATAGGCCATCCCATCGTCATTCAACTGAATGCTAATGGCATGCAAGCAGTTGTTAGCAACAAGCAACTCATTCAATTCCAGAACACTAATCATTGTTTATCCTCGTCTCCTTCCCTTTGGGGCCATAGCCAGGACCATATTCGTAGGTATGCGTGTGCGGATCGGAGTGATATTCCGCAGGTTTTCCTTTGTCCCCATACCCGTGATTCGTGTAATCCGTTCTCTTAACCTGCCGGCCATACTCGTCGTACTCGAGCACAGATTTTTCAAGCTTCCCAGTCGCCGGGTTATACCTCTCTTGTGTCGTACTTTTTGTGCCAGGCGTCGTCTGATGCGGTTTCTTCCCGGTAAACACCTCGTCTGGAAACGTTCCGTCATTTGCAACACCCTTCGTCCCGGCCGTCGTAGCGGTACCTGTTACCTCTTTTGTACCATTGGTTCCTACAACCCCAACCTTAACCCCGGTTGTACCACCCTTCCCCCCAGCCGTCGACGCGAACAACCCCCGATCCGGACTCAATCCATTCGACGCAAGCTCGGCCAGTAATGCAGCACCATCGCCATTTTCGGTGCGTGTATTCTCGATAATGCCGGTGTTGATGGCCCGCTCGTTACTCCGCGTGATTTCCCATAGTGCTGCCGAGCGATCGAGCCCGGCGCGTCTACCGTCATGCAGCAATTTTTCATTGGCCGGAATCTCATCCGCCAGTTGCTTGGTCACTTGCAAACAAGCCGCCGGATTCTGCTGGCAGTACTGCCCAAACTCTCGGTTCCGGGCTGTGTCGAGGTTGTTGTAAAAATCCCGGATGGATTGGCAATCAGCTGGCGTTGTGCAGGTGTTGAGCTTCTGCTCTCTCTCCACCAGTTCCGCATGGAACAGGTAGTTGAACGTGGTCGCTTTCTCGGCAATCTTCGAACCGGTATCCAAATCGCCGTTGACCGCGGCCGCAGCCAATAGGCCCGTCAGTTGCGACAACATCAGCTGCAGGTGTTCGTTTTTATCCGCCACTTTGGCCATGCCGGGAATCAACGCTTCATTCAAACCGGCGGCTACCGCGCCGGTCTTGAAGTCGCTGCCCGTCAGTTCAGCCAACAGGCCACCCATGATCGCGTGGGCAACAATTTTCTCAGGGCCGCCATCCGGGAACTTGATGGTATCGCCCACCCAGTTGAATCCGGTCGCCATCGCCACATTGCCGGCTTCTCCCAGCAGGGCAGCATTGAAGTTGCTGCCAAAGCTGCCACCGCCAATCGCGGTGGAGATGCCGCTGGAGATTACCGCTCGCCCCGTCGTGCGGATGGCCGTGTCAGTCGCGTTACTCCAGCGGAAGATGTCCTTGGAGGAGTTATTGGCGCTCGATGCCGAGCCTGCCGAACCCGCTGAGCCGGTCGACGGCTCGACGCCTTGAGTGGTAGTGCTGGCACTGTCGGCACTGGTAAACCAGTTCTCGTCTGCGTATCTGAGTGCACCAGCGGTGAACCCGGCAATGGCTGCGTTCTTCAGGCTGTCGGCACTGGCGGTTTCCTTCAGCGCAAGACCCAGGTTGCCTTTGTTATCGATGGTGCTGGTGACTGCCGTGGTGCTCAGGCTGGCCGCGACAGCCAGGTTGCCGCCCGAAAGCCCGAAGCCGGCAGGCCCCATGATGAACGACATCAGGATCGCAATGGCAATCTTGGCGCCCGCGCCCAAGCCCGAGTTCTGGTATTTGAAGCTGTCGTGGATTTCCTTCACCTGGCGCCAGTCAATGTCGCCCCGCGCCTCGGCCTGTTTCATCCAGGCCAGGCCCGGTTCAGCCTTCACCATCGCGTCGATGGTCTGGCTGACACTCTGTTTATCGACTTGCTTGACGTCGATACGCAGGCCGTCAACGGCCTTGATGACCAACTGCCCTTGGGCGACGAGCTCGCTCTGGCGCAAGGTTTCGTCGGTGCGTCCCTCGCCTTTCATCTTGTACCAGGCCAGGTCACCTTTGCTCTTGGTGTGGCTTTCGTCGTGGTAGTCCTTGACCCCCTCGAAGATGATCCGCCCACCACTGTCGAGGGTCAGATCATTGCCACTTTGCAGCTTCGCCACTTGGTAGGTCTGATCCCCACCGCTGATCAATTTCAGGTTGCTCCCGGCCTTGATCTCGCTGCCGATATGAGTGATCTGCGTCACCTCATCCCGCCTTGCGGCGTTACTGCCCCAGCTCCCCTTCTTCTTCATGTCATACAGCGAATAATCCCGGTTCTGCTCAGCCAGCAGACTTATCTGCTTGGCCGCAACCAGGTACGCCTCGTCACCCGCCGTAATCTTGCTCGCCACCACCGACAGGTTGTTGCGCGCAGCAATCGCTACATCACCGCCCGCATTGAGGGTGGTCGCCTGCTGCTGGACATGGTCTTCTTCCTTGTTGATCTTCTTGCCACTGCGCTTGTAACGGTATTCGCTGGAGGTCTCGTTGGCGGCGGCAATCAGGGATACGTCGTTGCCGATGAGGTTGATATCGCCCTTGGCTTCCAGATGGCTGGCGACGACGGTCAGGTTGTTGCCTGCTTCGGCATTCAGGTTGCCGCCGGCCTTGATTTCGCTGGCATGCTGGACGGTCTGGCGCTGTTCCCAGAAGTGGCGCTTGTCCTTGCGCATCGAGCCGCTTTCTTCGCGAGCCGCGGAGATGACGATGTCTTTTCCGGCGCTCAGTTCGATGTCGTTGCCCGCCGTCATCGCGCCGCCCACGTTGAGCAAATCCCCCGCTGCCCGCACGGTGAGGTTGTTGCCGGCCTCGATGCGAGCGGCATTGTCGACGACCGAGGTTTTCGAACTGAAGCCCGTGCCGCTGTTCTCAACAGTGGTGATGGTGCGGTCGTTGCGAATATCCCCGCTCAACGTCGACAGTTCGACGTCCTTGCCCTTGAGAATGCCGCCCTGGATGTTGGCGAGGTCTTTGCCGGCGACCAGCTTGAGGCGCTCGCCGGCTTCGGCCAGGCGCGTGTTGACCAGGTTGTTCCCGGCCGCTGCCGAGAGGTTTTCACTGGCCCGCAGCGTGCCGAGGTTCTTCAGGTCGGTGCCTGCGATCAGCGTGAGGTTCTTGCCCTGGATCAGCGCGCCGTCCGCCGTCAGCCGGTTATTGGCCTGGGCCAGGTAAAGCACCGGCACCAGCACGTGCTCACCCCTGACCACCTGGTCTTCCATCCAGACGATGTCATGGGTCAGTGCGGCGACTTGTTGTGAGGTGAGGGTCACGCCAACGGCCAGGTTCAACTGATCCTTGCTGGCGATGGCATTGTTCATCAGGTACTTGAACATGCCTTCGTCGCTGGTCTGCCCGGCGATGAAGCGCTGGCCGGTGCGGGCAAGCACCGCTTGTTGAATCAGGCGTTGCTCGTACAGGCCATCGCCCAGGCGTTTCCAGCTGGTGTCGGGGTCATAACCCAGGTTGCGCAACAGGTAATCCGAACTCATGAACCGCTTGAGGTCAGTGAGCGCAGGATTGGTCTCGATCAAGTACTTGGGACCGACGATGACCCGGCTCGCATCCGATCCCTGGACGGTCGCACGGCTCTGGTCATGGCCGTTTTGCGCCGCAGCGCCGCTATCAACGACACGGAACAGGCCGTTATCGCCCGTCGGCAGGGAGAACCCAGGCATGCTGGTCGGGTTGACCTGTTGCTGCGCGAGGTCCGGCGGTAACTGCGGATTGAGCACCACCACCGCAGGCTGCGTGGAGGTGGCGACGTCCGTCGCCGCTGTTCTGGCCGCCCCCGCCGATGGTGCCTGGAACTGCACGAGACTGCTGTTTTCCAGTTTCTGGGTGGCCTGGATGTCGATGTTGCCCCCCGATTGAACGACCGCCGGCGCCATCGGCGCACCTGGTGTCACGGTGGTGATATCACTCACCTGACGGAACCTGTTGAGTGCATCGACAGGGACTTCCTTCGGGTTGGCTTGGGCGTTATACGGGAAGATGTATCTCGCCCGGAAACGCTCGTCGGTTCCGTCGGTCACCCTGCCGGTGTTCCAGGTACGCGTCCTGACGCTGGTGCCGGCGGCAGCGCCGACGTTGGCAAAGTTATCCGCCTTGATCAGCAGGTCGGCACCCGAGGCCATCACGCTGTGGTTGTTGGAGACCGAGGAGCCGTCAATGGTCAGCTTGCCGCCACTCATCAGCGTGGCGCTGGCCGAATCCTGAACCACTACGCTCTTATAGGTTTCAGTGGCGACATAATCGACGTTGTGGTGATCGCCACCACAGTCATAACACGTGACGCTGATGGAGCCCGACACCAGCTCATCGGTGGTGGTGAAGACGTCCTTGCGATTGATCAGGACGTTGCTGCGCAGCGACATGTCCTTTGCCGATTCCAGAGTGCCGGAGATGTTCTCGAGCAACTCACTGCGAGCGACGCCATCTCGCGCCGCGACGTTCAGTGCTCCAAGGCTGTAGACGTCGCCAAAAGAGTTGGTGAAGGTGTTGAAGCGCAGCGCCATGTCCGCGCCGCTGAAGATCAAGCCGCGATCGTTGCGCGCCTCGTTGGCGCTCAACTCGACAGCTTCGGCACCTCCGAGCGTGCCGGTGTTGGTCAGGCGGGTCGCGGCCAGGGAGAATTTGCCGCCCCCGGTGATTCGTCCGCCATTGTTCACCGCCCCCAGGCTGGTGATGCGGGTGTCGCCACCTCCGGCCAGGCGCGAGCCGCTGGACAGATCGACGCTGGCCGCGCTCAGGTCAAACCGACCGAAGCCACTGGCCTGACTGTTTCCGGTACCGACATAGGCCCCGCTCAGTCGTAGATCCAAATCACCGTCGCTGCTGATGATGCCCGCGTTGTTCCAGGTGCCGCCCGTGGCGAGCAGGCTTTTGACGGCGAGCAAGCTACCGCTGTCGGATTGATTGAGCTGACCGACCTTAAGGTCCAGCACATCGGCCTGGATATCCGAACTGTTGTCCCAGCGCGCCGCGTCGACGGTCAGGGTGCCCGAGGTCGTCAGGCTGCCGCCGACGTTACTGAACCTGGCGATGTCCACGTCCAAAGCGCCGGTGCCCACATGACGGACATTGCCGCCAGTGTTCTGGAATGCCGCCATCTGCAAGGACAGATCCTGGGTGGCGGCCTCGATGGTGCCGCGCTGGTTGTTCAGCAATTGAGTAACCGTCAGAGTCGCGGAACCCTGGGGGCCGACCGAACGCAGCTTGCCGCCCTGGTTGTCGATTGACGCAGCGCCGATCAGCAGGCCATTGGCACCCTCCACCAGGCCGCGCTGATTGATCAGTGCACCGGTCAGGCCGAAATCAATGGTGTCTCCCGCCGCTCGTCCATCGCTGTTGTCCAGGTCACCGGCCCGTACCGTCAGTGCCTGCTTGGCAAGCAGGTCACCGTTGCGGTTTTCGAGTGTGAGGGTGGTGACGTCAGCGGTCCCGGACAGAGCCGCCACTTGCCCGCCATTGTTGAGCAGCGTCTGCTTTGCATTGAGCTCGACAGACTGTGCCTGGATCAATCCGGCATCGCCGCCTGCGCTGGGCGATTCGCCATTGTCCAACACCTTGTCGAGCGTGGCTTTCAACCAGCCCTCGACACTGGCCAGCACGCCGCCACGGTTATCGAGATTGAGTGCCTCGACGTCCACGTTCCCGGCCTGGGTGATGGCGCTGCCGTCCCGGTTGACGAAGTCGCCGGAGATATCGATCTTCAAGTCACCCTGGCTGAGCAGGCTGCCGTTGCTGTTATCGACACTACCACCGCGGATCGTCAGCCCCTGTTCGGTGCTGATGATCGCCTTGCCGGTGTTGAGCAATTGCTGGTTGGCCGTCAGGCTCATGGCCTTGACCGAGGCGATATAACCGTCGTTCGTGTTGCTGATGCTGTCGGCGGTCAGGGTGAGTTTTCCCTGACTGATCAACGTGCCGTTCTGCTGGTTGAAGTTTTTCAGCGTGGCGACAAGGTCGCCCTGGCTGGTGACCTGTCCGCCGCTGTTTTCAAGCTCGTTGCCTTCAAGGGTCAGCCCGGCGTCGGAGGCCATTTTGCCGCGGCTGTTATCGAGTTTTTTCGCGTCGATCTTCAGCGTGCTCTTGCCACTGATGACACCTTCACTGTTCTTTAGCGCCCCGGCGATCAGGGTCTGTTCGCCGTCGCTGGCGATGATGCCTTTGCCACGGTTATCGAGCGTTCCGGTCGCTGTCGCTTTCAGTTGGCCCTGGCTGACCAGGGTGCCGGCGCGGTTGTCGATGTTTTTGCCGTTGACGGTCAGGGTTCTTCCCGCAGAGAGCGTGCCGCCGCGGTTGTCGAGGGTCTGCGTGGTCGTGGCTTTCAAGTCACGACTGGCGACCACGCTTTGCCCACGGTTGTCGATGCTGGCCGCCGTGAGAACGACGTCGCCAATCTGGTTGCGGGTGTTGTCCGCATTGACCCCGGCTTCGATGACACCCAGATTGTTGAGCTGGCCGTCGGTCGTCAGCGTGACGCTGTCACGCGCGGCAATGGCGCGTCGGTTGTTGATGTCGCCCTGGGTGGTTGCCTCGACATGGCGGCCCGCATAGATGGTGTCCTGAGCGTCCAGGTTCTTGGCGTTGATCTTGATGGCGTCCGCTGCCGTGGTCTGCGCCAGGCTCAAATGCCCATTGGCATCGAGCTGAATATCCCCACCGCTGGCGATCATCTTGCCGTCCAGCTTCACGCCAACCCCGGCCTCGGTCCCCACCAGCTTGATGGCGCCTGCGTACATGCCGCCCAGGGCGGAGGAATCGATCGCCAGTTGCGGCTTGGCGCTGCCGTCATCGGCGCGGGCGGTGGCGTTGAGGGTGTTGGCGTTGACGTCGTTGCGCCCGGCGACGACGGTCAGGTTTTTCGCCTGGATCTCGGCGTTGATTTTGGCGCTGCGAGTGATGATCTCGAAGCTGTCGATATTGTTGGCGTTGAGACCCGCGCCTTCGATGGCAACGCTGCCCTGATCGACCTGATAGCGACCCACTTGGCCATTTTCAATGATTGGCTTGCCGGTGGTGAGGGTCGCCTTGGGCGTGTTGATGAAGCCACAACCGTTACAGGTAATGCCGTAGGGGTTGGCGACGATGACGTGGGCCGACTGCCCCGCCACTTCGGTATAGCCGCGCAGTTGGCTGGGATTGCCGCCGTTGACTTCGTTGAGGATGATCCGGGCGGCCGTCCCCTTGAGGTTCGGGTTGCCGAGGATGATCCCGCCCAGTTGGGTGGATTGGGCGGGGTTGGTGGCGTTGTTGAGGATCACGCCGTTGGTGCCGACGTTGTAGTCCTTGAACTGGTTGTGGGACAGACCGTTGCCGTTGGGCTTGGCGATGTTGACGATAGGCACGCCATTGCCCGCCTGGCCGACGCTGGTACCCGGCTTGCTGACCACGATGCCATCGGCCTGGGCCCACAGCGGTTGCCAGAACATGACGTTGGCCAACAGGAATGCCAGGCCGCGCTTGGGCATGCCCCAGAACAGGTTACGGTTTTGCAGGCCAGCGGAAGGCTGGCGGGCCAGGAAGGCGTGTTGGCGGTCGTCCATGATCAGGTCTCGTTGCAGCAGAATTTATAGAGGCGAATCAGAAAAGGGCTTCTACGCGGAAGTAGATCGGCGCCTCACGCTCGGTCAGGGCATCCGGGCGTTCCAGGGAATGGGCAAAGGTCACGCTGGCGCTCAGGTGCTCGCCGCGGGCGAACAGTTCGAGCGAGTTGCTCGACATCCGCCCATGCTCGTCGCCGTTGTAGCGGGTCCCGGTGATGACACCCTGGTCGTAACCCAGACTGGCGCCGTACTCGGCGAACACCGGGCGCAGCCATTGCAACGTGATCGGCCGGCTCCAGCGCAGGTCGTTGCGCCAGTAGCCGCCGCTGTCGCCGGACAGGGTCTGGTCCTTGTAGCCTCGGATGGACGACTGCCCGCCCAGGCTCATGCGTTGTGGGCTGAACAGCGCGTCTTCGCTGCGCTGGCCGGTCATCAGGCTGCTGAAGCTGAAGGACTCTCCCCACAGCTGGAACGGTTGCAGGTAACTCAGGGTCGCGGTGTATTTGCGATAGCGCGCATCCGGCACCCCTGGACGCGGTTCATGATCGCCCTGGGCGTCGAAGGCGCCGATGCCTTGCTGCATGCCCAGGTCAAGGTTGACGAAGGCATTGCCGACCCGCCGGCCATGGTTGATGCCGAACTGCGCCTCGCTGAGGCGATTGCTGCTCTCGCGAAGCTTGCTGTCTTCGATGAAGTTGTTGGTGCGCAGGTAGGCCAGGCCCGTATTGAGGGAGGTCTTGCTGAAAGCGTCGCGATGAATCACCCGTTCCAGACGCACCTGATGGCTCTGGTTGTCACCGTTTTGCTTGAAGTTGAAGCCGTTGGCCTGACCCAGCGAGCGGTACTCGCTCTGGATGTAGGTGTAGCTGACGTTCCACCAGCCAAAAGGCAGGTTGTAATAGAGCATCGCGTTGCGCGAGGTTTTCTGATGATCGCTGAGTGCATCATGGCCTCCACGCAAGGCCAGTTGATCGGCCAGGCCCAAGGGGCTGTCCCAATCGAAGGAGGCGCCCCACTGCTGCTCGCCAGTTTCCTTTTGCCCGTCGTTATGCCGCGACAGGCCGACGCGCCAGGGTTTTTGCCGGGTGTTCTGAACCCGCACCTCACTGCCGCCGACCTTCTGGCCGGGGGTCAGCTCCATTTGCGCCTGGTTCGATGGCAAGCGATTGAGTTGATCGACCATCTGCTCGATCTCTCGCAGGTTGAGCAGGTCGCCGGTCTTACCGGGAAAGGCCATCGCCAATTCGCGGTCCGACAACTGGCTGTTCTCGGCACCCTTCAAGCCTTCCAGCCGTCCCTCGACCACCAGCACTTGCAGATGGCCGCCCGACAGGTCCTGTTGCGGCAGGTACGCACGACTGGTGACCAGGCCCTTTTCGATGTAGTGGTCGGTGATGGCTTTGAGCAATTCATTGAGCTGCGGCACGCCCAGGCATTGGCCGATGTAGGGCTTGAGCAGCTGCTCGCGCTCACGGGCCGAAAGACTGTCGGCGCCCTTGAGCTCGATGGTCTTGATGGGGAAGCAACGGGTATCGACAGGGGCCGTCGGCTGGGTCGGCGTCGCCTCTTGGCCGGGCAGGTCCTTGAGTTCCTCAAGACGGCGGCGCTGTTCTTCGAGCAAACGATTCTGGCGCTCGCGGATCAGGTCCGTGTCACCGGGGGACAGTGTGGCGGCGACGGCAGTGTGCATCGCTAGAAAACACAGCGACGCAAAGACGAGCCTCGTCCTTAAGGCGAATACGGACATGTTCGATCCCTCGAAACAGAAGTGATAGCAATCTGGCGCGCATACCAGACCGTGCTAATCGCTTTCGGTTCAAAGATGAGGGAAATACATGCGAAAAAAGGAGACACATCTCACAAGACGTATCGAAAACAACCGAGAAGGCCTGAACCAGAGGGCTGCGGCAGGATGCGCCGGCTCATGAACTATTCTTCACCCCACGCCTGCGCGTGATTCGGTAAAGTCCTCTCGCTCATTCAAGAAACTAAGGTTTTAGCCCGCTCTCCCGCGGGCTTTTTTTTGTCTGGATTTCCGCTCTTCGCCTGCCTCCGTCGTCACACCGGGACGAGCGGCGAAATGCCGACGCCAAAAAAAATTTTCAGATCCCGGGCCAGCAGCCGATACAGCCCTGTTCACTTTTTTTGCTGGCTTAACAACAACAATCTTCCAGCCAACCGACGATCAAGCAGCACAACGTTCCTGGAGGAATTTGATGAATAGCTGGTTTGGCAACATTAGCGTCAACATGAAACTGGGCCTGGGCTTCGGCCTGGTGCTGATCCTGACCTGCGTCCTGGCCCTGACCAGTTGGACCAGCCTGGGCGGGTTGATCCAACGCAGCAACTGGATGAGCGACATTACCCAGCTCAACGCCGGCCTGACCAAACTTCGCGTCACACGCCTGCAATACATGTTGACCAACGGCGACGAGACCGCCGCACAGAACGTACAGACCACCCTGGACGCTTTCGTGGCGCAACAGAACGCCCTGCTTGGCAGCTTCAAGAGCCCGGAAAACGTCAGGCTGCTCAAAGAGCAGAACGCGGTCATCAGTGCCTATCAGGTTTCCCTGAACAAGATGCGCGGTGCCTACCGCACCGGCAATACGGCTCGCGATGCCATGGCAGCGAACGCCGAGATCGCCTACAAACTCATCGAGACGATCTACAGCGACGTGAAACAAATGCCGCTGAGCGACCAGCGCTTCGAACAGTTCCAGGCCATCACCCAGGCCAAGCAGGAATTCATGCTGGCCCGCTACGAAGTGCGCGGCTACACCGCCAACAGCAACGCCGACACCGAACGCAAGGCCGTCGCCCAACTGGACGCCGCCATCGCTTCACTCAAGCCGCTGAACGAGCATTTCACCAGCACCCACTCGGATGAATTGCGTCAGTTGGAAAACGCCCTGACCCAATATCGCAGCGCCTTGCAAGCCTTCAAGCTGGCCACGGCCGATGTGGTGCAAGCGCGCAAGGAAATGACTGACCAGGGCACGACCATCGTCAGCCTGAGCGAGCAGCTGTACCAGATCCAACTCGACCGCCGCGACGCCGAAAGCGCCCAGGCCCGCACCCTGCAGCTGTTCAGCACGTTGCTCGCCTTGCTGGTAGGCATCATTGCCGCCGTGATCATCACTCGGCAGATTACCCGCCCGCTGAGCGAAACCCTGACCGTGGTCGAGCGCATCGCCAATGGCGACCTGTCGCACAACATCATCGTGACCCGTCGCGATGAGCTGGGCGTGCTGCAACAAGGCATCGCCCGCATGGGCGTGACATTGCGCGACCTCATCGGCGGTATCCGCGATGGCGTGACCCAGATCGCCAGCGCTGCCGAAGAGCTGTCCGCCGTTACCGAGCAGACCAGCGCCGGGGTCAACAGCCAGAAAGTCGAGACCGATCAGGTGGCGACCGCGATGCACGAAATGACTGCAACGGTGCAGGAAGTGGCGCGCAACGCCGAAGAAGCTTCCCAGGCAGCCGCTGCCGCCGACGGCGAAGCGCGTGCCGGCGATCAGGTGGTCAACGAGGCCATCGCCCAGATCGAACGCCTGGCCAGCGAAGTGGTACGTTCCACCGACGCCATGACCATGCTGCAACAGGAAAGCGACAAGATCGGCAGCGTCATGGATGTGATCAAGTCGGTGGCCGAACAGACCAACCTGCTGGCCCTCAACGCCGCGATCGAAGCGGCACGCGCCGGTGAAGCCGGTCGGGGCTTTGCGGTCGTTGCCGATGAGGTCCGTGGCCTGGCCCAGCGCACGCAGAAATCCACCGAGGAAATCGAAGGCCTGGTGGCCGGCCTGCAAAACGGCACCCAGCAAGTGGCCGCCGTGATGAACAACAGCCGCAGCCTCACCGACAGCAGCGTGGCCTTGACCCGCAAGGCTGGCGCATCACTGGAGAACATCACCCGCACGGTGTCGAACATCCAGTCCATGAACCAGCAGATCGCCGCAGCCGCCGAACAGCAAAGCGCCGTGGCCGAGGAAATCAGCCGCAGCATCATCAACGTGCGCGACGTCTCCGAACAGACCGCCGCCGCCAGCGAGGAAACCGCCGCCTCCAGTGTTGAACTGGCCCGGTTGGGGAATCAGTTGCAGATGATGGTGAGTCATTTCCGGGTTTGATCATGACAAGCGCCCATTTCCCGAGGGAGAGGCGCTTTACCCGAACTCGCGTCTCATGGTTTCCAGGGATTGATTATTTCAATTCCTGGAAACTCAAAGTCCTTGGTATTACGTGTCGCAATGGGAGCTCCATGAACTCGGCAAATGGCGGCAATTTGCGCATCTGCCATACCCGCTGCCCTCCCCTTAGCCTCACATAATGCAACAATGGCTGCGTATTCAACTGCGGCATGGGCGTCGAAAGGCAGAATTCTGTCGGCAAAATCTTCTTCGAACATTGCCATCGCGTGAGATTCAAGCTTCTGCTTACGCTTGCCGAAAGGCAATCGAGCAATGCCATGCAGAATCTCCGCCACAGTGATAGCGCTGATTACCAGATCTATCGCAGGCTGCGAATCGATCCAGGCGAGCACATTCCCATCCGGCTCCGCACGCATGAACTCCGAGATAACATTCGTATCGAGCACTATCATTCAGACAGATCCACCGCACGGGCTTTTTCGCCACGCGAAGGCAGCTCCAACTCGACGCCCCCCAACTTACCGAACCTGTTTCGGATACGGCTTCCCAGCCCACCCGCTGGGCTTATTGGCGCTAAAGCACGTCCTAAAATCAGGCGCGCCTCCTCCTCCATGGAGCGTCCATTGTGAGCCGCAGCAATGCGTAGCTGCTCTTTGACTTGGTCATCAAGGTTACGAATAGTGATGCTGGCCATATTTGCCTCCCGCAATCAATGAAATCATTGATTTCAAGCTAAGGCATGACCGGTTAGCTTGTCCAGCTCTCTTTACACACAAATCCCATTGGTAAACACCAACCGATTCCCAAAGGGATCGACCACCGTCATGTCCTGGCTGCCCCATGGCATTGCCTGGATCTGCGGGCGGGCGAAGGGGTATTGGCGGGTGAGCAGTTGCGCCTGGAAGGCTTCCAGTTCGTCGGTTTCGATGCGCAGCGCCGAGCCCGGTGTGCAATCGCCGTGGTGCTCGCTCAGGTGGAGCACGCATTCGCCGCGGGAGACTTGCAGGTACAGCGGGAAGTTGTCCCCGAAGCGGTGTTGCCAGTCGACGGTAAAGCCCAGGAAGTCGACATAGAACGCCAGTGCCTTGGCTTCATCGAAGATCCGCAGGATCGGGGTGGTTTTACCAAAGCTCATGGGGTGCTCCCTGGCTGAATAGGCCCAGTCTAGGTGGGTTGACCCCAATGCTTCGGCCTTGGCTCCGGCTTCTTTAGTGTCTTAGTGCCATTATTGTGACGTCAATCAAAACGATATCAGCCACTTACGCCACCCGATGGGCTGAATCCCAAGCGCAGATCGCCCTCGCGCGCCAGGAACCGCCCTTCTCGACGTCCGTTTGCCTGCCCTTCGAGATAACTCAGGACACCATTGACCCACACCCTGTCGATACCTTCGGCAGCCCGTTGCGGTTCGATGAAATCGGCGACGTCGCGAACGGTCTGTGGATCGAACAACACCAGGTCCGCCCAATGTCCTTCACGGATTTCGCCGCGTGCCTTCAGGCCGAAACGCGCCGCTGAAAGACCGGTCATCTTGTGCACGGCGGTGTGCAACGGAAAAAGCCCGACGTCGCGACTGAAATGTCCCAACACCCGTGGGAAGGCGCCCCACAAGCGCGGGTGCGGAAACGGATCTTCGGGCAACCCGTCGGACCCCACCATGGACAGCGGATGAGCCAGGATCCGGCGTACATCACCTTCGTTCATGCCGTAATACACCGCACCGGCCGGTTGCAGGCGACGGGCCGCCTCCAGCAGCGACACGTCCCATTCCACAGCGATCTCTGCCAGGTCGCGCCCGCCCATGCGTGGATGAGGTGTCGACCAGGTGATGGTGATGGGATGGGCGTCGGTCACCTGCTTGAGATCGAGCGTCGAAGAGCTGGCAGCGTAGGGATAACAGTCACAACCAACGGGATGGGTACTGGCGGCATTTTCCAGGGCGGCGAGCACCTGTGGGCTACGCCCCCAATTACCGGCGCCGGCGCATTTGAGGTGGGAAATGATCACTGGGCTCTTCGCCTGACGGCCAATCTGGAAGGCTTCGTCCATGGCTTCGAGCACCGGTTCGAATTCGCTGCGCAGGTGAGTGGTGTAGACCCCGCCGAATGCGCTCAACTCCTCGGCCAACTGCATGACTTCGTCGGTGGAGGCCGAGAAGGCGTTGGCGTAAGCCAGGCCGGTGGACAAGCCCAGCGCACCGGCCTCCAGACTTTCGCGCAGTTGCCGACGCATGGCAGCGATTTCTTCCACGCTGGCCGTACGCAACAGATCGTCCATGTGGTTACTGCGCAGCGCGGTATGCCCCACCAGTGCCGCCACATTAACCGCTGGCGTGGCGGCCTCTACCGCCGAACGATAATGGCCGAAGCTCGGGTAGGCGAACGCCTCGGCCGGGCCGAGCAGGTTCATCGGATCCGGCGGCTCGCCCCGCAAGGTGACCGGTGATGCACTGATGCCACAGTTGCCAACGATGACGGTGGTCACGCCTTGACTCAGTTTGGGCAGCATCTGCGGTTGGCGGATCACCACCGTGTCGTCGTGGGTATGGACATCGATGAAGCCCGGCGCCAGCACGCGGCCGGCGGCGTCCACCTCCTCGATGGCCTGCGCATCATGCAAGGCGCCAATGCGCTCGATACGGCCGGCGCGAATCGCCACGTCGGCGACGTAACCAGGGGTGTCACTGCCGTCGATCACCAGGGCATTGCGAATCAGCGTGTCGTACAACATCTCAGTCTCCCAGCGGCAGATCGTCGTCGCCGCCTCGGTAATCGTCGAGGGCGAGCTTGACCCGCCGCAGACGCTCTTGATTGTCTTCGGGATGAGCCAGGGCAAGCTCGGTGGCGAGCACATCGATCGCCAACAGCATGCCGTAGCGGGCCGCCGTGGGTTTGTAGATGAACGAGGTTTCGGCGCCTTGCAGGGGCAGCACCACATCCGCCAGCCCGGCCAGGGGCGAGTCGGCACGGGTAATGGCCAGGATCGCCGCACCGTAGCTGCGCGCCACCTCGACGGCCGCCAGCAATTCCGGGGTAATGCCGGTGAGCGAACAGGCGATGACCAGGTGTTCCTCACTCAGCGAAGTCGCCGTGATGCGCATCATCACCGGGTCGCGACACGCGGCAATCGGATAGCCAAAACGCACCAGCCGCACCTGGAGTTCCTCACTGCACAAGGCCGACCAGCCACCCAGCCCGAATGCATGGATCATCCGCGCTTTGCCGAGCAGCCGCACAGCATCGCTGAATCGCGACTCTTCGAATGCCGACAGGTGTTGGCGCAGGGTCGACTCGATGTCGCCGACGATCTGCCCATAGAACGCCGACTGCTCCGGCGCGCCGGCCGGGTCGAGAAACCGGCTGCCGACGCCGCTGGCCTGGGCCAGTTGCAGGCGCAAGTCCCGCAGGTCCCGGCAGCCGACCGTACGGGCAAAACGCGACAGCGTGGCGCTGCTGACTTCGGCGCGCTGGGCCAGTTCTTCGAGGCTGGCGGACGCGGCGAAGCCTACGTCATCGAGCATCAGGCGGGCGATCCGTCCTTCGCCGGCGCTGAAGAA
Organism: Pseudomonas sp. Pf153; assembly: GCF_001269775.1. Taxonomy (NCBI): domain Bacteria; kingdom Pseudomonadati; phylum Pseudomonadota; class Gammaproteobacteria; order Pseudomonadales; family Pseudomonadaceae; genus Pseudomonas; species Pseudomonas sp. Pf153. Next base: position 24,889 of record NZ_LHVL01000018.1, on the reverse strand, counting down.
ATCCTGGCGCGAGCGGATCTGGTAGAGGATGTCCATGACGACTCCTGTGTAATGGCGCGGCGATCAGAGCACGTATGCAAGGCCCAGAGTCAGACCGAACGCCACCAGGGAGATCAGCGTTTCCAGCACGGTCCAGGTCTTGAAGGTTTGTGCGACGGTCATATTGAAGTATTCCTTGATCAGCCAGAAGCCACCGTCATTGACGTGGGAAAAGATCACCGAGCCGGCCCCGGTGGCCAGTACCAACAGTTCAGGATGAGGATACCCCAGGCCTATCGCCACGGGCGCCACGATGCCCGATGCGGTGGTCATCGCCACCGTGGCCGAACCGGTGGCGACGCGCATCAACGCAGCGAACAACCAGCCCATGACCAGTGGAGACAGCTGGAATTCCTGGGCCAGCCCAACGATCTGCTGGGTGACGCCAGCATCCACCAGGATCCGGTTCAACCCGCCACCGGCGCCCACCAACAGGGTGATGCTGGCAGTCGGGGCCAGGCATTCGTTGGTGAACTTGAGGATCGAGTCCCGGTTGAAGCCTTGCGCCAGGCCGAGGGTCCAGAAGCTGAGGATGGTTGCCAGCAGCAAAGCGATCACCGAGTTGCCGATGAACTGCAGAAACTGGTTGAAACCGCTCCCTGGCGTGGAGATCAGGTTGGCCCAACCGCCGATGAGCATCAGGACCACCGGCAGCAAAATGGTCCCCAGGGTGATACCGAACCCTGGCAACCGGGCCCGAGGCTCGCGGTCGAGAAACTGCCGCTCCAGCGGATTCTCGGCTGGCAGTTGGATGTGGGGCACGATGAACATGGCGTAGAGCGGACCGGCGATGATCGCACTGGGAATGCCGATCAGGATTGCGTACAGCAACGTCTGCCCCACCGAGGCCTGGAACGCCTGCACCGCCAGCATCGCCGCCGGATGCGGCGGCACCAGGGCATGGACCACCGACAGTCCCGCGACCATGGGCAGCCCCACCATCAGGATCGATACGCCGACACGTCGGGCCACGGTGAACGCGATGGGCACCAGCAACACGAAACCCACTTCGAAAAACAACGGCAGCCCCACCAGGAAGGCGATGCAGACCATTGCCCAGTGGGCGTTGCGCTCGCCGAAACGCTCGATCAGCGTCTGCGCCATGCGCTCCGCCCCGCCGGACTCGGCCATCATCTTGCCGAGCATCGTACCCAGGGCCACCACCAACGCGATGTGCCCCAGCGTCTTGCCAACGCCCGCCTCATAAGCCCCGACAACCCCCGCCGGCGGCATTCCGGCCAGCAGCGCAAGGCCGATGGACACCAGCGTGATCACGATGAACGGGTTAAGGCGATAACGGGCGATCAATACAATCAACGCAATGATGGCGATGGCTGCGTAGACCAAGAGCCAATAACCGAAAGCAGGTGCCATGCGGTACTCCTCGAGCGGGTCACGTCTATGAGTTGTGAAACTCATAAATCATCTCGGCGAGCGTTTTTCAAACATACTGAAACTAATTTTCGTGCCTGGGTAAGGGATGTCGCTGACGGCAATGGCAACACGGCATCCATGAAAATCCGCCAAGAAACTTTCATATTCGGTGGCGAGGGGATTTATCCCCGCGGGTCTGCGAAGCAGCCCCATGAACCGACCGTTCGCCAATCATCGAAACAACCGCCCAACCGCTGGCCGCCTCACCTTCAAATCCGTACCATCGCCCCCCTGTTTTTGCACACTTCTCCGGCAGCCGTTCTTCAACCGGCGCCCAATCAGGTCATTCATGAAACCAGCACGTCTTCGCGCCGACGCCCTCGCCGGCCTCACCACGTCCTTCGCCTTGCTCCCCGAGTGCATTGCCTTCGCCCTGGTGGCGCACCTCAACCCGTTGATGGGGTTGTATGGCGCTTTCATTCTCTGCACGCTGACGGCGCTGTTCGGCGGACGGCCGGGCATGGTGTCCGGCGCGGCGGGATCGATGGCGGTGGTGATCGTCGCGCTGGTGGTGCAACACGGCGTGCAGTACCTGTTGGCCACCGTGCTGTTGAGCGGCTTGATCATGCTGGCGTTCGGGCTGTTGCGGCTGGGCAAGCTGGTACGCATGGTGCCGCACCCGGTGATGCTCGGCTTCGTCAACGGCCTGGCAATCGTCATTGCGTTGGCCCAACTGGAACATTTCAAAAACGCCGACGCCTGGCTGAGCGGCGCTCCGCTGTACTGGATGGCGGGCCTGGTGGCCGTGACCATGGCCATCGTCTATCTGCTGCCGCGCCTGACCCGCACCGTGCCGCCGGCCCTGGTGGCGATCCTGGGTGTCGGTGTGGCGGTCTACCTGCTGGGCCTGCCTACTCGGACGCTGGGCGACATGGCACACATCGCCGGCGGCCTGCCGGTCTTTGCCTTGCCGGACCTTTCCTGGAACCTGGACACCCTGCGAATCGTGGCGCCTTACGCTGTGATCATGGCGATGGTCGGCTTGCTGGAAACCCTGCTGACCTTGAACCTCACCGATGAAATCACCGAAAGCCGCGGTTATCCGGACCGCGAGTGTGTCGCCCTCGGCGCGGCGAATATCGCGTCCGGTCTGTTCGGCGGCATGGGCGGCTGCGCCATGATCGGCCAGACGGTGATCAACCTCAGCTCTGGCGGTCGTGGCCGCCTCTCCGGCGTGGTGGCCGGGGTGATGGTGCTGCTGTTCATCCTGTTCCTGTCGCCCTTGATCGAACGCATCCCCCTCGCCGCACTGGTGGGGGTGATGTTTGTCGTAGCGCAGCAGACTTTTGCCTGGGCCTCGCTGCGGGTGATCAACAAGGTGCCCAAGAACGATGTGCTGGTGATCGTCGCGGTGACCATCATCACCGTGTTCACCGACCTCGCCGTCGCCGTGTTGTGCGGGATCATCATCGCGGCGCTCAACTTCGCCTGGCAGCAGGCCCGCGAGTTATACGCCGACACCTATCTGGAAGCGGACGGCAGCAAACTGTATCGCTTGCATGGCACGCTGTTCTTCGCCTCCACAACGCCGTTCCTCAACCAGTTCGACCCGGCCAACGATCCGTCCCTGGTCACGCTGGATTGCCGTCACTTGCGCTTCGTCGATTACTCGGCCATCGCCGCGCTGAAAACCCTGCGCGAGCGCTATGGCAAGGCCGGCAAGCACCTGCGGGTGTTCCACTTGTCCGAGCGTTGCAAGCAAATGCTCAAGCGCGCAGGCGTGCACCACGACTGAAGCCCCCCACAGTGACGGGCTATGGCCGCGAGGCGTAGTCCGCAAGCTTGCCCTGGATGAAGTCGAGGAAGCACTGGATTCGCAACGCCAGTTGAGAGTTGCGGTAGTAGACGGCGTTGATCGGCTGGCGATAGCCACTGTTGGCCTCGGCCAGCAGCACCTTCAGCCGGCCGGCCCGAATGTCTTCGCGGGTCATGAAATCCGACAGGCAGGCGATCCCCTGCCCCGCCAGTGCCAACTGGCGCACCGTCTCGCCGCTGGAAGCGCTGATGGCCGGCTGGATCGGCCAGCGATCGCCGTGAAGATGGCGTAGAGGCCATTGATTGAGGCCATCGTTTTGGGCGAACCCCAGCAGGGCATGCTCCGTCAGCTCGGCGACGCTTGACGGCGTGCCGTGCCGCTTCAAGTAGGCGGGGCTGGCCAGAATGTGCAACGGGCTGCAACCCAGGGGACGGGCATGTAACGTCGAGTCGGTGAGGGTGCCGATGCGAATGGCGATGTCCGTGCTTTGTTCCAGCAGGTCGATGATCAGGTCGTTGCTGTTGAGTTCGAGCTGGATGTCCGGGTAGAGCGCCCGGAACTCCTCGACGTGCGGAACGATGGCATGCAGCATGAACGGCGACGCGGCGTTGATCCGTAACCGCCCGGCCGGCTTTTGCTGGCGGGACGACAGGCGCTCTTCCAGCGCCTCCATCTGGTCGAGAATCCCTTTGGCCTGCTCGAAGAAGTACTTGCCCTCCTCCGTCAGGTCCATGCGCCGCGTGGTGCGGTTGATCAGGGTAGTATCGAGCTTGGCCTCCAGGCGCGACAGGGTGCGGCTGACCGCAGACGGCGTCTGCCCGACCTGTTCTGCGGCAGCGGAAATCGAACCGCACTCGATCACACAGACGAAAATCTGCAACTCATCGGATCTGGCCTTCACCAGTGTCCCCTTATCAAACGCATATGCCATGGCGTCCCGATAGTAGCCCGGTTATCGCGAAAGACCGAACACCTCGATCAAATGCTGCTCATACCGCGCCACATCGGCCTCGATGTTCGGGCGCTTCATGACGTCCACACACAGGAAGGTCGGCAAGCCAGTCATGCCCAGGAACTGGTTGGCCTTGTGGAACGGAAAGTACACCGCGTCCACACCCTTGGCCTCGAAGAAGTCGGTCGGGTCGTCGAAGGCCTGCTGCGGGGCATTCCAGGTCAGCGACAACATGTAGTGCTTGCCCTGGATCAGACCACCGCTGCCGTACTTCTGCGATGCATCGGAGCGGGTGCGGCCGTCGCTGGCGTAGAGGCTGCCATGGCCTTCGGTGAAGACTTCGTCGATGTATTTTTTCACGGTCCACGGCGCGCCCATCCACCAGCCCGGCATCTGGTAAATGATCACGTCGGCCCAGAGGAACTTGGCAACCTCTTCCTTAATGTCGTAGCCGCCATCGATGAAGGTGGTTTTGACGTCCAGCCCGCCACGGTCCAGCACACTGAGCGCCGTCTCGTGGAGTGTGGCGTTATAGCGACCGTCGGAATGAGCGAACTGTTTACCACCGTTGAGCAGCAGGACTTTTTTCATGGGGAGCCTCATCGGATTCCATGGCGCAGTGAGGAAGCGCCGCATGGAAAGGTTGAAAATGATGGCGGCAGAGTACCGATGAGTTTCGCGCGGAATAAGCACCGCAACGGCAAAACTGATTTGATCCATACGCACGAATCAACGCCTGATTGTTGCCGTAGAATCCGGTTCACCTTTCATTCAGGAGTCCCCCGATGAGCCAACCGTACGGTTTCATCCTGCACGCCAAGACCCGCCCGGAAAAAGCCGAAGCCTTCGAAGCTCTGTTTCGCGCCTACGTCGAACCGAGTCGCGCCGAGCCCGGTTGCATCGAATACCACATGCTACGGGACCAGGAAGACCCGACGCTGTTTATCTTCTATGAGATCTGGCAATCCCAGGCCCACCTCGACGTGCATTCGAACCTGCCGCACATGAAGCAGTTTTTCGAGCACCGCATGGATTACCTGGAGCGCGACTTCGAGATCCGCCGCGTCGAGATGCTCAGCCCGTCCTCGGCTAGCCGCTGATCAACAGATGGGCACCGAGCGCGCCCAGGCCGATAAAAAATACCCGCCGGAACAACACGGCGCTGATCCGCTGGCGCAACCATTGTCCCAGCCACATCCCCAACAACGCCGGCGCCAGCGCCAGCAACGACGCGCTCAACTCCCCCCCACCCAAGGCGCCGCGCCACAGCAGGCCGGCCGCCAGGGCCAGTGTCGAGACCGTGAACGACAGGCCCAGGGCCTGCACCAACGCGTCCTTGCTCAAGCCCAGCGCTTGCAGGTAAGGCACCGCCGGGATCACAAACACCCCCGTGGCAGAAGTAATGATCCCGGTGAGCAAACCACAGAGCGGGCCGAGCCATGGCTCGACGTCAGCACCCACCCGCAGCGCCGGCAGCGCCAGCCCACTCAGTGCATACAGCAACAACGCCCCGCCCAGAGCCCGCACCGCCCAGGGGCCGCCTGCCATGCCGACCCATAAGATGCCAAGGCCAGTGCCGATGAAAATCGCCAGCAGCAACGGCCACAGACGCCGGATCAAGGCCCTGAGATGACCGCCGAAAGCCAGTTGCCAGACATTGGTCAGCGTGGCCGGAATGATGAGCAACGCAGCAGCCTGAACCGGCGCCATAGCCAGCCCGAGCAACCCCATGGAAATGGTCGGCAGGCCGAGGCCGATCACGCCCTTGATGGTGCCGGCCACCAGGAAAGTGGCGAAGACCAGCAGGGACAGCGCCAGGCCGAGGTTCTGGTAGAAAGTGATGAATGTGTTCATGGGGCCATGGTGGACTGGGGCAGGCGGATTGGAAATCTGCTATATGCTGAGGCTGCCTCTTTCCTGGCAAGAGGCTGAAATTTTGTCGATGCGTCTGGCGTCTTCGCGAGCAAGCCCGCTCCTACAGGTAAACGCGGCCCTCTGTGGGAGCGAGCCTGCTCGCGATAACGATGCACGCGTCACCACAAAACCGGCACAGGAACCGCCCTCCATGCACTTCGACCTCACCGACCTGCGCCTCTACCTCAACATCCTCGACACCGGCAACATCACCGCCGGCGCGTCCCGCAGCCACCTGTCCCTGGCGGCGGCCAGTGCGCGGGTCCGGGCCATGGAGGCATCCCTGGGCATCGAGTTGCTTGAACGGGGTCGGCGCGGCGTCACGCCCACACCGGCCGGCAAGGCCTTGGCGCAACATGCGCGGGGCCTGTTGCAACACGCCGAACACCTGCAACAAGACCTTGCCGAGTACGCCCGAGGTGTGAAGGGACAGGTACGCCTGCTGTGCAACACCAGCGCCATGAGCGAATACCTGCCCGAGCTGCTGGCGACGTTCCTCAAGGCCCATCCCCATCTCGACATCGACTTGCAGGAACTGCCCAGCTCAAGGATCACCCATGCCTTGCGCCAGGGTGCGGCGGACCTGGGTATCGTATCCGACGCAGTCGAAACCGATGACCTTCAGACCCGCCCCTTTCGACACGATCCCCTGGTACTGATCCTGCCGTCCGGACATCCCCTGGGTGACGGTCGCACGGTCAGTTTCAGCGAAACCCTCTGCCACGATTACGTCGGCCTGAATGCTTCCAGCGCCTTGGCGGTATATCTCGAAGAACAAGCCCTGCACGCTGGGCTGCGCATGCAGATCCGCATCCGCGCCGACAGTTTCGATGGGGTGATCCGCATGGTGACCCACGGCGCCGGTATCGCCATCGTGCCACGCGCCGCCATCGAACGACGCCCGCCAGAGCCGGCGTACCGCTGCGTGCCGTTGCACGAAGCCTGGGCACAGCGGGCCTTGTTGCTGGCGGCTCGTGATTTCGAGGCGTTGCCTGCCTATGCCAAGGCCCTCGCCCTACACCTGACCGAGGGTTGATTAGCGCTTCTGGGCAACCCGATGTCGAACCTGGACAACTGAGCGGGCGTGCGGGCCTATAGGGTGCCTCTTCAGCTTATCCCTCTGCCCGGAGTCCACATGACCGCACCTATCACCGTTCTGCGCGATACCCATCCATTGCCCGTACTCGATGCTTGCAAATGGGAAAAGCTCGAAGGCGACCCGCACACCGTCAACCTCAACGCCTACACCAGCGAAGATGGCAGCAAGATCATGGGGACCTGGATCTGCACGCCGGGCAAATGGCGCGTGGACTACGTGAAGTGGGAGTACTGCCACTTCCAGGAAGGCTACTGCATCATCACCCCGGATGGACATGCGCCCATCCACCTGAAAGCCGGCGATATCTTTGTCGTGGAGCCAGGCATGAAAGGCACCTGGGAAGTGGTCGAAACGGTGCGCAAGTACTTCGTGTTTGCTTGAGGGCTTTGAGGTCGATGCGCTGCGCTCACAGAGGTTGAGCACAGCGCATCAGGACTGCCAGACGTTAACCAGCGATCACCCCGTGCGCCTCGATCCGAGGAAATAGAAGACCCCGGCCACGACGACGCACAGCGACAAAACATAGAACACCGATTGTGGCGCATACGAGGACAGTACGACACCACACAAGACCGGCCCCAGCGCCGCTCCCAGGTTGGACAGGTTTTGCGCGCCGTAGTACACGCCCCGCATGTCTTCCGGCGCGATGTAGTCGATGAACAGGTACTCCGCCGGGATCACGATGATTTCGCCCACGGTGAAAATGATCATGGCGACTACCCAGGCCAGCCAGGCCTGCGAATGAGCGAAGCCAATCAGCCCGACGATGAAAAACAGCATGCCCAGCATCAACATGCGGAACAGGTTGTTCTGATTGATCCTGGCACCGATCAGGTATTGCAGGCCAATGACCATGCAAGCGTTGGTGGTGACCAGATAGTTGATGATCCGGTAGGTGTTTTCCGGGGTACTGGTCACGATCAGGTATTGCGACAGATAAGCGGTGAACTGTCCGAATACGATCGCACTGAGAACGCCGCCGATCGTAAAGCAGACCAGCCTGTAGTGACGCACCAGATGCCCCAGTACTTGGATGAAATCCTTGTTTGGCTGCTCTGGGAGCGCGGTGCGTGGAAGCCGTTCGCCCAACCCGCCGTACAGCACCACAAAAGCCACCGCGACCAGGCCGGCGACCGCGAATGGAAGGCCGGGGCTGATCTTCGCGACCAACACGCCCATGAATGGGCCGATGGCGTAACCGACGTTGGTCAGCGTGTATTTCATTGAGAACACGCCGGCCCGCTTGTCCGGTGTCACCAGGAAACCTATCCCTGATTTCACCGCGATATCGACTACCGCATAAGACAAGTTCACCACGACGATGGCGATGATGAACGGAATCAGGCTGGCAACCTGATAGGCCACGGCAAAGGCCAGGGCGAACAGACTCGCCGCGCCGAGCAGGATCCGGTAATTGGAAAACCTGTCCACCAGGAAACCGCCGTAGACGCCCAGAATGGAACTGGCAATCAACGCCCCGCCCACCACCAGACCGATGTCTTTCACCCCCAAGCCAAAAGCCTGGGAGCAATAGACCACCAGATAGGGCAAGGCGAGGGCCCGGGCAACGGTCAGCACAAACGTCGCCGACAACAGTAACACCACGGGCCGGGTATACACCCTGCTCTTTTCCGGCACGGCGAGCTCTTCCAACACTCCCTTCATATCAACGCTTCCCTGTCATCACGTTGTTCTTCTGATAGCGGCACGGCCACAGTCAGAGATAAGAACATGACCAGGGCAGTTTTCCAAGGGAGCGGTCACCTCACCACGACGCCCCTCACAGTCATTGAGGCTTGCGATAACTGTTCACGATGGCCGAAAAATCCTTGCCGCCCTCGCCTCTCTGGCTCATCGCCTGGTAAAGCTGCTGCGCCACCGCCCCGAGCACAACCGGTTGGTGAGCCTGGCGCGCGGCCTCGGTGGCCAGGCCAAGGTCCTTGAGCATGAGGTCGGCGCCGAAACCGCCGGTGTAGCCTCGCGAAGCCGGCGCCGTTTCGATCACCCCCGGCCAGGGATTGTAGGTATCCGAACTCCAGCAACGGCCCGTGGAACTGTTGATGATGCCGGCCAGCACCTGAGTATCGATGCCCAGCGCGTCACCCAGGGCCATGGCCTCGCTGACGCCCACCATCGAGATTCCCAACAACAGGTTGTTGCAGATCTTGGCGATCTGTCCGGTACCGACCTCACCGCAATGCACGATGTTACGGCCCATTTGCGCCAATACCGGTTGCAGGGTGGCGAACAATTCGGCGGTGGCGCCGACCATGAAAGTCAACGTGCCGGCCGCCGCACCGCCGGTACCGCCCGAGACGGGCGCATCAGCCATCGGCACGCCTTGCCTGGCCGCTGCGGCGGCCACGTCACGGGCAGTCTGCGGATCGATAGTGCTGCAATCCACTGCTGGGATGCCGGCGGCAATTCCAGCCAACACGCCCTCTTCCCCCAGCCACACGCTGCGCACATGGGCAGCGGCCGGTAACATGGTAATCACCAACTCCGCGCCCTGGGCCGCATCGCGAGGTGAACGGCTGATCGTGCCTCCCAGCGTCGCCAGCTCAGCCAGCACCGTCTGGTTCAGGTCGAACAGGTTCAGCGAATGGCCAGCCTTGAGCAGGTTGCGCGCCATCGGGGCGCCCATGTTGCCCAGGCCGATAAATGCGATGTTCATGTCCGGCTCCTTAACGCAGGTTGATGGTGGTGTTCACACCGTCATTGACGCTGTCATCGTCGAACCAGCGCGCGGTGACGGTCTTGGTCTGAGTGTAGAACTGCACCACCTGTTTGCCGTACGGACCCAGGTCGCCAAGCTTCGAGCCTCGGGAGCCGGTGAAGCTGAAGAATGGCACCGGCACCGGGATCGGAATGTTGATGCCCACCTGGCCGACGTCGATCTCGCTCTGGAATTTACGCGCCGCCGCGCCGCTCTGGGTGAACAGACCCGTGCCGTTGCCGAACGGATTCGCGTTGACCACGGCAATGGCCTCGTCGAGGGTGTCGACTTCCAACACCACCAGCACCGGACCGAAGATCTCTTCGGTGTAGATGCGCATGTCGGTGGTCACACCGGAGAACAGGGTCGGGCCGACAAAGTTGCCTTGCTCGTAGCCCGGCACACTGACGTCACGGCCATCGAGCTCCAGCTTCGCCCCCGCCTGCACGCCGCTTTCGATCAACTCAAGAATCCTTGCCTTGGCCCGCTTGGAAATCACCGGGCCGACATCGGTGCCCGGCTCGCAGCCCGCATTGACCTTGAGCTTCTGCGCCAGGGCCTTGAGCTCCGGCAGCCATTGTCTGGCCGCGCCCACCATGACCACCACGGAGGTCGCCATGCAACGCTGGCCCGCCGCGCCGAAACCGGCACCGACCAAGGCATTGAGGGTTTGTTCGCGGTTGGCGTCCGGCAGCACCACGGCATGGTTCTTGGCGCCCATCATCGATTGCACGCGCTTGCCATGGCGACCCGCCAGGTCATACACGTGGGTACCGACCGCCGTCGAACCGACGAAGGACACCGCCTTAATGTCTTTATGGGTGCATAGCGCATCCACCACGTCCTTGCCACCGTGTACCACGTTGAGCACACCCGCCGGCACACCGGCTTCGATCGCCAGCTCCACCAGCAACATGGTCGACAGCGGATCCTGTTCCGACGGCTTGAGGACGAAGGTATTGCCGCAGGCAATGGCCATCGGGAACATCCACAGCGGGATCATCGCCGGGAAGTTGAAGGGGGTAATGCCGGCACACACGCCGATGGGCTGGCGCAAGGTGTAGGTATCGACGCCGCCGGCGACGTTCTCGGCGAACTCGCCCATCTGCAGGGTGCCGATGGAACAGGCATGCTCGACCACTTCCAGGCCTCGGAAAATATCGCCCTCGGCATCCGCCAGGGTCTTGCCCTGCTCGGCGCTGAGCACCGCGGCAATGCGTTTCGAATGCTCGCGAATCAATGCCTGGAGCTTGAGCATGATGCGCATCCGCGCACCGATGGGCGTCAGCTTCCAGGTCTGGAAGGCACGTTGGGCGGCGGCGATGGCCGCGTCGACTTCCGTTGCGGTGGCGAAGGGGACTTTCGCCAGCACCTGTTGGGTGGCGGGGTTGACGATGTCGTGCCACTCGCTGGAGCGGGATTCAACCCACTCGCCGTCGATCAACAGCTTGACGGTCTGCAGAGCGGTGTCGCTGGGCGTGAGTGAAACGTTCATGCTGGCCTCCGGGATTGTTCTTGTAGGGGAGCGCTGCTTGAGCACAGACCAAGGCGTTCAGAGACCTTGGTGATGAGACGGTTTTTGGAGTATAGATGTGCAAACTTCTAATAAGAACGCACATAAAAACCGGTCCATCATGCAAAAAAACATTACCTCATTGGGGTCGCTGAATTGGGACGACCTCAAGTTTTTCCTGGAAGTGGCCCGCACCCGCAAGGCCAGCACCGCGGCCAAGCGCCTCGCTGTCGACTACACCACGGTGTCTCGCCGCATCAGCTCGCTGGAAACTTCACTGGGCACACTGCTGTTCGAAAAATCCCGGACCAACGGCTTCGTGCTGACCGCTGAGGGCCAACGCCTGCTGAGCTATGCCGAATCGATCGAAAGCACCCTGCACATGGCCTGCGAACAGGTGTCCGGATCCGGCGTCGCGTTGTCCGGCCACGTGCGCATGGGCTGCACCGAAGGCTTCGGCAGTTTCTTTATCACGCCGCAACTGAGCCACTTCGTCGATGCCTACCCGGCCATTTCAGTGGATATCCTTCCGCTGCCCCACTTCATCAGTCTCTCCAAGCGAGAGGCCGATATCGTCATCGCACTCGAGCGTCCTGAACATGGCCCGTATGTGTGCTGCAAGTTGTGCGACTACCGCCTGCAGCTCTATGCCACCCGGCAATACCTCGACAACCATCCACCCATTCACCGCCCGGCGGACCTGAACAAGCATTCGTTCATCAGTTACGTCGACGATCTGGCGTTCAGTTCCGAGCTGCTCTACCTGGCGAACGTCCTGCCTGGCGCCAATGCTCACCTGCGCAGCACCAGCGTGATCGCGCAGTACGTAGCGGCGCTGCAAGGACGCTCATTGGCCATCCTGCCGTGCTTCCTCGCCGCTCAGGATGCTCAACTGCTGCCCGTGCTACCGGAGGAAATCAGCGTTACCCGACAGTTCTGGATGTACTGCCGGGAGGATCTGCGCAAGTTGAAACGGATCACCCTGTTGTGGGATTACATCCGCGAGGTGACCGAACAGAACCGCCCGCTGCTGATGGGCGACAGCCGGGAAATGGTATTCGCCGACTAATCAGCGATGACCACAATGGCAACCCGACGGTTCTCGGTACGCCCACTGGCGGTGTCGTTGGAAGCGACCGGCATGGTGCTGCCCAGGCCGCGCAGTTGGATATTCTCTTCGCGCATGCCGACACTCTTCAAAACCGTGCCGACGCTGTTGGCACGACGCATCGACAATTGTTCGTTATACGCCTGGGAGCCTGACGCGTCGGTGTGGCCATCGACGCGTACCCGCTCGATTCCAGCTCCCAACAGCGCCTTGCCAATCCGCTCGACAATTTCGGTACTGGCCGGGTTGAGACTTTCCACATCGCTACCGAACAGCACCTTACCCGACAAGCCAAACGCCCAGCCTTCATCGGTCAGTTTGAATCCTTGCTCCTTCAACACAGCGATTTGCGCCGGGGTCAGCCCTTTCGGTGGGGTGGTCTGGCAACCAGCCAGCGCCAGGAGGGTCATGAAAAGGAATGCGATGGTTCGTTGCAGGCTGGGTTGGAAGAATGAACGCACGAATTGGCTCCTGATTGTGGATTATGCAACGGGGTGCTCCGCCCCCGAGGAATGTCGCCCGCCCCGGGCGAGACGCTTGGCCTGGTACATCGCGGCATCGGCAGCGTGCAACAAGGCGCCCGGAGTGGCGCCATGATCGGGATAGACCGCGATGCCAATGCTCAGAGAGGTCAGCACCGAAGCATTGCCGGGCAACTGGATCGGCATTTCCATGCTGGCGATGATTTTCTCTGCGATCATTTCGGCATCTTCCAGCTTGTGCAGCGGCGAGAGCAGTACGGCAAACTCATCCCCGCCCAGACGCGCCACCAGATCATCCTCACGCAACTGCGCCCGGACACGGGTCGCCACCGCCGTCAGCACCGCATCCCCCGCGGCGTGACCAAAATTGTCGTTGATACCCTTGAACCGATCGCTGTCCAGATACAGCACCGCCACTTGCTCATCGAGTTTGCTGGCGTTGCGCAAGGCGCGAATCAGCCGGCCTTCGAAATACGCTCGGTTTGGCAATCCGGTCAGGCTGTCGTGGCTGGCCTGGTGGGCAAGGCTTTCGTTCTCGCTTTGCAGATGGGTTTGCCAGGATTCGAGCTCGGCGAGCAGCGCGTTGAAGTCATTGCCCAGATTATCCAGTTCGGCGATGGCGGCCGGAGGTACGCGCCGGTCCAGCGCCCGTTCGCTGCGCGCCGCGTGGGCCACTTCCGCCAGGTAGCGCAACGGGCCGGTAATCGCCCGCAACTGGCGTCGGGCCAGATACAACGCCATCCAGGCACTCACCGCCGTACACAGAATGATCCCCGCCAGACCGCTGAGCAAAAAGCGCAACAGGCTGCCTCCGTGACCCGCCAACAGAATGCTGCCAATGGCCCGGCCCTGGTGAATGATCGGCAGGCTGATGGGCTTTTCCAGGAAGGCCTTGGCGATGTGCATTTCCAGATCCGACAACAAGCCAGTCTCCGGACGCTGCCAACGCGCCAACAAGCGACCATGTTCATTGAATACCTGGGCCTCGGCGACTTCTTCGGTGTTGGCAATCAAGGCCAATGCTTCGGTGGCAGCAGCCGAATCGCCGAACACCACGGCCGCTTCCACTGTGTAATTGATCGAGCGTGCGATCAGGTGCAGATTGTGGTCGGCATACACCCGCAGCGCCAGGACACCGAGCAGTGTCAGTGAAACGCTGGCCATGGCGATTGCCACCAGCGCGACGATCAAGTGACCGCGCCCGATGACCGAGCCCAGAGTAGGACGAATCCGTGGTGTAGGCAGGCTCATGGTGCCGTTGACCTGCGTCGGGATAGCTGCAACACACTGGGGTGGATGCGTACGCCGCTGCGCGCCACGGAATCCAGATTGACCTCGAACGACACCTGCTCATCACCCACTCGCAGGCAGAACAGACTGCCCACAGTGCAAGGATCGCCCCCTTCGCTGATGCTCAACACGGGCTTGCCGATCAAGGAGGCATACAGGCGGGTGCGCTCTTCGCTGGTCAGCCTTCCGACATAGACCGCGTTACAGTCGGTCTCGATGCCGGGATGATCCGCCAACAGACGCTGGACGGTGACCGGCCGCCCCGTGGCCTGGGCAGTGCCCTTGACCAGGTCATCGGTATATTGGGTCGGCCCGACGATGCACAGCTGCAGTTGCGTGGGCTCCACCGGCCAACGGGCATAGCTGAGGATCCCCAACACCACTTGGGTCACCGACTCGGCCCGCTGTTCTGCCCGAGTAGCGGATGCCTGTTCCTGAGCAGCGATCACAGGCGGCAGCAGCCCCAGAAAACCGGCCAGCAAACAATGCCTCCAGCCCTTGCTGCGCGCTGCCTCTCGACCAGCCACATCCATGAAGAGTCTCTTGTCGGTACGATAAATGCCGGAACGATAGCACAGTGCCAAAAACCCGGCGAGACAGCGTCCTACGACGCTTCCGACAGAAGCAGGCAGAATCGCGCCTCGACGAATCGATTCAATTGTCCCGTTCCAGATCCAGCATCAAACCGCTCAAACGCTTGACCTTGCGCCGAACCGCCTCCTCGAACACGCCCGCTCGCGGTTCGATCAAACTGAACCACTGCCTGGCCCGGGTAATCGCGGTGTACACCAGCTCTTTGGTCAATACGGGGTTCAGCGCATCCGGAAGAATCAGGGCCGTGTGGGTGAATTCGGAGCCCTGGGATTTGTGCACCGTCATGGCGTACACCGTTTCCACGTCATTGAGGCGGCTTGGCAGGACGAAACGCACACCGCCTCGCCCATCGTTACGAGGGAACGCGACCCGCAAAACCTGCTTGCCCGCATCCGGCCCCTCACGCTCGGGCAGCCTGAGGGCAATGCCAATATCGCCATTCATCAGGCCCAGCCCGTAATCGTTACGGGTCATCAACACCGGACGCCCCTCGTACCAGTGGTGATCACTGTCAATGAGACGGGCCTTGAGCAATGCGGCGGTGACTCGCTGGTTCAAGCCTTCGACACCCCAGGGTCCCTTGCGCACTGCGCACAGCAGCTGGAAAGCGTCGAATGCCGACAGCACCTCCCGGGCCCAGTCAGCCCAGCAGCTGTCTTCCAGTGGGCGGGAAATGGCTGGGCGCCGCTGTTGCAATACATTCAGGTAGTGCCGGTACCCTTGAGGGCCTTCGGTATGCCCCTCGAGCAATAAACGCTCCAGCGCGCCGTCGTGCTCCCCCCGCAGCGCCAGGGAAAACAGATCCGCATATTGCTTGCCCTGCAGCACCTGCCGGGCCTTTTCCGGTTGTTGCTGATTGACCCAGCGAGCCAGTTGCCCGATGCCACTGCCCTCGCCGAAGCGTCGTGAATGCCTGAGCATGACCACCTGCTGGGCCAGCGGATGGCTACCGTCGAGGTCTTGCTGCAGTTCACTGGTCGTCAGGCGTTCGCCGCTGACTGACTCAAGCCAGGCCCGGGTCTGGGGGGTGTACCACCCTTCCTCGGCGTCTCGGCACAAGTCCCCCAGCACCGCACCAGCCTCCACCGAGGCCAGTTGATCCTTGTCCCCCAACAGAATCAGTCGCGCATGGACTGGCAACGCATCCAGCAGATTGGCCATCATTTCCAGGTCGATCATGGAGGCTTCATCGACTACCAGCACATCCAATGGCAACCGGTTGCCCGCATGATGGCGGAAATGTCGGGTTCCGGGCCGGCTGCCGAGCAACCGGTGGACAGTGGTCACGTCACAGGGAATGCGCTCACGTACGGCGGCGCTCACGTCCAGGCTCAGGACCTGCTGACTGATGGACTCAGTCAGGCGCGCCGCTGCCTTGCCAGTGGGCGCGGCCAGGCGAATGCGCAACGGCTTGCCTGTTTCGACGGCAGGAGCCTGGAGTAACGCCAGCAAGCGCACGACGGTGGTGGTCTTGCCGGTGCCCGGCCCTCCGGTCACGATGCTGAAGGCTCCCCGGGTGGCCAACGCACAGGCGAGTTTCTGCCAATCGATCGGCCCCGCGCCGGCAGCCGCCCCGAACAGGCCGTTCAGGCGCTCGCGCAGATCGTTGGGGGCAGCGTCCTGTTTGGCAAGCCGCTGCCGCAACGCCTCATCGATCCGTCGCTCGTAGGTCCAGTAACGACGCAGGTAGAGGCGTTTACCCGACAGCACCATCGGACGTTGCCGAGCCTCTTCCCCCACGTCCTCGGCCAAGGCCACCAAGCGACTGGAGGCCAGGATCCTGCACCATCGCGCGCCGTCCAGTGTCTGCAGTATCTGTGAAGGCAACAGCATCACACCGGCCTGCAGATCTCCCTCGGGGGGCAATGACAAGGCGAAATCCGGCTCCTTGAGGGTTTCGAACAGGTCCAGGCAGACATGCCCATGTCCCAGCTGATGGCTGGTGAGCGCCGCGGCGAGCAGCACCAGCGGATCATCGTCAGGCGCCAGTTCCTGGAGAAACGCAACGAAAGCCTTGTCCAGGGCTCGCAACCACCCACGCTCGACCCAACGTGTCAGGAGCAGGAGCAGATCGTCCGAACGGCTCAAGGGCGACAGGTCGATCAAGCTGTCGTCTTCGGACGACTTCGGCAGCAGATCGGCGAAAGAACGACTCATAGCAACTCTCCCTGTACCCATGCCGGCTCGGCCTTGGGTTCGGGCAAGCCCTGGAACAGACGATCCAGCTGTTCGATCAAGGCTCGTGGGGGCTTGGTGAAATAGACACCCCGACTGGCTGCACGAGTGCCGCGAAGGAACAGGTACAGCGCGCCGCCCACATGGCGGTCATAGTCATATCCGGGCAAGCGTGCCTTGAGCTGGCGGTGCAGCGCCAGCAGGTACAGGACGTACTGCAGATCGTAGCGATTATCCAGAATCGATTGCTCCATTGCCTGGGAGGTATAGGCCGTATCATCGACTCCCAACCAGTTGGATTTGTAATCCGCCACGTAATAGCGGCCGTCGTGCTCGAACGTCAGGTCGATGAACCCCTTGAACATGCCGTTGAGCAGCACCGGTTCGGCGGCGACGCGGGCCACGCCACCGTGGGTGAACTGGCAGACCAGTTGGTCCAGCTTGAGCACATCGACCTTATGACTGGCGAACCAGAACTCCATCTCGACCTGGAACTGGCTCAGGTGTGCAAGCACCACGGGCGCCTGGTTGTTGCCGATCTGCAAAGGCAGGGTCATGAGGTGTTGCAGCCAGTCATTGAGCGTCGTGATCCAGCCTTTCCAGCCCCGACGATTGCAACGTCGGGCAACGACGTCTTCGATGGCCGCTGGCGCAGCCATAAACCCTTCGCCGGCAATCCACTCCAGAAGCCCATGAAGGAACGTGCCTGGGTTGGGGCCGCGGGGGAAGCGATGGATATCGCCGCCCATCGCGGCAACGCCCCTTGGAGCGTCCGGATCGAGACGCTCATCGTCGAACAGCTTCTGGGCTTGTGGATCTTCCGGCGCCGCATCGCTGCCAGCACTCAGGTTTTCGCCGATACGCAGCGCACTATAGGAGGCAATCCACCAGTTTTCGCTGGCTTTACGGGTAGGCTTGAGCGGATCGAGCAACACCGCCTCATTGCGAGGAGGTTGGTAATGTTCGTCGGTTGCCTGGGGCATTTCCTGACAGCTAACGGCCGAGCTGCCTTGCTGCAACTCTTCAAGCCAGCGTTCCAACGCCGCCGAGTCGGCCAACGGCGTCCCGCCCCCCAGCAGATAGCCCAGCGCGGACAAGTGCAGGACCGAGTTGTTGTGACTGCCCCGCTTGAGATCGGCGACACCCAGCCAGCAGGCATGCTGGGCACGGGTAAGCGCCACGTAGAGAAGACGCAGGTCCTCGGCCAGGCGCTCGTCATCAGCCCTGGCAATCAACTCGGCGGTGGGCGTGAGGCTGACCTGCGCCTTACCTTTCTCATCGTGATAATGCAAAGGCAAACGTGTACCGTCCACCGGTTTGGTCGAGCAGATGAACGGCAGGAAAACCAACGGATACTCAAGTCCCTTGGACTTGTGGATCGTAACCACCTTGACCAATTGCTCATCGCTTTCCAGGCGCAGGATCTGCTCCTCCCCTGCCTGCCCGGACAAGACCAGGTGCTCCGACAGATGTCGAATCAGGGCTTGCTCGCCATCCAGCTCACCCGCGGCCTGCTGCAGCAGCTCGCTCAGGTGCAGCAAGTTGGTCAGCACCCGCTCACCATCGCTGCGCGCCATCAAGGCCCGGGGCAACTCGAAATCATGCAGCAGCCGTCGCAACATGGGCAGTACGCCCTGGGTGCGCCAAACGGTGCGATAGCCGCGAAATTGCATGACCCGCGCTTCCCATACCAGCTCGTCCTGGTTGAGTCGTTCCAGCTCCGTCAATGGCAGATTCAAGGTAATGCTGGCCAACGCTGCTCGCAGCGGCCGCTCGGCATCCGGCTCGGCGCAGGCCCTGAGCCAGATCAACAGGTCGCGTGCCTCCTGCGAACCAAAGACTGAATCCTTGTCAGATAGATAAACGCTGCGCACGCCCCGTGCAGATAATTGATCGCGCACGGCCTGCGCTTCCTTGCCATCTCGCACCAGAATGGCAATATCGGCCGGCAACAGTTCACGCAGTACGTTTTCATGATTCATGAAGCCGTTGCGACCGGCTTGGCCACCATTGAGCAACGCCGTGATTTCACTGGCGCAGGCCGCCGCCATCTGCTGCCGATACACCGCACCGGAGAGCGGTTGTTCCGATGGCAGGTACCAGATGTTCATCGCCGTGATGGCTTGTCCCGCAATCTGCAAGGACTCCTTGCGCCCCTGTGACTCGACAGGCAGGAAGGGCACCGGGTTCACCCCCGAAGCGTCACGAAACAGAAACGCCCCGCGCCCCTTCGGACGAGTTTCGGCGTACTGGAAAACATGATTTACCGCACCCACCATGGCATGGCTGGAACGGAAGTTCGTCCCCAGTGTGTGCAACCTGCCAACCGTAGCCTCACGGGCCCGAAGGTAAGTGTGGATATCGGCACCGCGAAAGGCATAAATGGCCTGTTTCGGATCCCCGATCAAAAACAGGCCGGTTTCAGGGTTGTTGTCTTCGATGCGGTAGATGCTCTCGAAGATCCGGTATTGAACCGGGTCGGTGTCCTGGAATTCATCGATCAGCGCGACCGGAAACTGCTCGCGGATCAGGCTCGCCAGCCGCTCGCCGCCCTCGGCTTGCAACGCCGCATCCAGACGCAGCAGCATGTCGTCGAATCCCATCTCCGCGCGTCGACGCTTCTCGGCCTCGAAGCGTGCGCCGACCCATTGCGCGGCATGCTGCAACACCGCGGCATCTGGAGTGGGCAAGGCGTCCAGGCTGGACTTGAGACTGACCATAGCGTCCAGTCCCGGATGGCTGGGCACCTCCCCTTTCCAGGCCTGCGCCATGCCCTCGGGCGTCAGTCGGGTGAAGCCCGTACCGATGTCCAACAATTCGAGGCTTTCATCCTCCACCCAGGCAGAAATTTTCTGGAACCACGGCTCGAAGTACCGGGCCTGCATCTTGCGTGCATCGACACTCTTGCTGGCAACGCCTTGCTGACAGATTTCCAGCAGTTCCACGGCCCACTGCCGCCAGGGCGCCTTGAGGTCGAGCAAGGCAGCACTGCGTTCGCGCAGCGATGCCGCGATGAGTTCGGCCGGTTCAGTTTCCCGGCCATCATCTTGCGCACTGGCGAAGAGCCCTCTGACTCGCGGCAGCAGGGAGGCAGGCCCTCCCCAATGGGTGCGCACCCAGTTCAACGCCTCACCCTGCATCGAGTAGCAGAACATCCGCCAGTAATCGCGCAGCACCTCTGCGAGCAATTCGCTGTGGTCGGTTTCCAGGGTCTGGGTAAACAGGCTGCCGCTGTCGAAAGCGTGTTCACGCAGCATGCGCTGGCACCAGCTGTGAATGGTCGAGACCGCCGCTTCGTCCATCCATTGCGCGGCGACATCCAGCCGGTTGGCGCAGCCAGGCCAATGTTCCTCGGCAAACTCATCACGCAATTGGACAATCAGTGAGTCCGGGGCAGGAATCTCATCTCGAAAGAAACGCGCCGCTTCGGCCAGGCGTGTACGGATACGTTCGCGCAGTTCCTTGGTGGCGGCGTCAGTGAAGGTCACCACCAGGATCTGCGGCGGAAGCAGCTCGCGACCAAATCCGGTCGCCTGACCACCATGCCCCAATACCAGGCGCAGGTATAACGCCGAGATGGTAAAGGTCTTGCCAGTACCGGCACTGGCCTCGATCAATTGGCTCCCGTGCAGGGGGAAAGCCAGGGCCAATGGCGTATGCCGACTCATGACGGTGTCTCCTCTCCAGCCGTCGAACGCCACGGGGCCTCGAACAGTGGCCGATAAAGTGCATCGCACCAGTCCACAAATGTCTCGTCAGCCATCAGGGCTTGGAAGTCGGCAAATTGCCGGGCCAGGGCCGGGCTCTCTCGTCGTTCGCCTTCAGAGGTCTGACCATCGCCTTCGTAGGCTTTTCGAGCAGCCGCCATGGCCTTGGCCGGCTCGGATTGGCCGAGCCAGGCAAAGGCAGTCTTCACCGCGACCGGAAGCGGCTGGCGCATACCAGCCTGCCAGGCCTGCAACAGATCGCCGAGCAGCCTTCGCGCCATGGGTTCCTCGAAAGGAGGCAACAGCAGGCTGTCATCGCTGGCCACCAGCGCGCTAGTCATCGACAGACCATTGGCGCAAGCCACCAGGTGGTTCACCCAGAGGCGAATGAGGCGATGCCACTTGCGGGTTTTGGCAGAGCCGATGCTATTGGGTATTGCCGTGATGGCAAGGACTGCGCCATCGGAACGCTGGTGCAGGCCACTTAGCCACCCTTCGAGACTCACCCCCTGCAATCGAAGACTGACCGGGATCGCGGTGGTCAGCGGCGTCGGCCATAGAGTCAGAAGCTGCTGATAACGCTGAAGCAGATCCGGCAGGGGCTCGATCAACTCCCGTTGCAGACATTCACCAAAACCGGCCATTGGTAACAGGCCGCTGTTCTGCAGTCTTCGGGCGTGGGCCGTAAGGGCAAGGTCCGGCTGGTCGAGTCGAACCAGGGCAGCCTCCAGCAGACTGTCGCTCAGGCTGTAGCGTTGGAGCGCATCGAGAACGAAGGGTTCGTCATCGGCCAGCGGCACTTCAGCGGCCTCGAAGAACACTTTCAGTCGCTGGTTGAAAAAATGGCGGATGGGGTTGCGCATGAAATCCTGCAACTGACCGATGCTCAAGGGTTCTTCCTGGACATATGGCGCCAGTAAATGTGGACTGACCGCAACATTGCGGTCGTCATGCAATAGCCGCCATTCGTTGGCATAACTGAACAACTCATCGCCCTGAATGAAATAACGGGCGTTGAAGGGCTGCAAGGGATGCTCTTGGGTCAGCGCCTCGAGAAGGTTGCTGCCTGCGTCCGTCAGTCTCCATCCGCTGGCGATATGATCACGCAACTGGCCGATCAGCACCGATGCCGGTCGTTCGCTGTTATCGCGGATACTGCGTCCCACCCAACTGATATAGAGCTTTTCACGAGCCGAAAGCAATGCCTCCAATAACAGATAGCGATCATCCTCACGCCGGGAACGGTCCCCCGGTCGATAGTCGCTCCCCATCAGGTCGAAATCCAATGGCGGTTGAGCCCGCGGATAATCGCCGTCGTTCATCCCCAACAGGCAGACCAGCTTGAAGGGAATCGCCCGCATCGGCATCAGGGTACAGAAGTTCACCGCTCCAGCGAGGAAACGCTGGGACAGCCGCCCCTGATCGAGCCCTGCCAGCCAGGCTTCACGCACGACCGTCAGCGGCAGCTCATCGTGCAAACCGACCGACTCACAGGTTTCCAGCCAGGTTTCACGCAGGTCTTCGAGCTGGGCCAGCAGATAGTCGTCATGCTCGTTACCTGCCAGGAAAAACAACTGCATCAGATCGCGTAGACGCGCTCCCCAGATTTGCGGCGCTGCCGGCTGGGCGAACTCCTGATGGGCCACTTGCAGCGCGTCCAGCAGAGCGACCAATGGACCAATCAACGCCGCATCGAGACCGCCTATTTCATCGTAGGGTTCGATACCTTCATAAGCGTCCGAACGGCCGACGGCGTATCCCAGCAGCATGCGACGCAACCCAAAACGCCAGCTGTTCTGCTCAAGCTCCGCAGGCAGCCCCAACGCTGCTCGATGATCTGCGTCCATGCCCCAACGGATACCCGCGCCCTCAATCCATCTATGCAAGGTTGGCAGGTCAGCCTCGTCAATGCCGAAACGTCCACGCAACGCCGGGACATCCAGCAGATCGAGAATTTCACTTACCGGGAAGCGACTATCGGGCAGCTTCAGCAAATGTTCGATAGCAATCAGCAACGGATCTCTTCCACGCTGCCCCTGGTCGGTCAGGGTGAAAGGAATGAAACGTGGGTCCGTTCTGTCGATCTGTCCAAATACGGCGCGAATATGCGGCGCATAACTGTCGATGTCCGGCACCATAACGATGATATCCCGGGGACGCAGCGTGGGATCCGCACTGAAGTGGGCCAGCAACTGGTCATGGAGAATCTCCACCTCGCGCTGGGCGCTATGGGCAACATGGAACCGGATCGACTCATCTCGTCCTTCATCCACCGCAGGCCACTTGGTCCGGGTCTCTTCCAAGGGGCGCAGCTCAAGAATGTCATCCTGCAACTGACCGAGGAGAGTCGTGGGATGGCTATCACTGAACAGGTCGATTCGCCCCTCTCGAAAAACCGAGCGATAACTGCTGGGATCGTCATAGCTGTCGAGCAGGTTGATATAGTCACGCCCTTGCTTGCCCCAGGCTGCCAACAAAGGATGTGCATGCTGGTGCAGGGTTTGTGGATCGAGGACGGCGGGCATACCTGCCTTGCGAGCCTGGCGTTTGTATTGATGTCGCAGCAGGTCCTTGTCGGCCACGATGTCCGCCCAATGATGGCGGCATGGATTATGGACACATAACAGCACCTGGCTGAACCGAGAGAGACCGGCGAGCGCTTCGAGGACCTGGGCGGGTAGCGAAGAGATGCCGAACACGATGACCCGGCCGGGAAGGCCTTTCGGAGCGCTGTCCAGGCTGTTGATACGCTCGATGTATCGTTGGTGGACGCCTGCACGGCTTTGCGCCATACCTTGCTCCCCCACATCCAGCAGCAGGGCTCGCCACAGTTCGGCTTGCCAGCAATTGGCCGGCGCAAGTGCCTTGACTTCGCCACGGACATTTCTTGTTTGATGCCGTCCTTCAGCCCAATCTTCAAGCCAATCGGCCCGGTACACCTGGTATTGATCGAAGAGGTCGGCAAGGCGCTCGGACAATTGGTAGCGCTTGCGCAGATCGATGTCATGGGTCAGGAACCGGCGCAGAGGCTCGAAATGAGGCTGTTCGATCAACTGCGGCAGGAGACGCATCAGACGCCAGGTTAGCGGGGCCTTGTCGAGCAGGGACTTGGCGGGAATTTCATCACGCCCCAAAACCGTACGATAGAGTTGCCACATGAAGCTGCCGGGCAGCTGTACATCAATGGCCGCTGCAATACCACAGCCACCGCTGTCATCGTCTTCCGGGTCCTCGGCCAGCGCGAGCTTAAGCCACTGGGCAATGCCATTGCTTTGTACGAGTGCGATTTCGTTTTCGAGAGGGGCCAGCGGATACCGCCGCATCAAGCTGATGACCAGACTGCGCAACTCATCCAGGCGATTACCGTGAACCACCATGAAAGCAGGGCTGAGGGACGTTGCGTCCGGCATAAAGGCATCCTTGAAAAAGGGCAAAAGCTAGGGCCGAACCTTAGCACTGTCGGCCAGCTGTGGCAGCCGGGAACGCTCCGTGCTTATCGTAAGAACTTTCCTACGGGCAAAACAAAACCCCTACCTGCGTCAGCAGATAGGGGTTTCGGAATTTAATCTTGACGATGACCTACTCTCACATGGGGAAACCCCACACTACCATCGGCGATGCATCGTTTCACTTCTGAGTTCGGGATGGGATCAGGTGGTTCCAACGCTCTATGGTCGTCAAGAAATTCGGTAGCCGGCGCGTGCCATACGGTCACGTTCCAGCAAATGGGCATGCGATAGTTTGTGTGTGCCTTGCGAACAAGTCCGAACTTTCGGTTCGTTTCGTCTTCACAACACCGCAATCTGGTCTCTATCGAGCCCCAAATTGCTTGGGTGTTATATGGTCAAGCCTCACGGGCAATTAGTACAGGTTAGCTCAACGCCTCACAGCGCTTACACACCCTGCCTATCAACGTCGTAGTCTTCGACGGCCCTTCAGGGAGCTCAAGGCTCCAGTGAGATCTCATCTTGAGGCAAGTTTCCCGCTTAGATGCTTTCAGCGGTTATCTTTTCCGAACATAGCTACCCGGCAATGCCACTGGCGTGACAACCGGAACACCAGAGGTTCGTCCACTCCGGTCCTCTCGTACTAGGAGCAGCCCCTCTCAAA